>NZ_CP099391.1:1985987-2647982 GCF_023913515.1 Natronococcus sp. CG52
GTAGGATCCGAATGCTACCGTTCGTGGCTCTCATCGTCGGAGTTCTCGCCGTCGTGATCGTCCTCGAGGTCGCCTCCTACACCTCTCTCAAACGGATCCCGTCGGTCGCGACGGAGGAGTTCCCGGAGATCGACCGCGAACTCCTCGACAAGTTCAGCAGTTACGACGCCGAACTGGGCTGGTGTCCCCAGCCGAACCGCGAGAAGCAGAAGGACACCGGCGATCACCTCCCCGGCGAGGAGGTTCGCAGCGTCGTGACGTACTCGACCGACGAGTACGCCAGCCGCGTCTGTCCCGCGAAGGAACGGGACGAAAACGCCGACGTGACGGTCTCGACGTACGGCGACTCCTACTGCTTCTGCCGGGAGGTCGACAACGACGAGACCTTCCAGCACTACCTCGCCCAGGAACTCGACACGCACGTCGGCAACTACGGCGGCGGCAACTACGGCCTCGATCAGGCGCTCATGCGCCTCGAGCGCAAGTACCCCGAGGACCGGACCGACTACGTCTTCATGGTCGTCACCGCCTCCTCGATCGCGCGGATCCTCTCGGTGTGGAAACACTACCAGGAGTTCGGCAACATCCTCGCGGTCAAACCCCGATACACGCTCGAGAACGGCGCGCTCGAGCGCATCGAGAGTCCGGTCGACGAGAAGGAGGACCTGCTCGACCTCGAGTCGAAGGCGGACTTCCTGCGCACGCACGATTTCCACTACGATCACTGGTTCAAACCACACCATGCAACGTTCCCGTACGCGTCCGACTTCCTCGACGACGCCGAGAAGATCCGGTACGCGCTGTACGAGGCCGGAATCGAGTTCGAGAAACGAACCGGTAAACCGATTCCCGGAATCGACTTCGACCAGGCGCAGACCCGGTCGGCGCTGCGGATGGAGCAGCCGCGGGTGCGGTACCACGAGCGGCTGTTCGACACCCACGAACCCCTGTTCGACGCTCTGATCGAGGAGTTCGTCGACTACGGCGACGAACAGGAGTTCACGCCGGTGTTCGTGATGGTTCAGCAGCTTCGGTACGCGAAGTACGAGTCCGAACACGGCCCCATCTACGGTGACCTGATGGACCGCCTCGACGACCGGTACGACGACCTCGAGACGATCGACATGGCTCGCCACCTCGATCCCGACGACGGCGTCGAGTCGCTGTACGTCGAGCGCGGCGAGGGCGGCCACTACAGCCCGGAGACGAACCGGGAAATCGCGAACGTGCTGGCCGAGGTCGTCGACGAGGACCGATAGCACTTCTCGGAAGCCGTCTCCACCGTGGTCCTGGTCGATTCTCGCAGAGATTCCGATTTAGTCGTCTCCCAGGCCGCTTTCCTCCAGAACCCGCCGTCCGGAGCGGCCGAGTCGATCCCGCTGCTGTCGTGCGGGTTCGTTGTACAACTCGCCCTTCCGCTTGACGACGCGACCGTCGACGAGCACCGTGTCGACGTTGGCGACGCCCGACTGGAAGACGATCGTTTCGATCGGGTCGTGGACCGGCGTCGTGTTGATATCGTCCGTCCGAATCAGCGTGATGTCGGCCCGCTTCCCCGGGGTCAGAGAGCCGATTTCGTCCTCCAGGCCGATGGCTCGAGCGCCCTCGATCGTCGCGAACTCGAGGGCCTGGTGCGCGGTGAGTGACAGTTCCCCCACCTGCTCGCCCGCCTCGACAGTCGACTGGTTGTCGAGCGCGCGCTGGACCTGCAGCGCCGTGCGGGTCTGAGTGAACATGTCACCGCTGACGTTCGAGACGATGTCAACGCCGATCGACGGAACGCCGCCCGCGTCCAGGGTTTCCCGAAGCGGCGGCATCCCCATTCCCATCTGCATCTCCACCTCCGGGGTTATCGACACCGACGCGCCGGCGTCGCCGATCAGCTTGAACTCGTCCTCGGCGAGTCGGTTGCCGTGGACGAAGTTGAGGTCGTCGCCCATCAACCCGAGTTCCTCGAGCGTCTCGACGCCGCCCGGGCCGAGCGAGCCGATGTGCATGGACGCGGGAACGTCGAGTTCGCGGGCCAGTTCGATGTCGTGGGCCACGACTTCGTCGGTCGAGTAGTCGGGGCCGCGGATCCCCATCGCGAGGGTGAGGAGTCCGTCGTTCGCGGGGAACCGCTCGTCGTGGAGCCGCCGGATATCGTCGGGATGCGGTTCCGTGCTCTCCTCCCACCAGGTGTCGCCGTCGTCGCCCGGCGGACCGTGGGCGAACACCGCCCGAACGCCGGCGTCCTCGAGGCCGTCGATCGCCCGGTTCGTGTGTCCCGGCGAGTTCGCGATGTGAAACCAGTCGAGGACGGTCGTCGTCCCGGCGTTCAACTGCTCGAGCGCGCCGAACAGGTTGCCGATGTAGGCGTCGTCGGGAGTATAATGACTGCTGATCTCGCCGAGCATCGTGTCGAGGTACTCGAGGAACGACCAGTCCCCGGCGATCCCGCGAACGCCCGCCTGCCAGGTGTGCAGATGAGCGTTGACGAAGCCGGGACACACGATCGCGTCGCTCGCGTCGATCGTTTCCACGCCGCCGGCGTCGATATCGCGTTCGACCCGCTCGATCCGCCCGTTCTCGACGAGCACGTCGGCGTCCCGGAGGACCCCGAGTTCCGGATCGACGGTCACGACCGTCCCGTTGCGGATCAGTACGCAGTCGGACGCTTCGCTCTCGTCGTCGTCCGCCGATCGCTCGGCGGCCGCGCCGGTGGACGCGAACGCCACTGCTGCCAGGGCAGATCCGCCGGCTCCCAGATAGTTTCGTCTCGATACGCCGGATCCGTCGCCGCTATCGTCGGTTCGCATGATCGATCTCCGGATCGTCGTAGCGGCCGCTCCCGGGTGGAATCTCGTTTGGAATATACCAACCGGCAGCCGGACGGGCTCCGCTAATCGTCGTCTCCGGTCGGCACCGGTCCCGTCGTCGGTGTTCTCTTCGTGTTCGAGAGGAAACTCCTGGCAAGCCACGCTTCGGCCCGGGTCAGTCGGTACTGGAGGGTCGACGTCGGGATGCCCTCCGCGTCGGCAATCTCCTGGAGGGACAGCCGCCGCGGCGCGTCGTAGTAGCCGTGTTCGACGGCGAGTTCGAGCGCCTCGCGTTGCTCGTAGGGGAGATCGGAACCCGTTACGCGATCGGCGTCCCACTCGACCGGCCGACTGATGCGCTCGAACGCGAGCTCGAGTCCGTCGCGAAGATTCCGCTCGAGTTCGTCGTAGATCGCGCTCATCGCCGTGTCGTCCTCGGCGAGGAGTCGCCACCGGTACTCACTCCCGTGCTGTTCGGCCCTGCACAGCACGCCGTCACCGAGGTGTTTCGCCGCGAGATACGGGATCGACCGACAGCCGTCGCCTTCCGACTGGCGCGAGTAGATGAGTCGGCTCGTCGGGCGTTTCGCGAGCGTTTCGCACGTCCAGTCGACGTGACAGCCCCCCATCCCTCGAATACTCGAGCAGCGCTCGATCCCGTCGAGTCGCTCGTCGTACGCCTCGAGCGCGTCTCGGGGCCCGGTTACCTCGTCCACCCGCCACATCGTGTCTTCGCTCGCGTGACAGGAGACCGTCTGGGCGTACAGTCTCGGATGCTCGATGAAGACGTCCATCAGGTGGTCCGCGCCGCGCTCGTAGACGACCGTGAACGCAAACTCGCGCATACGCATCGACTCGCGAACGAATTACATGAACGTACCGTCGCGGTCCGTCGACGGTCGGTTCGCGGATCGACCGAAAATCCCACGCAGTGACCGGGGTATCGTTGACGGGGCTGGGACGCGTACCACGAGAAAATGCGACCGCTGTATCTCGCGATCGGGATCGTCGTGCTGGTGGCCGTGATCGTCGACATCATCTGGACGACCCTCTGGGTCGACGGGGGGTCCGGGCCGCTCTCGGGTCGATTGACGACGGGAATCTGGCGCGGGCTCCGAATCGTGAGCGGCGACCATCCGAAAGCGCTGAGCGTCGCCGGTCCGCTCATTCTCGCGCTCACGCTCGCGATGTGGATCGCGCTGCTCTGGATCGGCTGGACCTCCCTCTTCGCCGGCGACGAAACGGCCCTCATCAGCACGCAGACCGGGGAGGCCGCCGACTGGTCGGGCCGGTTCTACTACGTCGCCTACACGATGTTCACGAACGGGAACGGCGATTACACGCCGGTGGGGAGCGTCTGGGAGATCGTGAGTTCGTTCACGACCGCCACCGGAATGGCGTTCATCACGCTTGGGGTCTCCTACGTGCTTACGGTTCTCGGCGCCGTCTCGGACAAGCGAGCGTTCGCGAACAGCGTCACCGGCCTCGGCGAGCGAAGCGAAGCGTTCGTCCGGGCCGGCTGGACCGACGAGGAGTTTCGCGGCCTCGACCTGCCCGTGGAATCGCTCGCCTCGGACCTCTCTCACCTCGCGGATCAACACAAAGCCTACCCGATCCTCCACTACTATCACAGCGAACGCGCCAAACGCGCCTCGGCGATGGCCGTCCCGATCTTCGACGAAGCCCTGACGCTCTTTCGCTACGGCGTCGAGGAAGACGCCCAGCTCAATCCAGCGCTGGTCGAGAACGCCCGGTCGAGCACGGACAGCTACCTCGACACGCTCGAAACCGCGTTCATCGATCCGTCCGACGAGGTGCCGCCGCCGCCGGATCTCGACCGGCTCCGCGAGGAGGAGATTCCGACCGTCGACGACGACGAGTTCGAGGACGCACTCGAGGATCTGACGAAGCGCCGGAAGAACCTCTTGGGCGTCGTTCGCGCCGACGCCTGGCACTGGCCGTCGATCGAGGGTCGGGAGTCCGTTCCGAGACCGGAGGACGCTGACGAGGAGAACGACCCGCAGTAGTTTACTTTCACTGCGGTAGCACACACCTTTTACCCCCGCCGTTAGTATGGGGAAACGATGACGTCGTTCCAGTCGACACTCGGTGAGGAGTCGGAGATCGCCGAGGAGCTGGCGGAGAGCCAGCAAGCGATCTCCATCGCCGAGTTCTTCGAGAAGAACAAGCACATGCTCGGCTTCGACAGCGGTGCCCGGGGCCTCGTCACGGCCGTCAAGGAGGCCGTCGACAACGCGCTGGACGCCGCCGAGGAGTCGGGCATTCTCCCGGATATCTACGTCGAGATTCAGGAGTCGGGCGACTACTACCGCCTGATCGTCGAGGACAACGGTCCGGGACTCACGAAAGAATCGCTCCCGAAGGTCTTCGGGAAACTCCTCTACGGTTCGCGCTTTCACGCCCGCGAGCAGTCCCGCGGACAGCAGGGGATCGGTATCTCTGCGGCCGTCCTCTACTCCCAGCTGACCAGCGGGAAACCTGCAAAGATCACCAGTCGAACCCAGGGCTCGAGCGAAGCCGAGTACTTCGAACTCATCGTCGACACCGACGAGAACGAGCCCGAGATCAGCGTCGAGGAGACCACGAACTGGGACCGTCCGCACGGGACCCGCATCGAACTCGAGATGGAGGGGAACATGCGCGCCCGCCAGCAGCTCCACGACTACATCAAGCACACGGCGGTCGTCAACCCCCACGCGCGACTCGAGTTGCGCGAGCCGAGCGCCCACTTCAAGTTCGAGCGGGCGACCGACCAGCTTCCGGAGGAGACCGAGGAGATTCGTCCCCATCCCCACGGGGTCGAACTCGGGACCGTGATCAAGATGCTGGCGGCGACGGACTCCCAGACCGTCTCCGGCTTCCTGCAGGAGGAGTTCACCCGCGTCGGGAAGAAGACCGCCGACTCGGTCATCGACGCCTTCCGCGACCGCCACTACGGCCGCGAGATGCGCTGGCAGCCGCCCGCGGCCGCGGAGAACATCGATCTGCAGGCCGCGGTATCTGACGCGACCGCGAACAAAGGTGCCGAGGCGACGGCTTCGTTCGCCGACGCTATCGCCGATTCCGTCGACGATCACGACCGGATCGCTCACCACGAACTGGTCGACATCGTCGAGACCGCCGCCGACCGCGCCGAGGACGAGCACGGGACCGCGTTCGGCGAGACGGTTCAGGAACACGCCGTCGACGCCGTCTGGAGCGCGCTGATCGACGCACCCGAAGACGCGGCCGAACCGGACGAGAGCGCGGTCGAGGAGTCGCGGCTCGTGACCGACTGCTACGAACTCGCGGACGCGGCGACGAGCACCCGGAAGGACGACGAGGTGATCCACGCCTTCGCCGGCCGGCTGGCGGCCAAGTTCGAGGACGAGGAGGACGACCGGCACCGACTCACCCGACGGCGACTCCGCGAGCACGTCGACCGGGCCGCGGACCTCACCGAGGAGTACGACGACGTCTCCTTCGGCGATACCGCCCGCGAAAACGTGACGAACGCCGTCTGGGACGTCATGACGACCGTTCCCGACGACCCGCCGCTCGTCCGGGAACTCGAGGGGGACCGCGACGCCACGAGCGACCTCGTCGACGGAATGCGTGCGACGGACATCATGGCGCCGCCGACCCGGTGTCTCTCCCCGATCACCGACGATCTCATCCGGGCCGGCCTCGAGAAGGAGTTCGACGCGGACTTCTACGCCGCGGCGACCCGCGACGCGGAGGTCCACTCCGGCGATCCGTTCATCGTCGAGGCCGGCATCGCCTACGGCGGCGAGATCGGAGCGGAAGGCAGTGCGGACGTCCTTCGGTTCGCGAACCGCGTCCCCCTGGTCTACCAGCGCGGCGCGTGTGCCACGACCGACGTGGTCAAGTCGATCGGCTGGCGCAACTACGGACTCGACCAGCCCGGCGGCTCCGGCCTGCCGAACGGCCCCGCCGTGATCATGGTCCACGTCGCCTCGACGAACGTCCCCTTCACGAGCGAGTCCAAGGACGCCGTCGCGAACGTTCCCGAGATCGAAGACGAGATCGAACTCGCGATCCGCGAGGCCGCACGCGAACTGAAGGGCTACCTCAACAAGCGCCGCTCGATGGAGAAGCGCCGGAAGAAACAGAACGTCCTCGGGACGATCCTCCCGGAGATGGCCGAGAAGGTCGCCGAAGTGACGGGCCGGGACGAACCCGACATCGACGACGCGATCGCTCGCATCATGAACAACGTGCTCGTCGAGCGCCAGACGGAGGCGAACGGCGACGGCCAGGGCGTCTCGCTCGTCGTCGAGAACCACTCGAGCACGAACGAATCCCTCGAGGTCACCGACATCGTGACCTCTGAGCCACGAAACCTCTCCGACGGCGCGACCGCCGTCGAGATGGACGGCGAGTGGTTCGTCAAGTGGGAACCCGAGGTCTCGAGCGAGGACGAGGCCGTCCTCGAGTACGAGGTCGACGACGACGCGTCGTTCGATCTCGACGTAAAGGGCGTCGAAAGCGCGAAACTCACCGTAACAGATCAATGAGTGCAGACAACGACCAGCAGGCGAAAGAACAGCTGCTCGATCTCGCAGCGCAGTTCTACGACCAGTTCGAACTGGGCGAGATTCCCCACATGTCCGTGCCGACGCGGACGAAGAACAACATCGAGTACGACGAGGAGATGGACGTCTGGGTGTACGGCGATCGGAAGTCGACCCGCTCGGCGAACTCCGTCCGCGGCGCCCGGAAGCTCCTGAAGGCCGTCTACACGATCGAGTTTCTGGCGAATCAGCTCGAGGAGGACCGCTCGTCGACGCTGCGTGAACTCTACTACCTCTCGGAGAGCTGGGACAACGAGGAGGCCCAGTTCAACGACCAGGACGAATCCAACGGCCTGATCGAGGACCTGGAGATCGTCTCCGAGGTCACCCGCGAGGACTTCCACATGCGCCCGGAGGAGTCGGGGGCGACGATCATGGGACCGCTCCGCCTCCGCGAACAGACCCGCCGCGGCGAGCGCGAGATCCACTGCCAGAAGGACGTCGGCGAGGGCGGCTACCAGATCCCGAACAACCCGGACACGATCGAGTTCCTCGACAACGACGCCGACTTTATCCTCGCCGTGGAGACCGGCGGTATGCGGGATCGCCTCGTCGAGAACGGCTTCGACGAGGAGTACAACGCCCTGATCGTCCACCTCAAGGGACAGCCCGCACGGGCGACCCGGCGGATCACCAAGCGCCTCCACGACGAACTCGATCTTCCGGTCACGGTCTTCGCCGACGGTGACCCGTGGTCGTACCGCATCTACGGCTCGATCGCCTACGGCTCGATCAAGTCGGCTCACCTCTCGGAGTACCTCGCAACGCCCGAAGCGCAGTATATCGGCATCCAGCCCGCCGACATCGTCGAGTACGAACTGCCGACCGACCCGCTCTCGGATTCGGACATCAACGCCCTCGAGAGCGAACTCGAGGACCCGCGTTTCCAGACGGACTACTGGGAGGAACAGATCGAACTGCAACTCGAGATCGAAAAGAAATCCGAACAGCAGTCGCTGGCCGCCCGCGGGCTCGACTTCGTGACGGATACGTATCTTCCGGAGCGCCTGGACGAGATGGGTGTCCTGTAAAGCCGTTCCGAACCGAGGTTCTGGAAGCTGACGCCGGAGTACCCGAACGAGAAGGTCTCGTTTACGCACCTGTTCTTCCGCGATTACTCGCGAGACCCTGACAACTGGTCGGGATCGACCGTACGCCCGACGAACGGGAGCCACGACTGCAGTCGTACGACGACCGGCCGATCGTTGAGCCGCTCCCCGGCAGCCGGTACCAGCACGACGAATCCCACGATCGCCGCGTAGCCGAGCACGTCGCCGATCCAGTGGACGTCCCAGCCCGCGGTCAGCACCCGGAGCGCCGCCAGCGCCGGCAGGCAGACCGCCCCGAGAACGAGCAGCGACGCCCCGCTGGGAGCCCACCGACGGCGACCGGCGTACTGCCAGGCGAGAGTCGCGCCGATCGCGGCGCCGGTCGTCAGCGTCGTGTAGTGGGTCGACCCGAACGCGAAGGAGGCGATCGCGATCGCGCCGGCGAGGAGAAACAGGGGCCCGGGCTCGGGATCGAGGTAATAGACGAGCACCACGATTCCGAGGCCGAGGGCGACGCCCGCGAGGACGTCGCCGAGAAAGTGCGCCCCGATGACGACTCGCGAGAGCGCGACGAGCGCGATGATCGTCCCCGTGACGGCGTACCGGAAGCCTCGAGCGCCGATTCGTCCGTAGACCGCGACCGCGCCGTACACCGCCGCGGAACCGAGCGCGTGACCGCTCGGGAAACTGTAGGGACTGTACGCCGCGTGGGCGAACGAGACCTCGGGACGAGCGGCGTCGATGCTCCCCTTGAGTCCGGCCGAGACCGCCAGGGCGACGAGCGCGATCGCCAGGACGAGCCCGCGCGTTCGCTGTCTTCTCGGCGAGCCGAACCAGTACACGAGGGCGACGACGAGCAGTAGCGCTGCGCCGTCTCCGAGGTGCGTGACCAGTTCGAAGAACCGGATCGCAGGATCCGGAAGCGACGCCCGGACCGCCTCGTTCGTCGCCTCGTCGAAGAGGGCGTTCTCGAGGGTTCCGCTGCCCATACCCGTCGGTTCGTCGTCGAGCGAGAAAGAAACCGTATTCGGGAAAAACGCACTGTCCTCGAACGGGAGACACTCGCGACCGACGGAAGATAGCGAGATCGTTAGCGACCGGGTTCAGCTCCTCGCTCTATCGAAACCGGATCTTCGTCGACCGACTCCGATCTGTCGGTCGTCCGGTTCGTTGCCGTTGATCGCGTCGTCTCGGCGTTCGCACACCGCCGGCAGTAGTAGTTGCGTCCCTCAGAGATCGTCAGCGGAATCCCGAGGACGCAAAGCGCCTTCCGGTAGGTTCGTTCGAGGCCGCGACCGACGGGATCGGCGCAGGCCGCACACGGCCGGTCGTACGCGACGACCGAGCGCTCGTCGACCGAGCGCGTGTACCCGTTCGCCGTCACCGACCGGCGCGCACCGAGGCGTCGCCGAACCGACGGAAGCGCGCCGATTCCGACGGTGGCGAACCCGACTGCGAGTGCGACGAGAACTGGTGCGACCGCGGCGGCCGAGTAGACGACCGCCAGCCCCGCGAGGGCGAGCGCCGTCGCCAGGCAGCCGACGGCACCGAGTCGGCTCACCGTATCCCACCGCGACCTCGATGTCTTCGGTTCGTCGCTGACCCGGTCGCCCCGCAACACCAGGCGCTCGGCGTCGCCGACGTACCGGTAGAGGCCGTAGAACGCGTTGCCGAAGCCCATCGTCCACCAGATCGTCAGCGCCGCGACGACGAGGTGGTCGTTGACGCCGCCGACCGTCCGTCGAACCATGACCACGTGGTCGCCGAAGTCGTGCTCGAGTTCCCAGCCGTCTCCCATCGCGGTCGCGACGCGGCGCTCGAGTGCCGGTCGAGTCCCCGCCGTGCCGGCGCTCGGACCCGAGACCCCGATGCCGGTCGCTCTCGAATTCGATGACTCGCCACCGCTCGGACGACCGCACGACGGACAGTAGTTCATCGACGGCTCGAGCGACTCGCCGCAGTGCGAGCAGTACAGGACCCCCTGACCGCGGTCGCGGCCCCCGCGACGATCACTGCGCATACTCGAGCCCAAGACGGCAGCGACAGTAACGCTTTGGAGCTGTCGGAACGCCAACTCGGTCGACGATTAGGTCCGAAAAACGGGCCGGTCAGATGAACCCGAGGCGGACCGCCGCTCCCATGACCCCGAAGATGGCCACGAAGACGAGACTGACCGCGTAGTAGGCGTGCCACCGCCGGGACGGCCGGAACGGTTCGGGGAGTTCGTTCTCGACGATGTACCAGTTGGCGGGATAGAAGAAAATCTCCGTCACCGCGAGAATCGCGGCGACGAACAGCACGAGGGTCACCGGGACGTTCCCGAGCGAAAGGACCGTGACGCTGCTCACGAGGACGACCCCGACCACGACGGCCTTCCGGATCGGCTCGCCGTCCATCTCCTCGTTCTCGAGGGCCATCGGCAGGATGTCGGCAGTCGCTCGCGACGCGCCGTCGAGCAGCGTAATCACCGTCGAGTACAGCGCGGCGAAGCCGCCGATCAGCATCGCGTAGAAGGACCACTCGCCGAACGAGTCGCCCAGGATGTCACCGATCGCGAGCGCGAAGTTAGCGTCTTCCGGCGGGTTCGGGTAGAGCACGTTCGACGCGAGGACGACCATAGCGGCGATCAGCACGAAGCTGAACGCGTAGCCGATGTTGAAGTCCCGTCGCCCGGTCGCGATCCACGCCCGAATGTAGTCGTGGTAGGCTGGATCTCGCGGATCCAGCCCCTTCTCGCGGAGTTCGTTCGCCCCGTCACCCTTGGCCGTACTCCAACTCCCGACGAGAACCGTGGTGCTGAACCCGGACGGCGCGAAGCCGGCCGCCGCGGCGAACAGGCCGACGAACACCGGTCCCGTGAGATCCGGAACGGTAAACGCCATCGCGGTCGCCGTCCCCGGCTCCGGCGGGCCGACGACGACGCCGAGGAACAACAACACGCCGAGCACGACGGTGAAGCCGATCAGCACCTTCTCGAGCAGACTGTACTGGGAAAACATCACGAGAGCGCCGGCGAGTCCGATGAGCAGGACGAACGCGATCGGCGTCTCGAGACCGGTGAGTGCGGCGACGAGCGCCGCCGTACTCATACCTGCGGCGGCCGTGATCGCGGTGTACATCACGGTAAAGACCAGTACCGACAGCCACAGCGCCCAGTTTTTCGGCCCTGGGAGATCGCGGTAGCCCTGAACCGGGTTCTTACCCGTCCCGTAGTTGTATCTGATTCCCAGCTCCCAGGCGCCGTACTTGGCGAGGTAGATCAACCCGAACACCCAGATGGCGAACAGGCCGAACGTCGCGCCCAGCGTCGGAGCGAGCACGATGTGACTGACGCCGATGCCGATGAGCGCCCAGAGCATCGACGGCCCGAAGTGCTCTCGAAAGAAGCCGCGCCAGTCCGCGGCCGGATACGTGAGTTCTTCCGCGGCCGACTCCTCCTCGAGGGCGGTCTTTCCTGCCATCTCACACACCTGCGAAGCGAGAGCCGTCACCGGTCGACGAGACGTCGGCCGGCGCTTCGATCCAGCCGACGCGTATATGATATCGAATGTGTACCACGGTCGTCGTCAGAAAATACGCGAGATGACGTATATACTCGTGGAAATCCTCGAACTCAGGTCAGTGAAAAAATGTATAGTGGGGGGAATTAATTGTCGTCGAGGACGACCGGCACGCCCCGCGTCGCGACGTCGACGACGAACGCCTCCGCGTCGGTCTCGAGCGCCTCGAACGTGTCGTAGTGGATCGGCAATACGAGCCCGGGATCCGTCGCCTCGGCGAGCGCCGCCGCGTCGCGGCGATCCATCGTGAACGCGCCGCCGATCGGCGGGAGGAAGACGTCGACTGCCAAGTCCTCGTGGAACGGGAAGGCGTCCGTGTCGCCGGGCCAGAACGCGGTGACGCCGTCGATAGTGACGCCGAACCCGCAGCCCTCGCCCTCGAGGTGGTAGGGCGTCCCGTCCTCGTCGGTGTACGGCCCGTCGGGTTCGTTGTACGCCGGCGTCGTGAACAGGTCGAGCGGTCCGAGGACGAACGACTCGTCCGCGCGGACGCGTTCGACCTCGTAGGGGAGGTCCTCGGGCTGTTCGTCGACCCGATCGATCTCGTCGGCGTCGATCGACTCGTGGACGACGACGATCGCGTCCTCGCCGGCGACCCGACGGATACCCTCCGGGTCGTAGTGGTCGTCGTGACTCACCAGGACCAGATCACCGTCGCGGGCGTCGTAGTCGTCGAGAACCCCGTACCGGCCGGGGTCCACATAAACGACCGCGCCCGTCTCGCCCTCGAGGCGGACGGTCGCGTAGCCGAGCCAGTCGACGCTTACGGCACCGTACTGAACGGTCATAGACACTCCTTGGATGACGAGGTCGAAAAGCGTTGATATTGTTCGCGCCGGTCAGGGAAGTCTGATCGAGTGCTCGAGCGTGCCGACGCCCTCGACCTCGATCTCGACGGTGTCGTCGTCCTCGAGGGGACCCACGCCCTCCGGCGTCCCGGTCGCGATCACGTCGCCGGGCTCGAGGGTGAGGTAGGTCGTGATCTCGGCGATCAGTTCCGGGATCGAGAAGATGAGCTGGTCGAGCGAGCCGTCCTGTTTCGTCTCGCCGTTGACGCGCGACTGGACGGCCGCGTCGTCCGGGACCTCGTCGGGCGTCGCGAGCACGGGACCGATCGGCGCCGCACCGTCGAACGCCTTCCCGCGGATCCAGTTCTGCTCCTGACGCTGGTCGTCGCGGTTCGAAATGTCGTTGACGCACGTAAAGCCCTCCACGACGTCCATCGCGTCCGCCTCCGGAACGTGGCGGCACTGTTCGCCGACGACGACGCCGAGTTCGGCCTCGTAGTCGATGCGCTCCTTGCCGGCCGGGGCCGTGACGGTGTCGCCGTGGGCCGCGAGCGCGTTCGGCGGCTTCAGAAAGAGCAGCGGCCGGTCCGGAACGTCCGACCCCATCTCGTCGGCGTGGTCCGCGTAGTTGCGGCCGATACAGACGATCTTCGAGGGCTCGCAGGGCGGGAGAACGTCGATCTTCTCGTCCTCGAGCGCGTAACTCTCGTTCGCGAAGTGGACGTGGCCGCTCTCGAACTCGCCGCGACGGACGGCACCCGCGGGGTCGCGGAACCTGACGGATTTCATAGCCGATGGCTCGCATTCCGGGGGCAAAAGGATTGAGGTGGCGGCGGGATTCACGTCCGACGACGATCAGATGTAGGTCTCGAGTGCCTCGTCGGCCTTCCGAGCCGCGCGGTCGGGTTCGTCGGAGGCGTACAGTTCGAGCGCCGCGAAGCCGTCGTACCCGATCCCGTCGAGCGCGTCGAAGATCGTCCCGACGTCGAGGTCGCCCTCGCCCGGAATCCGATGGGAGTGCTTCCCGCCGACCGCCGACGGTGTCCTCCGGGTGGATCCCGGTGATCGAACCAGCGCTCCGACGGATGCTGTCGACGACGTCTTCGCCGTAGACCGCGGCGTGGCCGACGTCCAGACGACGAAAGCGGCGTCGACCTCTCGCGGACGGCGACGTTCGCCACGGCCGACCACCAGATCGCGAACGTCTACGCCGACGAGGTGTTGACAGGCGTCGGCGACACTCTCAGTGCGGTCGGGGGGTCGACGCCGTGCTCGAGGAGTCCGGCGAGGCGGGCCGCGGAATCGATCTCGACGCGACGAAGGTCTGTGGCTCTCACGGGCGCGTCGACGGGTCGGCGTTCGGCTACTACGGCCTCGCGGTCCGGCCGCACCCGTCCTCGAGCGTTCGGATCCGATCGACGCGACGGACGTCACTCCGGTGATTACGGACCCGTTCGGACTCGAGGACGGATTCTCGAGGCTCGAGAGCGACGAATAGCGGTGTAGATCGACTAGTATCGATCGTGACTGGTCAGTGCGTCAGAGCGTGTCACTACGGCCGTGGAACGGAACGTTTTTTACTAGGCCTCGGCAAGCAGAGAATGCGTTCCGCTCCGTTGGTGTAGTCCGGCCAATCATTTCGGCCTTTCGAGCCGATGACCTGGGTTCAAATCCCAGACGGAGCATTTTACTGCGAACGAGTTTTGCGAGTGAGCGAAGCGCGCACGGAAGGGATTTGAAGTAGAGAAGTCGCAGCCTGCGCAGCGAATGAAATGAGCGAGCAGGACCGTCTTCGCGTGGTTCAAATCCCAGACGGTGTATTTTACTGCGAACGAACGACTCGAGACAGCAATTGCGATCCTGGATTTGAAGGCGGTATCACAACCTGTGCAGTGGACATCGTGAGCGAGCAGGAACTGTGGAAGACGCTCCGAACCGTCCGTCGAAGTAAGGGTCCTCGAGACCGTTTGACTGGCGACCGATAGCCTCGACTGACGAGTGAGTACCGTAGAACTCGTCCAATCGGGTTTCGATCGGCGATTCGCCGCTCGAGTCAGAATATTCTCCGCGGTTTGGCGGGTCCTGCGTCGGCGAACGCGCCGAAGCGGACGGCGGTATCGACCGTTATCGATCACGCGACGGCGAAAGCGTAAACGAGAACGTCGAGCCCTCGCCCGGTTCGGAGTCGACCCGGATCTCGCCGCCGTGGCGCTCGACGATCCGCCGGCTGAGTGCGAGGCCGATGCCCGTTCCCTGATGGTCGGTACGGGTGTGGAGTCGCTGGAAGACCTCGAAAACGTGATCTTGATCTTCGGGATCGATTCCGAGACCCTCGTCGCGAACCGAGATGACCCATTTTTCGCCGTTTCGTTCGGCCGAAATGTAAACGCGAGGCGGCTCGTCACCGCTGTACGCGATCGCGTTACTCAGCAGGTTCTGGAAGACCTGCCGCAACTGGCTGACGTCACCCCGTACGCGGGGCAGTTCCTCGGTCGTGATTCTGGCGTTCGTCTCCTCGATCTGGAGGTGTAAGTCTTCGAGGACGTCTTCGAGGACGTCCTCGAGATCGACCGGTTCGAACGGATCGCCCTGCGTTTCCACGCGGGAGTACTGGAGGAGTCCGTCGATCATGTCGCGCATTCGATCCGCGCCGTCGATGGCGAACTCGAGGAACTCCTCGCCGTCCTCGTCGAGCGCGTCCGCGTAGCGGCTCTCGATGAGTTTGAGGTAGCTGGAGACCATTCGGAGCGGCTCCTGCAGGTCGTGGGAGGCCGCGTACGCGAACTGTTCGAGTCGCTCGTTCGACTCCTCCAGATCCCGTTCGCGCCGCTGTCGCTCGGTAATATCGCGAGCGATTGCGATCATATACTCCTGATTCAGTTCGACGTGAGCGACGTTGACCTCCGCGGGGTAGGTCGATCCGTCCTTTCGTTCGTGTTCGCCGATGATCGTCACTGCGCCCTCCGTTTCCACGTCCTCGACGTGGGATCGCCACTCCGCGATGTCGGCAAACCGCCGCTCGATGTCGAGGACCGATAACTCGAGCAGTTCGTCCCGGTCGTATCCGAGCCGACGGCAGGCCGTCTCGTTGGCGTCCAGGACCCCTCCCGTATCCGATTCGATTACCAGTACGCTGTCGTTGGAGTGGTCGAGGAGGGTCCGAAACAGTTCGAGTTCTCGTTCGCGCTCCTTTCGGTCGGTGACGTCCTGGAAGTACACCGAGAGTCCCGTCGTCGAGGGATAGGCCCGCACCTCGAACCAGCTGTCGAGCGGCTCCGGATAGTACTCCTCGAACGAGAGGGACTCCTGTTCGTACATCGCTCGCTCGTACTTCGGTCTGAAATCCTGGGTGACCGCTTCGGGAAACTCGTCCCAGACCGTCTTTCCGACCAGTTCCCGGTTCCCCGGATTGATCAACTCGTGTGCACGCTCGTTGAGATACGTGAACTCCCAGTCCTCGTTGAGTGCGAGGAAGGCGTCCGAGATGCGGCCGTAGATCTCTTCGAGGTCGCGCTGTGCCTGTTCGTTCTCGATCGCCGCCGCGAGGATGTTCGCAACGCTCTGTACGAAGTTGGCGTCGTGCTCCGTGAACTCGCATCGCTCCGTCGTGTAGGTTTCCAGGAGCCCCCACGGATCTTCGACCGAGCCGATAAGCACGGTGATACCGCTGATGACCCCGTGTTCGGCGAGCAACTCGCAGTCGGAGAATCGCTCTTCGGTCCGCAGATCGTCGACGATAATCGGGTGTTCGGTGAGCAGCGCGGTGCCCGCTTGGGAGTCCTGATCCACAACCACCGTTTCCGATCCGATCAGTTCGTCGTCCCATCCGACCCCCTGTCTGAGAACGGCTTCGTCACCGTCGGGAAGCAACTCGAGAACCGTCGCGTACTCGGCGTCTACCGTCTCGGCGACGGCAGCCGAGGCGTCGTGCAGCAACTGATCGAGGTTGTCGGTCTCGAGCGCTTGCTTTCCGAGTTCAGCAACGACCTCCTGTTGGCGAACTCGGGTGTGGAGTTCCCTGTGTGAGTCGGAGGTCGAAGTCATGGGTAGAAGGTAACCGAAGATGACGGGTAAAGTCTTCTATCTCCTTTCTCGTGTGAATTCCTTGTTATTCGACGATGAGGACCGCGTGCACTTCTCAGTGCAGAGTGCGTCAGAATTTACGCGCTACCAACCGTTCGAAAACCGGGAGAGCGTCGTCCGATCACGCTCAGTAGTAGTATAGTTCGAGTTCGTGGCCGCAGTTCCGGCAACTGGCTTCCTTCCCGCGGAGGTGGTTGAGCTTGCGCTCGCCGTCGATCCCGGGGCCGTGGGGAACTGATGCGTTCACGGTGCCATTACACTCCGGGCAACCGATATGCACATCTGGGTGGTTGGATTGCGACATAGTTCCGAGTAGCCGATTCACCCAAATAGTTATACTAGTCGTAAGCGATTCGTCGGAGTGGACCGTCCGGCGTTTCCGCGCCCAGCCCGGCGTTATTTCGCGTAAACAGTGGGCGTGGACTTTTCGATTCGAACTGACACAGCTTCCTAGCCCGTGTGTCAAGTTAACACCCCAGATACGTCTGAGGAGTTGAACGACACGTGCCGCGGACGATTACGCGGGTGTTAGGAACTACCAATCCTCTCGGATATCGGACGATCTCGCCGCTAACGCCCCGCTAAATCAGCCGATGGTGAACGTTACGTCCTCGAATTCGAAGAACGCGGTCTCGTACCCGTCGTGGCGGGAGACCTGCGGTGGGGCGTCGACCGCGACCGTCACCTCGTCGCTCGCCTCGAGCGGATCGATCGCGGTTCCGTAGTGGTGGCCGAATTCGTGATCGAGCGTCTCGGAAAGCGGCTCCTCGCGCGCCGTCGATCCGTCGCGGTCGATCGTCGCCGTCAGCGACGTCAACGGGAGAACGACGTCGTTGTACGGCGTCCGCGGGAAGACGGCCAGATACGAGTCGTCGCCGAACCGCTCGAGGTCCGCTTCCACGGCGGAAATCTTTGCGTCGGCGCTGCGTTCGGTCCCGAGCAGATCACCGGGAAGGTCGTCGACGGGCGGTCCCCGCGAGGTGGGCGGCGGGCTACCGTTGCCGTCACCGTGGCCGTGTCCCGCTTCGTGATCCATCAACGGTAGCGCGTCGCGCTCGCCGCGTCGGTCCTCGTCGACGAGCGTGAACTCGAGGTCGTGGATGTCCGAGCGATCGAACGCGAACGCGACCTCGAGGGTCACCGGTTCGTTCAGGCGGCCCTCGAACGCACCGGTTCGGACCGCGTCGACGGGGCCGACGCGAGCGCTGAGCGTGTACTCACCCTCGCCGGGCAGCCGAACGTTGTCGCCGTAATGAAACCCCATCCGCTGAGAGAGCATCGGCCAGGGCGAACCGCCGACGCCGTCGATCTGCTCGCCCTCCTGCCGGAGCTCGAGGGTTACGTCTACCGGCAAGACGGTTCCGGTTTCGACGTCCCAGACCGTCAGCATGAGGTGTATGCTGTCGTCGGCGTCGACCTCGACCCGACTACCGCCCTGGCCGGGTACCCAGAACCGGTGGGGGAACGTGTACGACAGTTCGAGGGCGACATCGCCCTCGCTCGTCGTTCCGTAGACGCCCATCTCCTCGGCGCTGGCGGGCAGGTAGACGGCGTTCGGTCGATCCTCCACGAGCGGCGGGTTCGCCCAGGCGGACTCCTCCTCGAAACCGAGGCGCTCGAGACAGCCGGCGGCGCCGAGCGTACAGGCGGCCGCCGTGCCACGGAGGATGTCCCGACGGTCCATGGCCGAAGGGTTCGGCGCCGGCGAAAAAACGAGTATCGGTTATCGATTCGCGTCGCAAGTCGATCCGCGAGACTCAGCCGGCGACGTACGGCGGCTGCGTCGTCGGCATCGTCAGCAGCCACAGGCTCACGGCGGTGTACGCCACCATCAGGGCGACGAACGGGTACTGGCTGCGGACCGCCTGTAGCCGGCCGGGAAAGACGTCGTAGGCGACCGCGTGAGCGGCCCAGATCGCGAGCAGGTGGCCCAGCAGGAGCGTTCCGATCTCGAGGGCGCCCATCCACCCCGGCAGGGCGAGCGTCGTCGGATTCACCGGCGGCGAGAGCGGATTCGCCGCGGCGTCGAGCGTTGCGGGCGCGAGTGAGACCGCGAACCCGACGTAGTGGGCCAGGTGGTAGCCCGCGGCGATCGCGAGCAGCGGCGGCGCGAACCGTCGGGCGAGGACGCGCTCGGCGAGGTACGTCGGTGCGAGCCGACGCGACGCGTGGGTCGCGAGGCCGTACAGCCCGAGCGCCAGCGCGTAGCCGCCGGCCAGCCCCAGCAGGTACGCCGCGGGTGCGGGAAGACCGCCCCCGACGAGCGCCTCGACGGTGCGAGCGCCCGGTGGCGTGACGATGAAACCGTTGAACGTGAGCTCCCAGACGAGCAGGAGAACGAACGCGACCCCGCTCGCGTCCGCGACCACGTCTCCGTCCCGGAGTCGCGAACCGGGGACCGCGAGGCGAAACTCGCCGTCTCGGCGCTGGATCGGCGCGACGGCGCCGTAGAGGCGGAACAGGGTTGCCAGCGGATCCGCGTGCCGAATCCAGGCTGCGGGCGAGAAGAGAACGGAGCCGACGACGACGGAGCCGGCGTAGCCGAGCGCGAGCAGCGCGAGCAGACGCGGCTCCGTCGTCACCGGAAGCACCAACTCGAGCCAGACGAGCGCGGCCAGTCCGATCACGGCCGGCCAGGACGCGAGCCGGGACGGATACTCGAACAGACCGGTCGCCGCCGGGTTTCGACGGCCCTCCGTAGACGACCGTGAGCCGCGGACGCGAGCCAGGATCCCGCTCGCGCCGTTCGCGAGCGTTCGAAACGGATCGAGCGTCGGCCAGGGATCGACGACGAGGAACGCGACCATCGGCAGCACCGCGCGGAGACCGACGAACGAGAGCAGGACCGCGAGGTTAGCGGTTCCCATCGCGGGGCCCTCGAGCCCGACGAACACGACGGCGCCGAGCGCCAGCAGCCCGAGTACCGAGCCGAGCGCGCTCCCGGCGACGAGCCATCGCGGAGGCGTCGGAACCGCCGTCGACTGCTCGGCGTCGGCTCCCTGCTGCGAGCGCCCGAGGACGAGCGACAGCTCCCAGTCGTGGAGGGCGTCGATAAACCGCCGGTCGGTGACGAGCGCGGCGAGCAGCGCGGACGCGCCGACGGCGGCACCACCGGTGAGGAGCGTGAGCCAGGTCGGGACCGTTACGGTTCGTTCGTCGCTGAGACCGGCGGCGACGTTCGATGCCGCGGCCGTGTCGGTCGCGACGGCAGCGGCGATCGCGGCCGCTCCGACGCTGACGGCGAACGCACTCCGGCGTGCGATCGGCGACGACATTGACGGAGCGGACAACGGTGTGCCACATACATGTATCTATAGTAGCCGCTGACAGCCACTGCACACCCGATCGCACGACGGGAGCGCGGTTCGGAGCGAGCGAAGCAAGCGAGAACCGCGAACAGTGCGATCGGTGTGGAAACCGTTTCAGTTGGTACGATACGTGTCGGCTCCGGTCGACGAACGCGTTCCGTGTGGTCATAGATCTCCTCCGAGATGGAGATGACCCGCGGAAGAACCCGCTCAACGGCGGCGTTTTTCCCTTTCAGAAATCGAACCAACGAACATTTGCCTCCCCACTCCTACGATTCGGGTATGAAACGACGCGCGTATCTGGGAACGCTGGGCGCGGCCGGCGCAGTCGGACTGTCGGGATGTCTCGGCGATCTCCCCGTCGTCGGGGACGGCGAGACGGCCCTCGACCCGCCGGACCGCTCCCGCGGGGAGCCGAGTCATCCGGTCCACGGGGACGAGTTCCCGACGTTTACGCTTCCGGATCCGCACGAGGGGACCGACGTCTCACTCGCCGACTTCGAGGGCGAGCGTTCGTACCTGCTGACGTTCATCTACACCTCCTGCACCGAAGACTGCGGCGCCCTGACCAGCCTCCTGCAACTCGTCCAGGAGGACGCCGCTGAACAGGGGTACGACGACGACGTCGCACTGCTGGCGATGACGTTCGATCCGGAGACAGACGACGCCGAGGCGCTTCGCGAGTACGGCGAACAGTACGGTGTCAACATCGAGGCGGACAACTGGCACTTCCTCCGGCCGGAAACCAACGAGGAGGCCATGAGCCTGCTCAACGACGAGATCGGCGTTCCCGCACAGATCGGCGGTCACGACCACGGCGAGGACGATCACGACCACGAAGACGACGAGCAGGGACACGAGGACCACGACGGTCACGAGGACAGCGACCAGGAGGACGGTGAGCAGGACCACGGTGACGACGACCACGGTCACGAGGACGATGCCCACGGCGACGAAGAGACAGACGATTCCGAGGACGACGGGGACGCGGACGACCCCGAGGACGTCCACTACTACATCGCGTTCCTCGTCAACGAGCAGGGGATCGTCGAGCGATCGTACCCGAACGCGACGGACGGACGCGACGAGACGCGGCCGCGGGCGATCATCGACGACGTTCGAACGGTGGTCGAGTAAGTATGCGACGGCGTAACGTTCTCGCGGGCGTCGCGAGCGCCGGAACGCTCGCGGGCGCCGGTGCGCTCGCCGTCTACGGACTCCCCTCGAGTGGCCTCGATGACGGCGGCGAGGAGCCCCACCACGATCCGGTCGAGATCGAGACGGTCGAGGCGACCGGCAGCGAGGACGGAACGCAGCGCGTTCCCGCCGAGGGGGAGGTGACGTTCGTCGACCTGTTCGCGACGACCTGTAGTGTGTGTACGAAGCAGATGCCCGAACTCGGCGAGGCTTACGACCGAGTTGGCGACGACGTGACGTTCATCTCGGTCACGAACGAGGGGGAGGATCAGGTCTCCGATGACGAACTGGCCGACTGGTGGGACGAGTACGACGGCCGCTGGCAGGTCGGCCGCGACGCGAGTTCGGAACTGATCGTCCACTACGGGACGGCGACGCCGATCGGGATCCTCTTCGACGCCGACGGTAACGTTCGGTGGGACGAGGCCGGTCGCAAGACCAGCGACGAGGTCGTCTCACGAATCGAGGACGCGCTCGAGGACGAGTGATCAGTAATGCTCGACGCGACCCTGCTGTCGACGCTCGCGTTCGCGCTGACGGCGGGCGTCTTTACCTTCTTTTCGCCGTGTGCGTACCCGCTATTGCCCGGCTACGTCGGCTTCTACGTGAGCCAGACCGAGGCCGAGGAGTCCTCGCTGGCGAGTGCTCTCGGACGGGGATTGATCGCCGGTGCCGGCGTTCTCGCGACGTTCGGGCTTTTGCTCGGCGTCGCGTTCTGGATCGGTCACTCGGTGCTGTCGAACGTCGTCGTCTTCGAACCGCTCGTCGGGGCCGTACTGGTCGTCGTTGGCGTTCTCATCCTGATCGACCGGGCACCGTCACTGTCGGTCGCTCTGCCGAAGCGCCGATCCGGGGCGCTCGGGTTCGGAATCTTCGGCGCGGGGTATGCGCTAGCCGCGGCCGGCTGCGTCGCACCGGTGTTCCTCGGCGTGATCGCCAGCGCACTCGCACTCCCGACCTCGTCGGCAGTGCTGGTGATCGGGACCTACGTGGGGAGCGTCTTCCTGCTCATGGTCTCGCTGACCGTGGCGACGGGAATGGGCCTCGCGGCCGGAGCCGGGCGATTGGCGGCGTACGGCGGAACCCTTCGGCGACTCGCCGGAGCGATCATGATCGTCGCCGGGATCGGCCAGCTGTACCTCGCGATCGTCGTTCTCGAGGCGATCTGATCGACGCCATCGAGACTGTGTCGCACAGTTCCTGGCAACTGCAGGTAGGAAACGTATCAGCCGGTTCGACGAACTAGAAGACGAGGATGTATCAAGAGCTTCTGCTCGCGACGGACGGGAGTGACGGCGCTCGCCAGGCAACCGACCACGCGATCGAGCTCGCGAGCCGACTCGACGCGACGCTGCACATCGTTTCGGTCTCCGAGGACGGACCGCACGGCTCGAAGAAGCGTGACCAGATGCGAGCCGACCTCGAAGACCAGGCCGCGGAGGCGCTCGAACGGGCCGAAACGGAGGCAACCGGCCGGGGTATCGATGTTGCGACGACGATCCGTCACGGCGTTCCCCAGGAGGAGATCGTCGACGTCGCGGAGCAACACGGGGCCGACATGATCGTCGTGGGAACGGTCGGCCGAACGGGGCTCGACCATCTGATCGTCGGCAGCGTCGCCGAGGAAGTCGTCCGGAACGCGCCGGTACCCGTCGTCACGGTTCGCGAGGAAACGTAGCGGCCGGAGCCGTCCGGTCGCCGTTCCACGGATTTTCGCTTCGCCAGCCGATCTCGTAATGGAACGCTACCCGTGGATACGGGATCGATAATTAACTCCGCTCGTCGGAAACGGGACGCTATCGTGGCAGATCGTCGGTTTTCGTCCGTCCGAACGCTCGATCCTGCGGTCGTCACCCGGTGGAGCCCGTCGTCTCTCGAGCGAGGGGGTCGGAATGCTGAATGAGTCGACCGCCGTCGTCGATCCCCCCCTCCGGGTGCTGGTCGTCGGCGATTCGCGTCGGATCGACGCGGTGATGGACGCACTCGCCACGCAGTTCGACTCCGTTTCGGTGTTTCGGGAACGAACGCCCTCGAGCGCGCTCGCGCGCCTCGAAGCGGTCGACGTTCACTGTGCCGTCTGCGCGTTCGACGAAAGCGACGGCGAGTCGACCGTCGGTCGCGTTCGCAGTCGGGCGGAATCGCTGCCGGTCGTCGCCGTCGTCGACGAGCACGCGGCGGAGGGTGCACTCGAGTCGGGTGCGACCGACGTCGTCACTCCCGACGATCCGGCCTCGGTCGTCGCCGCTCGCGTCAGAACCGCCGCCGAACGGGAACGCTACCGGCTCGCGGCGGAGAGCTCCGTATCGAAATACCGGTCGATACTCGAGGGGTCGAACGCGCCGGTCTGGGTGGTCGACGCCGAGGGCGAGATCACGTACGCGAGCCCCGCCGTCGAATCCAGGCTGGGCGTGACGACCGACGAACTCGAGCGACGGGGGACGACGCGACTCGTCCACCCCGACGACCGCGACGATGCGCAGGACGTGCTCGAGACGGTCTCGAGCGGCCCCTTCGGCGCGTCGGAACGCGTCACGATTCGGCTACGCCGCGCCGACGAAACCTGGCGCGTGACCGACCTGCACGCGGTCAACCGGCTCGAGGATCCGCAGGTTGCGGGCGTCGTCGTGACCGTCACGTCGACCGTCCCGGATCGGTCGCCGGCCGACGACGTTCGCGAGTCGCTCGATCGGCTCGAGGAGCCGCTGTTCGCGCTGGGCCCGCGGTGGGAGCTTCGGTACGCCAACGACGCGGCGACTGAACTGTTCGACGGCGAGCCGAGGCCGGGGACCGTCGTCTGGGACGTCTTGCCCGAGACAGTTCGCTCTACGTTCGCAGAACGGCTCCGAGAGACGCGGACGACCGATTCTCCCGTCGTGTTCGAGACGGCGCATCCGAAACCGGAACGACCGCTTCGAGTTCGTGCCATTCCTTCGGAGCGCGGAATCATCGTCCACGCGCGCGAATCGGTGGAATCGGACGGGCCAGGAGAGACGGGCGCAACGGCCGATCGGGACCGCCTCGCGCTCCTCGAGTCGGTCGTCGACGCGCTCGAGGACGGGATCCTCGTGCTCGAGGACTCGACCGTTACGCTGGCGAACGCGACGTCGTTCGAACTGACCGGAGCCGACGCGCTCGTCGGACGGGGGGTCGATGAACTGTTCGACGACGAACTGGCGGCGGCGATCCGCGAACGCGGTCAGTCGTCGGTCGTCAGGTGGATGGATCCGATTCCGGGTAATCTCGTCCTCGGCGAGCGACGTCCGGTCGACGTCTTTGTCGCCCCGATCCCGGGCGACGGTCGGACGCTCTGTGTCGTTCGCGACAGGCGTCGCTCGCCCGCCGGTGCGCTGTCGGAACTCGAGGAGGCAGTCGCGTCGATCCGCGACGCCGACTCGCGATCGAACGTCCGACAGACCGTCGCCGACACGGCGCTCGAGCTTACCGGCGCCGAATTCGCGGGATTCTACCTCGTCGACGAGGCGGCGCTCAGACCGGCAGCAGTCGCGACGCGAGACCCGTCGTCGACCGACCTCCCGTCCGTCGACCGGTCGATCGTTCCGCTTGAGTCGATCCGCGACGACGGTGCGTCGATCCACGACCGTCGGCCGCTCGAGTCCTTTCTCTCCCGATCCGGCGTCCGCGCGGAGCAGATCGTGACCGTCCCCGTCGGGGCCAACGTTCTGTTCGCGACCAGCACCGAACCGCTGGCGTTCGACCCGATCGATCTCGGGCCGCTCGAGACGCTCGCCGGGATCGCCGCCGTTGCCCTCGACGAGCTCGAGTACGCCTCGCTGGAGAGGGAGCGACGACGGGAGTGCGCATCGCTCGAGGCCGCCCTGGATCGGCTCCGACAGCTTCGGTCGACCGAACGCGAACTGCTTCGGGCGACCACTCGGGAGGGGATCGACCGGCGGCTCTGCGAGGGGGTCGCGTCGCTCGAACTCGACGGCGGCTCGGTCGAGCTGGCCTGGATAGGCGACGCCGCGAGCGGCGGCGAGACGATCCGCTCGCGGGAAGCGGTCGGGCGTGGCGAGGCGTACCTGGAGTCGGTCTCGATCTCGCGGGATCCGTCGGCCGGCGATCCGGCGGGCCGGACGTCGGCGACCCTGGAGACGACGGTCGTCGAGGCGATAGCCCGCGGGACGGACGAACCGTGGCGCGAGCGCGCGCTCGAGCAGGGGTTTCGGTCGGCCCTGAGCGTCCCGCTCGTCCTCGACGACTTTCTCTACGGAACGCTCACGGTCTACGCGGACGAGCCGAACGCGTTCGACGAACGCACCCGCCGCGCGATCGAACACCTCGCGGCGGTCGGTGCGTCCGCCATCGGCGCGATCGAAACCAGGACCGCGCTGCTCTCCGACGACGTCACCGAACTCGAACTCGTGCTCCGGGACGAAACCGAGCCGCTGTCGTCGGTCGCGGCCCGACTGGACCGGACGCTCGAGGTGCGATCCGTCGTTCCACGGTCCTCGGGTGGATCGGTCGTCTTCGCGACCGTCACGGCGGACGATCCGGAGACGATCGCCGACGCGCTCTCCGGACTCGAGGTCGTCGAGTCGGTTCGACCCGTCGGAGAGCGAGCGGACGACGCGCTCGTCGAACTCGTCCTCGCCGAGTCGTCGATCGCCGCGGCCGTCGCCGATCACGGCGGCGTCGTCCGATCGCTGACCCCGACCGACGATCGGGTCCGACTCGTCGCGGAACTCTCCGGCACGGTCGACGTCCGCTCGTTCGTTCGAATGCTCGAACGGCGGTATCCGAGCACCGAACTCGTCGCTCGCCGCGAGCGCGAGCGATCGCCCGACGACGAGCACACGTTCGGCGCGGCGCTCCGGGAGCGGCTCTCCGAGCGACAGCGTCGGACGCTCGAGGCCGCCTACTACGGCGGCTTCTTCGAGTGGCCCCGCGAGAGTACCGGCGAGGAGATCGCCGACTCGCTCGACGTCTCGCAGCCGACCTTCAGCCGCCACGTGCGGATCGCCCAGGGGAAGCTCTTCTCGCTGCTGTTCGAGGAGTTCGACGGACTCGAGTGAGCCCGATTCGGACCAGTACACAGATATTACCGGCCAGTATCGCCCGACTACGCCTCGCACGTTCGTCCGGCAGTGACACTCCGATCGAATGATGGCTGAATAGCTATAGCCATCGTCCGGGGGCCGGTGTTGCTGTCTAGCCGCTACCACCATTTGCTTACGCTCGAATCAGCCATTCGATGAGCACGGACCCGGTAATATCGTCTTATCGCTGTCATCTCCCCGGATGGCGGATCGACTCGTGAGCCTCGACCTCGCCGCTGGCGTCGATTGCGACGTCGATCGCGCCGGCGTCCGTTCGCAGGCGGAGGGAGGCATCGTCGCACAGCTCTGTCTTCAGCACCCGGATCTCGTTCTCCGGCCGTCGCTTCGCCGCGCACCCGCGATCACCGTCGAGCCCGACTACTGGACCGCAGGCGACGCCGGACGGACGTTCCTGTTTTTCACGGCTTACGGCCCGGAGTTCGACGGGTTCGAGACGGCCCTCGAAATCGATCCGACCGTCTCAGATCCGGTTCTCGTGGACCGCTATTCCGACCGACAGATCTACCGCGTCGCACTCACCGATCGAGCGATTACGCTCGTCGAGGCGACCGCCGCCGTCGGCGGCCGGTTACGCGACTGCTCGAGTTCTCGAGACGGCTGGCAGTTCCAGCTTCGGTTCCCCAACCGGGACGCGCTCGTCGCGTTCAACGGGCGCTGTCGCGAACTCGACGTCTCGGTGACCGTCGAACACCTCCGAATCGCCGACGAGGAGCGCGAGAGCGTCGTCTCCCTGACGGAAAAACAACAGGAGCTGCTGGCCGTCGCCTACGAGGAAGGCTACTTCGACGTGCCGCGGCGGATCTCCCAGAACGAACTCGCCGACCGGCTCGACGTCTCGAAGTCGGCGATCTCTCAGCGGTTGCGGCGGGCGATCGACGAACTCTGTGCCTCGGCCTTTTCCTGAGGACGAGTCGGCGATCCGCCGAGCCGCTATCGGCGTGCGGTACTGATCGTGACACCGCTCGGTGTCTTCGACGGCGTTCGAATCGACTCGAGTAACAGCGACCGCAGGAACGACCGGTCGTTCGTGTTTCCCTCCCGTCGGCGCGAGTTCGAATTAGTCCTCGGACTCCTCGTCCTTCATCGAACCCAGCTGCGAGACCAGCTGGTCGGTCGAGACGTCGGACTCGAAGGAGAGCTGTCCGTCGTGGTCGTTCTCGTGGACGTTGACGGCGTCAACGTCGTCGTCGTTCGACTGCTGTTGTTGCTGCTCGGATTCGTCGTAGCTACCGAAACCCATAGCAGAAACTGGGATCGTCTCCCCAAAAGGGGTGGCGATTCGGTTCGTCACTGGGTGGCTCTCTCACTCAGTTCTCGGCTCAGGAACGTGTTTCCACACGGCAGTCGTCGATATTACACTGGCGTATAACCAGTGCCAGTCCACTCGAGTACGAGTAGACCGGTCATTCGGTCCACCGCAGACTCGTGCTGCTCACGAACGTCCCGGGTTGGTCGTCGACGTAGTCGCCTCGTATCGACCAGTTATCGTGTATCAACTGCGTTGGATCTGACTACCGAAAATTATCCTCGGGTAAAATAAGTTGAACTTGAGATACGTAGCACATAACAATCCATCGATTCAGGCTGCGGTTTCGATGTCAAATGGATCGACGAACCTATCTTGCGACGGGGGCAGCGATCGCCCTCTCCGGTTGTACGGAACTCGGTGGTCCTGGCGAATCGGATACGGACGGCGAACCTTCCGACGACAGCACGGAGTCGTCCGACGATTCCGACGGCTCCGACTCGGACGACTATCCGGAGCTGGTTGGAACGTTCGACGACTTCGAGGACCTCGACGAGTGGTGGGAGTGGCAGGATATCGGGTTCCTCGAGGCGGACGCGAGTCGCTCGTTCGACGGATCGCAGTCGGCGCTCCTCACGTCGTCGACGGAGTCGGACGGCCAGGTTCGAGTTCGCCGCGAACTAGACGAGCCTATCGACGTCAGAGACGTCGCACCCGGGCTCGCGACGGCTACCGACACGGACCAGGGAGTGGTACGTATCCAACTCCAGGACGAGGACGCTCACTACCTCGAGTACAGCCAGCAGATTATGGGCGACATGCCGCTCACACCCAATAATTTCGGAGTCACTCGCATTCGAGGGGAACCCGACATGAGCGAGGTCGTGGTCCTCCAAGTCATTCGCTGGTTCGGCGGCGACGCCGAGGGGCGCCAGTGGATCGACGACTTCCACTTCGTCCCCAAGGCCAGTTCGGGCAAGGTGATGCTCCAGTTCCACGGCGGATACGAGACGCACTACACCGAAGGGCTGTCGCGCGTCTCGAAGTACGAGTTCCCGGCGACCGCATTCGTCCCGACCGACCGCGTTCGCGAGGACGATCGAGGCGAACGTCACCACCTTACGACTGATCAGCTCGAAGAACTCGCCGACGCCGGCTGGACGATCGGCGCACAGCCGGCTACCGGGCAGCAACTCGACAGCGTCGACTCGAGTCGGCTGGAAGACGTCATCGCCGACCCGATCGAGTGGCTCAACGACGAGGGGTACGAAGACGGTGCTCGGTTCTTTGCGTATCCCAACTCGCAGTACACCGAAGAATCGTACGAACTCGTACGGGAGAACTACGATCTCGCGTTCGCAGGGCAGTCGGAAGCGCAAGGATACGCGGGCAACCCGCACCTCTGTTCGGTCGTCGCCAATCCCGGTGTCGAGGAGGCGGCGGAGGCACTCGAGCGCACCGTCGAGTGGGACGGGATCACGAACTTCGCGTTCTACCAACTCGAGAACGAAAACGTGCGTGCGGGCCTCGAGGAAGTGTTAGCCCGACTCGACGAGTACGTCGCGGCGGGCGAGCTGGACGTGATTACGCCCGACGAGATGGCCGACGAGTACGTCTATTGAGGGAGACGCGACCTCGGTGTTCCGCGCTAGGTGCACACCCGATGTCACAAAGCCCGCTCACACCCTTCGCTCGTTTCGGGTGCAGCACTCGCGACTGAATCGCAATACTTCCTTCACCTGTACGTAACACGGTCTCCTCTCGAGCTGATTCACGTCGAAAACTCCGCTCCGTTACGTAGGGATGCGGAAGTACCTTTTTCTCGTCGGGTTCGCTCGCGTTGCTCGCTCGCCTCTCCTCCAAAAATCTACGCTAAAAAGGCCGCTCGCTCCCGCCGATCGCTCGCGGGTGCAGCACCCGCGCTCGACCGCAGCGGTAACGCCTTCACCCGTACGTAACGGAACGTTCACGGAGAATTCCGAGTACGGAACGCGCTCCGATCTACTGCTACCGACGAGCGGACGGGACCGGACTCTCGAGAACCGACGCCCGCTACTTGAGCCGCAGGTACTGCCGGTCGTACTCCGGTTCGCCCTGGCGCGGGTGGATCGTGATGAACGACTCCGGCGGCATGTCGGCGAGCCGAGCGGGGAGGTCCTCGAGTTCGTTGTGCCAGCCCACGTCTCCCCGACGCGGCGAGATGGCGACGATCAGGTCGTCGTCGTCGGTTTCCTCCTCGAGCCTCGGAAGCAGCCGCCCCCAGTCGTCGATCGAATCGAACTCGGCGGTGACGTCCTCCTCGACGAGGCTGAACAGCTGTTCGAACTGGTGACCGGAGCCCTCGACGACGAGGACGTTCAGTTCGGCGCCGAGATTCGCGGCGATTCGCTTGACGAAGTGGACGGCCTCGTAGAACCCCTCGTGGTGGTCGGCGCCGATCGGAACGACCACGAAGATCCGCCGGGTCGTGTTGATCGGATGACCCAGCCGGGAGATGAGAACCGGTAACGTAGTTCGCTCGAGCACCTGGTCGATGATACTCCCGAAGATCCGGTGGCTGAAGCTCTGGCCCGCGTCCCAGCCCATGATGATCTGGTCGGCCTGGACCTCGACCGCTCCCTGGACGATGCCGGAGGCGACGTTGTGGTTGACGCGGGCTTCGGTCTGGATGGGTACTTCGGCGGCGCTCCCCTCGGCCGCGAGTTCGTCGAGGTCGGTCTGGATCTTCGCGATCTGCCGTTCGGCTGGCTGGCTCGTGTCGGGCTGCACGACGGTCATTACGTGAACCGGGTTGGTGCCGGCGTCGCCCTTGATCACGAACGACAGTTCGAGCAGGCGCTGCTGGAGTTCCGCGTTGTGCGACAGCGGCAACAGGATGTTCGGATCCTTCGCCCCGTCGTCCTCGCCTTCGACTTCGCGTTCGAGCGCGAGTCGGTTCGCGGCTCGCTCGGTCATCCACGGGCTCACGAGTGCGGTAACGAGCAACATGAGGACGACGGCGTTGAGGATCGCCGACCCGAACAGTCCGGCCTCGAACCCGATGAGCGTGATCGCGAGCGCGGCGGCGGCCTGCCCGGTCGAGAGTCCGAAGATGACGTCGCGTTCGTGTTTGGTGTAATCCTGGACCTCTGCGACGACCCACGCCGCGGCGCCCTTCGTCGCGATCATAACCACGATGACGAGCGCGGCGACCTGGAGAGTTTCCGGCCCGTCGAAGATGACCCCGAGGTCGACGAGCATGCCGACGTGCAACAGGAAAAACGGGATGAAGAAGGCGTTTCCGACGAACTCGACGCGGTTCATCAGCGTTCCGCCCTGGGGAATGAGCTGGTTGAGCGCCAGTCCGGCGACGAACGCGCCGAGGATGGGCGCGAGGTCGAGGACTTCGGCGAGGCTGGCGGCGGCGAAGATCGCGACCATCACGAACAGGAACTCGAAGTAACTCTCCTCGCTGAAGTTCTGGAAGAACCACCGCGAGACCGGGGGGAGGAGGAACCAGGCACCGCCGAACAGGACGGCGAGCGAGAACGCGATCTGACCGAACAGCAGGACGGAGAGCCCGTCCTGTACGGCGCCGGTGACGACCGCGAGCACGACCAGCGCGAGCGTGTCGGTAAAGAGAATTCCGCCGAAAACGGCGGTGACGGCCCGGTTTTTCGTGACGCCGAACCGGTTGACGATGGGATACGCGAGCAAGGTGTGCGACGCGAACACCGACGAGAGCAACAGTGCCGCCCACATATCGAGGCCGAGAATCGCGTAGGTGGCGACGGTCCCGACGGTAAACGGCAGGAAGAAACTCGCCAGGCCGAACAGCGCAGCGTTCTCGGGGGCTTCCTTGAATCCCTGGAGATCGAGTTCGAGTCCGACCGTGAACAGCAGATAGATCAGTCCGACCTCCCCGAGCAGTTCGATCGCGTCGGAGTGTTCGACGATTCCGGTCGCGCCGGGTCCGATGATCGCGCCGAAGACGACGATTCCGACGATCCCCGGCTGTCCCAGTCGCTTGACGAGCAGCGGTCCGACCAGGAAGATCAGCATTGCGAGCGTAAAGATCAGCACGGGCTGCTCGAGTGGAAGTCCCACACCGTCGGCGACGAACGAGATAACTGGCGTGATCATCGTCAGTACGGCTGGCTGTCGGCGGCTTCCGGGTTCGTTCGCACGTGTCGTGACATCGATGGTGGCAGGGAATACGGATATCGGGGCCGGTCTGGCTCCGCGTAGAGTAGTCGTGAGCGGGAGATAGTGTGGACAGGTAATAAAATGTCGGATATCGGACTTTGATGGGGAGAGGAGTGACGAGTTCGACTCAACCGGGAAAAAAGGAAGAAGGAAGGGCGTGACTTCGGACATTCAGTAGACGAACTTTCACTTTCAGTCGCGTACCTCGTCGAGTCTCGGACGTTTGTTCTTCGCGAGCGCGTTATCCGGCAGTTCCGTCCCCGATCGTTCGCTCGGCATACCCGCAGTTCATCGACCGGTACTGGCCGTTTTCCCCGCCATACTGCTGATCGATCAGTGCGTTCGGTTGACATACCGACGTCTCTCGAGGGATTCGATCGCCGTCTTCGAACGCGCTACTTCGGAATCAAACGCTCGTCCAGACAGGCGTGGAAGGATGGGCCACACAGCTACCGGGGAACAAAATCGGAGCCGAAACGTCACGAACGAAGTATTCGACCGCTACAGGGGTCGGTAGTCCGTCTATAGTAATGGGTTCAGGAGGTTTTAGCGTGTCTCATGTCCGTGTCTCGTTCGCTCTTTCGAACAACCATCACGGACGAACGACTAACTATGACACGAGCACGACTGATACGGGGGAGCATTCGACGGACTGTACGCGCACGCCGAGGACCGAAGCCGACAATCGATGCGGCAGCAGGTGGAGACCGCCACGCCGGGCGGTCCGGAGGGCGGTGATTCACTGATGTGCGGAATCATCGGCCGCGTCGGCGACGGCAACGCGCTCGAGACGCTCCTCTCCGGTCTCGAGAATCTCGAGTACCGAGGCTACGACTCGGCGGGCGTCGCCATCCAGAACGGCTCCGGCATCGACGTTCAGAAGCGCTCGGGAAAGGTCGAGACGCTGATCGAATCGATCGAAGACGAACCGCTCGAGGGCGCCGTCGGAATCGGCCACACCCGCTGGAGCACGCACGGACCGCCGACCGACGAGAACGCCCATCCGCACACGGATAGCGCCGAAGACGTCGCCGTCGTCCACAACGGGATCATCGAGAACTACGCGGAACTCAGGGCCCGACTGCGGGACAACGGCTGCGAGTTCACGAGCGACACCGACACCGAGGTCGTTCCCCATCTCATCCAGTACTATCTCGACGAGGGGCTCGAGAACGAGGCGGCCTTCCGGCGAGCGATCGAGGAACTGGAGGGAAGCTACGCGATTACGGCGATGTTCTCCGGCGAACACGTCCTCTACGCCGCCCGACAGGGGTCGCCGCTCGTCGTCGGCATCGAGGACGGCGAGTACTTCCTCGCGAGCGACGTTCCCGCCTTCCTCGAGTACACCGACAGCGTGGTCTACCTCGAGGACGGCGACGTCGTCATCGTCGACGGGGACGGCGTCGAGTTTACGGACCTCGAGGGGAACCCGGTCGCTCGCAAACCCGAGACGGTTGAGTGGGACCCCGAAGAGGCCGGGAAGGGAACGTACGACCACTTCATGCTCAAGGAAATCCACGAGCAGCCGACGTCGCTCGCCCAGGCGATCGAGGGGCGGATCGACCCCGAAAACGGGCGGATCGCGCTGGCCGACTTCGGTCCGGGTACGTTCGCCGACGTCTCGAGCGTCCAGTTCGTCGCCTGTGGGACGTCGTATCACGCCGCGCTGTACGGCTCGCTCTCGCTCAACCAGGCCGGCGTGCACTCGACCGCGCTGCTCGCCAACGAGTACAGCGTCGCCGCGCCGCCGGTCGACGACGAGACGCTTGTGATCGCCGTCACCCAGAGCGGCGAGACCGCGGATACCCTGAACGCGCTTCGCCGGGCCAAGGCGAACGGCGCGTCCACGGTGACGGTCACGAACGTCGTCGGGTCGACCGCCGCACGCGAGGCCGACGACGCGCTGTTCATCCGTGCGGGACCGGAGATCGGCGTCGCCGCGACCAAGACGTTCTCCTCGCAGGCCGTGATGCTCACGCTGCTCGGCCAGCGGATCGCCGCCGATCGGCGGGGCGAACCGCCGGCAAACCTCGAGTCGCTCCTGCCGGATCTCGCGGCGATGCCCGACGAGATCAATCGGATGCTCGAGTCGTCTGACCCCGCGTCGATCGCCGAACGCTACCGGGACAGCCAGTCGTACTTCTTCATCGGCCGCGGTCTCGGCTACCCGGTCGCACTCGAGGGCGCGCTCAAGTTCAAGGAGATTACCTACGAGCACGCCGAGGGGTTCGCTTCCGGCGAACTCAAACACGGTCCGCTCGCGCTGGTGACGCCGGAGACGCCGGTGTTCGCCGTCTTCACCGGCGACGAGGACGAGAAGACGCTGAAAAACGCCGAGGAGGCCCAGACCCGCGGTGCACCCCTCGTCGCGGTCTGTCCCGCCGACCACCCGGCCGTCGAGATCGCGGACGCCCACCTCGAGATTCCGGACACCGACACGGCGCTCGCGGGACTGCTCGCGAACGTCCAGTTGCAACTGGTCTCCTACTACGCCGCGGATCTGCTGGACCGGCCGATCGACAAGCCGCGAAACCTCGCCAAGAGCGTGACCGTCGAGTAACACTCGGCGATCACGATTCACGGTTCACACAGAATTTCTCGTTGACAGTTCGTCGTTCAGATAAAGCGTCGTCTGAAACAGCTGTTACGTAGAGATGCGAACCTAACACAATTACTGTCATTAGATAATAGATATGTTGAGGGAGCCACGCTGAATACATAGCGCGAATGTGACGCAAGCCGGAGATCGGTCAACGCGGAGTGGTGGTCTCTCAAGAGACATCTAGTTCGGTATGTTCAAGCAAGGGTGCGGATAACACCCGGTTCGTGAACCGATATCGGAACGGAGGCTTGTTTTTCACCCTCTGTGTCATTTGGGGAACGACGTTCGTCGCGATCAGCGCTGGTCTGTTGCACTTTCCGCCGGTGCTTTTCGCCGCGTTTCGGTACGATCTCGCCGCGATACTGCTCCTCGCATACGTCTATCACGCGGAGGATGTGTGGCGTCCACGGGGGCGAAACGAGTGGTCTGAGGTCGCCGTCGGTGCGGTGTTTCTCATCGCCGCGTATCACGCGTTCCTCTTCACCGGCCAACAACACACGACCGCCGCGACGGCCGCAATCATCGTGAGTCTTACCCCGATACTCGCGGCCGGCTTCTCGCGGGTCTTCGTCCCAGAATATTCGCTGACCCCGATCGGCGTCGTTGGCCTCCTGTGCGGTGTGGCCGGCGTGGTTGTCATCGCACGTCCCGATCCAGCGAATTTGCTGTCGTCGGACGTGGTCGCTACGGGCCTCATCTTCTGTGCCGCTTCAGCGATGGCACTCGGAAGCGTCCTCTCGCGCCGAATCGAGTCGTCGCTTCCCACGCTCACGATGCAGGCGTGGGCGATGCTCGGCGGGGCGATTCTCATGCACGCGGTGAGCGCTTCGATGGGAGAACCGATCGACATCGGTGCCTGGACGCACCCGGAAGCGATCGGCTCGCTGGCGTTTCTCGTGAGTCGTCTGCGCGGCACCTCGTAGTAGCCGAGTTCCCGGGCGACCACGAGAGCGTCACGCTGGTCGGGCGTCAGTTGGGCAGCCGTCTGACGAGGAGAATCCGGCTCGGTCAGGTCGCGGAGTTCGAACCTCATCCCCCGTTCGGTGAGGGAGTTCCGGAACGCGTCGAACTGGTCGCGCGAGACGAATCGGATTCGCACTTGCCACTCGTCGGCGTCGGCCTCGGTGTCCAGGACAGACCCTCGCTGATCGACGTAGGTGTCGATACGTTCGTCGACCTCGTCGGCGGTCTCGAATTCGGCGTTGGTGGCCCAGAGATAGGGCATCACCCACGCTCTGCTGTGGGCCGCGATGCGCTCGGCTTCGACCTTCAGTTCGAGAAGCTCCTGGAAGGTCTGTCCGAGAGCGAGCGCGTCGTGAGGGAGCGAAAAGGTCGCGACGATCACACTCTCAGTATGCTCTCGGAAAAGAAAACGTGCCGGGGCGGATCGGAACGCGTAGCCGACAGTACTGTCGGAAAACCGTACTCTCGGTCGGCGGGACCGTAGCGTCCGTGGCCCGCTATCGGCTCAGTCACCTTCGTCGTCCGACTCGTCGATATCGACGTTGATCGGCTGGACGGCCTCGTCATCGCGTTGGTTCTCGCCGCTGCCCGAGCCGACCGGGATCTTCGTGCGAAGGTCGGCGGCGAACGACTGCACCTGATCGACCAGCGTCTGGACTTCCTCTTCGAACTCCTCGACGGATCGCTCGACGTAGTGGACCCGTTTCGAGGGAATCCGGCGGACGATGTCGTGTCCCTCCTCGTCCTCGTTGGTCTTGATGATCCAGTGATCCTGAAAGTAGGCGATGTGTTCGTTGGGGACCGTCTTCTCGACGGTTCCTTCGTCCGGTTCGTCGTAGACGATCGTCGCTTCACCGACGTCTCGCTCGAGTTCGAGATCCTCGTCGACCATGCGAGACGATCCGACCCGACGGCTGGTAGTCGCTTTGCTTGCATGGCTCGGCGATACCGGCAAACTGACGGGAGAAGCAGCGTAATTGCTCGACCGCGGCCGTTCGGCGTCGGAAACACCCTACTCCATGTAGCCGAGACCCTTCAACCGGTCCTCGACGTCGGTGAAGTCCTCGTCGACCTCCTCTCCCTCGCTTCCCGCTGCCGACACGGCGGTGCGCCGGACCTTCGTGGTCGAGGGCGTCGCGGTCTCGGCGAACGCGTCGAAGAGGACGCGGCCGTCGGCGTTCTCCGGGATCGGTTCGCCGATTCCGTGGAGAAGCGTCGGTGCGACGTCGACGACGCGGGCGCCGCGCAGGATCGCTCCCTCGTCGATCGAGGGGCCGCGACAGAGCATAATCCCCTTGCTGCGATGGCTCGCCGTCGTCGGGCCCGTGTCGCCGAACGGTTCGTTCGTGATCGAGTTCCGCGACTCGTAGCCGTTCCGACCGTTGACGACCAGATCCGGTGATCCCTTGTCGGTCGGGAACAGTTCGTCACCGTCGAACACTCGGAGAATCGACGCCCCGTCCTCGTCCGTCACCGACTCGAAGATGTCGACCAGTTCGTCCTTGATGGTGGGGATATCACTCGGCTCGACGACGCCGTTCTCGAAGCGCTCGGTGTCGTTGATGTAACAGTTCCCTGCGCCGTGAACGAACGCGACGGTTCGCTCGTAATCGACGTCGTAAAGGGCGTGATCGCCGGGAATCTGCTCGGCGACGGAGTCGACCAGCCGACGGGGGAGCGTCGAGACGAGCATCTCTTCGGAGATACCGACGCGGTTGAGCGTGCTCGTGATCTTGTCCCGGGAGATACCGAGGCTCGCGAGGGCGCCGCGGGCCCCCTCGTCTTCCTGCTGGAACAGGTACCCCTCCCGCTCGAGGAAGTGATTGACGTAGACCAACTGGTCGATGGGGCCGAAGCCGTGGTCGGAGACGACGTATAGGTCGGCGTCGTGCTCGTCGGTGTACTCCATTACCTCGCCGAGAACGTCGTCGAGGCGCTTGTAGTGCTCGAGCAGGAGGTCCATATCCCAGACGAGGTGCTGGAACCGGTCCGGCGCGGTGTAGACGAAAAAGAACAGCTGCCAGTCGTCACTCGCCTCCTCCATCTGGATGCGCATCAGTTCGCGTCGCTTCGAGAGAATGTCGTCGACGGCATCCGGGAACTCGTCGATCCGGTTGGCGTAATCCGGATAGTCGAGGCTGATCTCGTAGTCGGGAATGCGCCGATCGATCTCCGACTGCAATTCGGGCGGATGCGTGAACTCCCGCTCGGTCGACGGGGTCATCATCCCGGTCACCATCGTCCCGTCGATGTCGCGAGCCGGATACGTCATCGGCACGTTGCCGACGTGAGCCGGGGATAGCTGCTCCCAGAGCGCCGGCTGTTTGCGATCGTAGCTCGTGTACATCTCCTGGGAGTACTTCGACGAGAGGTTTTGGAATCCGTAGATCCCGTGTTTGTCCGGCCAGACGCCGGTCGCGATCGACGGCCAGGCGAGCGGCGTCGTCGGCGGACACGTGCTCTCGAGGATACCGGAGGCACCCTCCTCGCGCATTCGGGCGAAGTTCGGGAGTTCGCCCTCGTCGGTCCATTGTTCGATAAGTCTCCACGGCACACCGTCGAGTCCGAGCACGAACGCTCGCTCGGAGGCTGGGGAAGATCCGCTCATAGTTTATTAATGAGACGTCGGAGACGTCTACTGTGCTGGAGGTATCCCGACGACTGCTTTGTTATAGAGAGACTTCGGCGACCGTCAGACCGGCTGCCGCCGAGTTCGCTCCGCTTAACCGGATCACCTCCACAATTCACGTTCGTAGCGTATCTCTCGGCCTACTGTGAGGGACTGCCCCGAACCACCCCCGGAATGTGACCCATAACAAAACAGTCCAGTCGATTACCGACTCGTGTATGAGACGGATCCAACGGTGGTGGGAACTATGGGCAGCATTGTGATTTCGCTGGATGCCGAAATCGGCTGGGGGTTTCACGATCTCGAGTCGCCGCCCACCGATCGCGTCGAGTCCGGTCGTCGCGGCTGGTCGGTCATGCTCGAACTGTGTGCCGAGTACGATATTCCGGCGACGTGGGCCGTCGTCGGCCACCTCATGCTCGAGTCCTGCGACGGAACGCACGCCGACCACCCGGCGCCGGAGGGATGGTTCGCCCGGGAACGAAACGACTGGTGGGATCGCGATGACCTCCGCTTCGGACCCGACCTCGTACGCGGAATCCTCGACTCCGACGTCGACCACGAGTTCGCTAGCCACTCGTTCTCTCACGTGCTCTTCGGCCGGTCCGAGACGGAGCGAGAGCTCGCCGTCGCCGAACTCGAGCGAAGCATCGAACTGGCCACGGAGTGGGACCAGACGATCGACTCGTTCGTGTACCCGCGAAACGACGTCGGTCACCGCGACGTCCTCGCCGAATCCGGAATCAGCGCCTACCGGGGACGGTCGCCAACTCGTGACGGAATCCGCGGCGTCTTCGATTCGACGCTCCGCGACCGATCGATGGTCGTCGAGCCGACTGTCGACGAGCACGGGCTGGTGAACGTGCCGGCGTCGCTGTTTCTCTTCGGATTCGAGGGGCCCGCCCGAACGGTCGCCGAATCGGTCTGGGACGACCCGATGGTCGTTCTGGCCCGGCGCGGGATCGACGAGGCCGCCGCGTCCGACGGCATCTTCCACGTGTGGCTCCATCCGAACAATCTCACACACGAGCGCGACGACCGCCGGATGAAGGCGATCCTCGCGTACATCGATCGGTGCCGGTCCGAGACCGATCTCACCGTCGAGACGATGGCGGATGTCGCTCGACGGACCGATCTCCCCGACGGGATCGACGGTCCCGCGAAGGGTGTCGACGGACAGGCACCGGCGAGACAGTACTGACTGCGGCCGCGGATAGCCGCTGACTCTTTCTTTCGATCGCGTTTATCCTCCGAGTTCGCACGGAATGGGCGGGCTACTCGCCTACCCGTGGTGGTACGGCGATGATAACAAAGCCCGCAGCCACCCCGTTCTCGGGCAGATGCTCTCACAGTTTCGCAGTCGGTGGACCACCTCGAGTACGCTCTCGATTGGCGTACTCGGCGTTGGAAACATCGGCATGGTGCACCTCAAATCGGCGCTCGCGATGCCCGGCGTCGAGGTCCTCGCGGCCGCTGACGCGGTTCCCGAGAACCGCGACCGGGCCGAACGAGCGGGGGTTCCACGAACGTACGACGACTACGCGACGCTGCTCGCGTCGGAGGACATCGACGTCGCGGTCGTGGCTCTGCCGCCGTTTCTCCACGCGGAGGCCGTCGAGCGGGCCGCCGAGTACGGGATCGACGTCTTCGTCGAGAAGCCGCTAGCCCGCTCGACCGAGGAAGCCGACCGGATGCTCGAGACCGCAGAACGGGCGGGGATCGCCGTCGGCGTCGATCACACCCTCCGCTACCAGCCCGACATGGTCGGTGTAAAGGAGGCCTACGACGAGGGTGGCGTCGGCCACGTCCCCTACGCCTCGATCACGCGGCTCAACGACGGCCCGCTCGGACGGCCGCCCGCGGACACCGCACCACCCTCCTGGCCGCTCGACCCTGACGCCGTCGGCGGCGGTTCGCTGCTCGAACTCGGCGTTCACTGTTTCGACGTGCTCGAGTGGCTGTTCGGCGACCTCGAGATTCGCGACGCGACGATGGGCCGGACGCTCGATATCCCCGTCGAAGACGCCGCGACGGTGCTCCTCCGGGCACCGGAGACGGAGACGACGATCACGCTCCACTGTGGCTCCTACCAGTGGGAGGAGCTTCCGGAGGTGAACACGCGACTGCGCCTCGAGGGGATCACGGGCACGATCAGCAACCGGAACCACCTGCCCGAGAACTTCTACGCGAGCGCGGCCCGCGAAGCGCTCTCGAACGTCGCCAGCCGGTTCCGGGACGACGAGCCGACGGTCTTCGGACCGACGTTCTACCTGCAGGCACACTACGACGCGCTGGCGGACTTCTGTGACGCGATCCGCGAGAACGAGACGCCGCCGATCAGTGGGCTCGACGGGCGGCGCTCGCTCGCGCTGGCAGAAACCGCGTACGATCTGGCGGCCGAGACCGACGCCGACGAACTTGAGGCGCCGGAGGTGATGTCGTGAACGCCGTTCGTCTCGCCGCGGTCGACGTCGTGGATCGTCGCGACGGCTGGCGGCCCGGAATCGACACTCGAATGGCGACCCTCGAGTCGCCCGTCGCGTCGCTTCTCGATCAGCAACGGGAGTCGATCGTGGCCGCCGACCGCGTGACCGTCGCACCCGACGTTCACTACCCGTTCCACCCGTCGACCGGGATGGTGACCGACCCCGCCGTGGTCGGCGCGATCGCCGCCTGGTTCGATCGAGAAACCGACACCGACCTCGCCGTCGTCGGACGGAGCGACGATCGGATCGCGTTCGGCCGGACGGCGTCGTACCTCGGCTACGAGCGCGTCCTCGAGCGGTTCGACGCCGACCTCGTCGACGCGGCCGACGAAGCGGTTCCGCAGCGAAACGAGTACCGGGAAGCCGACGGCCGGTCGGTCGCGCTGTCGGTGCCGGAGCCGCTGCTCGACGGAACCGTGATCGTCGTCCCGACGCTCCGGCCGAGCGCCGACGGACCCGTCGCGGGTGCGATGCGGACGCTCGCCTCGCTCGTGAACTGTACCGCCGACCCGGCTCGAGCGGCGGTCGCTGCGACTCGAGCGATCGATCCCGAACTCGCCGTCCTCGACGGGACGATCGCGTACGGTAGCGACCCGGTCGCGGCGAACGTCCTCCTCTCCGGATCGGTAGCAGCCGTCGACGCGGTCGAAACGTCACTGCTCGGCCGCGAGACGGACGAAGACGAGGCGCTCTCGACGCTCCTGAAAGATAGCGAGACGCCGGTCACCGTCGAGAACCCGGGGGTGGCGGATCTCGCGTCGATTCGAGAGCGACTCTCCGGCGGACGGCTGCCGCCGACGGACGACACCCACCCGGCAGTTTCGACCGCCTACCGGCTCTACGCGGCCGCGAGCGGCGACGCGGTACCGCCACAGCTCGAGGGACGATGACGGGGGAACGAACGGCAGCCGTCACCGGTGCGACCGGCTTCCTCGGATCGCACCTCTGTGAACGCCTGCTCGAGGAGGGCTGGGAGGTCCGCGGACTCAGTCGACCGACCTCGGATCGGAACGGACTCGACGCCGTCGACTGGTACGTCGGCGACCTCTTCGACGACGAGACGCTCGAGTCGCTCGTCGACGGCGCCGACGTCGTCTTTCACCTCGCCGGGATCGGCCTCTGGAGCGCCGGTCCCGACACCGTTCACCGGGTCAACCACGAGGGAACCAGGAACGTTCTCGAGATCTGTGAGGAGTGCGACGCCGGTCGGCTGGTGTTTACGAGCACGTCGGGAACGCGACGATCCGACGGGACCGAACCGGTCGCCGACGAGACGGATGTCGCCGAACCGATCGGGGCCTACCAGTCCTCGAAAGCCCGGGCGGAGCGCCTCGTCGATCGGTACGCCGAGGCGGGCGGCGACGCCCTGACGGTTCACCCGACCTCGATCTTCGGCCCCGGCGACGGGAACTTCACGGCCCAGCTGATCGCGATGGGGGCCGAACCGACGATGCCCGCCTACCTCCCCGGCGGACTGAGCATCGTCGGCGTCGACGACGTCGTCGACGGCCTGCTCGCGGCCTACGAGCGCGGCGAGTCCGGCGAGCACTACATCCTCGGCGGCGAGAACCTCACCTACGACCGGGCGGTCTCGCGGATCGCCGACCACGTCGACGGCTCCCCGGCCCGGATCCCGGTTCCGGCCGTCGCGATCCACGCCGCCGGACCGGTGGCCGAAGCCGTCGGCACCGTTACCGACCGGCGCGTGTTCCCCTTCGATCGCCAGATGGCCCAGCTGGCAACCCGGCGGCTGTTCTACAGTTCGCGCAAGGCCCACGAGGAGCTGGGGTACACCTATCGGCCGCTCGAGGCACACCTCCCCGAGACGATGGACTGGTACCGGACGGAAGTGCAGTAGCTCTCACATCGATCGTCTCGGAATTAGAACGTCGAGATAGCGCTTCGACTGAACCTGCTGTTACGTGCAGATGCGAACTGAGATCCAGAACTTCTGTCGGGTGCAGACGATGTTCGTTCAGCCGGTGCTGAATACAGGGTAGTTCTCACGCAGATGAACGGCTATTACTGGGAAGTGAGATAGCACGTCCATCGATCCACTACACTCGAATATCTCTCGGGATGTCCAGATCGCTTTTCATATCGGTGACGTCGATGATCGCACCGACGAAGGGGATGGGCTCCTTCTCGTCGAAGAGTCCAACACCGATTTCATTGACCCATTTTTCCGCGTTTTCAGCCGTCTGGATCCGGTACAGGAGAGAGAACGGTTCTTCGTTTCGAACTGATTCACGGACTGTTTCGGACACTCTTTCACGGTCGTCCGGATCGATAAGATCGAAGCCAAAATTGACACCGCCAACGACGAACGCGTTCGGATCGTACCCCGTTAGCTCGCGGCAGTTTCCGCTAATGAACTCGATCGGCCATCCCGGCTCGTTGCGTGATTGATACACCGTACAGGGCAAGTTGTCGAAAAATCGCTGGAGCCGCAGCCGCTCGGGATGGGTGGAGAGGGCAGTCTGTTCGGAGTCCGCCAGATGCGGTTGGTTCCCATTCTGGGACTCGGTACCATCGATAAAGACCTCCCCGGCAGCCGTAACTGTGACCTCGTGAGCCGGTACCTGAAACGTGAGTTTGCAGGTCACGTCTCTCGACACGAGCGTCTCTATCATTCCCGGATCGATATACTCCGCAAGCGTGTACTCTAATTCCTCCGGAGTTACGCCGTCTGCCTCGGCCAGCGCAGATACGACCTCGTGGATAATCTCGTTACTGCGTTTCATACGTTTCAACGATGCCTCCCTGCGTCAAGGATTCTGGAAGCTGGTCTGCCGAAGCGATCAGGGCCTGCATCACTGCCGCGGAACCTCAAAATGAGGTCCGCGCTGGACACAGAACGGGTCCTGCTCCCACCGGACGTAGCCGGCGCTGGCTAACGTCGGGAGATGGTGATGTTTCAATTCGGTCGCGAATCGCTCGGAATTGACCGAACTCGTCGACGGGAGTGCAGCCTCGGGGAGTAAGAGTCGTCGCTCCTCGGAAACGTCCAGTAGTGAAACAATGATCTGCCGGCGCGGCTGGGCCGATAACTGATACAGGAGTCGGTCCCATTGGTCGCAAACGCCTCCGCCCCCCTCTGTCTCCATCATACCACGCGAGACCCACCACTCGATAGTAAATTTTGCTCCGCGTTCATTTCTACGACAAGCTATCGCGGCTAAAATAATCCTCTCGGTCAGTTCGCGCATTTCCTCGGTAGTTGTTTCAGCACAAACTTCCTAAATAAAATAAAGCCGTTACGACGGAGTAATCCCTTTTATTCAGCGCACCGTTTGTGACCGGTTCCGAGCGGACTGTGATTCGTAGCGTTCTGTTGTTCACCTGTACGCAATGCGACTCTTCGTCACTCATCAACAACGAAGGACCTCAACAGCGTCTTTACTCCGGAGAGACGGCCGCCGGTTCGCGCTTCGACACCGTCGTTCCGACCGCACGCTCGTAGACCTCGAGCATCCGATCCGCGGTTCGTTCGATACTCACCTCGCGGGCGGCCTCCCGGCCGTTGGATCGCTCGCCGCGCTCGAGAATCTCGATCAGTCCGTCGATCAGCTCCTCGTCGCTCGTCGCGACGAACGAGGGATCGACGCCGGCCAGTCGCTCCGCGACGTCGCCGACGTCGAGCGAGACGACGGGGACGTTGCAGGCCAGCGCCTCCTTCACCGAGTTCGGCGATCCTTCGCTCTTCGAGGTCAGCAACAGCGCGTCGGCAGCGTTCATGTACGTCGAGACGGTGCCGTGGTCGACTCCGGAGACGGTCTGTAGTCGAACCGGTCGATCGACCAGCCCGCTCACGGCGTTGACGACGCGCCGAGCCCGCGGGTAGTTTTTCACTCCGCGCGCGGGAGAGTAGGGAAAGAGCACGTGATACTCGTCGTCGGGCCAGCCGACGGACGCTCGAGCCCGCGACTTCGATTTCGGCTGGAACCGCTCGAGGTCGACGCCGTCGGGGATCACTTCGCAGTCGTGGCCGAGCACCGAGCGCATCTCCTCGGACATGACGACGACTTCGTCGCAGAGCGGCGCGCAGGCCTTGCTTACGGGTGCGATCGGACCGTGAACGTCGGACCCCCACAGCGAGAGGACGACCGGCTTTCGTAACTGAACGAGCGCCATCGGCGCCGTCGACCCGTAGTGGGCGTGAACCAGGTCGTAGCCGTTGTCCGCCTCCCGGATCACCCGCGGAACGGTCCGCAGGTAGTCGAGCGGACTGCGATCGACGTCGGCGCTGACCTCCCCGGCGACCGGCAGCGTGGAAAACGAGACGCCGCGCTCCTCGAGCGCGGCCACCTGCTGGGTCATAAACGGCGCGTCGGCGTTCGCCGTCAGGATCAGGACGTGCATTGCCGGTTACGGACCGTCTCCCGACGGTTTGTTATTCGCGCGAAAATTCCGACCCTACGATGTTTACGGGGAGAGTACACCCCGTTACGGGGTCGAAACTTTCGAATCGAGGCGACTCGAGCGTTCTCGCAGAATCCTTCCGAACCGCGAGACGGCGCCCCGTTCCGGCGCGTCCGCCATCGGTAGCTGTACTATTACAAAGGGTCACCGCCGGATACGAAGAACCGATGCGGATTCTCGTCTTCGCGAATACGCCTGCCCACGTCCACCTGTACCGCCACGCCGTCGACAGGCTCGAGGGAGCCGGTCACGACGTCCTCGTCCTGACCCGCGAGTACGCCTGTACGACGGACCTACTCGACTTCTTCGAGATGCCGTACCGGGTGTACGGCGATCACGGAACCGACGCGTACTCGAAGCTCCGGTTCGCCCGCGAACTCGGCGGCCAGCTCGGAACGATCGTCCGGGAATCGATCCGGTTCCGGCCGGACGTCGTCTTCGGTCGCGGTCCGTACGCCGCCCTCGCGGGAACGATCACGCGGACGCCGGTCGTGCTCGTCTTAGACGACGAGCCCGGCGACTTTAACCACACCGTCTCCCGGCCGTTCGCCGACTGCATCCTCTCGCCGGAGGTCACGCGCCGGGATCTCGGCGACGATCACTACACGTTCGAGGGGTTCAAGGAGTGCGCGTATCTCCACCCCGACGTGTTCGAATCCGACGAGGACGTCGGCGAGTACCTCGGCGTCGGTCCCGACGAGCCGTACGTCCTCGTCCGGTTCAACGCCCTTGACGCGCTCCACGACACCGACCTCGAAGGATTCACGCGGGAGCAGCGCCGGGATCTGATCGAGCGACTGAGCGAGCGGGCGACCGTCTTCGTCTCCGACGAAGGCGGAGACATGGACCTGCGCGACTACCCGGCCCGCCCGTACGACCTCCACCCCGCGCTGATCCACGACGCGATGGCCGGGGCCTCGCTTCTGGTCGCCGACACGGGAACGATGGCCACCGAGGCCGCGCTGCTCGGTACGCCGACGTTCCGGTACCGGGGCAACGACCGACACGAGTACGGCGAGTTCGAGGAACTCGAGCGGGCCGGGCTCGTCGAGGAGTTCGACGACTACGAACCGATCCGCGACCGCACGCTCGAGATCCTCGACGACGACGGGGCCTCGGAACGCTGGCAGGAGCGCCGCCGGGAGTACGCCGCCGATCTGGTGAACCTGACGGACCTGCTCGTCGAGGTCGCGACTTCCCGCGGCGCGGTCGATCGACTCAGCACCTCGACCAGACAGTCGATCCAGCCGCGATCGCAGTCGATGTGAGCCGTTTCGGCGCGGGCGATCGGGGATCAGCCGTAACGCAACGGTGAACCGTCTCGAGCGACCCGACGCCGCGTCGGAACGGCGATCCTCAACACGCGATAGCCTGGTACGTCTCTACCGCGTAGGTAACGCCCTCGAACTTCACGTATCCCGTCGATCCGCCGAATTCGTCGTACAGTTCCCCCTGGTCCTTGCCATCCGCGAGCCAGACGTGCTCGTCGTTTCCCTCCATCTCCTCGGAGTGCGTGATACTGGCTTCGGAGAGCACCGACTCGACGGCGCCGATCTCCGTGAGTCCCGCCGCTGCAGCGTCGACGACCGCGGCGTCGTCCGGCACCGCGGGCGGAAGACTAACGGTGACGTCGAACTCGGGGTCGGTACAGCCTTCCGCTTCGTCGGCCGGTACTACTTCGTCCACCCGATCCTCGTTCGGCGGACGCTCACCCTCGCCCTCGTGTTTCGACGAGTGACCGTCTTCGTCACTCGCCGGAGACTGTTCGTCCTCGTCGTCGCCGAGACACCCCGCGAGAGCGAGCGCCCCGATACCGCCGAACGAGCGGAGGAGCGGCTGTCGTTTCATTAAACGAGTGGACGCAGAGAACGGACGAGTAAATCCTTTCTGTATGGCCTGTGTCGAAATCCCGGTTTGTGCGGTGGAACTGTTGCTCGATCGTGCGAAAAAAGTCCGAACTTGCACCGACGGAACGCGGCGGCACGATGACGGCGCTAATCGGCGGACTGGGGAGCAGCCTCTCCCAGCTGGCCGGCGGGCCGCTCGGTCGTCCGTTCGTCCGCCGCGTCCTCCTCGTACGGGCTCACCTCGAGATGGCTGCTCTCCTCGGCGTCGAGCCAGATCGCGATCCCGAGCGCCACCGCTCCGACCAGGAACGCGACGAACGACGCGACGCCGGCGGTGAAGCTCTCGGCTCCGCGCACGCGGCGAGCGAGCGAGGCGATCAGTCCGACGGTTCCGCCGGCCAGCCCGGTCGCCCCGGCTCCGTAGAAGACCACGACGGGGTGGAACCTCCGGACGACGTAGCTGGTTTTCAGCCGCCAGAGGAAGCTCCGGAGCAACAGCAGCGAGACGAACTGGACGAACGACGAGTAGCCGATACTGCTCTCCTCGTCGCCGTAGACCGCCGTCATCGGGACGTCGGCGACTCGAAACTCGTTGACGTTGAGGTGGGTCAGAACGTGGTTGAGAAAGCCGTAGTTGTCCGTAACTGACTCGAGGTCAAGTTTCTCGATCGCCTCGCTTGAGATGGCGGTGTACCCGTTCTGGGGATCGGAGATCGTCCAGTAGCCGGAGGCGAACTTCGAGAGTCCGGTGAGCATGGCGTTCCCGACGAACCGGAACGTCGACATCGACGCGCGATGCTCGGGTGTCAGGAGCCGATTCCCCTTCGCGTAGTCCGCCTCGTCGGTGACGACCGGTTCGATAATTCGATCGAGGATCGCCGGATCCATCTGGCCGTCGCCGTTCATCACGGCGACCACGTCGATCCCGTCGGCGACGGCGCGTTCGTACCCCGTTTTGACCGCGGCGCCGTAGCCGCGGTTCTCGTCGTGGCGGATCGGCACGACCTGCCGGCCGTCTCCGCCGTCGGCCACGGCTCGTTCCGGTTCGGCGGATTCGCTCTCGTTGATTCGGGTGGCGACGTCCCGGATGACGTTCCAGCAGTCGTCCGGGGAGGCGTCATCGACGACGTAGATGCGGTCGACGAACGACGGGATCGTCTCGATGACCCGGCCGACGAACGCGTCCTCGTTGTAGGCGGTGACGACAACGCCGACGGATTTCCCCTTATACATCGGTTCCTCCGTCCGTTCTGCCGGGTTCCGGTTTATCCGTGTCGCTTCGCGCCGGGGTCGATTCTTCGTCCGGGTCGCCGCCGACCAGGTCGCCGCGTCGGGCATCAGAGAGCGGGGCGGAACCGTCGTGTGACCCCGCGAACGTGTACTGTCGGTGGGCCGTCCCGGAGAGATCGAGCGCGTCGCGGCCGTCGACGACGATCATCGGCTCGAGTTGCCCCCACGGAATCCCGTCGAACTCCTGGTGGGGCGTGACGACGATCGCACCGTCGAACGATTCGTCCGGTAGCTCCTCGAGGGAGACAGGCCGGGCGCCGTACTCCGCCGGATCGACCAGCGGATCGACGGCGGCGACGTCCGCGCCGGCGGCCGAAAGCGCATCGATGACGCCGAGCGCCGGCGACGCGCGGGTCTCCTCGACGCCGGGGCGGTACGTGACGCCGAGGACGACGACCGACGCGTCCGCGAGGTCGGTGCCAACCGCCTCGAGCTCGTCGGCGAGCCTGTCGACGACGACCGACGGCATCCGATCGTTGAGGTCGCGGGACGTCTGCATCACCGGCATCGGTTCGTCGAGTCGGGACAGCAGGAAGTGCGGGTAGTACGGGATGCAGTGGCCGCCGACGCCGGGGCCGGGTTCGTGTAGCTGACACACCGACAGCCCGTTCGCGGTGTCGATGGCCTCCCGAACGGAGATCCCGAGTTCGTCCGCGAGCCGACCCAGTTCGTTCGCCAGCGCGATGTTGACGTCTCGGTAGACGCCCTCGAACACCTTCACGGCCTCCGCGGTCGTCGCGTCCGAGACGGTGTGGATCTCGTTGCTCGAGAGTTCGTCGTAGACGATCCCGACCGCGCGAGTGCTCTCCGCGTCGACGCCGCCGACGACCTTCGGATACTGGCCGCGGATGTCCCGGAGCGCCTTCCCGGACTTGGTCCGCTCCGGACAGAACGCGAGTCCGAACTCGCCGCGCTCGAGGCCGCTCTCTTGGCACAAATGGGGAAGCAGGACGTCCCGACAGGATCCCGGCGGCAGCGTCGACTCGGCGACGACCAGATCGCCCGGTGAGAGTCCCGCGGCGATGTCCTCGACCACGGACTCGACCGTCGTGAGGTCGGGTTCGTGATCCTCGGACAGCAGCGTCGGCACGATGATGACGTGGATCCGGGCGTCCTCGGCGGCCGCCGATCCGTCGGTCGTCGCCTCGAACCGTCCCCGTTCGACCTGCTCGGCGACGAGGTCTCCCAGGCCGGGTTCGCCGACGACGTGGCTCTCGCCGTCGTTGACCGCCTCGACGACGGTCGGATCGATGTCGACTCCGGTTACGTTGCCGGTCGTTTCGGCGTAGACGCCCGCCAGCGGCAGGCCCATCTTCCCGAGGCCGTAGACGGCGACCGGAATCTCGCCGCCGGTCAACTGCGCTCTGAGTCGGTCCTCGGAGCGCGTCGAGCCGTACAGTTCGGGTGACTGTGTGCTCATCGGACGTTCACCTCCTGTTCCCGCGGCGTCGTCTCGATCCGCGAGTCGATCGTCTGGACCGTCTCGAGCGCCTCGATTCCGTCCTCGGCGGTCACTTCCGGCTCGGCGCCGGTCCGGACCGCTTCGACGAATGACTCGAGTTCGCACCGCAGCGGTTCGCTGGCGGAGATTCGCGGTCGTTCAACGACGCTCTCGTGACGGTAGCGGTTCTGTCCGTCGTCCGTGAGATACTCGGGGTACGAGTCGCGGTAGATCAACACGGACTGCTCGAGGTAGTCGACCTCGACGAGACACTCGCGGGCGGTCACGGTGAGCTTTCGAACCTTCTTCTGGGTCACTCGACTCGCGGTCAGCGTCGCCACCACGTCGTCGTACTCCATCGTCGCCGTCGCGTACCGGCCGTCGGCCGTACCGATCGCGGAGATCGACGTCGGGCGTTCGTCGAGCAGCGAGCCGACGATGTCGACGTCGTGGATCATCAGATCGAAGACGACGCTGCCCGGCGCCGTTCGATTGACCGGCGGCCCGAGTCGCTCCGCCTCGATGCTGATGACGTCGAGATCGTCGATCAGGTCGTGTACCATTCCGACTGCAGGGTTGAACCGCTCGATGTGGCCGACCTGCAGGACGAGGTCGGACTCGTGCGCCTGTTCGGCGAGCGCACGTCCTTCCTCGACGGATTCCGTGATCGGTTTCTCGACCAGAACGTGAACGCCGGCCGCGAGACACGTCGAGACGACGTCGACGTGTGCGTGCGTCGGGACCGCGACGGTAACGACGTCACACCGCTCGAGGAGTCGCTCGAGGGTGAGGGCCTCGGTGCCGAACTCGCCGGCGACCCGGCGTTCGATCTCGCGGTCGCGATCGGTGACCCCGACGAGCTCGACGTTTTGCAGTTCACTGTACACCCGCGCGTGGTTCTCGCCCATCGAACCGGCGCCGATGACGCCGGCTCTGACGGTGGATTGGTCTGTCATTGGTCGTAGTGGTTCCGCACCGCCTCGATGACGGTCCGCCGGTCGTCCGCCGAGACGTTCGGGTGGACGGGGATCGAGAGCACGCGGTCGGCGGCTCGTTCCGCTTCCGGGAGCGTCGCCGCGGCCGCGCTGATGGTCTCGTAGGCCGGTTGGCGGTGGATCGGCGTCTCGTAGTAGATTCCCGTTCCGACGTTTTGCTCCTCGAGCGACGCCGCCAGCGCGTCTCGGTTCGCGGTCCGGATCGTATACTGGTGGTAAACGTGGCGATACTGCGACGGCTCCGTCGGCGTCTCGAGGGGCAACTCGGTGAACGCCTCGTCGTAGGCGGCCGCGTGTTCTCGGCGCGCCTCGTTGAACGTCGAGAGCCGCTCGAGTTGCGCGCGGCCGATGGCGGCTTCGACGCTCGTCATCCGGTGATTGTGCCCGAGTTCGACGTGCTCGTAGCTGCCAGTTCCGGTTTCGCCCCGGCCGTGGTTGACGTACTGCAACGCCCGCTCGGCGACGTCGTCGCGGTCGGTCGTGACGACGCCGCCCTCGCCCGTGGTCATGTTCTTCGTCGGGTAGAACGAGAAGCAAGCGGCGTCGCCGAACGAACCGGCTCGTTTTCCGTTACACTTCGCTCCGTGGGCCTGGCAGGCGTCCTCGAGGACGAACAGGTCGTGTGTGTCCGCGAGGTCACACAGCGCCGGCATATCGGCGGGGAGGCCGTAGAGGTGGACCGGCAACAGGCCGACGATGTCGTCTCGCTCTCGGACGACACGCTCGACGTCCGCGGGATCGAGCGTGTACGTCCCCGTATCGATGTCGGCGAAGACCGGCGTCCCGCCGGCGAGTCGGATCGCGTTCGCGCTCGCGACGAACGAGAACGGGGAGGTGACGACGGCGTCGTCCTCCTCGAGACCGAGCGCCTCGAGTGCGGTCACCAGTGCCGTCGTCCCGTTGGAAGTACCGACGGCGTGTCTGGTGCCACAGAAGGTGGCGAACTCGCGCTCGAACGCCCGGACTTCGGGGCCGTCGGCGAGGACGCCGCTTTCGAGCACCGACCGGACGCGCCGGACGGCGTCCGCACTGAGATCGGGGTCGGCGATCGGAACGCGATCGTCGCCGTCGCTCGTGTCGGTCGCCCCGACGTCGGTTTCCGCTTCGATACCGGTCTCGGCGTTGATCTTCGAGTTCGTTTCGGCGTCGGTCATGCGAGCTGGTTCGGTCCCTCGAGGGGGGCGGGTAGCGTCTGTACTTTAGCCGGCGCTCCGACGGCGAGGCTGTCAGCCGGTACGTCCTCCGTAACGACGGCGCCGGCGGCGACGAACGCGTTTTCGCCGATCGTCACGCCCGGGAGCACCGTCGCGTTCGCGCCGATAGATGCTCCGTCCTCGATCGTCGGCCCCTCGAGACCGTCGTCGGTCCGAACGGGGTACTCGTCGTTCGTCAGGACGGCGCCGGGACCGACGAAGACGTTGCTCCCGATCGTCGTCTCGGTCGGAACGTAGACGTTCGTCTGGAGACTAACGTGTGAGCCGATCGTCGTTTGGCCGTCGATAACCGTCTTCGTCCCGACGAGCACGTCGTCGCCGATCGTCGTCCCCTCGCGGATCAGGACGTCGTGGCCGGTCGTGAACTCGTTGCCGACGGTTACGTCGCCGTAGACGATCGAACCGGCCCTGATCGTCGCGTCGGCGCCGATTCTGGTCGGTTCGTCGAACTCGCCGTAGTCGACCGTCGCGTCGTCGTCGATCGTACAGCCGTCGTCGGAAACGAATCGACTCACGAGCGCGCACCTCCGTCCGGGGAATCGGTCGTGAGACGTCCCAGAACTCGTCCGCTGTGTCCGTGTTGGTCTATCATAGATACTCGATACCCGTGTGGGCAATCATCCGAATACAGCCGGTAACGAGGCTTTGTTATCCCCGGCCTGACGGGTCCGTAGTCCCGAACTACACCGACACCGAGTGACGCGACGCGGTCCGATATCGATCGGACCTCTCGGAGTCGAACACTGCCTGCAGACCCGGTCAGCTCCCCGAAACCGTTGAGAGGGACGTCAGTCACGAGTCCCAACCGGTACAAATCGGTTTCGGGAGGGTAGACGCGAGATAGTAAAGGGTCACAGCGTGGCACTCGATATTGTGAGTTATCCGACTACACCCGGTTCACGGGCACGGGACTCCGGACCACGAGGGCAGCCATGAGTGAACGAGAACTCAGTCAGGCCGAACTGTTCGACGTCTTCAGCAACGCGCGGCGACGCCAGGCAGTCAGGTACCTGAAACGGCAGGGCGGCGAGTGCGACCTCGCGCCGCTCGTCGAACAGGTTGCCGCCTGGGAGAACGATATCGGAGCCGACGAGGTAACGCGCACACAGCGACGCCGGGTCTATATTTCGTTGTACCAGACCCACCTGCCGATGCTCGAGGATCACGGTATCGTCGACTGGGATCCGGACGCGCACGCGATCGAGCTCATCCCGAGCAACGAGGTGTTCGAGCCGTACCTCGACCGCCGGCTGGATCACCAGCGTCCCTGGCATCAGCTTTACGCGGCGGTCACGGCGCTCGGCGTAATCGGACTCGTCGTCTCGTGGCTCTCCGTCGGACCGGTGACGACCGCCGTCGCACCGCTCGTCGCACTGGCGCTCTGTCTCGCCATCCTCGCGGTGTCCGTCGCGCAACACGTCTCGAGGCGACCCGACCTGCGCCTGCCGTTTGGATCCGCGAGCCGGTAACCTGCCCCTCGAAGCGATTTGGTCGACGGATTCGTCAGGCGGATCCGTTCTTCTCCCGTTGATTACGGTCGAGCGTGACCGCTATTTGAACGAATTTTTATCGGTAGCAACGGGGCTGACAGTGGTCGGCGTCTCTGGTTCTGGTTGTCCCACCCGAACGGATGCGAAAAGAGCCGATTCGCTCGTGTTACCCGTCCGATTCCGGATCGTCGGTGACGGTCACCCAGAAGTAGGTGTCCTCCTCGGCGTTCTCGTTCGTCGGCTCCGTCGGTGGTTCGCCCTCGAAGAGCAGCACGCTGATCCGAACGGTCTCCCCGCTCTCTGCGGCTGGCGTGATCGTCTGGTCACCGGTCCCGGTGGATCCGGCCGAGATGCTCGCCTCGACCTGTCCCAGCTCCGTGCGCTCGACGATCTCTCCGTTCTCGATGACCTGCTCCTGGACGACGATCGTGTACTCTCGGTCGTCGTCGCCGCCGTTCTCGACCGCGATCGTTACGGGAACCGACTCTCCCGGTGCGATCTCGTCGGGCAGTTCACCGGCGACGAGTTCTCCGTTCTCGTCTTCGGTGTAGAGCGATAGCTGATCGTATCCGCCGGTCGACGCCGGCATCAGAAAGGCGAACAGCAGGGCACCGACCGCCAGTACGATCGCCAGCGTAAGGACGATCGACGACACCATCGCGGCACGACTCTCGGTCCCGCGCAGTCGCTCGAGCGGCGATCGCAACGAGACGGAGAACCGTTCCCGTTCGGGCGTCTGCAGCCGTCGGATGACGCCGAGTTGCGCCAGGACGACGGTGACGACCGCGAGGCCGCCCGCGATCGCGGCTGGATCGAGTCCCCAGCCGGCGAACGGAAGTGCGATCACGACGGCCGGACCGATCGCGAGCGAGAGCGCGAACGCGAGACCAACCCGTTCCGTCCCGTCGATACCACCCGGTCGGCGGTCGGTCGCCACCGGAGCCGTCTGCCGGGCGGTCCGTTCACCGGCCGGAAACAGCACCGACACGAGGGCGTACCCCGGCAAAAACAGCGCGAACGGGAACATCACGAGCAGGCGGGGGAGCGTTCCCGCATCGAACGAAACGACGACGAGGTACGAGAGGATCGCGGCAAGCGAGACGACGGCGAGGTCGAACGGATATCGACGGATGAACCCGAACCGAGTCTCCGTGTTGGTTGGGTGGCTCATTGTCGACACACCACGGTTGACTGAGCGCGACTCGAATCGACGGCGGAGGATACCAAGACCATTCTCGAATCGTTGGTTCAATACGTCCTCTGTTGCTTTGTTATGCCCGTATTACCGGATTCCGGTGGATGCTCTTTGTCGTCAAAAAGGAGCGGACGAGCCGCGGATCTCGAACCGGCGTCGATTCGCGGCGTTCGGGTCGACTGAGCGCGGATGCTGTACAAGCGGGATCGATCTGAGGCACCGTCCGAGCAGGGGTCAGAACTCGACGTACTGTTCTTCCCACTCGCGCCGATCGTCGATCTGCTGTCGGCCGGCATCCGTGATCGCGTAGTAGTTCGTTCTCCTGTCCAGTTGCCCCTTCTCAACGAGTTCCTTGTTGACGAGCGTATCGAGGTTCGGGTACAGCCGACCGTGATTGATCTCGGAGCTGTAGTACTTCTCGACCTCGTCCTTGACGGTTTGCCCGGACGGCTGGTCGGCACCTGCGATAACGTACAGGAGGTCACGCTGGAAGCCGGTCAGATCGTGCATTGCTCAATCACAGTGACCGTTCCATTGAGTAGATATTTGTTATCCGTATCATACAGCTGTGTTAGTACTCCTTTCAAGTTTGTTGTCCCGAATTAAAATGATTGTTTTCGTGAACGCCACCGGTTCGAGGACGTCACCACCACCAGCCGTCGAGCGGACGACTCACCGGAGTGAACCGACCGGGACAGCCGATCGATTCGGTCCGTTAGCCGTCAACCTGGGAGATCGAAACGTCGATCCCGTTCGCGTCGATCTGCACGCACAGTTTCTCTACCGTCGCTTCGTAGGCAGTCGTATGAGAGCCGTCCTCCTCGAACCGCACGCACTCCGCGAGGAGGTCGCTCTCGAGAAGGTTGTTGATCCGCCGATAGACGGTCGCCGAGGAGCTGTCGGTCTGTTTCGTCAGCTCCTTCGCCGTTTTCGGTCCGTCGCTCGTCGCGACGAGGATCATGCGGGCGCAGTCGTCGCCGAGGACGTCGAGTTGCGCCGAAGGGTCGGGAGTCGATTCCGATCGTGTATTGCTCGCTTGTGTTGACATAGTCGTGTTCACCCATCTTTGCCGGGTCGTGTGCGGTCGCCGACGAGGGGGACGATCCCGGCAGGTTGACCCGTGGCGTGCTGCCGTCGCGGGAATCTCCGCCACGTTCTAGCGAGACGATCAGTAAGCGATAACGGTATTTTATAACGATGGACCTTACACTGAGTTGCAAAATCTGTCTTCGAGGAAATTTCTGGTTTCGATTGAGAAACGGGTGATTTCGACAACCACGAAACGCGATAGCTCACGACGATCGGTGGAGAATGCAAGCCAATACGATTGAATTCACGTTGAGGCTGACACTGTTCCGTATCGTAGAATCGGCGACTCACGCGCCCTAAGACCGATATTCGCCGGGAAACAACGGATTTCCAGGATTTTAGACCCGAATCCGGGGTGAACAGTCAACGTCCTTTATTCGCATCTACCCCCCTGGATCAAAGTGAGGCCGGACGAGCGGCGTGGCGATGGACGCGACTGTGGTCATACCGCTACCCGTCCGCGTACATACATCCCCTTTCAAATCCATGAAATCCACACAGCACGACTGGAAACCGATGGAATCGTCGACAGCAGGTGCCCGCTGTCGAAACTGTGGGACACACGTGACTCAGCAGTTTGCTCGTGTGTTTGGAGACAATGGTGACGTCGTCCACGGTTGTCCCGCCTGCACGACATATCGAGAGATGCAATCAGGTGGTCACCTTCCGGGCGACTGAGTAGTTACCGGCGCGTTGTTTCGTCCGCTCCGATAATTCATTTCTGCATCTGTACTGTTCGATGGAAGACAATATTTCCGACCTTATTCACCAGAAATTAATACCGCAGGTTAAAGTTAGTGGTCAGCGAAAAGGCACGTATATGTTCGAGGGTGGTGGAACGGTTGACGAGAGCACGCTTCCGGATTCTGCTTGATCAATGTCCGTCCAGACGAACCGAACTGAGTCGCTCGAGGAAAGCGAGGTGTTTCACATCCTCGGCAACGACCGACGCCGGTCGATCGTCCAACTGCTCGCCGAGGAGTCCGGCCAGGTCGACGTCTCCGACGTCGCGACCGAGATCGCGGCGACCGAATCGGACTCGACGCCCGTTCCGAACAACCTCTACAAGAGCGTCTACGTCTCCCTGCAGCAGACGCATCTGCCACAGTTACAGGAAGACGCGGTCATCGAGTACGACTCGGACGCAAAGACGATCCGACCCGGTCCGAACTTCGACGACGTTCTTACGTACGTCGACGGGAACACGACCGATCACTCGTCCGTCCTGCAACGTCATCTCGGACTCTGCCTGTTCGGACTGTTCCTGATCGCCCTCGCCGGGGTCGACGCCCTGCCGCTCTCGAGTCTGGATCCGGTTCTCTCGAGCGTGCTCGTCTTGCTCGCCGTCGCCGCGAGCAGCCTCTACCGGCTGCTGAGCTGAGCGTCGACACGGCGAATCGAGGAGACGAGAGGACACCGTCGAATTCCGGATTACTCTCGAATCGCGTCCACGACCCGTCGTTGAACTCGTTCTTCCGTAGTGTCGCGCAAAAATCGTATCGGTCGTCGAACGATCCGCGTAGTAACAATTGAAACGGGTCACACCCGATCGCACGACGGCTGTGCGATCGGGTGTGCACTGACTGTCAGTGGTTACTAGAGACCGACGGATCCGATCGCAGTCTCTGCATCGTCTTCGTCCTCAGCTGGCGCATCGTCTGCGCCCTCCTCGTCAGTCGGTCCGTCTTCGACGGTTAACGTCGCAGTTTGCTCCCCGTCTTCGGTGAACACGCCGTGAGTGTACTCCCCGGACTCGAGTGCCGTCGTGTCGATCTCCTCGAAGGTGATCGTCTCGCTGTCACCCGGACCGAGCGTTACGTCCTCGTTCGCGAGCGCCTCACCGTCGACGCGGAACTCGACTGTCTGCGTAAGCTCTTCGTCCCCGGTGTTCGTGATCGTCGCAGAGACCTCGATGACGTCGCCCTGGGTCACGGTTACGTCCGTGGGCTCGAGATCATCGACCTCGAAGACGGCCGCTTCCGGCTCGTCCGCTGCAGTCTCGTTGTCAACCGGTTCTTCTTCAGCCGGTTCTTCTTCAGCCGGTTCTTCGACTGGCTCTTCCGGTTCTTCCTCAACAGGTTCTTCCTCAACAGGTTCTTCCTCAACAGGTTCTTCCTCAACAGGTTCTTCCTCGGGCTCCTCCGTAACCGGGACCTCGTCGACGAAGACGAAGATGGTCGCCTGTTCGATGGTCACTTCGAGGCGCTGGTCAGCAGTGTCATCCTCGAGTTCGTCGTCCTCAGCCGTCTCGTTGTCCTCAGCCGTCTCGTTGTCCTCAGCCGTCTCGTCGTCCTCTTCGGCCTCATCCTCTTCCTCGAGTTCGTCGTTCTCGACCGTCTCGTTGTCCTCGGCCATCTCGTCGTCGGCGTCGTAGTCGTCATCAGCCGCATCGTCTTCAACGCCGTTCTCCTCGATCTCATCGTCCTCGACCATCTCACCGTTCATCTCGTCGTCGTTCAAGACGACGAAGACGGTCGCCTGTTCGATGGTGATCTGTCGTTCGTCCGCCGCATCCGCGTCGTCCTCATCAAGTTCGTCCGTATCGGCCTCCGATTCGGTATCGTTAGCGGGTTCGTCGTCGACCGTTTCGTCAGCCGGCTGAACGTCTTCGGCGACGACGAAGATCGTCGCGCGTTCGATCGTGATATCCTCACCACCGTCGTCGTCCATCTCGTCGTCCGTCGGCATCTCCCCGTGCTCGTGGACGACGATGAAGACGGTCGCCTGTCCGATCGAAACGTCATCCATCAACTCCTCCGCTGACGCGTCGTCGGTGGCGTCGCCGATCGGCGTAATCGTTGGCTGTTCGATGGTAACTTCGATCTGGTGATCAGCAGAAGGCGCTTCTTGGTTCTCGTCGTCGGTCACGTTCTCGTCGTCGGTCACGTTCTCGTCGTCCGCCTCGAGTTCGGTGTCCTCGGCGGCGTCGTGATGAGGCATCTCGCCGACGAACGCGTGAACGTCCGCCTGCTCGATGACGACGGTGATAGCATCCTCATCAACGGCTTCCGGTTCGTCGTCTACGGGTTCGTCGTCAACCGGTTCTTCTTCGACCGGTTCTTCTTCAACTGGCTCTTCTTCAACTGGCTCTTCTTCAACTGGCTCTTCCTCGTTTAGTTCGTCAGCGGGATCCGTTTCAGATTCTTCCTCGAGGGAGACGACTGCCTCGTCGATGACCGGTTCATCGTCGGCCGTGAGGTACGGGCCGTCCTCCTCGCCTTCAGTCTCGACGAAGTCGTACTCCTGGTTGTCGTTCGTGTCGCGATGTGGCATCGCGATCAGGGTTTCCTCTTCTTCGAGCGGTTCGTCGAGCGTGACCTCCACGTCTTCGTGGCTGCCTTCCTCGAGGTACTCCGAAACGCCGACGACGCTTCCGAGCGCGTCGCCCTCGAGCAGGGTGCTATCGTGGATCGTCACGAAGCCGCCGGCTGCCATCGAGACCTCGTCGACGACGACGGTCTCACCGTCGCTTTCCTGATCCTCGAAGGTTACGTACGCGGACTGCTGTTCGTCGGGTTCATCGTCCGGCACCCCGTCTTCATCCTCAGCGTCGTCCGTGTCGTCTTCGGCTGTTTCGTTCTGTTCCGCATCCGGATCCTCGTCCGGAACATCTGTCTCATTCTCACCGGCGTCAGTGTCGTGCTCGTCGACGGTCGTCGCGGCTGTCGCGCCGACGACCATCGCCCCACTCGAGCACACCAACATCAGTACGGTGAGTAGTACGAGTAACTGATTGCGTGCGTTCATGTTATGCCATACTGGCAACCGATAGTCGCCAGTCGAGCGGATAAAGAGAGATAACCGTCTCGTCTGGAAACTAGACACTGCGTCGAGCTGACGCTGTATAGTGTCGCCTCTCTACCGGGAAAACCACGATTGCAGATAGAAGCGTTCTACTCGTTTTTCGGCTGCTCGGGAGACTTCGACGCCGTCGGTTCGTGGCCCGGTAAACAGACCAAATTCTCCCGCCCGAGACGTAGCTTCGTGATCTGTTCGTCGTCCTCGAGTTCCGCGAGGAGGCGACTAACTTTCGCTTTCGACCAGTCGACCGAGTCGACGATCTTCGATTGTTTCATTCGTCCGCCGTTTTCATTGAGCAGTTGACGGACCTTCTCCCGATCCGTCATGAAATCCTCGTGTCGCTGTGGTTTCGAATCGTTCGTGATGGAACTGTTCTCCAGAAGCCGATTTCGAGCGGCGAGGGCCCCACCGAGTACTAGCAGTCCGACGATACCGACGACGGCTGCGAAGTGTGGATTCCAGGACAGTTGGAGAAGTGTCGAGAGAACGGTGCCGTCGGAAACGGACACGGATACCGGGGTGGTTGATCCATTGATCGGCGGTACGTGCGCGAGGGAAACAGGTTCAGGGAGGTGGTTGCTCATGGTGGCTGGTGAGATCGTTCGGTGTTCACTGTCTGCCGCGCAGTGACCGTCTTACGGAGAACCGTCGACAGCACCGCACAAAGTATTTTTTATAATTCATATATTGTTATTGTTTCATCGTTATGTCATAGGAAACGTAGTCTCAGTCGATCCAACCGAACATGAGTGAAGACTGAAACGAAATGCAACCGTTTCTGATCGAAGTTCCTTCGATGGAGCGGACCACCGTCTCTAGGACCTGTGAGTTGGAGTCAGAATTTGACGTAAAACGTTCGCCGTACGTTCACTTTCGCCGTTCGTTTCGGCGTTTTTACGAGAGGAACGATTACGCATCCGTAGCGAAGGGAGACGAACTCCGCCGCTCGAACGCGACTCGTGGCGCTTCGACAGCGCCGGAGGAAGGAGACGTGATCCGTCGAGTTAGACGCCCGGCACGCCGGCGGCCTCGAACCCGGTCACGCCGAGGAACGCGAGCACGTAGAGGACGATCAACACGGATAGCCAGGCGACGATCGTAATCGCAGCGGCGTCCACCCAGCCGCCGGGGTAGCGGGCGTTGATGACCGCGAGGTACGCGATGAACACCAGGAGCGGGCCCAGGAGCGGGATCCAGCCGAAGAAAAGTCCGACGAGGGCCCAGACGATCGCACCGATGAGAGCGGTCACCAGTGCGTACGTGTAGTCTTCGGTGTCGACGACGACCTTCGCGCCGAGGAAGATTCCGAACGCGCCGATCAGGAGGCTCACGATGAATACGATAATGTTCTCGATCCCGAACGCGCCGATCTGGAGAATGAATACGATACTGTTCTCGATCATGAGCAGACGAAGGGCATCGGAACCGTTAGTTATCTCTCACCTACACGAATGTGAATCGGCGTTGAACCGCTTTCCATCCGCCGATTCCCGGCGACCTCGATTGCCGCTGAGAACAATCACCTGATACCCTCGTAAAGTAGCTCTTACAGACACGACGCGCAGATAGTCGGTGGAGCGAATAAATCGATCAGACGAGAGACGTCGATCGCCCGGAAACGGTCAATTCGGGGAATCAACATCTCACGCGGTAAGTGAGAAACCGTCGCCGGTGTGATGAGCGCTTCGGTCGATTACTCCGGTTCGGCAACGGGGTTGTCGCCGACAAGCGATCGAATGCCCGACTCGAGGTCGACGCGTGCCTCGTATCCGAGCGTTCGGTTCGCCTTTCCGGTGTCGGCACCGCTGTGTCTGATATCGCCGGGGCGGGGATCGCGGTGGACGATCGGCGACGACGAGTCCGTCGCATCTCGGATCGTCTCCGCGAGCTCCCGGATCGAGATTCGGTCACCCGTTCCGACGTTGTACGCTTCACCGGTCTCCTCGGTCGTCGCCGCTAGCAGGTTTGCCCGAACGACGTCGCCCACGTGAACGAAGTCTCGCGTCTGCTCTCCGTCGCCCTCGATCGTGATCGGATCGCCGGCGCGCGCTTGCTCGAGAAACGTCGAGATGACGCCGCTGTAGGGACCCCGCTGGCGCGGCCCGTAGACGTTGAAGTACCGCAGCGCGACGGTCGGCAGGTCGTACAGCTCCGCGTATCGGCGAGTGTACTGGTCGAGCGTGAGCTTCTGGATACCGTACGGCGAGGTCGGATCCGTCGCTGCCGTTTCGGGTACCGGAAGCTCCGCGGGATGACCGTACACCGCAGCGCTCGAGGCCGTGACGACCCTGGCGTCCTCCTGGCGGGCCTGCTCGAGTACGAGGAGACTCGCATCGACGTTCGTCCGGTTGCTCTGGCGGGGAGCGTCGATGCTCTGCGAGACGCTGACGATCGCAGCGTGGTGGAAGATCACGTCGACGCCGCGAGCGGCCTGCTGGAGCGCGATCGGGTCGCGAACGTCGCCCTCGACCACCGTCACGTTCTCGGGCAGGTACGCCCGGTCCCCCGTGGAGAAGTCGTCGAGCACCCGAACCTCGGTGTGGGGTGCCAGAGCCTCGACGAGATGACTGCCGATGAACCCCGCACCGCCGGTCACGAGCACGGTTTTGTCACCGATCGCTGACGAATCCATCTATCCGGTCGACGCACTACGGACCGTTTAGTATAGCACTCGTACCGGTTTCGGCGTCGGCCCTACGCCCGGCCTACGGATCCGTAGCGCTGTCCTAGATATCTTCTCCACGCTCGAGTGCGGTGCGACGGATCAACAGAAGCTATATCCGACCCTGCTGGATAGGTGCTGGCAATGACCGTGGATCTGGTCGTTCGCAACTGTACCGTCGTGACGCCGGCCGGACGGACCCCCGACGCCGGCGTCGCGGTCGAGGACGGGACGATCGTCGCCGTCGGCCGAAGCGACCGGCTCCCCGAGGCCGATCGGGTCGTCGACGCCGACGGCAACGTGCTCGTCCCCGGAATCGTCGACTGTCACATCCACAACCGCGAACCCGGCCTCGAGTACAAGGAAGACTGGGAGTCCGCGACGCGGGCGGCGGCCGCAGGCGGCGTGACGACCGTCGTCGGGATGCCCAACACCGACCCGGTCATCGACCGGCCGGAACACCTCGAACTGAAGTACGAGCGCGGCGAGGCGTCGGCCCACGTCGACTTCCAGAGCTACGCCGTCGTCACGTCGGAGAATCTCGACCTGATCCCCGCACTCGACGAGACGGGCGTCCTGGGGTACAAGATCTTCCTCGGTTCGACGGTGGGTGACGTCCCACCGCCGAGCGACGGCGAGATACTCGAGGCGATGGAGCGGATCCGCGAGACCGGGAAGCGACTCGGCTTCCACGAGGAGAACGGCGAGATCATCGATCACTACGAGCGCCAGTTCAAGGCGGCGGGAAAGAACGACCCGATCCACCACTCGCACTCCCGGCCCGTCGTCGCCGAGCGGGAGGCCGTCGAGCGGATGATCACCTTCGCCGACGAGACCGGCGCGAAGATTCACATGTTCCACGTCTCCTCTGGATCCGCCGCCGAGGCCGTCGCCGGCGGAAAGGACCGCGGCGTCGACGTCACCGCGGAGACGACCCCGCACTACCTCTGGTTCACCGAGGACGTGATGCGCGAGAAGGGCAACGTCGCCCGGATCCAGCCGCCGATCCGCGACGCCGCGGAGCGTGCGAAACTCTGGGAGACCGGCGTCGAGGGCGGCGCGATCGACTGCATCGCGACCGACCACGCACCCCACACGCCCGAGGAGAAGAAAGTCGACGACCCGTTCGGGAACACCTGGGACGCGATTTCGGGGTTCGTCGGCCTCGAGACCGAGGTCCCAGTCATGCTCACTTTCGTCGACCGGGATCGGTTCACGCTCGAGGAGTGGGTCCGCCGCCACTCGACCCGGCCCGCCCGGGTCTGGGGGATGTATCCGCAGAAGGGCTCGCTGCAGGTCGGCACCGACGCCGACTTCACTATCGTCGACCCCGAGGCGGAGTGGACGCTCGATAACGCCGACGAACTGCACTCGAAGAACTGCGTCACGCCGTTCGAAGGCGAGACCTTCACGGGGAAGACGGTCGCGACCGCCGTCCGCGGCGAAATCGTCTACGAGGACGGCGAGGTCGTCGGCGAGTCGGGATACGGGACTCGAGTCGACGTCGAGTAGTAGCGGTGAACGTCGGTTACTCGGTAACCGAACGACGCGGATCGATCGGTCGTCGGTTCGAGGGCGCTACCGAGAATTCCCGTCGGCAGGGAACTGCGTTACTGACGACGCGCTGATGCTCGCGGTCCGGTTTCGAGGAGGAGTTTGTATCCCGTCGCCACGACCGCGCCGAAACTGGCGATTCCACCGCCGAGCGTACAGATCACCCCCAGCAAGAACGTTCCTACGCTGGGCTGGGCAGCCGAGAGATCCACCGCAAGGAGCCCCGTTCCGACGGTGAGGAATCCCCAGCCGACGACGAAGACGCCGAACAGAAGCAGGTAGCCGCCGCGCAACGCGTACGCAAGCGCGGTCACCACACTCACACTCTCGGTGTTCGCGGAGAGCGAAGACATATCCACCATTCTGTCAAATACGCTGAATAGCGTTTCGATAGGTGAGGGACCTACTCGAGATCCGCGCCGACCGCCTCCTCGACCGACGCGAACCCGTCGCGCTCGAGCAGTTCCACGAGCCGCTGATTGATCCGCTTCGCCGTAGCGGGTCCCTCGTAGACGAATCCGGTGTAGAGCTGGACGAGCGACGCGCCCGCGCGGATCTTCTCGTAGGCGCTTTCGGCGGAGTCGACGCCGCCGACGCCGACGATCGGCAGGTCGCCGTCTGTGTACTCGGCGAGCGTGCGGATGGCGTCGGTCGATCGCGTCTCGAGCGGCTTGCCGCTGAGCCCGCCCCACTCCTCCTGATTCGGCGATTCGAGCCTGTCGCGGTTGGTCGTCGTGTTCGTCGCGACGATCCCGTCCAGATCGAACTCCTGGACGATGTCGACGAGGTCGAGAATCGACTTCTCGGGCGAGTCAGGCCCGATCTTGACGAGGATCGGGACGTTCGCGTCGTTTTCGGCCTCGAGCGTCTCGAAGATCGTCCGCAGGTGCTCGGGCGACCCCTCGTCGAACTCCTCGGGCGTGTTCGGACAGGAGACATTGACCACGACGTAGTCGGCGAACGGCGAGAGTCGATCGAAGACGCGTCGGTAGTCCTCGATCGCCTCGGCCTCGCTCGAGGAGTTCATCTTGCCGACGTTCACCCCCAGCGGGGTTCCGGGCGTCCCGTCCTGTTCGAGTCGCTCTTTTACGCGCACCATTCCCTGGCCGTTGAAGCCCATGCGGTTGACCATCGCCCCGTCCTCCCGCAGGCGGAACAGCCGCGGCCGGTCGTTACCCGGCTGCGGGTAGGGCGTGACGGTGCCGATCTCGACGAAGCCGAAGCCGAGCGCCTCGAGCGCGTGCGTGACTTCGGCGTTCTTGTCGAATCCTGCCGCCACGCCGACGGGATTCGGGAACGTGGTGTCGAACAGGTCGACCTCGAGTGCGGGATGGTCGTACCGGTAGGCGGCCGACAGCGCCGTCCGGGTCGGCCGCGTCGACTGGGCGGCCCGGAGCGTCCGCTTGCCGAGATCGTGGGCCGTCTCGGCGGGCAGTTTGAACGCGAGCGGCCGAACCCGCGAGTACAGCGTCATTTGCAGGCAATCGGGGCGGCGTGTAAGTAAACCTCCCGAAGCGGGTCGTCCTCCGAAGGAGTTCGGCGTCGAACCGCCGGCAGACGGTCCCGTTCGAGTGACCGATCCGTGGCGGATTTTTGCTCCTGCGGGTCGTTCGAGTAGCGGACCATGGTCGAAGCCTACCTGTTGATCACGACCCCCGCGGGAACGGCGCGGTCGGTGCTGTCCGAGGTTCGCGACCTCGAGGCGACCAGCCGAGCGAACGTCATCGCCGGCGAGTTCGACATCATCGCCACCGTGGAAGCGGAGAACACCCAGGAGTTGCTGGTACTGGTCACGGAGGAGATTCAGTCGCTCGAGAACGTCGCACGGACGCGAACCTGTGTCGTCCTCGAGTAGCGGGCTCGTACCGGGAGGGATTCCGTTACTCGGGCGCTTCTAGCAGCGCCATGATCGCCCCGCCGCCGCCGATACTCATGCCCACGAGCCCCCGCTCGACGTCCGGATCGTCTCGGAGCTGGGAGGCCAGGCTGGCCGCGAGCATCCCGCCGGAGGCGCCGATCGGATGGCCGAAGGCGACCGCGCCGCCCGAGGGATTCATCTTCTCGCGCGGGATGTCGAGCCGATCCATGACGTAGACCGACTGGGCCGCGAACGCCTCGTTGATCCAGAACGCGTCGACGTCGTCGACCGCGAGGTCGTTACGCTCGAGCAGGCTCGCGACGACATCGCCGACGGCCTCGTTGAACCGATCCGGATCGCGGTAAGCGATGTCGTAATCCGCGAGTTCAGCTATCGGCTCGAGGCCGCGGTCGGCGGCCGCGTCCGCGTCGGCGAGCAACACCGCTCCCGCGCCGTCGCTGAGCTTCGAGGCGTTCCCGGGGGTTATCGTCCCGTCCCCGCGGAAAGAGGAGGGGAGTTCAGCGAGGTCCGACAGCGTCGAGTCGGGGCGCGGCCCCTCGTCGGTGTCGACCGTCTTTCCTCCCGTTTCGACGGGGACGATCTCGTCGTCGAACGCACCCGACTCGATGGCGTCGGCCGCTCGCCGGTGGCTCTCGAGGGCGTACTCGTCCTGGGCCTCTCGAGAAATATCCTCGCGGTCGACGAGTCCCTCCGTGATCTCGCCCATGTGAACGTCGAGATTGACGTCCCACAGCGAGTCCATGATCATCGAGTCCTTCAGCGTCGCGTCGCCGTATCGACGACCCGTGCGGTAGTCCGGCAGGATCCACGGCGCGTTCGTCATCGACTCGAAGCCGCCGGCGACCGCGAACTCGGCGCGGCCCGCGTCGATCCGGTCGACCGCCAGCGCGATCGCCCGCAGCCCCGATCCCGAGGCCTCGTTCACGGTCGTCACCCGCGTCTCGTTCGGGAGCGACGACTCGACGACGGCCTGGCGGCCCGGCACCTGTCCGATGCCGGCCTGAATGGCGTTTCCGAGGGCGACCCAGTCGACGTCCCTCCCGGAGACGTCGGTTCGCTCGAGCAGACCGTCGAGCGCCGTTCGTCCCAGTTCGACCGGTTCGACGTCGGCGAGCGATCCGAGAAGGGTCCCGTGCGGTGTGCGCGCTCCCTCGAGGACGACCGCGTCGGAGGTGTCAGCCATACCGGTGAAGACGACACCGCCCCCGATCAATTTTTGTGGTCGGTAGCCGCCCGTTCTACTCGCTCGCGTCGATCGCCCGCCGATCGATCGACTCGGCGTCCGGGCCGAACTCCCGTTCGAGCAACTCGGGGACGTCTTCGGGGGCAACGTCGGCGTACCACTCGTCGCGCGGCTGGATCGCGATCGCCGCGCCGTCCTCGCTGCAGAGACCCAGACAGCCGGTCGTCGTGACGCCGATCGGCGACCAAAACGCGCCTCGGTCGCGGAGCCACGACTTGACGGCCTCGAGCGTCTCGTCGGCTCCGACGTCGGCACAGCAGGCGTACTCCGAGTCGCGATCGTTCGTACAGACGAGGACGCACGTCTCGAGTCGCGCCCGCTGTCGGTCCGTTTCCCGTCTCATCGGTGCGGGCTCGCCGCGAGCTGTTCGTTCGATCCGGCGGTCTCCGACGGTCGTTCTCGGCCCTGGAGCCAGCCGAACGTCGCCGCGAGCGTCGCCCAGACCGCCGCCTGGCTCAGGACGACCATTCCCTGGTACGCCGAGACGAGTTCGCCGGACAATCCGGGATGCGTGATGATCGTCGGCGTGAGTGGCGGAAGGACGATCGCGGTCGCGACGATCGGGACTCCGGCAGCGACGATTCCGAGGCTTCGATGTCGCGGCGGCGCCCGGTCGTACGCGACGATCGCCGCGGCCGAAACGGCGGCACCGAACGCGACGAGACCGACGTAGATCGCCAGTCGAGTCTCGATACCGTACAGCTGTTCGGCACCCGGAGCCGCGGGCGGGAGCACGAGCCACGGGATCACCGAAACGGTCAGGAATCCCGCGCCGGCGAGGACGAAGGCGCTTCCGGTTCCGCGACCGGGCAGCGCCGGCTCGAGGAGGTACAGCGCGAGCGCGAAGACGCCGCCGAGAAAGATCGCCCAGAGGACGCCGCTTCCGGTGCTTACGACCGCCGTCATCGTCTCCGAGACTGCGTGGGCGGGTTCGTGGGCGTGATCGTGCCCGTGGCCGCGGTCGCGCTGGGCGTGGTGGAGGTACTCGCCGAGCGGATTCGCGACGAACGCCACGAACAACCCGTACGCGATGCCGGTGACGGCGCCCGCGAGGACGCCCCGCCGGAGATACTGGTAGATCATCGGTCTAGTGGCAGGTGATCCCCGCGGCGTGTCGGAAGTTGTGCATCGCGTCGTGAGCGAGCGGTTCCTGCAGGAAGACCAGCGTAAACGCGATCCCCGCGGCGAACGCGAGGCCGGTCGCGATCTGGATCGGCGTCAGTTCGGCGGACGCGCTTTCGATTCGGTCCGAGACGGTATCACTCGTCGCCATGAAATTCAACTTTGACTACTGAAAGTGAGATTGTAAAAGTTGTGGTTCCGTACCGAACCGTCGTATCCGACCCGGAGAACGCGTCGGACCACGTTACTGGGGTCGGAAATCGAACACTCGTACGTTATCGTACCGATCTACGCATCGAACGTAACGATATCCAACGCGCGAGCGGGAGATGTCGAACGTGGGGCCGGACTGGTGGATAACGAAATCGTTTTCCTACGGCTACCGCTTGAATCGACTAACAACCAGAGACATGAGTGTACAACGACGGTCACTCGGAGGGAGACGCCGTGGCGGCTGAACGGATACTCGTCCCGCTGTCGGAGACGGTGACCGTCCGGCAGACAGTCGGCTACGCGGTCCGGTCCAGTCTCGAGCGCGCCGACTCGCTCGAGTGTCATCTGATCGTCGCGTTACCGAACGACAGGGAGATGCCGGAGGGACAGAGCGAGATCGACGAGGCCAGATCGCTGCTCTCGAAAGCGGAGAACTGGGTCGAGGAAGACGTCGGTACCTCGTCGGTAACGGTCGAAACGGCCGTTCTCGGGAGAGATGAGTACCTCTTCGGCCCGCGGGATTTCGCCGAGGTGTTCGCGGCGTACGCCGAGGAACACGACATCGACCGCGTCGTCCTCGATCCCGAGTACGAACCCGGGGCGTCGGCCGGAATGCTCCACCCCCTGGAGCGCGAACTCGAGGCCGCCGGCCTGCCGTACGACGAGGCACCGGTCGAGCGGCCGGCGCGCCACGAGCGGCTGATCGGCGACGGAACCCAGCGGTTCGACCGGCTGTTCGCGATGTTCTGGATCTCGTACGGGTTCTACCTCGTGCTCGGCGACCCGACCTACTGGTTCGACCTGGTGACCGGTGCGGCAGTCGCGGGGATCGTCTCGGTCTCGCTCGCTCACATCACGTTCACGTTCCCGCTCGGTCGCGTCCAGTCGCCGCTCCGGACGCTCCGGTTCGCGATCTACGTCCCCTACCTGATCTGGGAGATCGTCAAAGCGAACCTCGCGATCTCGATCGTCATCCTGCGGCCGTCGATGCCGATCGATCCGAAACTGACGCGGGTCAACGCGCGCGTCAGGAGCGGCCTGCCGCTGCTCGCCCTGGCCAACAGCATCACGCTCACGCCGGGAACGCTTACCGTTCGGGCCGACGATCAGCGGCTGATCGTCCACACGCTGATTGAGAGCGCGCGTGAGGACCTCTTCGACGGCTCGCTCGAGCGGGCGGTCCGGTTCGTCTTCCACGGTCGCGAGTCGGCGGCGATCTCGTCGCCGAGCGAGCGCGGCGACGCGAAGATCGTCAGAGGTGACGACCCGTGATTCCGAGCGGCGTCACGCTCGAGGAGGTGTTCCTCGCCGCAGCGGCGCTGTTCGTCGTCCTCGCGATCGTGATGTTCTACCGGGCCGTCGCCGGTCCGACCACTCAGGATCGGCTGCTCGCGGTGAACGTCCTCGGGACCAACACCGTCGTAATCCTCGCGCTGCTCGCTGCCGGACTCGACGAGCCGCGGTTCCTCGACGTCGCCCTGATCTACGCCCTGCTCAACTTCCTGATGGCGATCGCCATCTCGAAGTTCACTGTCGAGCGAGGTGGTGTGCTGTGATCGAGTCGATTCGGTTCTGGGCGATCGTCATCCTGGTTGCCTTCGGACTGTTCTTCACGTTCGTCTCCGCGATAGGCGTGCTCCGCCTGCCGGACGTTTACTCGCGTGCGCACACCGCCTCACAGACGGACACGCTGGGAGCGGGGCTCGCGCTCGCCGCCGTCGCGCTGGCGCTCGGTTGGCAGAACGCGACCGTCTACACCGTGCTGTTGCTGTTCTTCGTGTTCATCACGAATCCGACCGCGGCCCACGCGATCGCCCGCTCCGCCGCGGAGACCGGTATCGATCCCTGGACGAGCGACGCCGACGAGGAGGGTGAATCGCGATGAGCGCGATCGCCTATACGCTCGTCGTGTTCATCCTCTTAGCAGCGATCGCGACGGCGCTGTTCCGCGACGTCCTGTCGGCGATCATCGTCTTCGCGGCCTACAGCCTCGGAATGGCGATCCTCTACACGTACCTGCTCGCACCCGACGTCGCGATGACCGAAGCCGCGATCGGCGCCGGCGTGACGACGATCCTTCTGCTATTGACGATCGCGCGAACAACCCGTCCGCCCACGGACGAGATTTTCGAGCGGATCAACGTCCCGGCAGTGATCGTCGTCGGTGCGTTCGTGCTCGTGCTCGCAACGCTGCTTCCCGATATGTACGCCATCGGGGCCGAAGACGCGCCGATCTGGGGCGGGGGAGTCCTCACCGACACGCCGTCGGCCTACTACGTTCAGGAAGCGTACGACGACACCCACGCCCACAACGCCGTGAGCGCAGTGCTCGCCTCCTACCGTGGGTTCGACACCTTTGGCGAGGCGGTCGTCGTCTTCGCGGCCGGCGTCGCCGTACTGCTCGTACTGAAACGGGAGGTGTTCGTGTGATGTCCCGATCCGAATCACACGACGATACCTACACGGAAAGCCAGGTGATCATGACCGCCGTCAGGATCATCGCACCGTTTACGCTGACGTACGGAATGTTCCTGAGCCTCCACGGCACCGACACCCCGGGCGGGAGCTTCCAGGGTGGCACCATTATCGGCGTCACCGTGCTCATGATCGCCTTCGCGTTCGGGATCGAACCGACCCGAAAGTGGGTGAAAAACTCGTTCGTCGTCGGACTCGTCACCGGCGGCGTTACGATCTTCATCGGGACCGGTCTCGCCGCCGTCGCGCTCGGCGGGAACTTCCTCGAGTACGATGCGTTCGTCGACACCTTCGGCATCGCTCACTACTGGGGGATGGAGGCGATCGAGGTCGGCGGCGTCGCGCTGATCGTCGCCGGCGTCATCATGACGCTGTTCTTCGCGACGGCGTCGGGTTTCACTCCGACCAGCCGCAGCTCGGGTCGACGCGAGGTGAGCGACGATGATTGAGTGGACCCTCGAGATCCTGGCGACGCGATACGCTTACGCCCTGATGTTCATCCTGATGGGGCTCGGAATGTACATGATGATCGCCAATCAGAACCTCGTGAAGAAGCTGATCGGCGTCAACCTCTTCCAGACCGCGATCTTCCTCTTTTTCGTCGCGATCGCCTACGTCGAGGGCGGCTCCGCGCCGATCGTCCCCGCGGAGGGAGGCGAATCGGTCGCCAGTCCGCTCCCGCAGGTGATCGTCCTGACTGCCATCGTCGTCGGAATCGCGCTTACGGCTGTCGGGCTCGCGCTGATCGTCCGCATTCACGCGGAGTACGGAACGCTCCGCGAGGACACTCTCAGGGAGGTGCGCGCCGATGAGTAACGCCGAACTCCTCCCTCCCCTGCTGATCGCGATGCCGATCCTCGCAGCCGTCGTCCCGATCGCGCTCGGTCTGTGGTTCGACCGGACCGGCTGGTCGGTCGCCGCGCTGACGACGGTCGGCCTGTTCGCCGCGACGGCCTACCTCGCGAGCGCCGTTCGCACCGCTGACGACGCACAGATCACCCACGTACTCGGAGGCTGGAACGAACCGCAGGGGATCGGCATCGAACTCGTCGCCGATCCGTTCTCGACGCTGATCGCGCTGCTCGTGACCGTGATCGCTGCGAGCCTGCTCGCGTACACGCGCGCTGGCGGCCCGCGCGGGAACGCCTTCTATACCGGTTACCTGCTGCTGGTCGGCGGCCTGCTCGGGATCTTGATGACCGGCGACGTCTTCAACATGTTCGTCTTCCTCGAGATCGTCGGCCTGGCGACGTACGCGATGATCTCGAGCGGCGACGGCCCCGAATCCGCGGTCGCGGCGCTGAAGTACCTCATCCTCGGGACCGTCGGCGCGTCGCTGTACCTGATCGGCGTCGGCTTCCTGTTCATGGCGACCGGCGCGCTAAACATGGAGGTTCTCGGCGAGGCGATTCCGCAGATCGCGGACGAGGGCGGCAGCGACCTGACGCTGCTGCGCGCGGCCTTCGCGTTCGTCTTCGTCGGCTTCGCGCTCAAGGTCGCCCAGTGGCCGCTGCACGCCTGGCAGCCCGACGCCTACCAGCACGCTCCCGACGGGATCACGCCGCTGATCGCAGCGCTGGTCTCGACCGTCTACGCGTACGCGCTCGGCCGCGTGATGTTCACCGTCTTCGGCGTCGAGTTCATGGCGACGACGCCGTACCTGCAGGAGATCGTCGTCACCGTCGGCGCCGTCAGCGTGCTCGCGGGGAGCACGCTCGCGGTCGTCCAGCAGGACGTCAAGCGGATGTTCGCCTACTCGTCGGTCTCCCAGTTCGGCCTCGTCATCGCCGCCTACGGTTCGCTTACCGAGACGGCGCTGGTCGGCGCGGTGATCCACCTGATCGGCCACGGCGTTATGAAGGCCGGCCTGTTCGTCGCCGCCGCAGTGATCGCACTCAGCTACGGCGCCCGATCCGTCGACGAATACGCCGGCCTCGCCGAGAACAGGCCCCTCGCCGCCGGTTCGACGGCCGTCTTACTGGTCGCCTTGATCGGCATTCCACCCTCCGCCGGCTTCGTCGGTAAGTGGTACATCGCCGTCGGAGCGATCGAGGCCGAGCTGTGGCCGATCGCGGGCGTGATCTTCCTCAGCACAATGCTCACGCTGGCGTACGCCGCCAGGCTGCTCGAGAAGATGTACTTCACGCCGGCGACGCCGGTCGAATCGGCCCATCCGCCCGGTGTTGCAACCGATGGAGGGCTTCTGACCGGCAGCGATCGAATGGAACGGGGATCGCCCGACGCGGTCTCGCTCGGAATGCTCGTCCTGCTCGTCGGAATCGTCGTCGCCGCCGTCCTGCTCGGGTTCGCCGGCGGTGCGTTCTACGAGTGGCTCGAGCCGTTTACTTCGGAGGTGTTCAACTAGATGACTGATCCGTCCGTACTGCCGCTCGCCGCCGTCCTCGTCTCGGCGGTTGCGATGGTTCTGATTATCGCGTCGTATCGCTATCCGAACGTCCGCGAGGGCTGGTCGGTGCTTGCCGCACTGACAAAGTTCGGCATCGTCGCCAGCATGCTGCCCGGCGTGATGGACGGCACCGTTTACTACTGGAGCCTGAACGAGTCCCTCGGCGTCGAGTTGCTCGCCGGGATCGACTTCGTACTCCGCGCCGATCCGCTCGGCATGCTGTTCGCGATGCTCGCCAGCTTCCTCTGGATCTTCACCTCGTTCTACGCCGCGGGCTACATGCGCGGGCTCGACGAGCACGCACAGACTCGATTTTTCGCCTCCTTCGCGGCGAGTCTGTCGACGGCGATCGGCATCGCCTTCGCCGGGAATCTGGTGACGATCTTCATCTTCTACGAACTCCTGTCGCTCGTCACTTACCCGCTGGTCGCCCACAACGAGGACGACGAGGCCCGCATCGCCGGCCGGAAGTACCTCACGTACACGTTCTTCGGCGGCGGCGTCTTCCTGCTCGCCGGGACGGTGCTGGTCTACTGGCTCACCCAGCAGGCCGGCGATCCGACGGTCGCGTTCGAGTCCGGCGGCATCGAGATTCTCGCCGAGGCAGCACAGGCCGATCCGGCGTTCGCGCAGGCCGCGTTCTACCTGCTGATCGCCGGTTTCGGCGTCAAGGCCGCGGTGATGCCCTTGCACTCCTGGCTCGCGGACGCGATGGTCGCGCCGACCCCCGTTTCGGGGCTGCTGCACGCAGTCGCAGTCGTCAAGTCCGGCGCGTTCGGCGTCGCTCGAGTCATCCTCGAGGTCTACGGCCCGGGACTCATCCGCGACCTTCCGCTTTCCGTGCCGGGTATCGGAGAAGTCGGGCTGAACGTCCCGGTCGCCATCCTGGCCGCCTTTACGTTGACTGCAGCCAGCATCATCGCGATGCGAAAGGACCACCTCAAGCGCCGGCTCGCGTTCTCGACGACGGCGCAACTGTCGTACATCGTGCTCGGACTCTCGATGCTGCATCCGTACGCGATCCTCGGGGCGCTGTTCCACATCCCCGCCCACGCGTTCGGGAAGCTCACCCTGTTCTTCTGTGCGGGAGCCGTTCACGTCGAGACCCACACCGACTACGTCAGCGAGATGGCCGGCATCGGCAAGCGGATGCCGCTGACGATGTCCGCCTTCGCCATCGGCGCCGCCGGGATGGCCGGAATGCCGCTGATCGCCGGCTTCGTCAGCAAGTTCTACATGCTGATCGGTGCCGGTTCGGTCGGCGGCGGCTACTGGATCTTCGCCTCGGCGTTGATCCTCTCCGGAATTCTCAACATCGCCTACCTCTGGCCGGTCGTCTACACGGCCTTCTTCGAGAGCGAGGAGCGCTACGACGCGAAACCGCTTCTCGAGTTCCCGCTCGGCGGTGAACGGCGAGGTCAGGCCGCAGACGCGGACGAAGCGCACGTTGCCACGGACGGCGGCGAATCCGAGCGCGGAGACGAGAACGGGAACGAGGACCGCGACGGCGAGAGGTACGAGTACGCCGTCGACAAGTATCCCAGCGATCACACGGTCTCCGACGAGGCGGTGCGAAACGACGCGGCGGTCCGTCGGGTCGATCACCACGGCGACCGCGACGATCACCACACGGGCGGCCCGCCGACCGGCGGCTGGGAACGGCATTCGCCGTTCGACGAAAGCACGTGGCTCATGCTCGTACCGATTGCAGTGATCGCTACGGGTGCGGTTGTCCTCGGCGTCGTTCCGGACGCCGCAGTCTTTCTCGAACTCGCCAATTATATCGTCGAGGAAGTCACGGGGGTGACCATCTTATGACGGGTGCGGACGTCCTGACCGCAGCGTATCCTCCGGCCCTGGTACTCGCCGCGGCGGTGCTCGTGCTCGTCCTTCCGCGGACGATCGGCTTCGCCGCGAGCGCTCTCAGCCTGCTCGGAGTGTTGATAGTCTCGCTGTTCGTCCCCGAGGGCTCGCACCTCACCGTCACGTTCCTCGGATTCTCGGACGTGCAGCCGTTCCTCGTCGACGACTTCAGTCGACTGGTGGGCGCGGGCCTCGGCTTTCTCGGCACCTTCGCCGTCCTGTACGCCTACTCGACCGACGCCAGCGATCGAATGCTAGCGATCGCGTTGACGTACATGGCGTCATGTATCGCAGCGGTGTTCGCGGGCGACTGGCTCTCGCTCGTGTTCGTCTGGGAAATCATGGCGCTCACGAGCACGGTCCTGGTGTGGCACCACGGCGGTGACGCCGTCCGGGCGGGGTTCCGATACGCCATCGCTCACGGTATCGGAGGGACACTCGTCCTCTTCGCCGTCGTCGCCCACTACGTTCAGGTCGGTTCGTTCGTTTACGGTGAGGGAGCGACCGGGATCGCGGTCGGCCTGCCCTCGATGCTGGCCGCCCTCGGGATCGGCGTCAACTGCGCGTTCATCGGCTTGCACACGTGGCTCCCGGACACCTACCCGCGCCCGCACATCACCGCGTCGGTGTTCCTCTCGGTGTTCACGACGAAGACGAGCGCGTACGTCCTCTACCGGGCGTTCCCGGACGGAGAACTCGTCCTCGCCTACATGGGCGGGCTGATGGCCGTCTACGGGGCGGGCTTCGCACTGCTTCAGCACGACATGCGAGCCCTGCTGTCGTATCACATCCAGGCTCAGGTCGGCTACATGGTCGCCGGGATCGGGATCGGGAGCACGCTCGCAGCCGCCGGCGCGATGGGGCACCTGTTCAACAACATTCTGTACAAGAGCCTGCTGTTCATGGCCGTCGGCGTCATCATCTACCGAACCGGCGAGGAGGACCTGTACGAACTCGGCGGGCTGTGGCGCGAGATGCCGCTCACCGCGGCCGGGTTCGCTCTCGGGGCGCTCTCGATCACCGCCGTTCCCGGCTTTAACGGGTTCATCAGCAAGGGAATGATCCTCGACGCCGCTGATCCCGGCTACTACGGCGCGCCCGAGTACGAACCGGTGTACTACCTGCTGCTGCTCGGCGCGATCGGAACGTTCCTCTCGTTCATCAAACTCGGCTACTACGCGTTCCTCCACGGCGAGAGCGACCTCGAGGTGGCGGACGCCAACACCGGACAGACGATCGCCATGCTTACCGTCGGCGGCGCGTGTCTCCTCCTCGGCGTCTGGTGGCAGGGATTCGTCGACTTCCTGCCCGGAATCGAGGGGACGGCGTTCGAGTACCCCGGCGGTGAGAGCCACCTCCACCCGTACAGTACGGGTCACCTGACCGAGAGCGCGGGCCTGCTGGTCGTTTCTCTCGTCGGGTTCGCGATCATCCGCAAGCCGCTCTCGAAGCTCGACTTCTCCGATCCGGCGACGGTGGTGGCTCCCCTGACGTACCACCTCGGCCGAACGTCGATGCTCGCGATCACCGACCTCTACGCCGCCGTCGACAACGCCGTCGTCAACTTCGTTACGAGCTGTTACTGGATCGGGAACAACCCGGCACTCGCGGTCGACGCGACGGCTCGTCGGCTTCCCAACTGGGTCGTCGACGTCGAGGAACACCGGCCCGCCGACGGCGGTCGTCCGTCGACGATCCACCTCCGCGCGAGCGTCGGACTCACCGTCCTGTTGCTCACGATCATCCTCACGATCGTGCTGTGGCTGCTCGTCTCCTGACGGCGTCGACGGTCGCGGTTTCTCTCCTCGTCTATCCTCGATCTCGAGACCGAGAGAACAGTCCGTCCCGTCCGGAAACTTCCGGACCCCTTCAGCTCGATTCCGTGTCGTCCTGCACGCTCGAGTCGACCGAGTCGATCGTCTCGAACACCGGCCGGCGTTCCGGAACGGCGATCGATTGCTCGAGAACCGACGCGCGAAGCGCCGGGCTGGCACTCGAGGCCTCGCGCCTGTACCCGATCACCTGGTCGCCGCGAACGCCACGCGGCGTCAGGTAGTCACCGTCGACGTCGACGCCGGCCTCCTCGCAGAGTCGTCGCAGGACCGATCTGGCACCCTCGGCCGTGATCGCGGGCGGTGCGATCGCTCGCTCGCGGGCGACCTCGCTGGCCGTCGCATCCGACAGCAGCGTCTCGATCTCGTCCTCGTCGTGGCCTCGTTCTTTCAGAACCGTTCTGACGCGACGGGCGATCGACGGCGCGTGTCGGGTCGGAAACAGCGGCCAGTCGTTCGACGGCGGGTCGAGAACCACCCGATATCGACGCAAGGGCGTTCGGGCCGCTGCGCCGAGCAGCACGTCCTCGAGGCGCTGGGACCTGCCGAGCACGCGGATCGTCCCCGTGTAGAAGTCGACGTCGTCCCAGGTCGCGCCCGTCCGCCGGTCGTCCTCGGGGACTCGGAACAGTTCGGCGCCGCGGACGTCCGAGTGGGCCAGCAACGCGACCAGAGCGTACTCCCGCAGTCTGGTACGGCGCTCGTTCCGATCGAACGCCTCGCCCGAGGATTCGAGCGCGCGCTCGCGGACGTAGCCCTCGAGTTCGCGGCGCCGGTCGGCGGTCCACCCCTCGCGTTCGTCGCGATTCGTCGCCGTCGGCAGTGCGCTTTCGGCCGTCTCGACCGCCGCCGGATTCGTCTCGAGGATTCCGCCGCGAACGCACCACGAGAGAAACGCCCGGACGACGGCGTAGTAGGTGCCGGCCGTCGAGGCGGTGTACGCGCCTCGATCGGTTCGTTCCCGAAGCTCCTCGGCGTACGACCGCATGTGGTCGGTTTCGACTGCGAACAGCGACCGGGTTCCGTGTTCGTCCTCGAGCCACTCGGCCCACCGCCGGAGGATCGACTCGGCGTTCGCCGCGTAGGTCCCCGCTCCGGGGCCGTCGGGGTCGCCGACGGCTTTCCGCTGAAGGTAGGTATCGACCGCGTCCGTGATCGCGACCTCGGTCACGACGCGACCACCTCGGCGGTCGACTCCGGCGCCGCCACCGTCGGTCGACGACGCGAGCGAGCGACGCGAAAACGCCGTCGCTCGAGGCGGCCCGTCGAACCCATCGTGTGATCGTCGCCGGCGTTCATCTCGTTCGAATGCTACCGCCGTGTCACCCTAAATCTGGCTACCGCCGGATCGACCGATCGGTCGAACGGCCGATCCGATGTCGCACCGTCACCGCTCGAGCGAGAGCTCCTCCGTCTCCACGCCCGCCCGTTCGGCCCGCTCGTTAGCGTCGATCAGTTGCTCGAGTTTCGCCTCGAACTCCGTTTCCGTGAGGTCGCCGGCTGCGTATCGTTCCTGAAGCGTCGTCACGGGGTCGGTCGCCTCCCGTTCACTGCGGATTTCGTCGCTGTCGTCGGTCGATCCGACCCGCTGTGTGAGATACCACACGAGAAAGACGCTCACCACGAGCAAGGCGGTTATCGCGACGGCGTAGATCGGGCCGGCGAAGAGCAGTGCCGCGATGATGACGACGTCCGCCAGAACGAACTTGATGGCGAAGATCTCCGTGAGGCTGTAGCCGCCGTCGGCACGATCGCTGCCCATACTCGAGGTACGGTACGTGGCAAAATAACTGTACGCCGACGATTCCCGCTACTCGTGATTGCACCCGCTATTCGAGCGTCTCGGGGTTTCTCTCGCGGTTCGCTTATGGGGGAAGCGCAGCTAGCATTCGGTATACCGGTATGGAGTTTATGACGGCGTTCCGAACGAAACGCTTCTCGATCGAGCGCCAGTTGCCGCCAAAGAACCGAAGAAGCGCCGCTCGGCGCAGGTTCTCGTTCGATCCGGCTTCGAAACGGGAAACGATCGCATCAAATCGAAGGAGAGCCGAGTAACTGAGTCGGATCGCAGCTTCGTTCCGCAACTTGCGGTTCGACACCGCTCGTTCCACCTCCTCGAGTCGACCGGATCGCCGGGGACCGGCATCGATTGCCCGCTCGAGCGGGATCGTCGACGGTTTCAACCGGGGTGGAACGCTCGAGCAACCGGATCGCGAGGGAGTGGGATCCGTTGATCTGAAACGAAGCTCGTCCTTCTGGCCTCGTTGAAATCCAGTTCTCCAGACATAGTTTTGTCTGAAACAGCTGTTACGTAGAGAGTGCGGAAGTACCTGTTTCTCGTCGGGTTCGCTCGCGTTGCTCGCTCACCTCTCCTCGAAAAATCTACGCTAAAAAGGCCGCTCGCTCCCGTCGATCGCTCGCGGGTGCAGCACTCGTGGCTCGACCGCAGCGGTAACGCCTTCACCTGTACGTAACACAATTGGTGAATCCGTCTCAACAACAGAGAGGTTCGACAGAGCCGTTCAGCCGCACTTCGGAACAAGCAACCCACCCAAACCGGTTCGAGAGCAAACATTCGGCTGGCGAACCGGTCCAGTTTCGTATCTCGACTACAGTTCGCCACCGATCGTTCTTCTTCCGTCGACACAGCCGGATCACCGGAGAGCGGTAGCGATACCTGCCACAATCGTGGTCGTCGTCGGCTTCAATCGGGTTGAGCTGCGCATTCGGCGGCAGCTCTCAAAACGCGCGTCGAACCGGTATTCGATTACCAATCGTAGTCGCGACTCGAGACCGCGTTCGTACCGAACTCGGGATGGACACTGCGTGCGGCCGGCAGTAGTGGCCGTCTCGAGCGGCCGCTCCGCCGTCCCACAGTACGATACTACATTCGGTAAATCGCATAGCGCCATACAAAATACGGTCGTCGGTGCTCGCTTCGCTCGAGCGAGCCGTCCTCGGGCTACTTCTCGTTGGCTGTGAGGACCTTGCCGGCGGCGACGGTCTTCCCCCTGTCGCGGATCGCGAAGCTTCCGGGTTCGGGAATCTCGCCGGACGGCTCGATGCTGAGCGGCTTCTGTGGGCGGACGGTTACGACGGCTGCGTCTCCGGCCTGGATGAAGTCGGGATCCTCCTCGGCGACCTCGCCACTTTCCGGATCCACCTTCCCGTCGAGAGACTCGATCGTCCCGGCGACCTGTGCGGTGTGGGCGTGGAACGCTATAGTAACAACTGAAACGATTCACACACCGATCGCACTGTCCGCGGTTCGGAGCGAAGCAAGCGAGAACCGCGCACCCGTCGTGCGGTCGGGTGTGCATTGACTTTCAGTGGCTACTATAGGTGTAGTCGGCGGTGATGTCCGAGGGGTGCTGCATGACGACGACCTGCGCCTGGAACGTCTCGGCGACGCTTGGCGGATCGTCCGCGGGACCACAGACGTCGCCGCGACGGATGTCGTCCTCGCCGACGCCGCGGACGTTGAGCCCGACGTTGTCGTCGGGTCCGGCCTTCGGCACTTCCTCGTGGTGCATCTCGATCGTCTTCACTTCGCCACCGACGCCCGACGGCTGGAACGAGACGCTGTCCCCGTTCTGCATCCGTCCGGTTTCGACCCGGCCGACCGGGACCGTTCCGATCCCGGATATCGTGTATTTGTCAACAGCTAACATATCAAGTGCGGTCGCGGAGAGCCCGTTACCTCGGTCAGAGTCCGACGCAGACGAGGGATCTTCTGGTCGTTCGAAACGTGCGCTGTTGGATGGTCGATGCCAGTATGAGGGAAACGCCGGTCGATGGCCGCTCGACGCACCCGACCATGGACGACACCACATATAGATGGGTTCGCTCCCGGAAGTTTGATAGGATCAATTATGGCAGACTCAGAGGCAAAGACAGCCCGATCGGAGTGGGGGACTCGGTTCGGATTTTTGATGGCGATGGTTGGCGGGATGATCGGTGCTGGAAACATCTGGCGATTTCCATACATCATGGGGGAGAACGGAGGCGGTGCGTTCGTTCTCGCTTTCGCCTCGCTATTGTTTGTCCTCGCAGCACCCGGACTGATGGCGGAAGTGGCGTTGGGCCGGTACACGAACAAGGGAGTCATCGGCGCGTTCCGTGATATCGTCGGTCCGGGGGGACTGGCCGGGTTCGGCGTCGTAGTCCTGTTAGTAAACATCGCCCTCATGTCGTACTACGCCCCCGTGATCGGGTGGACGCTGTACTACGCCGTCCACTCGCTGTTGTTTACGTTCACGGCATCCGGCTTCCAAGCCGAAGCCTTCATGAACGAGCTCTTCGCGAACTCGAGTCTCATGATCGGGCTGCACACGCTCGTAATGGGAAGTATCGCCGGCATTCTCCTGCTCGGGATCCGACGAGGGCTCGAGCGGATCGTCGTGTACGCCGTGCCGGCACTGGTGGTTTCGCTGGTGGTCGTGATGATCCGCGGGCTCACGCTTCCCGGTGCCGCCGATGGGATCGCGTTTGCGTTTACCGTCGACTGGACGTACCTCACCTACAGCAGTACCTGGATCGCGGCGCTCGGGCAGGCGCTGTTCTCGACGGGACTCGGCTGGGGGATCGCCCTGACCGTCGGCAGCTACCTCCGGGAGTACGACGATGCCCCGCTCGGGGGCGGTCTCTTCACTGCAGTCGGTGACTCGAGCGTCGGTATCCTTGCAGCGCTCGCGATTTTCCCGGTCGTTTTCGCAGTCGACGGGGTCGAACCGGACGCAGGCGCCGGGCTCACGTTCGTCTCGCTCGTGCAGGTCTTCCCCGAGATTCCGCTGGGAGGACTCGTTGCGATCGTGTTTTTCATCGGATTCTTTCTTGCGACGTTTACGTCGGGACTGGTTATCACCGAAGTCGGCGTGACGACCGTCTCCGAGGAAACGCGATTCACTCGCACACAGACGGTTCTCGGCGTTTGCGGACTTATCTGGCTGCTCGGCCTGCCGAGTGCTTATTCCGTTGAAATCCTCGACTACATCGATTTCATTATCGGCAGCTGGGCGCTGCCGCTCGCGACACTGTCGATTATCACTGCTATCGGTTGGATATTGAGTCCCGATCGGCTCCGATTGCTCGCGGTTAATCGGAACGCCGGCATTTATATCGGTAGCTGGTGGAATCCGGTCATCAAGTACATCATTCCCGCTGTAATGATTTTCATCATGGGCTACTACGCCTACGACGAGTTCGGCTCTCCCGAAATGATCGGCGGTGCAGTCATCCTCGTTACGTTCCCGATTATCAGCTACGCGATCATGTCCGTCGTGGATCGGGATCAAACGAACGCCGATTCCGGAGCGGCGGCCGCTCCGGGAGGTGACGACTAATGGCGGTGTCAGTCGACGTCCTCGCAATGCTTGCGTTCACGCTGGTGACGTTCTGGGGTATCGCCGGCTGGGCGCTCGTCCGAACCCTTCGACAGGAAGGACGGAAAGTCGAAATCCTGGATCAGCAGGATCGAATGGATACGTACTCTCCGGCGGCGCTCGCGGAGCTGCGCGAGTGGATCGAGAACAACCCGAACGATCCGCTGGCCGATCAAGCTCGGCACCAGCACAACGAGTGCGTCGACGTCCTCGAGGAAACCGATCGACACTTCTACGACTGGAGTCGAGAGGAAATCGAATCGCTCGATCGGCTGTAACCACTCCTCCGGAGTTCGATCATGCAGACCAACACACTCATCGAAACGCTCGATACCCACACGGCGGGCGAACCAACTCGTATCGTCACGAGCGGCGTCGACAGATCACAGATTCGCGGCGGCAGCGTCGCCGACCAGCGCGACCGGTTCGCCGAGAGCCACGACTGGCTGCGCGAGCTACTGATGTGCGAACCGCGCGGTCACGACGACATGTTCGGCGCCGTCCCGGCCGAGCCTCGAGCCGACGAGGCCGACGTCGGACTGTTCTTCATGGACAGTCGCGGCTACCTCGACATGTGCGGGCACGGAACCATCGGCGCCGTGACGGCGCTGATCGAAACCGGGCAGCTCGCACACCGCGAGACGGTGATCGTCGAAACGCCGGCTGGCCTCGTTCGCACTCACCCGACGATGGTCGACGGACGCATCGGACGGGTCGCGATCGAGAACGTCGACTCCTTCGTTTACGACGCCGTGACGGTCTCGGTCGAGTACGACGGGGCGGTCCGCTCGATCCCCGTCGACGTCGTCTTCGCCGGCAACGCGTTCGCGCTGGTCGACACCGACGGGATCGGGGTGGCGGTCGAGCCCGAACGCGCCGACGAATTCGTCGAACTCGGACTCGCCGTCCGCCGCGCCGTCAACGACAGGCTCGAGATCACGCACCCGTTTACGGGCGAGCGAGACGAGGTGTCGATCGTCGAGTGCTACGAGCGCGGCGAGGACGCGGATCGGAACGTCGTCGTCTTCGGCGACGGCCAGGTGGATCGGTCCCCCTGCGGCACGGGCACCTGCGCCAAGATGACGCTGCTCCACCACGAGGGCGAGCTAGCGGTCGAAGAACCGTATCGATACGAGAGCATCATCGGCACGCGGTTCTCGGGACGGCTCCTCGAGGCCACCTCGCGGAAGGGGATCACGATAACGACGCCCGAGGTGACCGGCTCCGCTCACATCACCGGCCAGCACACGTTCCTCAGGGACGAGCGCGACGACCTGGCCAGCTTTTCGCTTTCGACCGCGACCGGGGGCGACTGAACGGATCAGCGCCGCCGCGTTCGGTCGTTCGACGGTAGTTCAGGTAGTCGGACGGAAGGGAACGGAAAACGAAGGCGGAGGGACTGTTAGAATCCTCCTCTCCGGAGCAGTTCGTGACTGAAACAGCTGTTAGGTAGAGAGGCGAACTGAACGGTGATTTCGTGACAGCTATCCGAAATAGGTCCGAGTCGAGGATCCACCAATAGTGCAACCGGTTCCCCGCTTCTGTGGGACGAAGCTCCGCAGCGACGGTCTTTTTTCAGAATAGCGGGTTTCAACGGAGCCGAATCGGATGCTATGGAACGGTCGGCGCGTCGAGTCCTTCAGTCGTTCTGGGTCGTGATGTCGGCCGAGAGGCCCTGGGCCATCTCGATGTCGTCGGAGTTGTTGAGCGTGAACGCGGTGCGCTCGGTGACGGCTTCGATGACCTCGCGAGCGCTCGGGTAGCCGTTACCGGACTTCTTGACGCCGCCGAAGGGCAGGTGGACCTCCGCGCCGATACACGGCAGGTTCGCGTACGCGAGTCCGACCTCCGCGTCGTCGCGGAACTGGTGGATCTTACGGTAGTCCTCGGAGATGATCGCACCGGCGAGTCCGTAGTTCGTGTCGTTGTGGATCTCGAGCGCCCGATCCATCTCGCCCGAGTACTCGATCAGGGCGACGTGGGGACCGAAACACTCCTCCTGGAGACAGCGCAGGTCGGAGTCGTACTCGGTCTCGTAGACGAACGGCCCGACCCAGTGGCCCTCGTCGTGACCCTCCGGGATCTCGCTCTCGTCGAGTTCCGCGCGGTCGACCAGCACCTCGGCTCCCTCCTCGCGGGCGAGTTCGTTGTGTTTGTGAATCTTCTCGACGTGCTCGGCCTCGATGGCCGGCCCCATGAACGTGTCCTCTTCCAGGGGATCGCCGACCGCGACGTTCTCGGCGACCTCGACGAAGCGCTCTTTGAACTCGTCGTAGACGTCCTCGTGGACGATCAGGCGCTCGCTCGAGACGCAGCGCTGGCCGGTCGTCTTGAAGCTGGACATGACCGCGGAGTGAACGGCGGTGTCGAGGTCGGCGTCGTCCGCGACGATGACCCCGTTTTTGCCGCCCATCTCGCAGGCCGCGAGCTTGCCGGGTTCGCCGCCGACCTTGCTCGCGATCTCGTGACCGACCTCCGCCGATCCGGTAAAGAGGACGGTGTCGACGCGCTCGTCGTCGGTGATCGCCGCGCCGGCGTCGCCGAAGCCCTGGACCATGTTGAAGACGCCCTCGGGAACGCCGGCGTCCTCGAACATTTCGGCGATGATCTGGCCGCACCACGGCGTCTGCTCGGCGGGCTTCCAGACGACCGTGTTGCCCTCGACGAGCGCGACGGCCATGTGCCAGAACGGGATCGCGACCGGGAAGTTCCAGGGGGTGACGCAGCCGATGACGCCGCGAGGTTTCCGGCGCATGTAGGCGTCTTTCGAGGGGATCTCGCTCGGGATCACGTCGCCGTGGGGGTGGCGGGCGTTCGCCGCGGCCCACTCGACCATGTGGTAGGCCTCGATGACGTCGGCTTTCCCCTCCGAGATCTCCTTGCCGCACTCCCTGGTCACGATCTCCCCGAGTTCGTCGGTTCGTTCGCGCAGTTCGTGGTAGATGTCCCAGAGGTACTCGGCGCGGTCGATGTAGGAGAGTTCGCGCCACTCGTCGTAGGCGTCCTCGGCGGCCTCGAGGGCGGCGTCGACGTCGTCGGCCGTTCCGCGGTGGAACTCCGCGAGGGTCTCTCCCGTCGCCGGGTTCTCGCTCTCGAACGTCTCGGAGCCGGTGCCGTCGATCCACTCGCCGGCGATGTAGTGTCGATGCGTCTGCGTCCCTGTCTGCTGACTCATACTCGCAGGTGGTATCCCACCCCTCTGTATTGGCCCCCTCCCATGGTCGGTTTGGCTACCTTTATCCGCGTTCGACACCCCTACAGTGGCAGATGGACTCAGATCCAGATGCTTCCGCGTTCGAGGGACACGTTCCCCGCGGTGCGCGCCTCACCCTCGAGGTCTGGCACCCGGACTGCTGGACGCTCGAGACGACCGAGAAGACGGACGCGGGCCTGATCGCACACACGGTGTTCAACGCGGCCGACGGGAAGGTCAAGGGCCACTTCACCGTCTACGGTGATTCGTTCGAGTCGGTCGACGCGCTCATCGAGGCGACTCGGGAGTCGGAGCTAACGTCGTCGGTCGCCGAGATGCAGCGACGGTACGAGTTCGAACACCGCGGGCCGACGCCGGGGAACACGACGAAGGAACTGTTCGTCGAGTACGAGCCGCGGAACACGATCAGCGACGGCCTCGTCTCCCAGGGATTCCTCCAGGACGCTCCCGTCCGGATTCGCGACGGACTGGAGTACTGGTCGGTGTTCGTCGACGAAACCGATCGAGACGCGCTCAACGAGCGCCTCGAGGCGATACGAACGGAGTACGGCGCGGAGATCAGCGTGACCAAGATCTACTCGCACGAGTCCCGATCCGCGGACATCCCGCGACGGGTCGACACGCTCTCGGAGCGTCAGCGCGAGATCTACGAACTCGCCTGCGAGCACGACTACTACGCGTGGCCCCGCGAGATCACGACCCGGGAACTCGCCGACCAGGCCGGTCTCGCGAAGACGACGCTCCTCGAGCACCTCCGGAAAGCCGAGGCGAAACTGCTCAATCCGGACGACGACGTCGACTCGCTGTGAGCTATCGAGGGTGGGCGCCGACTCGAGCGACGTGATCGTCCTCGCCTGTGCGGGCCGGTTTTAATCCAGTTGCATTCGGGATGAGAAGATTGGTCGGGTGGCGGTTTATGGGCCTCGTCTCACACGCTTTCGGTAGATGATTCCGCCAGTCGCGAGCAAGTTCGTCGCCGGCGAAACAGCCGGCGGAGCGCTCGACCACGTTGCGGTACTCAACCGACGGAACGTCTCGGGCATTCTCAACCTTCTCGGCGAACACTACCACGATCCCGCCAGCGCCATTTCGGACACGAACGCGTACATCGAACTGATCGACGAGATCGCTGCGACGGACGTCGACGCCTGCGTCTCGGTGAAACCGTCCCAGATCGGCCTCGATATGGGCGACGAGGAGTTCGAAGCGAACCTCACGAAGATCGCCGACCGCGGCGCCGAACGCGGCGTCTTCGTCTGGGTCGATATGGAAGATCACACGACGACCGACGTCACGCTCGACGTCTTCGAGTCGCTCGCCCGCCGTCACGACGGCGGTGAGCGTTCCGACGGAACGCGATCCTCGTCGGACCGATGGTCCGACGGCGGAATGGGGCTCTGCGTGCAGGCGAACCTCAAACGAACTCGCGAGGACTTGGAGCGTCTCGCCGACGTTCCGGGAAAGGTTCGACTCGTCAAGGGTGCGTACGACGAACCGGCGGACGTCGCCTACACGGAGAAAGAACGCGTCGACGAGGTCTACCGCGAGCACCTCGAGTACATGTTCGAACAGTTCGAGGACGGGATCGCGATCGGCAGCCACGATCCGGCCATGATCGCACACGTCCGACAGCTTCATCGAACGCACGGAACGCCGTACGAGGTGCAGATGCTGATGGGCGTCCGGACCGAAGCCCAGTACGAACTGGCGAGTGACGACGTGACGGTCTACCAGTACATCCCCTACGGCGACAGGTGGATGTCCTACTTCTATCGGCGCCTCCGTGAGCGCAAGGAGAACGTCCTGTTCGCGCTGCGAGCGATCGTCAGCTAGCGTAGCCGCCGAAACGCTACGCACCCGATCGCACAGCCGCCGTGCGACCGGTGTGTGAATCGTTTCAGTTGGCGCGAGAGCTGCCCGACAGCTTCTTTGGAACGCCCCGAGCAGGGAGCGGTATGCAGTTTCTCGTCGGCACTGACTCCGTACACACGACCGCAGCGATCTGTAACTACCTCGAGCGGCGAGCGACTCCCGAGGACGACGTCAGCGTGATCGCCGCGTTCCCACCCGACGACCGGAGCGTCCGACGTGACGGGCAGGAGGCGCTGAACGTCGCACCCGTTCGCCTCGCGACCGTCGGAAGAGTCGAGACCGACCTCCGGGAGGGAGAGCCCGTGTCGATCGTTCTCGAGGCCGCCGACGAGGTCGACGCCGACGAGATCATCGTCGGTTCCCGCGGCGGTACGCCGGGGTCGGCCGCGGCGGTCGGGTCGTCGACGCAGGATCTTCTCGAGGATGCGTCGTGGCCAGTCGTCGTCGTTCCGATCCCCGAACTCGACTGAACGCGAGCGTTCATACGGTCGGTTGAAAGTCATTTCCCGTTCGATCGCGATACGGTGCTGTGATCGAGCGGCAAATCGTTTCAACCGGGCGTATCAGTCGTCGGCGGGTGCCGCGTCCGGTCGGTAGCCCCGGCTGATCACCTTCCACTGCCCGGTCGAGAACCGGTAGTAGTTGATCGCGGCCGGGGCGGCGGTCTCGGCGACGAAGGCGAGGTACAGCCCCGTCAGACCGAGCGCCGGAATCGAGACCCCGGGAACGGTCAGGCCGAGCACCGGAACCGACAGCGACGGGATCGTGAGCCCTGCGGCGCCGAGGTACGCCAGCGGGATCGCGAGCCCGAACATCCCGACGAGTTGGCTGTAGAAGGGCCAGCGCGTGTCGCCGCTGGCCTTGAGCGCGCCGTCGGCGCCCGTCGAGACGCCCTTCAGGATGACGGCGAGGCAGGCCGCGTAGATGAGCGAGACCGCGGTTGGGATCGAGAGTTCGGCCGGATCGTCGGTAAAGAGGAGAACGATCGGCTCCGCGGAAACGAAGACGATCACGGCCGCGACGACGTAGATGGCGACGGCGAACCGGATGATCTCCCGGCCGTACCGTTCCGCCTGGACTTCGTCGCCGCCGCCGAGTTCCTGGCCGACGAGGCTCGAGGCAGCCAGCCCGAAGCCCCAGCCAGGGGTGTTCATCAGCCCCCAGATACGTCGGGCGATGACGTAGGCGGCGACGACCTGCGGGCCGAAGAGCGCGACGATGGCGAGCATCGGGAACTCGGCGATCGTCCAGACCGACTTCGTCCCCAGCACGGGGAGGCCGATCGTTGTCAAATCCCGGACGGTCTCCGCGTGGAAGTAGCTCCCGAAGGGGTCGATGCTGACCGGGAACGTGCCCACGCCGGGGAGCCAGCCCGCGACGAGCCCCAGGGCGAAGGTCGCGGTGACGACGACGTTCGCGAGGACGGTTCCCATCGCCGCGCCGGCGACGCCCAGTCCGAGCCCGAAGATGAGAATCGCGTTGAGCGCGATGTTGGCGACGGCGCCTCCCGCGCGGACGATCATCGGCGTCCAGGCGTCGTCCATCCCGACGAACGTGCGGCTGCCGATGAGGTTGAGACCGGCGAAGGGAATGCCGAGACCGACGATCTGCAGGTACGTCGCGCCCAGATCGATCGTCTCGGGATCGTTACCGATTAGCGAGATTAGCTCGGCCGGATAGGTCCAGAACACGGCCGTAACCGGCAGCGTGAGGAGGATGACCAGAACGGTACTGCAGCGGACGGCCTGTCCGAGCGAATCGAACGATTCGGCGCCGTAGCGCTGGGAAACGAGCGCGATCGTCCCGCCGGCGACGCCGCCGCCGATGGCGAAGGCGAGCCCCCAGAACGGCGAGGCGAAGCCGACGCCGGCGATCGCCGTGGAGCCGACTGCGACGCCGACCATCGCGACGTCGACGGCGTTCTTCGACATCCGCGCGAGCCCGGTGACGACGCGGGGCCACGCGAGGTCCGTCGTACGCTGCGCTCGCTCGGCCTCGATCAGGCCGAGACGGGCAAGCGCGAGCCCGATCCAGAGGATAACCAGCCGGATCGGGTTGGGAACGCGACGAACCACGAGAATCGAGTGTCCGTAACCAGGCCCGATAAAAAGGCCTTCTCGAGCCGGCAGAGGGATCCGGTTTCGAATCGATACACGCTACCGACTCGCACGCTCACTCGACGACGAGCACGGGTCGCGAGGACTCCGTCGCGACCTGGCTGGAGACGCTCTTACGAAGGAATCGTTCGAGACCCCGGTTTCGACCCATAACGATGAGGTCGACGTCCTGTTCGTCGGCGTAATCGAGAATCGCACGGTGACGAAGCCCGTGGGTGACCGTCGTTCGAACGTCGTCGACGTCCGCCTCGCTCGCGCGTGAAGCGACGTACGACACCGCTTCCTCGCCCGCAGGCTCGAGGTCGTCGAAGTCCATTCCGGGCGCGATTTCGGCCGAGTTGATGACGTACAGTGCGTGCAGCGTCGCGTCGTGGACGCGCGCGAGTTCGATCGCCTCCTCGATCGCTCGCTCGGTGTTCTCGCGGCCGTCCGTGGGGATCAGAATCGCGTCGTACATGGGAAGACGTTCGACGGGAACGAACAAAAGCGTCCAGCCGACCGTCGCCCGTTGGCGGGTGCGAAACGGTCGGTAGGCGGCGGACGCCCGATCGAAACCACCGCGTTCGAACGGGTAGCGGACAGCTACTTAATTCAGCGGTTCGTGAACGAATTTCCCGATGAGCGACGAAATCCCGTTGTTCGAAATCGCCTGGGACGAACGTGACGTAAAGAACGCGGTCGACTCGATCACGCGCGGCTCGTTCTGGGCCAACGGTCCCTACATCGAAGAGTTCGAATCCGGTCTCGAGGCCTATCTCGGCGTCGAACACGCGGTGACGGTCAACTCCGGGACGACGGCGCTGGTCGCTGCCCTCGAGGCTCACGGAATCGGGGAAGGCGACGAGGTCATCGTCCCCGCATTCACGTTCATCGCGACGGCGAACGCCGTTCGCCTCGCCGGTGCGCGACCGGTATTCGCGGACATCGAGTCGGAGACGTACGGCCTCGATCCGGCCGCCGTCGCCGAGAACGTCACCGAAGACACGGCTGCCATCATGCCGATTCACCCGTACGGTGCGCCCTGTCGGATCGGCGCCCTCGCCGACATTGCTTCCGACGCGAACGTTCCGCTGATCGAGGACGCGGCCGAGGCGTTCGGGAGCGAGTATCGCGGGCGCGCGCTCGGAACGATCGGCGACACCGCGACGCTGAGTTTCTGCCAGAACAAGGTCCTTCCGACCGGAGAGGGCGGCGCCGTCGTCACCGACGACGACGAACTCGCCCGGCGACTCGAGCGATTCCGCTCGCACGGGCGCGCTTCCGAGGACTACTTCAGTTCAGCCGGGAGCGGCGACTACGTCGCACTCGGCACGAACGTGCGAATGTCCGACCTCGTAGCGTCCGTCGGCTGTGCGCAACTCGAGAAGGTCGACGAACTCATCGCGGAGCGCCGACGGGTCGCAGCGCGCTACACCGCGGGATTGACCGACGCACCCGGCGTCGAACCACACACGGCCGTCGACGGAGATACGCACGTCTACCAGCTCTTTACCGTGACACTTGGCGCGGACGTGGATCGCGACGCCGTTATCGACACGTTAGCCGAACGGAGTATCGCCTCGAAGGTCTACTGGGATCCGCCGGTTCACCTAACGCACGCCTACCGGGAGCGCTACGGTTACGAACGGGGCCTCCTTCCGGTAACGGAAGGGGTTAGTGAGCGCGTTCTCTCCCTGCCGATTCATCCGGAACTTCGGAACCGCGAGGTCGATCGTATCGTCGCCGCCGTTCGCGACGGAGTCGAACGCGGACGAGCCGCATCGGTGACCGCTCGAGCCGCGAGCCAACCCCTCGACGATGACGACGCTCGGACGGAACGGTAACCACCGACTGACACTCACCCCAACCGACGCATAACAAAGGGGACAGATCGGGGTGTTCTGACTATGCCGCGCCGTGTCGTCGTCGGACCGACGAACCGGCGCCGCTGCATCCGTAACTATGAGATGGCCAGTGATCACAGCGGAGGGAGCGTCGATCCGTGACGCGATTGTTCGGATCGATCGATCGGAAGGGAAGGGTATCGTCGTCGTCGACGAGCAACGTCGACCCGTGAGAACCGTGACGAGCGACCGACTCAGGCGAGAACTGTACGAGGGCGCGACGCCGGCGACGCCGATTTCGTCTGTCGTCGACGACGCGCCCCCCGGACGAGCGGCGAGCGACAACCGCTCTCTCGACGTGGCGGCCGGTGGGCTCGAGACCGGAGCGACTGCCGCGCCCGATTCGGGATCGGACGCCGTCGAAACCGTTCTCGTGGTCGGCGGCGCCGGCTACGTCGGCTCGGTGCTCTGTCGAATCCTGCTCGAGGAGGGGTTCGCGGTTCGCGTTCTCGATCCGCTCATGTACGGCGACGCCGGCGTCGCAGAGCTCGCGGATCACGACCGGTTCACGCTCCACCGGGGTGACGCCCGGTCGCTCGAGACGGTGCTGGACGCGATCGAAGGAGTCGATGCCGTCGTCCACCTCGGCGGAATCGTCGGCGACCCGGCGACCGAACTCGATCCCCGAAAGACCCTCGAGTACAACCTCCACTCGACGCGACTGCTCGCGTCCGTCTGCAAGTACCACCAGCTCAACCGGTTCGTATTCGCCTCGACCTGCAGCGTCTACGGAAAGAGCGAGAACGCAGCCGGGCGACTGGCCGAAGACGACGAACTCAATCCGGTCTCGCTGTACGCGCGGATGAAGATCCAGTCCGAGCGACTGCTCCGCGATCTCGCGGACGAACAGTTCTCGCCGACGATCCTCCGCATGGCGACGGTCTACGGCTACTCGCCCCGGATGCGGTTCGATCTCGTCGGAAATATCCTTCCCGCGAAGGCCCACGAGCAGGGTGTCATCCCCGTCTTCGGCGGCGACCAGTACCGGCCGAACGTTCACGTCGAAGACGCCGCGAGCACCTACGTCGACTGTCTGACCGCACCGCTCGAGGACGTCGCCGGCGAGGTGTTCAACGTCGGCTCGAACGAGCAGAACTACCGAATCGACGAACTCGCGACGGTCGTCGCGGACGCGTTCCCGGACGCCGAGATCGAGTATCACGAGGAGCAAACCGACGAGCGAAGCTACCGCGTCGAGTTCGAGAAGATCCGATCGGCCCTCGAGTTCGAACCCGAGCGGACCATCCGCGATCACTGTCTCGAACTGAAGGTGGCGTTTGAGAGCGACGAGTTTCCGGCGCACACCTCGACCCGGTTCAGCAACTACGCGACGCTCGAGAGCGCCCCCTCCTTCGAGGAGACGGAGGCGGTGATCGACGAACACGAACCCCCTACGTTCGACGAACGGGACGAACGGACGCCCACTCCCGACGCGCGGAGTGACGGCAAGCAGTCGACCGGAATGCACTGATCCCGACGGGTTCGAACAGTAGCCGACGACCTCGAACGGCTCAGACCCGCTCGACGATCGTCGCGGCTGGTCCGCCCGTCCGACGACGGCGGTCCTTGGTTACCGCGGTTGGCTGACGGCTCCTCGTTCTCGTCGGTGTGTTTTGTCATCGATTCGCTTCCCGCCTCGCCGCGCGGATGGGTCGAAAAAGCGTCCGACACCGTTCTAACCGCTGGACCGGTTTTCCGGCTCGAGTGCGGAGTATTACTCGCCGACACACCGCCGGTGGTGGTCGACGGTCCGTTTCGCCGTACCACCGCTCGAACTCCGGAAACACAGCCACTGACCGATCGGAACCGATCGGTCTCGGCGATGCGCCCGCTGCCCCTCGACGTCGCCGACGGAAATCCGTGCACTTAAACCTGTGCCCGCGAAATGAGTACTCGAACGATCACGTCGCTCCCGTAACCGACGCTGGTGTTCACGACGGTTCGATTCCGTCGGTCGGCGTTACGGCGGCCACAGCGGCGGGGTTCCTCCCGTACCCATCCCGAACACGGAAGATAAGCCCGCCTGCGTTTCGGTCAGTACTGGAGTGCGCGAGCCTCTGGGAAATCCGATTCGCCGCCCCCACTCATACTCCTATTTCGCGCACCTGCTGAGCGGCCGTACCGGCCCTCGAAGCGCCGGTGTCGTTTCGACGCTCGAGTGTCCTCTCGCGTAGCTGTCCGCCGGCCGAACGAACGACTTGAGAGGCGAGTCCGACTATCGGAACGAGCGACGAACGCGCTCTCCGGGAGCAGCGACGACGCTCTCGGTTTCCGTTCCGAGTTGGCAACCCCTGCAGAAGTGGTGGTGAGTAACTCGAGACGAGAACTCCCATCGGACTCGAGTACCGATACGACAGCCACAGTATACTAACGAAACTATCCTGAAGTACGGATGGGCGGGGAATCGGTTCCGTACTGCGATCGGGTCCTCTACGCTGACTCTCCGTATACTTATCAACACCGAGAAACGTTATTGCCACTGCCGACCTACTAGGTGTTGGCATGGCCGCACAAACACACACCACCGTCGAAGAGAACGAGCGACTCTCCCGCCGGGTTCCGGAAGAGATCGCAACGGAGCGCAATCTCGAGTTGATCGACGAACTGTACGCCGCAGACGCCGTAGAACACCTTCCGATGGGGGACACTCGAGGACTAGACGAGATCCGGGCGGACTTCGAGCGATTCCTCGAGGCGTTTCCGGACTTCTCGGCAACGGTCGAGGACAGCGTCGCCAGCGGGGACACCGTCGCGATGCGCGTCACGCTTCGGGGGACCCACGAGGGACCGTTTATGGGAATAGAACCGACGAACCGCACGTTCAAGGTATCGAACATGGTCTTCACGCGCGTTCGAGACGGGAAGATCGTCGAACGATGGGTGCAGCCGGACATGCACGGGATGCTTCGGCAACTCGGCGTCGTCGAATCGCCGATCGCGTAGTGCGATTCGACGTCCGGTTTTCCGACGGTACCGACCGGGTTGATAGCGCTGCTCAGCCTCCGTAGCCCTGATCATGACGCAGAATCACTCGGAATCCGACGACGAAGCGCGACGGTCGCGACCATCGACCGAGGCGAGTTACGGCATTCCCGAGCGCGAGGACGGAATGCTCCCCTGGACGTTCGTCGAAGAGAAAATGCGCACAGATCAGCGCTACTGGGTGACGACGATCTGTCCTGATGGAGTTCCACACGCGCGGCCGACGTGGGGCGTCTGGGTCGACGGAACGTTCTACTGCGGCGGCGGCGAGCGGACGCGCTGGGTTCGGAACCTCTCGCGGAACAGTGATATCGTGATCCATCGAGAGGATGCAGAGGAGGTCGTCATCATCGAGGGGACCGCATCGCGTCTCGACGCCGAAACGGGAGACTCCGCGCTCGTCGAGCGGATCGACGCGGCGTACGAGGAGAAGTACGATATCGACCACGGAACGCCGTTTTTCGGCGTTCGTCCCGACGTCGTGTTCGCCTGGTCGGAGTATCCCACCGACGCGACTCGATGGACGTTCTCGGAGTAGTGTGTTTGTTATTGCCTAGCAAAGTATTTTCGTTCGGCCGACCACTAGGTGCGTGATCGAGATGGCACGAGGACAGCGGGCCGAAGACAGCGGTGTCGCAGCGCTCGAGGAACGACTCCGCGGTGAACTTCTCCGAGAGGACGACGAGGGCTACGACGAGGCGCGGACGGTCTGGAACGCGATGATCGATCGAGAGCCGGAACTCGTCGCTCGTCCGACGGGGGTAGCGGACGTCGTGGCTGCGGTCGACTTCGCCCGGGAAACAGACCGTCTGGTCTCGATAAAGGGAGGTGGGCACAGCGTCGCCGGAAACGCCGTCTGTGAGGACGGATTGATGATCGATCTCTCCGAGATGAAGGGGGTCCACGTCGATCCGGCAACGCGCACGGTTCAGGTAGGTCCCGGCGCGACGGTAGGCGACATGGACCACGAGACGCAGGCGTTCGGTCTCGCTACCCCGGGCGGTGTCGTCTCGACGACCGGCGTCGCCGGGCTCACGCTCGGCGGCGGTTTCGGCTGGCTCTCCCGGCGGTACGGCCTCGCAGTCGACAACCTGCGGTCGGCCGAGATCGTCACGGCGGACGGTGCCGTAGTGACCGCGAGCGAGGACGAGAACTCTGACCTGTTCTGGGCGATCCGGGGCGGCAGCGGTAACTTCGGGGTCGTCACCTCGTTCGAGTTCGACCTCGTGGAGGTCGGTCCGGAGGTGCTGTTCGGGCCGGGCGTCTACCCATACGAGGACGCGGCCGACGTGCTCCGTCACTATCGCGACTTTTGCCGCGACGCACCGAACGAGTGCTGCGTCTGGGCGGATAGCATGACCGCGCCGCCGCTGCCGTTCCTCCCGGAGGACGTCCACGGAAGCACCGTTCTCGTCCTCATGCAGGCCTACGTCGGCGATCTCGAGGAGGGCGAGCGCGTGCTCGAGTCGCTCCGCGAGTACGGCGACCCTATTGCCGACGCCGTCGGGCCGGCACCGTACGCGACGGCACAGCGCACGTTCGACGACTTGCTCACTCCGGGCGCACGCAACTACTGGAAGTCGCACAATTATACCGAGCTAACCGATGCGACGCTCGACACCGTCGTCGACTACGCTAACCGGGCGCCGACGCCGCAGTCCGAGGTTCTCATCCACCAGGTCGGCGGGGCGATCAACGACGTCGCTCCGGATGCGACCGCGTACCCACATCGGGAAACCGCATTCATCATCACTCCCGGCGCACGGTGGGAAGATCCGGCAAACGACGAGGAGTGCATCGCGTGGGTGCGAGCGTGCCACGACGCGCTCGCCGAGGATGCGACCGGCGGCACGTACGTCAACTTCGAGGGTGAACGCGAGGGTCACGAACGTAACGCCTACGGCGGAAACTACGACAGGCTGGTCGAAATAAAAGTCGAGTACGACCCGACGAACCTGTTCCGGGTGAACCAGAACGTCGAGCCACCGACGGCGCGATCGGACGACGACTGAGCGCTCGAGCGAAGGAAGACTCGTGAACGCGGAAGTCCGACGGCGATCAGGATTTGACGACGGTCGTGTCCGCAAGCATATCTCCGACCCGCTGGCTGTCGTCCGTTACCAGAATCAAAACGATCGCGACGAGCGTTGCGATCAGCGTCCCGCCGAGTAGCTTCGTGAGATTGCGGAGAATCGAGCCACCCCATCCGCACTCGGTTCCGTTCGTCTGCACGACGCGGATCCCGAGCACCATTTTCCCGGGCGTTTGCCCCCACGTCGCTTCGGAATAGATGTAGTACATCGCAACGATCGGGAGTGCAACGAGCTGTGCGCCCTCGCCGATAACCGGAAAGAGAGCGAGCACGACGATGACGACCCCGATAAAGAGGACGATTCCGTCGACAATGTAGGCGAATCCGCGCTCGAGAAGCGAGGCGTGATTTGTCAGCTGTGATTCCATATTAGAATGGTTGAAAGACGTGTGTAAGATAGTTTTCGACTTGTCGCTGCTCGAGTCAGCGGCGAAAACGCCCGCCGTCGGCGACGCTCCAGAAGAAACCGGTCGCAGAGATTCTCGCGCTGCTCGAACTTGTTCAGGTCAATAACCCATGTGACACATTCTCGTATACTTTTCCGGTTTCCGAATACCACCTCTGTATTAGTTTGGCATCACCTGCCGCGGCGGAGTCACCACCGTGAGCCGGTCCCGTCGCAGTTCAATTAGACCATGCTCTCCCGGAGAACTGTCCGGCAACCGGTCACGTCTATCTCGCTGTAACGGTATACGATGCAGAAGTCGAGTTCGACGCACCGACCGGGTTCGATTCGAACTAAAACGGCTGAATCAACCGTGCGACAAATGTATTATTTGTTTACATTATTTCCACCAACTGCTGTAAATGATTCCAAAACCGTGCTGAATACAGGGTAGTATATCAGTTAGATTACCACATTCATCGAAAATCACCGCACTAGCTGAGGGAAAGACACGGTCAACCCATTCGATAGTTCTATGAGGTTCGTTAGCGTGCATCATACCACGTTTCCTCAAGCGACCCATTTTCGCATGGGCGAATCACTGGGACAGGGGAGTGTACCGCGACTGGTGACCGAAGCCGCTCGTGAAGGAAGGTAAGAGAACATGAGTGATACAGACTATGCTGGCATTACAAAAAGCCAGAAAGAGACGTGGGCAACGGGCGATTTCAACGAGATCGCCCGTCAGAACGTGGTCATGGGAGAGGCGCTCTGCGAAGCGGTTGACCCGCATCCCGGGCAACGTGTGCTGGATGTAGCCTGTGGCAGCGGGACAGCAGCACTGGTTGCAGAGCGCCGGTACTGTGAGGTCACAGGCCTCGACTACGTGCCCGAATTGATCGAACGTGCCAAAGCGCGGGCACAGGCCAACGGGCAAGCCGTTGATTTCCGCGTTGGCGATGCGCAGGACATGCCGTTTCCTGACGACAGCTTCGATGTAGTGCTCTCGGTGTACGGAGTGCAATTTGCGCCTGATCAGGAGCAGGCAGCAAGCGAGTTGCTTCGGGTTTGCAGACCAGGAGGCAAAATCGGTCTGGCAGGCCCGATCCCCGAGGGATGGAGTGGCGATTGGTTCGCTGCCCACGCCCAGTACGTCCCTCCACCACCCGACGTACAGTCGCCCCTTCGGTGGGGCACAGACGAGGGACTTGACGAGCTACTCGGTGCTGGCACTCGTTCAATCGAGAGCGAGCGGCGGACAGCACTCCAATACTATCGGTCGGTCGACCATGCAGTGGACGTGTTCAGCACTTACTTCGGCCCGACAATCCGTGCGTTTGAGAAGGTCGAGTCGGAAGCACACGATCGTCTTCGGAACGACCTCAGGGATGTATTCAGCCGCTACAACCGCGCAACAGACGATACTGCAATCGTTGAGAATCAGTATCTTCAAACCATTATAACCAGTGAATAAATAGCTCGAAATTAGTGGAGAGAGATGCACGGTATATCTACGGTCAATACTGGGGGTTTGATCGAGGCGATCTCTATCCAGTGCACCGTTTGTGACAAATCCTAAATAACCCCTTTATCGGCCTGTTACTGCCTTTGCCCGTATTGATCCAGTGGACTGTGATCGTCTCCAGCCATCCACCGTGATAATCGCACCCCGAGTTACCGCTTCCCACGCTGATTTGTTCAGGTCAATAACTCACGTAACATAGTTCCGTGTACTTTACCGGTATCCGAATATTCCCTTTGTAGCAGTGTGTTCGGAATCGCCGCTCTGAAGGGGCCTGTAGGCAGGGGCGATTCCGACGCGTCTCTACGAATCGAGGGAGGGCAGTCGTACTAGCCGCCGACTGCTGATAGGTGCGTACGCGTACTGTATCGTCTGGGCCCGCTAATTAGTGGCGGTGCCGATTCGGGTACTGGGGCACTGCAAACATCTGCTAGCGCAGTGGTCAGTGACGGTTCATTCGTCTTCAGCATAACCGACCTCTCGCAGTTGCTCGGCGTCAGTGAAGACGTACTTCCCGATAAGGAGGCTGCTCGTCATACTCGTCAAGCCCCCTGCACCGAAGATCATCGCCATGATGACGAACTGGTACAGGGCGGCGTAGATCGGGTTCTCACCGGCGAGGATCATCCCCGACATGATACCCGGTATCCACACCCAGCCGAGACTCTTCAACGAGTCGATGACCGGAATAAGTGAGGCCTGAACACCGGTTTCGACGTGACGGGAGATAACTGCGCTGGGCGGTGCACCGAGCGACAACCCAGCTTCGATCTCCGCGCGGTTCGATACAATTTCACTCTTGAACCGGTCGAGTGCGAGTGAGTTGATCTGCATCGCGTTTGCGATGATCATGCTTCCGACGGGTACCAGGTTGCGTACGTTCGCCTCGATGGCACCGGTTACCGTCATCGTGACGATCACCAGCCCAGATCCGAAGACGATTGCAACGAACGACACCCGGACGACACCCGGCAATCCCTCACCGCGATTCTTCGAGATCCACGTCGCCCCACCCATCATACCCAGTAGGATGACACCGCTCCAGACCAGATCGACCGTGAGTAGAAGGCCGACGATCATCCCCATCGCAAGGATCTGGACAAATCCGCGCACGAGTGCGACACCGAGTTCGCGTTCGAGAGCCAATCCACGAAACCGTGAGAGGCCGACGACCATGGCCGCAAGTACCGACGCGGCGGTGACTTGCAGAAGTCCAGTCAACAGAACTGGGTCTCGGAGTTGTTCGAGTAAATCCGAAACCACGGCGATGTTGGTCACGGCAGAACCTCTCCGACAGGCCCGATACGCACCATGCGACCATCACGTAGTTCCATGACACGGTCGCCAATTCGGCGAGCCTGCTCCTCGTCGTGGGTGACGAGAACAACGGTGACATCGAGACCTGAGAGTAGTTCTTCGACACGCGCTTCTGAGGCCGAGTCGAGGCTCGCAGTCGGTTCGTCGAGCAACAGCACCTCTGGGTCGTTCAGGAGGGTACGGGCGAAGGCGACGCGCTGTTTCTCGCCACCGGAGAGGTCTTCGACGTCACGGTCAGCGTATCCGTTGAGGCCGAGTTGAGCAAGCATTCGTTCGGTTCGGGTCTCGTCAACCGGCTCACCACGGAGCGACAGGCCGCGAGTCGCGTTTTCGAAAACCGTGCCTGGAACCAGTGCCGAATCCTGGGGAACGAGGCCCACGCAAACCCTGAGTTCACGAGGCGACAGTACCCGGTAATCCGTCCCATCGATGTACACTGTCCCGTCAGTCGGTTCATCGAGTCGATTGAGTAGACGAAGAAACGAGGATTTCCCAGCACCGGATGGCCCGACGATAACGAGTACCTCACCGGGTTCGATCGACACTGAAACGTCCTCGATGAGTGTCTCATCGTCCACGACCCGGGTGAGGTTTTTCGTCACGAGAGGTGGCGGCGTCATACCCTATACTCTAGTGGTAGCACCGAAAACCTCGATGATTCGTGTACTGCTTGTTTAGTGGCTTCCCAGCATCTTTAATTCCTCTGTGAAGTCATCTCGCTTATTTCGATTCTGTTGAGCGAGAGAAATTGTCGAACCAAACAGCCAATATTTACAACAACCAGATATTTTCCGCTCGCCAATCCGACGACGAATCCGCTGGACAGTAGCCGGGAGCTCCCTGTTTTCTAATCGAGGATAGAAGTTCTAAAAACCCTATTTTGACTACCGACTCTCCCGCTGCTCAATTGTTCAGGTCTCAAACTGACGTTACAGGTTTCGTCTACTTTTCCGCTTTCGGACTCTGTGACGAGAACTTTGATGGAAAGTCGGTGGATCAAGTGTTTACTCTTCGATTTCGAACTGCGGGTTCCAAACAACTTCCCATAGGTGGTCGTCCGGGTCTTGGAAGTGGCCCGAATATCCGCCCCATACACGGTCACGTGGCGGGTCGGTAACTTCTGCTCCTGCTTCTTCCGCCGTCTCCATCACGTCATCGACTTCTTCTTTCGACGCGACGTTGTGGCCGATAGTGAATTCCGCAGGACTTGACGCAGTTTCGTCAACGTATGCATCTTCCGCGATTTGATGTTTAGGGTAGAGTGCAAGCTGCAAACCGTCGTTCAGCGGGAAGAAGGCAACGGCTCCGCCTTCGAACTCTGTTCCGACGATACCCTCCGTTCGCCAACCCAAGCCATCACGATAAAAGCCGAGTGATTCCTCCAAATCGTTGACTCCCAACGTGATGACTGTGATTTGTGGTTCCATGACATGAGCAGTCATTTGGGCTTGACACTTGCCCTGTGACCACCGTATAGAAAGGGCGGTGACGAGAAAGCCTCTCGTATAAAGAGGATTATAGTCCTTATCAACTGAACTTCTCTACCCGATAGGCACAATTTCCGTCTGTTCGCCGTTTTCCGGGGGACTAAACCGGGCAGTGATGTGCGTTACCGCTTATCACGTTGCTCAACTTTGTTCAGGTCTCGGACTGATGTTACAGATATCGTCTACTTTGGCGGTTTCCAGTACATCTACTCAGTCGTCATCAGCTGTATACGCGCCACCACGACGTTTAATTCGAGCAACGACCATTCGGTGCTCGTCTTGGTGGAAGGTGACCGCAAGACGGAATTCACCGATACGCACCTTACGGCGTGAGCTATTCTGGAGCGGTTCGCCATAGTCTGGTGGATCGCGCCACGGAGAATCGACGATTTCGTCGAGTTTGTCGATGATGCGCTGCTGCTCGTTCGAATTGAGCGCATCGAGGTCGTCCTGCGCTTTCGATGCGAGTTCCCACGTCCACTCGTCGTCACTCATTCGTCGCGTCAGTGCCGAATCGTTCGCGTGCTTCTTCGGCACTTATCGTCCGTTGTTTTTGGACATCCTCTTCCGCTTGGAGGAGTGCAACGAGTTCGTCGCGGTCGAACGTGGGATGTTCGACGGCATCGCGTAAGGTATACCGAATAAATTCGCTACGGCTGTTGAATCCCCGTCCTTGCCACGTGTCTTCGATTTCGTCGAGAAACGACCGTGTGACTTTGAAGTTCACCGTGACGATCTCGTCGTCGCCATTGTTTGTGGCCGCTTCAGACATACGCATGTATTACCAGCGTGTTACCGTAGGTGTTTCGGCGTCCGAACGCTGAAGCTCTTGGCGAAAAGAAACAATAGTGAATTCGTGAAATCCGTGTCGTTTACTACCGATTCTCACGCTGCTCTACTTTGTTCAGTTCGATCAACAGCCGAAAGATCGCTTTCACGAGATTCGCGTCGACGTCGAACTGCTCCGCGTTTCGTCCCGCGCGCTCCATCACCTGTTCTTCCTGTTTCTCGTCGGTCGTCGGCAGCCCCTTCTCGTCTTTGACTGCCGCGATCGTATCCGCGACGTAGGTACGCTGGGCGATCAGTTCGACGATCTCGCGGTCGATCGTCTGGATTTCCTCGCGCAGTTCGTCGAGGTTCATCTCCTCCGGTGCTCGCTCTGCCGGCTCGTTTTCGTCGGTATCGATCTCGTCTGTGGTCATGTCGTTCGTGTCCCGTCGGTTCGCGTCGCCAGTAATCGTGTCGTTCCGTCGCGGTCGTTCCACCGATCCCGTACTTCCTCGAGCGTCGCTCGATCCCCGACGGCGACGTAGCTCGGTCCCGTTCCCGAGAGCGAGACGCCCGTCACGTCGGGGAGGGCGTCGATCATCGGCGCCGTCGAGAACTCGAGTGCGCCACAGAAGGCGAAGCCGTTGACCGTCATCGCCTCGCCGTAGCGTCCCGCCAGGGCGAGTTCCTCGACGAGGTCGGCCATCGGCGCGATCCGTTCGCAGGCCGAGGTGTCGGCGTCGGCGCTGTAGGACTGCTCCGGCGGCGTGTAGACGAGTACGTCCCACTCGACCGGCTCGCGGGCGAGCAGTTCGTCGGTGGTGTTGTCGGTGACGGTGACGCCGCCGAGCATGCTCGCGCTGGCGTCGTCGAACGCGCCCGTCACCGTCACGCCGGCCTCGCGGGCCGCCCGGACGCCGAGCCGACAGGCGTCGATGCGGTCGACCGGGTCGCGAATCTCGAGCGCGTCGAGCGTCGCGAGCACCGTCGCGTTCGCCGCGGCGCTGGAACTCTTCAGTCCCGAGGCCATCGGCACCTCGCTGTCCGTTCGCACGCGAGCGCCGACGTCGGTCGACGTCAGTCCCGCGTCCTCGGCGTACTCGTCGATCGTCAGTGCCGCACAGCGCTCGATAAGCGTGGCGTCGGCGTCCGGCTGGTCGGCGATGGTACCGTCGATCTCGCCGTCGGTCGTGAGTTCGACGGTTGCCGTCGTCTCGAGGTCGATCGCGAACGCCGATCCGCGACCGGTCGCGAGCGCGTTCAGTACCGTTCCGGCCGCCGGAGCTACAGCCCGGCCATCCATACCCACCTCTCTGTCGCGGGGTCTATTTACGGCTGGCGGTCACGGCGAGTAGTGGGTGATCCGCCTCCGGAGCGAAGATCCGCGAGCGAACGTCGCTGGCGGAGCACACGGTTTTTCTCCGGTCCGTTCGAATCGGTCCGTATGAGCCAACGCAACAACGTCGCACCCAGCACGATCGGCGTCGACCTCGTGGAGGGTGGCGTCGTCGTCGAGTACCTCGACGGCCGGGACGTCTTCTACCACGGCCCGCCGGAACCCGTCGAGGGCGCCGTGAAGACCCCGCCCGGGAAGGAGGTCCACGTGCTCGTCACCGACCCCGACGGCCTCGAAGGCGTCATGACCTACGTCAACGACCGGAACACCCACGACGACATCCTCGAGTCGACCGGCGTCGGCCGCGTGATGCTCGAGGGAGACGACGAGGAGGTGCTGTTTCCGGGCGTGACCGTCTCCACGACGGCGTACTCGATCCGCGTCGAGGCCGACCTGTCGGTCGTCGACGGTCGCGTCTTCGTCTTCGCGGAGGACGAGATGAGCGAGCACGCCTACGAACTCGTCGAGGAGGCGAACTGATGCCGCTGCAAAAGCCGTGGCGCGACCTCGATCGGGACGCCGTCGCCCGCGCACCCGATCGCCCCGGCGTCTACGAACTCGGCGACGGCTCGGGGACGGTTCTGTCGGTCGACCACGGGGTGTTGCGCGACGAACTCAAGACGGCGCTAGCCTACGGGGACGGCGAGCGCGTTCGCTGGACGGAGACGCACACCCTGGACCAGGCTCGAGAACTCGCGGCCGACCACCGCGACCGGTTCGAGTAGGACGGCAGCTCGGCCGACTCACTGAATGTAGGACGGATCGCTTCCGTCGCAGTGTTTCTCGTGCTCCGTGGCGTCGGACTTCTCGTCGAAGAGGAGGCCACAGGTTTCGCACTCGTACCAGGTGGCGTCGTCCCGTTCGGTCTGGACCACCATGGCAACCGGTGCAACACGGATCCCCAAAGGCGTTTCTCCGGCAGAGGCCGAGGGAGGCCGCGTCGACTCGAGGACAATTCTCAAGACTGCCGGCCGGAAACTACTCCGTATGAGTGGGTCGGATGCGAACGGCGTTCGCCTGTCGGTTCGAGCCGCGGAGAAGCGCGACGCGGGTCGCGGCGTCGCGCGAATCCCGGAGCAGGCACGGCGACAACTGGGCGTGTTGAGCGGCGATACCGTCGTGATCGAGGGGATGAAGGCGACCGTGGCGAAGATGTGGCCGGCCGATCCGTCGGTCCCGGAAACCGTCGTCCAGATCGACGGGGACACCCGCGCGAACGCCGGCGTCCACGTCGGCGACACGGTTGCCGTCAGATCCAAGGACACCTCGACTATCGGGGAGGCAGAGCGGGTCACGCTCGCACCGCCCGCGTCGCTCGCCGCGAGCGAACAGCAGATCGCCGAGCGCGACGCCGCCCAGAAACTCCGGAACAGACCGGTCCGATCGGGTGAGCAGATCCGGATCGAGGGCGTCAGCCAGGACCCGTTCACCGTCGTCGACACCACCCCGGACGGCGACGTGCGGATCACCAGTACGACGACGGTCCGGATCGCGGGCCCCGGGACCGCGACCGACGACGGCTCGAGTAACCAGTCCTCCAGTACTGACACCGGTGCTGCCGGGAGCACCGATTCGGAAGCCGTCGTCGAACCCGAACAGACTGTCGGCCCGACCTACGAGGACATCGGCGGGCTGGACGAGGAACTCGAGCAGGTCCGCGAGATGATCGAACTGCCGCTGTCGGAGCCCGAACTGTTCCGACGACTCGGCGTCGAGCCCCCTTCCGGAGTGCTGCTGTACGGGCCACCCGGCACCGGAAAGACGCTGATCGCCCGCGCCGTCGCGAACGAGGTCGATGCCTCCTTCGAGACGATCTCCGGCCCGGAGATCATGTCGAAGTACAAGGGCGAGTCCGAGGAGCAGCTTCGCGAGGTGTTCGACCGGGCGCGCGAGAACGCGCCGACGATCATTTTCTTCGACGAGATCGACTCCATCGCCGGCGCTCGCGGCGACGACAGCGACGCCGAGAACCGCATCGTCGGCCAGCTACTGACGCTGATGGACGGCCTCGACGCCAGGGGAGAGGTGATCGTCATCGGCGCGACCAACCGGGTCGACGTCATCGACCCCGCGCTGCGCCGCGGCGGCCGATTCGACCGCGAGATCCAGGTCGGCGTCCCCGACGAGTCGGGGCGCAAGGAGATCCTCGAGGTCCACACCCGCGGGATGCCTCTCGCCGACGACGTCAGCGTCGAGACCATCGCCCGACGAACCCACGGTTTCGTCGGGGCGGACCTCGACGCCGTCGCGAGCGAGGCCGCGATGGCCGCGATCCGGGAGCGGCCGACCGACGCCGACGACCGCGAGGAGTGGAACCGCGAACCGAAGGTCACCAAATCCCACTTCGACACCGCGCTCGCGTCGGTCGAGCCCTCCGCGATGCGCGAGTACGTCGCGGAGTCGCCGGAGATCGACTTCACGGACGTCGGCGGCCTCGAGGACGCGAAGGCGACGCTCCGCGAATCGGTCGAGTGGCCGCTCACCTACGATCGACTCTTCGAGGAGACGAACACCGATCCGCCGTCAGGCGTCCTGCTGTACGGTCCGCCAGGGTCGGGGAAGACGCTGCTCGCCCGCGCACTCGCCGGCGAGACGGACGTCAACTTCGTTCGCGTCGACGGACCCGAGATCATCGACCGCTACGTCGGCGAATCGGAGAAGGCGATCCGCAAGGTGTTCGAGCGCGCCCGGCAGGCCGCACCGTCGATCGTCTTCTTCGACGAAATCGACGCTATCACGGCCGCCCGCGGCGAGGGCCACGAGGTCACCGAGCGCGTCGTCTCGCAGTTGCTAACCGAACTCGACGGCATGCGGGAGAACCCGAACCTCGTCGTGCTGGCCGCGACGAACCGCAAGGACCAGATCGACCCCGCGCTGCTTCGACCCGGGCGCCTCGACACCCACGTCCTCGTCGGGGAACCCGACCGCGAGGCCCGGGAGAAGATCCTCGAGGTCCACGCCGGCGACAAACCCCTCGCCGAGGACGTCGATCTCGACGAACTGGCGGACGAACTCGAGGGGTACACCGGCGCCGACCTCGAGGCGCTCGTCCGGACGGCCTCGATGAAAGCGATCCGCGAGGTCGCGGACGCCTACGAGCCCGACGAAGCCAACGAGCGGGCCGACGAGGTCGTCATCGAGCGACGACACCTCGAGGCGGCGCGCGAGGAGACGAACGCGTCCGGCTGAGGTGCACGGTTCGCTACCCGACGGTGTTCCGAGAGGTGTCGTCCCGGTGAACAACTCCTTCGTTGTTCCTCCCGTCGTAACAGCAGCGTTTAGTTAGTCGAGTGAGGGGAAGCGTTGATGAGATGCAACGGGTGTGGGAAATCGATCGAAGGGGTTCGAACGTACAAAGCGGTCGGTGAGGGTGGCAGGGGTCTCGGCGTGTATCGTCCGGAGTGCGCGCCGTGAATCGCCTCGGGGGCGAGCCCCGGGCATTTTCCTCGACCGCTTGTAAACCGCTCGCGCTACCGTCGCGTTACGAAGCCCCGGTCGCGGCGTCTGCGTCGTCGGACTCGTGCTCGAGCCCCGTCTCGAGCAACGATTCCTCGGACGGTTCGAGCACGATCGTCTCCCCTGCGGTCATCGAATCACCTTTTGCGACGGTGATGTCCTCGATATCGACGCCAGGTGGGAAGAGCAGGTCGACGCGGCTCCCGAAGGCGATGTGGCCGAGTCGCTGGCCGCGCTCGAGTTCCTCGCCGGGTTCGACGTAGGGAAAGATGCGCCGGGCGAACGCGCCGGCGATGAGGGTGACGGTTGCCGGCGCCGTCGTCGGCGCGGACGAGGATTCGTCGCTCGAGTCGGTCTCGTCGCCGTCCTCGATCACCAGATCCGGCAGCTGTGGCGACTCGGTCTCGAACTCGACGTGAACGCGTTCGTTGCGGTCCGACTCCTTCGAGAACGCGGGACGATTCGCCCCGGAAACGTGTTCGACGTCGGCGACCGTGCCCGAAAACGGTGCGCGGACGACGTGGACGTGCCAGACGTTCATGAAGATCCCGAGGCGGACGCGGTCGCCCTCCTCGCGGAGGACCGAGACGTTCCCGTCGGCGGGCGCGACGACGCCGGTCGGCGGCGGCGTCCGGTCCGGATCGCGGAAGAAGGCGAGCGTTGCAACCCCGACGACGAGCGCGACGACGCTGACCGCGACGCTGTAGAGCAGCGCGAACGGCGCGGCGAGCAGTGGGACGATGGCGTACTTCCAGGCCCCCGGAGCGAAGTTCATATCGGGTTCCACGCGGCCGAATCGTATTGTCGTTACGGTGAGGCCGGACGGATCAAAACGGGCGTCATACGGACTGCTGTAAGTCATTTTCGGAGCGACCGCGACCCGTCCTGCGGTCGCTCCGGTAAATCGTTACAGCAGACCGTATCAGTCCCAGAACGACTGGGTGCGGGCGTACTCGCGCTCCTTCGAGAGGATGTCCCGGTAGAAGTCCTCCTCGTTCTCCCGAAGCTTGCTGATGATTAGAGCTGCGTTGTGCGGGCCGACGCCGCGGGCGGCCATCGCGACGACGGCCTGCTTGCCGTGGCTCTGGACGAGACTCGCGCTCTTGAAGGCGCGCTCGGTCATCTCCTCCTGTTCCTCGTCTTTCTCCTCGGCGCGGACCGCTTTGACGACCTCGTCGGCCCATGGGTTCAGCGAGGCGATCCGGGTCGAGCCGCACTCCGGACACTCGGGTTGGTCGGCGACGCGTCGTACCTTCGTTTTGACCTTCCACTCGTGACAGTGGGTACACAGTAGAATGACGCGGTCGTCTCGAATGCGTTCTTTGACCGTCTCGATGACGCTGGCGTCCGCGTTCTCGGGAGCCAGCAGCTCCTTGCCCGACGAACGGCCGCCCATCCCGACGGGGGTCCGGCCGCGGTGAGTAATCAGTTCGAGATCGCCCGACTGAATCCCTTCGAGGACGCGGCTCGCGCGTTCGACGTCCAGATCCTCGTGGAACACCTCGCGGATCGCCTCGTCGTACATCGGGGTCTCCTCGAGCGCCGAGAGCAGGCGCTCGTTCGACATCCGACCCGACCCCTGCCAGCGCTTGAGCGTGCCGAACTTCGCGGACACCTGTGCGAGCCGGAAGGCGAGCGCGTCCGATCCCTTGAGTCCGAGTTCGACGATGGTCTCGACGTGGTCCGGATCGGTCTCTTCGAGGATTCCCAGCACGTCGCTCGTCGCGATCGAGTTCGGCACCTCGAGTTCGATCCGGTAGGGGTCCGTCTCGAGACCGACCGACGACCCGGCCTGCTGGCCGAGGAGTGCGGACAGGACCCGGCCGAGCGTCTCGTTCGTCTTGTGACCGAAGCAGGCGTTGAGGACGATCGATCGGCCCTGGCGCTCGAGGAGGAGCCGGTCGGCCGTCGGCATCGGCGCCTCGGCGTCGAGCTGGTCCTCGAGCTGCGAGCAGGCCTCGGTGAGGGTGTGCTCGTCCGCCGGATAGCGGCCCGCGACCTCGCGGCCGACCGCGGCGGCGTCGATTCCGGCCGACAGCTGCGGCTCCGCTACTCCCCGAATCTCGCCGACCTCGCCGGCGACCGCGGCGGGAACGGGGATCTCCTGGCCGATCCAGGACGGGACCTCGCCCGCTGGGTCCTCGATCGGGCTGACCTTCACCTTCCCCTCGTCGTCGTCGATCTCGGCGATGCGCCACATCTCGCCGCGCTGGATGAACACCTCGCCCGGCTGGGCGAAGTTGACGACGAACTGCTCGTCCAGGGTCCCGATTTGGGAGCCCGAGGCGATGTCGTGGACCTCGTAGGTCTCCTCGTCGGGGATCATCGAGAGGTTCGCGTAGACGTACTGCCAGGTTCCGCCCGTCGTTTCGACGCGGTCGTCGGCCTCGTCGGACCAGAGGATCCGGTTGCGGTGCAGTTCCCCGACTATCTCCCGAATCGTCTCCGCGGTGACGTCTCTGAACGGGTACGCACGCGTGATCGTCTCGACGGCCTCGCGGACGGGGGTCGCGCCGCGGCTCTGGACGATCGCCGGGAGCTGATTCGCGACCACGTCGAGACTTCCCTCGTGGATCGTCGCGGGCTCGACCTCGCCGTCTCGAGCGCGGCGCGCGATCGCGAGCGCCTCGAACGTGTCGTCCGGGCGGGTCGTGACGATCGTGCCGCTCGAGACCTCGTCCTGACGGTGGCCAGCGCGTCCGATCCGCTGGAGAAGGCGGGCGACCTGCCGGGGACTCTGGTACTGGATCACGTGGTCGACGCGGCCGACGTCGATGCCCAGTTCCATCGAGGAGGTGCAGAGCAGCCCCTCGAGTTCGCCGGCCTTGAACCGGTCCTCGACGTCGATCCGGGCCTCCTTCGAGAGCGAGCCGTGGTGGATTCCGATCGGCAGGTCGAGTTCGGTGAATCGCGAGCCGAGGGCCTCGGCGGTCTGTCGAGTGTTGACGAAGACGAGCGTCGACTCGTGGGCCGCGACGAGGTCGCGGATCAGCCGGACGTGACTCGCCGTCGAGGCGTCGGTGACGAGTTTGCCGGCGAGCTCCTCGTCCTCCTCGGTACTCTCCGGGCTGCGGACGGTGACGTCGACGTTGCTGCCGACGTCGATCTCGCGAATTTCGCAGGCGCGGCCGCCGGTGAGAAACTGACCGACGGCCTCGGGGTCGCCGACGGTCGCCGAGAGCCCGATGCGCTGCATCCCGCCGGCGAGGTCGTGGAGGCGCTCGAGTCCGACGGAGAGCTGTGCCCCCCGCTTCGAGGCCGCGAGTTCGTGGACCTCGTCGATCACGACGTGGGAGACGTCCTCGAGGCCCTCCCGAAGGCGTTCGCCGGTGAGCATCGCCTGCAGCGTCTCCGGCGTCGTCACGAGGACGTCCGGCGGATTCTCGGCCTGTTTTCCCCGCTGGTACTGGGTCGTATCGCCGTGGCGGACGGCGACCTCGAGGTCCAGGTACTCGCCCCACCACTCGAGGCGTTGGCGCATGTCGCGGTTGAGCGCCCGCAGCGGAGTGACGTAGAGCGCGCCGAAACCGTCCGGCTGCTCGTCCACCAGGTGGTCGAAGACGGGTAACATCGCCGTCTCGGTCTTGCCACTCCCGGTCGGCGCGATCACGAGCGTGTTCTCGCCGGCCGACAGCGGCGGAATCGCGAGTCTCTGCGGTGCCGTCGGCGTCGAGAAACCGCGTTCGGAAAGCGCCCCGCGAACCGTCGTACCGAGGTGTGTAAAGGCGGCGACGTCTCCCTCAGTCATCGAGACGACTATGGGCGAACGGCGGATAAGCGCCACGTTCTCGGTTCGCGCCGCGGCGCGTATACCGTGCCGTTACTCCTCGTCCGCATCGTCAACATCGTCGTGAACTTCGTCGGCGACGCTCTCGTCGATCGTCATCTCTCCCGGCGTCGCCGGTTCGTCCTGCACGTCCGGCTCCGCTCGCTCGTCGATCGCTTCGGACGAGCGTTCCTCGTCGGTCAGATCCACGTTCGTCTGTTCGTCGTCGACGTGTTCGTCGTCCTCTCTCCCGTCGTCGCTTCCGTCGGTCTCGGTCGCCGAATCCGCCCGCTCAGTTCCGTCGGGCGAGCCGATCTCGATCCGCGTCCGTCCCTGCGGCGTGGACCCGCCGCGCTGCTTTCTGACGTCGTCGACTGTGGCCACCGGTCCGATCGACTCGAGATACCGATCGACGAGATTCGCGAGGACGACGAGAGCGGCTCCGACGATTGCGAGGCGGGCGATCCACCCGATTCGAAACGTCCGGAGGAGCGAGTTCGTCGACCGTTCGTTCGAACTGGCCTGGTCGCTGTTGGCGGCTCGAAAGCCCATCGGACCAGCTACACGCGGTACTGGCAAGTTGGTTCGGCGCGCGAAGGCAAGCCCCGACCGGCTCGGTCGCGGTCGCTTTGGCAGTCGTTACCGGATCGAAACGGATCCCTAGCCGGCCGCGCGTAGCCGGTAGACGGCACCTGTCGTCGGGTAGGCTGCGTATAGTATACACCCATCCCCTCGGCGGTACACTCGAATGAGTACTACAAGTTCGAGACAGTCATCGAATCGGACGGCTCGAGAGGAGACGGTTCGCGAAGCGCCGATCGCGCGCCGACGTACGGTCCCGACAGAGCCGCCGCGAACCGCTGCAGCGGAGAACGACCGCGAGACGGTCGTCCGGGAGTGAACCATGGCCCGCGTACCTACCCACCCGGACGGCCGCGCCGCCGTCGCCGCTGCCTTCGCCGTGGTCGCCGGACTCCTCGCGGTCGGTCTCCTCGTCGGTCCCGCGGTCGTCGGGGCGACGATGGCGAGCACCGGTCCCGCCGTCTCCGAAGAGGCCTACGCCGAACCCGTGCCGGAGCCGGGAGATCCGTACTTCGAAGCGGCGGCGAACGACGGTAGCTGGATCAGCTACATCAACCCGCGCGACGAGTACCGCAGTCCGTACCTCGGCGACGGCTCCGGGAAGATCTGCGTCGCGCTGTTCAACGAGGCGGGCGAACCGATCGCCGGCGAGACCGTCCCGAACACGACCGTCACGGTGCCGACCGGGGACACGATCGGATGGCACACGCGGGCGGATCCGATGGTCGTCGAGTACCCGCTGACGGACAACTACGAGCGACCGCTCGATGCCGACCAGTTCGGGACGACGTCCGATCTGCCCCAGGGGGACGGCTACCTGGATTCTCACTGCATCGAGGTACACGGCCTGCCCGAGGACGAGACGGTCGAGTACGGCGAGGCCGAGGTCGACGGTGAGCACGCCGATCGAATCGAGGTCGTCGGCTACGTGCAGCAGGCACACGACACGTGGGACACCGACGTCGATCCGGTCGAAGACGCCGAGCCCTACGAGAACGCCGGCGGCTGGACGTACGAACCCGACGGCTCGCACGGCCAGGCGGTCGTCGTTCTCCAGCTAACGGGCGGCGAGGACGGCGAGATCGGCAACGGCGAGAACGTCACCGATCAGGATGACGAGACGTCGACGGAATCCGAGTCGTCGGACGACGAGAACAGCACGAACCAGGAGGGCGGTCAGGCCGCTGAATCGGGCGGCGCGGACGACGTGCCCGGATTCGGCGCCGCGGCGGCCGTGATCGCGCTGTCGCTGGCGCTACTCGTCGGGTATCGACGGTGAGCGGCGGGTCGATCGGAGCCGAGTGATCGACGGCGGTCCTCGCCTCCCCTCGAGCGCGAACAACAGTCTCAGGTACCGGAACTCCGTGCCATTTACTGAACGCGAGCGCCGATAGACAGACATGACCGACAACCGCGCCGAATGGATGGAGCCCGTGGACGACGAAATTCTCGAGTTGCTGCAGGACGAGGATATCTTCATGCCTGATCAGATCGCCGAGGAGATCGAGCCCCGCGTCCCGCACGTGGCCTACCGGTGTCGCGAACTCGTCGATCACGGTCTCGTGACGAAACACGCGACCGGAATGTACGACATCAACGAGCGGGGCGAGCGGTACCTCGCGGGCGACCTCGATCCGGACGACCTCGAATCCGACGACGCGTAGCCGTTCTTCCGGTCGTTACTTCGTTTCGACGGCCTCGGGTGCGTGTTCGTCTACAAAGGAGACGACGGTCTCCGTTCCCTGGAACCCCTCCGCCATCCGGCCGGTCTCGGAGCCGCCCTCGAAGAGCACGAGCGTCGGAACGGACCTGATATCGAACCGATCGACGAGCGTGATGTCGTTGCCGGGGTTGAGCAGCCCGATAGCGACGTCGGTTACGCGCGCAACGTTTCCGAGTACCGGCTCCATCGCATTACATCGCTCGCAGCCCTTGGTGTAGAACTCGACGAGCGCGAGGTCGTTTCGCTCGACGAACTCGTCGAGATCCGCACCGTCCTCGAGTCGTCCCGGTTTCGGGGTTCGATCGTCCATACCCCGGGTACGGACTACGGCGGGAAACCAGTCGTGCCCGAACGGTCGTTCCAGACAGTCGTCGCTCCCTCGACGGGACGAGACTCGACTGATAATCCGGAGGTTATCGGCTAGAAGAGTGTAAGTCGGACCACGATATACGGATAGAGGACAATATGTTTGTGTAACACGCGCATATAATGTTCGGACAACAATCATCGAGAAAAGGTGCTTTATAACCGGAGCCCCTACGTGCCGATAATGACTCCGCCCACCAGTCGCGACCACGAGAAGCCCGAGCGACGGAAAGCGATGTTCTACTGCTGGGAATGCGACCACGCGGACCCTATCGAGGGAGACTGGATTCGCGACGGACGGGGCCAATCCGTCGCGTACGTCTGTCCCGATTGTAACACCGTCATCGCCGAGCGTCCGAAAGACGACGATTCCGGAAGGGGGCCGCGACCCACCGCCGCGTGGAGTCGAGTCGTCCGAACGTCCGTCTCCGTCTGGCGAGCGAGCTTCGGTGCCGGAATGGCGGCCGTAACGGCGACGACTCGAGATCGGTCGGACGACTACTGAATCGACCGCGTCGACGCAGACGGCTGTGTTCACCTGGCGGGTACGTTTGGTCGGACTGGTCCCGCCGAAACGGATTGATCCACAGTTCTCAACTTTTTGCGGTCGATTCGCGGCCGTCTTTCAGCCCCTTCGCTACCAGCGGCACTGTTGGATGACGAACGTCCAATATTATCCCTATTCGAGTATATTCGCCCACAGCAATAGAGTTTTAATGGATGGTTCCGTTGGATTACTCGAGTAGAAGATGTCAGATGGGAACCTGACCACCGCAGAACAGGAGGTACTGGATCAGATCGAGGCGAAGGACGTCGACTTCCTTCGGCTGCAGTTTACGGACATTCTTGGGACGGTCAAGAACGTCTCCGTTCCGGCACGGCAGGCCGAGAAGGCGTTCACCGAGGGGATCTACTTCGACGGATCGTCGATCGAAGGGTTCGTGCGTATTCAGGAGTCGGACATGCGTCTCAAGCCCGACCCCGAGACGTTCGCCGTCCTTCCGTGGCGGACCAACGGCGAGAGCGCCGCCGCCCGGATGATCTGCGACGTGATCAACACCTCGACGGGCGAGCCGTTCGAGGGCGACCCGCGCTACGTGCTGAAACAGGCCTTAGAGCGCGCCAAGGAGATGGGCTACACGGTCAACGCCGCGCCCGAACCCGAGTTCTTCCTGTTCGAGGAGGACGAAGAGGGTCACGCGACGACCGAGACCAACGACCACGGCGGCTACTTCGACCTCGCGCCCAAGGACCTCGCGAGCGACGTTCGCCGCGACATCATCTACGGCCTCGAGAACATGGGCTTCGAGGTCGAGGCGAGCCACCACGAGGTCGCCGAGGGTCAACACGAGATCAACTTCGAGTACGACGACGCCCTGACGACCGCCGACAACGTCGGCACCTTCCGCACCGTCGTCCGAGCGATCGCCGCCCAGCACGACTACCACGCGACGTTCATGCCCAAACCCATCCCGGAGGTCAACGGCTCGGGCATGCACACCCACCTCTCGCTGTTCACCGAGGACGGCGAGAACGCCTTCCACGACGACGACGACGAGTTCGACCTGAGCGAGGAAGCCCACGCCTTCACCGCCGGCATCCTCGAGCACGCCCCGGCGATCACCGCCATCGCCAACCCCACCGTGAACAGCTACAAGCGCCTCGTCCCCGGCTACGAGGCGCCCGTCTACGTCGCCTGGTCCGACCGCAACCGCTCGTCGTTGATCCGCAAACCCGCCGCCCGCGTTCCCGCAGCCTCGCGGGTCGAACTGCGCTCGCCCGACCCCTCCTGTAACCCGTATCTCGCGATCGCCGCGATGATTCACGCGGGTCTCGAGGGGATCGAGCGGGATCTCGACTGTCCGGATCCCGTCCGGGAGAACATCTACGAGTTCGATCAGCAGAAACGCGAGGAGTACGGCATCGAGACGCTCCCCTCGAACCTCGGCGAGGCCGTCGACGCCCTCGAGGAGGACGAGGTCGTCTACGACGCGCTGGGCGAACACATCGGCGAGAAGTTCGTCGAGGCCAAACGCGAGGAGTTCGAGGAGTACCTGATCGACGTCTCCCAGTGGGAACTCGACCGCTACCTCGAGACGTTCTAGACGCGATCGCCGCGACGACCCGGTCGCCGCTGAACGGTTTTTCTTCTCGAAGCGCCGTCGTCTCCTCGTGCGGTAGCCGGACTCTCGTTTCCGCTCTCTCGGTAGCGAAGACGCGACTCGAGTGACAGCGTTTTAGCCGCATCACACCAACGTCCCGACTGGATGGACGAATCCGATCGACCAGTGCCGCCGAACGATCTCGATCCGGAGCTTCGGGCGGTTCTCGAGGCGCTCGGCGAGGAAGACGCCGAGACCCTCCGGACCGTCGCGAGCCACGTCGACGACCTCGCGACGTGGGCCGAATCCAGCGCCGACCGGGAGTCGAAATCGGCGGCCGACGGCGAGATTTCGTTTCCGGACGACGTCCCGGATCGGGCCACCGTCACGATCACAGAAATCGGTGACGAGGAGTACTACTACTTCCAGTGGCGCGACGGCGACAAGATCAGGTCGAAAACCGAGCGGCAATAAGCGCGGTCGATCGGTCGGTCGATCTCAGGCGAGGTTCCACTCCTCGTCGTCGATCCGAATGACCGTCAACTCGTTGCGATCGCCGAGCAGTCGAACCGTGAAGCCGCCGTCATCGCGCTGCACCTGAAGATTTACTGTCATGACGTCGGCGGTAACCTCCTCGCTCTTGGCCGACGGTTCCTCGCGTCCCTCCGGGACGTCGAAATCGAAGTCGTCGTAGGAGACGTGCGTCGATTCCTCGATCAGGTCGTCGTCACCGTAGACGTCCGCGTCGATTCCCGAGGCATCCGTTTCCCGTACCTCGAGTCGGTACGTTTCCATCGTCATATTCCGAGCTTTTCTCGGCTCGAGAATGGTGATTCGGCTTTCGTGCGCCGGCAGCGCGCCAGGCCTCAGATCGCGTCGTAGGGGCCGAGCCGAGTGCCGTCGAGCAGGTACGCCTCCCCGTTCGCGAGCCCTTCCGGGAGAAACGGCGAGAGAAACGACTGCCCCGGAACGTTCACCCACGTCCCGCCGACGAGTCCGTTGAACGCCGGCAGCACGACCAGCCGCGGCGGCGTTTCGTCGGCCTCGAGCCACGAGACGCCCGCGTACTCGGGACGCTCGCGAAACGGAGCCGGATCGAGCCGTCCCCGAAGCCAGACCTGTTCGACCCGGCTGCCGCCGACCTCGTCTTCGAGACGGACGCAGGGGTGTTCGTGTCCGAGACAGAGCACCTCGCTCTCGAGCGCCGCCGGCGACGGCCAGGTGTGGCCGTGACAGACGCCGACCGAACCGAGCACGGTTCCGGCGCCGGGAAGGATCGTCGCGTCCTCGAGCCAGTCCTCGATGCCGCCGTCGTGGTTCCCCTTGACGACGGTGACGTCGAGCGTCGGCGAAGCCGACTCGAACAGCACCTCGAGTTCGCCGCGCTCGGCGCCGCCGGGATCGCCGATCGAGTGCATGAGATCGCCGAGGACGACCAGCCGATCGGACTCGGTGCGCTCGAGCAGCGCGAGCAGTCTGTCGCGGCGATCGGGGGCGCGGCTGGGGACGTCGACGCCGCGCTCGTAGCGCAGGCCGGCCTCGTAGCCGGCGTGGTAGTCCGCGATCAACAGCGCGCGCTCGTCCCCGGAGGTCGCGACCGCGGCCGGTTCGCCGGGGACGGGTTCGACGGCCGCCGGGCGATGCGCGTCGGGTCCCATTCTCGTCCGTTCAGATCGCCTTCAGCGTCTCGTCGTCCGGTTCATAACACTGGCCGCCCATCAGCGCCTCTTCGATGGCGGCTTCGACGTCCTCCTCGGCGGTTCCGGTGTCGGCGGCGACGGTCTCGACGAGCGTCGATCGATCGGCGCCGTCGCCGTCGTCGAGTTCCTCCATCGTCTCGACGACGTACGCCTGTAGGTCGACGTCGTCCGCGGGCTCGTCCTCGTCGGCCGCCCCCTCGGCCCCGGATTCCTCCGGAGCAGATTCCGACGCTGCGTCCTCGTCCGCCCCCGGTCCGGATTCGACTTCGGTCGCCGTTTCGCCGTCGGCGCTCTCCTCGGCTGGTTCGGCGTCGAGGGTCGACGCCGGCGGCTCGCCGAGGTCGTCCCCGGTGGCGTCGGTTTCGGGTTCGGCCTCGAGATCGCCTTCGGGTTCTCCGTCCGGCACGTCGATGTCGCTCTCCCCGGGGTCGTCGACCTCGGTTCCGGTAGCGAACTCGGCGCCGAACTCCTCCTCGAGCTGTTCGCGCTCGTCGTCGTCCATCTCGTACATGCCGCCGCCGTCGAAGTCGCCGAGGTCGTCGTCCGTCTCGTCCGACGCGTCGGCCGCGTCGGGCCGGTCGTCTTCGTCGAACTCGACGGTCTCCGCGGTCGCATCCGACGGGGAGTCCGCGGTCGCCGCGTCGGTGTCGGCGTCAGCCGTCGTTTCCGCGTCGGTGTCGCTCGTCCCTTCGGCGTCGACGTCGGTCGCTGCGTCACTCGTCTCGGACTCGATCGACGCATCGATCTCGTCGGTTCCCGTCTCCGTCTCCGCGTCGGTTTCGTCGGCGGCTTCGAACGAGGGGTCGTCGCCGGCGGTATCGGTCGGGACGTCGTCCGCTGCGGAAAACTCGTCGGCCGTGGCCGCGGACATCGATTCCGGCTCGCCCCCGCCGGCCGTCGCCGCGACGGGGTCGGGCTGTGAGTCGGACTCGACGGGTTCCGAATCGACGTCGACGTCGGCGAGCGCGGCCAGCGAGTCGAACGTCGTCTCGTCCTCCGGACTCGACTCGCCGGGCCGGAGCGCGAGGCCGCTCACTTGGTCGCGGTCGCCCGCCACGACCTCGACGGCCTCGAGCGCGCAGTCGCGCAGGGCGGCGAGGTACGCCGGCGTCGTTCCGTAATGGTCCTGTGCGAGCGGGATCCCGTCCGCGAGACCGGACTCGACGCCGTCCTCGGACAGCGCATCCGCGAGGGCGTCGCCGTCGGCGTCTCGCGGCTCCGCGCTCGTCTCCGCCGCAGCGGCGTAGGTGCCGATGCGGTCGAGCGTCTGCTCGGCCGCGGTGACGGCCCAGCGGTCGCGCGTCTCGGCGTCGACCGTCGCGATGGACTCCGGTCGGATCGAGGTGTAGACCCTGTCGGAATCGTCCGGCTGGAAGGTGCGCGCCTTCCCGGTTACGGCGACGAATTCCGGGGGTTCGATCGCCTCGAGGGTCGCCAGTTCGTCCGGTTGGTACTGGCCGGCGTAGACGACGAACGCGCCCGTCGGGTCGACGACGCGAGCGCGGACCATCTCGTCGTTGACCGACGTCACTTCCGTGAGGGTTCCGACGGCGAACAGGCGGTTGAGCCGGGCGCCGGTCGGCGTGATGACGTAGTTGGGCGCTCGCTCCTCGTCGCTTTCGGCGTACGAGAGGGAGGCGTCGTCGTACTCGGCTGCGAAGACGCGGTAGGCGATCTCGCGGCCCGGAATCTCCTCCTCGTCGGTGCCGTCGGCGCTCATGCGTCCACCTCCTCGAGGAAGGCCGACGCACGGGCGGCCGGATCGTCGTCGCTCTCCTCGAAGGTTTCGGCGTCGAGATTGGCGCCGTACTCGTCGACCGAGAGGTGACCGCGAACGCGGTACTCGCGGCCGACGATGTGCTCGCGGATCGTGTCCGCGACGACCTCCTGATCCATCGCCTCGCGGGCGGCCTCGAGCGCGTCCTCGAGGGTGCCGCCGTAGACCTTCTGAGTTAACTCGTCATCGAGCACGGCGGTGACCGTCCCGGTGCCGTCGTCGAGGATCGCCTTTACGCGAAGATCGTCGATCCCGTCGACGTCGCCGTGAGTCCGGCACTGGCCCTTCTGGACGACCCGGTAACACTCGGGACAGCGCTGGATCAGCCCGGAGCCGTCCCGGACCGCGATCACGTTGCCGACGAGTTCGACGTCGTAGACGCCGCCAGTTCGGACGGCTTCGCCGACGTCCATCGTCGTCGCGTCGGCGCCGACGTCGATCTCGCGCTCGAGTTCGGTGACCGTCGAGAACTCGGAGACGTTCACCTCGGGAACGCCCCGGAACTCCTGGACATAGGCGTTCTCGATGCGGACCGAACTGCCGTCTTCGATCTCGGGGGCCGGCTCCCAGTTCGTGAACGGGAGCCGGCCGCTCTCGTCGCCGAAGACGCCGCTCAGGATCTCGGTCTCGCCGTCGCGGCCGTCGATCGTCCGGCGCTCACAGTCGGCGACCGTGACCTCGACGGCGACGGCACGGTCGCCGGTCTGGAGGTCGGCGAGCTGCGATTCGCCGCCGATCTCGTGCGGTACCTCGGGCGACTCGTCCTGGAACGAGAGCGCGGTGCTCTCGCCGAGGTTGAGTTCGGGTTCGCCGTCCCACTCGCGGACGCCGGCGTTGCCCGCGGTGATCGTATCGCCGGGGGAGAGACCGAAGTCCTCCCAGGCGGTGTAATCGATCGTCCCGGTCTCGTCGGCGAGTCGTCCTTCGACGATGACGTGCTCGGAGCCCTGATACCGGATCGATCGTTTCCCCGCCGTGAGGACGACGCCGGTTACCGTGACGTTGCCGTCGTCGGGCGTGATGTCGGCGACGTTCTTCGCCGACGGCGTACCGCCGCCGCCGCTGCTCCCGTCGCCGTACTTCCGGCGGAGGCTCTGTTTGGCCTCGTCGACCGGGACGCTGTACTCCACCAGGTTCTGCAGGTCGGATTTGACCTCCTCTTTGTCGACACCGAGGTCGGAGGCGAGATCCTCGGCATGATCATCGAGTTCCATCATCGGGTTTTCGAGTGGCGGGTTCAAAAGCGTTCCCGCAACGTGGTGAAAGTGAAAACGATAGTGCTAGTGGTCGAAACGATGACGAGGCAGTACGTTCATCCCGTACCCGGTCGAACGGCGACTATGGAACGCGTCGGCGCAGCACTCGGTGGGTTGGCGTTCGTCGTGTTGATCTTCGGCGGTCTCGTGGCCGTGCGGATCCTCACACGAGCGCTGTACGCCGTGATCTGGTTCGCCGAAACCGTCGCGACGTTCGGCTTCGCACTCCTGGTGGGGTACGTCGTCTATCGAATCCTGCTCGGCTCGAGCGACGATCCGCGTCGGAGCCGGTGACGAACAATTATCAGACCGAGCATCCAACGTGAGCGCATGCACGTCGTCGTCAACGCCGCCATGAGTGCGGACGGGAAGCTCTCCTCGAGACGCCGCGAACAGATCGCGATCAGCGGCGACGAGGACTTCGCCCGCGTCGATCGGCTTCGGGCCAACAGCGACGCCGTCATCGTCGGTGTCGGAACCGTCCTCGCGGACGATCCGCACCTGACCGTCAAGGACGAGTCGCTGGTCGCGGAGCGCCGCGAGGCCGGCGAAGCCGACCACCCTGCACGCGTCGTCGTCGACTCGAAGGCGCGCACGCCGATCGACGCGGCGATCCTCGACGACGCGGCGGCGAGCTACGTCTGCGTGAGCGAGGTCGCCCCGATCGACAATCGGATGGATCTCGCCGGACGAGCTGAGTTGATCACGGCTGGCGACGACCGCGTCGATCTCCTGCGGGCGTTCGCAACGCTCCAGCAACAGGGTCTCGAGCGGATCATGGTCGAGGGCGGCGGCGAACTCATCTTCTCGCTGTTCGAGGCCGGTCTCGTCGACGAACTGCGGGTGTTCGTCGGTCCCAAGCTGATCGGCGGCCGAGACGCGCCGACGCTGGCCGACGGCGACGGGTTCGTCGCCGAGTTTCCGACGCTCGAGCTCGCCAACCTCGAGCGACTCGGCGACGGCGCGCTGCTGACGTGGCGAGCTGGAGGCCGGTAAGCACTCGCCGAGAGTGTCGTATGAGAGACGAATAGGCATCCGGTCGACCGAACAGCGCCGAGCGTGCCGTTACAGGACGTCGTGTCGTCTCGCTTTCTCGACGAGTCCCGCGCCGAGCGCGAATCCAGTCAGCAGGAACGCGCCGATGTAGAGGTGGACCGGACTGTCGAACGGGCCGGCCGCGGCCTCGAGGTAGATCAGCCAGAGCGTGTATACGGCAGCCCCGCCGGCGAGGAGGAACTGAAGTCGGACGCCCGCGAGCGCCGCAAAGGCCGCGCCGCAGGCGGCACAGATCCCGATTATTCCGAGAATCATCCCGAGTTCGCCGACCCGATCCGAGAGAATTCCCCAGAGCGGGTCGCCGGGAACGAACAGCAGGTAGGTGACGACGAAGACGAAGAGCCCGCCGATCAGCGTCTCTCTCACGTTCCGGTTCATGACAGTCCTTCTACTAGTCCTCGTATAAAATATCGGGTCGGTGAGCGAAGTCTCGTCGCGCGATCCAGTCGTCCCGTCACACCTTTCCTCGCGCAGCGCCTACGAGCGGGCATGGAACGAGCGACCTTCGGCGGCGGCTGTTTCTGGTGTGTCGAGGCGGCCTTCGAGGCACTCGAGGGCGTCGAATCGGTGACCTCCGGCTACGCGGGCGGCCACGCCGAGAATCCGACCTACGAGGCGGTCTGCGCCGGCGAGACCGGCCACACGGAGGTCGTCCAGCTCGAGTACGATCCCGACGCCGTGCGCTACGAGGACCTGCTCGAGGTCTTCTTTACGATTCACGATCCGACCCAGCTCAACCGGCAGGGACCGGACGTCGGCACGCAGTACCGCTCGGCGATCTACGCGCACGACGACGAGCAACTCGAGACGGCCGAAACGTTCGCCGAGGAACTCGAGAGCGAGGGTCTCTACGAGGGGATCGTCACCGAGATCGAGCCGCTCGAGACCTTCTACGAGGCCGAGGAGTACCACCAGAACTACTTCGAAAAGAACCCCAACGACGCCTACTGTACGATGCACGCGGCGCCCAAGGTCGAGAAGGTCAGGGAGAAGTTCACACCGGGGGCGAGCGTCGACGACTAAAATCGACTTCGACGACGGTCCGCCCACAACCGGTCTCGTCGCGCGGATCGATGTTACGTTCGGTACTGCTCGTATCCAGGGAGTGAAAGTTATCGGAGGTGAGTCGATAGCATCCGCGCCGTGCGCTCGTTACTCGCTGATCGTCAGCACGCCGTTTTTGACCGTGACGTCGTTCGCACCGGAGGGGAGTTCGAACTCGAACTGGCGATCGTTCGTGACGACGATCACCGTTTCGCCGACGATATCGATCGACATGTCGGCGGCGTCGGGGCCGAAGTCGACCATAATTGCGCTGGCACCGTCCTCTTCGATCTGGCGAACGACAGCGTCGTCGGTGTGGCCATCGCGGAGTTGTTTGGGGACTCTCATACGCAAGGTAGGTCGCCACCACGTGTAAGCACCACGCACGCAGCATCCGGCCGAACGTCAGATCTGGCAGTTTCGGGGTGAGAGACGGCCCAGATCGAGGAAAGAACCGCCGGTCGACGCCCCTCCACCTCCGGACTGCGCTCAGTAGAAAGCCCTCCATTAACCACCGATCCGGTACTCTATCGAGATGACCATGCCCGTAGGCGATCTCGGCCCGAAAGAAGTGGTAACAGCACGGCCAGACGACGACCTCGAGACCGTGACGAGGCTGTTCGCCGAGGAGAACGTCGGCGCAGTCGTCATCACCGAAGACGAGGAACCGGTCGGCGTCGTTACCGACCGCGACGCGGCGCTGGCGATCCACGGGAACGACGACGTCGGATCGGTCCCGGTCGAGGACGCGATGACCGCGGATCCCGCGACGATCCGGGCGGACGAGGAGGCGATCGAAATCTCTCGCGCGATCAAAGAGTACAACGTCCGTCGCTTCCCGGTCGTCGACGACGACGGCGCGCTGACGGGGATCGTCACGCTCGATGACCTCGTCGCGACGATCGGCGAGCAACTCGACAACGTCGCCGACACGGTCGAGACCCAGTCGCCGGACTACAGTCCGTAACGCTCCGGCGATTCGTTTCGAGTCGGTAGCAAGGGCCTCCGACGACGTTCAGTCGCCGGCGACTGTAGGCAGTTTCTGCGAATCGTTGCACTGGTGAAAACCATCCGTACGGGAACGTTTCGGCTCGGCGGCTCGCCGCTGTTTCCGGCTCAATCTGCCGGGATCACCACCTGGAACACGAGTCTCGTCGGTCGAGAACTGTCTCGAGAGGACGACTGTCCGTTGGTGAATCGCGTCCGTCCGCGACTGATCGATCCGTCAGTAGTGCGACGGTAAATCGTTTCCTGACGGGAATAAGCGTCTCTGAAACAATGGGTGGTGGAGACGTTCGTCGGCGTGAGACACTCCAGTGACGATACTCAACCGGGCAATTCGGAAGACGGTTTCGTCAGCATCAGAGGCACCCGGCGAGCGTGCGTCGACGACCGTTCGGCTCGCGGACGTGACCCACGAGTACGGAACCGGCGGCGGGTTTCGGTCCCGGCGCGAGCGGACGGTAACCGCGCTGCGCGACGTCTCGATCGAGGTCGACCCGGGCGAGATTGTCGGTCTCGAGGGACCGAGCGGCAGCGGCAAGTCGACGGTCCTGCACGCGGTCACCGGACTCCTAGTACCGACGGCGGGAACGGTCGAACTCCACGGGACCGACCTGACGGCGCTGTCCGACCGAGAGCGGACGCGGATCCGTCGTCGCCACGTCGGCATCGTCTTTCAGCGCTTTCACCTCCTCTCGTCGCTGTCGGCGCGGGCGAACGTCGCGCTCCCGCTCGTCCAGACCGGGGTCCCGAAGTCGACGCGCCGGGAACGGGCGACGGCGCTCCTCGAGGAAGTCGGACTCGGCGATCGGATCACCCACCTGCCGAGCGAGTTGAGCGGCGGCGAACAGCAGCGCGTCGCGATCGCGCGGGCGTTAGCGACCGACCCCGACGTGATCGTCGCCGACGAACCGACGGGTGAACTGGATACGGCGACCGGAGAAGCGGTCCTGGATCTCCTGACCGATATCGGCCGGGACAGGGCGATCCTGGTCGCCTCGCACGATGACGCCACGCTCTCCGTTGCCGATCGACTGATCACGCTGCGTGACGGGACGGTGGTCTCGGATGGCGGATGACCGCGAGCGGCGTCACACGCGCTGGCTCGGAATCGCCGGTCTCTCGGCGACGCGGCTCTGGAAGCGAACGGTGCAAACGAGATCGGGACGGCTCGTGGCGACGATCTCCGCCGTCGCGCTGACGATCGCACTCCTGTTGCTCGTCACCGGAATCGCGCTGGGACTCGCCGAGGGTGGGATCGCGACTCAGGACGATGCCGACGTTCGCATCACGCCGGAAGACGAGCGAACGCTGTCGGCCGTCGACGGCGTCGAGGAGCCGAACCTCGGCGCGACGAACGAACGAGCCGAGACGATCCGCTCGCAGGACGGCGTCGAACACGCTTCGCCCGTGCTCGCCGAACCGGTTCGGCTCGAGTCGGCCGACGGCGAGTCCGAGACCGTGCTGCTCGTCGGTATCGTCCCCGACGACGAGCCGCGGACCGTCGCGGGCCTGTCTACCTCCGGCCTCGAGCCGGAAGATCCCCACTACGCCGACGGCTCGTACGACGGGCCACGAGCGGGAGAGATCGTCCTCTCTCGAACGGCTGCCGAGCGACTCGACGCGACGGCGGACGACGATCTGACGCTCTCGAGCGCGCGAACTGACGGGGAGTCGCCGACGGTCTCGGTGACAGCCGTCGACGAGCCCGCAGGCGGTAACACCGAGACGCCGGTCGCGCTCGTCCACCTGAGCGAACTCCAGTCGACGTCCGGCGCGGCCGACGGCGAACTGGCCGATCGAATTCTGGTGTGGGGCGACGCCGATTCGGCGACGGCAGCCGCCACCGACGCGTATCCGGACGCTGCGGTCGAATCGACGGGCAACAGCGATCCGTCGTCGCTGTTCGACGACGGACTGGCGTTCGCGACGAGCGTCCTCGCGCTGATCGTGGGCGTGGCGATCTGTGCGTCGTTCGTCGCGACGACGATGGGGATGACGGTCAACGAGGATCGCGCAACCCTCGCGATCCTCGCGGCGATCGGCTTTCCGACCCACAGCCGGCTCGCGATCGTGGCGTTGTCGACGGCGCTGACGACGCTCTGCGGTGCACTCCTGGGAATCGTACTCGGCGTCGCGGGAATTTACGCCGTCAACGCCGTCGCCGGAGCGACCGTCGCCTCGGGGGCCGTCGCGGCGATGCACCCCCTGTTCGTCCCGTACGCGATCGGGGTCGCGCTCGTCTCGGGACTGGTCGCCGTCCCCTATCCGCTCGCGGTCGCCGCCCGGACGACGATCCTCGCGGAGGTGGAACGATGAGCGGTCGCGAGGCGTTCGCTCGAACCCGCGCCGTCCTCGGACTCGCGCTCGCGCAGTTGCGACGGTCCCCCGGACGCGTGACGCTGACGGTACTCGCGGTGGCGCTCGCGGTGCTGTCGGTAACGCTGCTCGCGAGCCTCGGCGTCGGCGTCGTCGACAAGGGCGAGGAGGGACTCGAGGCGGCCGACCGCGACATCTGGATCTCGAGCGAGCCGGTCGATCCGACCGCCAGCGGGACGCAGAATCCGATCGTCGGCACGCACGGGATCGTAGCCGAGATCGACGCGCGAGACGACGTTCGGAGCGCCACGCCGATCGCGGTTCACGACGTCTACATCGGCTCGGAGCCCGACGAGCTACGGCGCCACTCGGCGGTCGGCGTCGAATCGACCCACAGCGGCTACGACTTCGTGGAGGGCGACGGGTTCTCGATGGACGACGATCCGCACGCGCGACCGCCCGCCGACGAACCCCGGACTGCCGAGATCGTGCTCGATCCGCGGATCGCCGAGGAACTCGACGTCGAGGTCGGCGAGACGGTCTACGTCGGGACCAGCGCGGAGACGGCGTCGGCCGCCGAGTTCACCGTCGTCGGCACCTCCAGACACCACTCACAGTACATGGGCTCGCCCGCGGTGACCGTGCCGTTCGCGGACCTGCAGGCGATCGCCGGAACCTCGGGAACGGACCGATCGACGTTCCTTACCGCCGACGTCGCCGACGACGCCGACCGCGAGGCCGTCGCGGACGATCTCGCCGCGGCATACCCCGAGTACGACGTCAGAACGAGCGATCAGCAGGTCCGGGCCATGCTCGAGGAGCGTCCGCTCGTGCTCGCGAGCGGCGCGACGCTGGTCGGACTCGCCGTCCTCGGCGGGATCGTCCTGACGGTCAACCTCTTCGCGCTCGTCGCCTACCAGCAGCGGGAAGAACTCGCCGCACTCCGGGCGATCGGACTCTCGCGGTGGGTTCTCGCGGGAACGATCGGCGCACAGGGCCTCGTCATCGGGCTGCTCGGCGGACTGCTCGGCGTCGCCGCCACGCCCCTGATCACGCGCGGACTGAACTACCTCGCCGCCGACGTCATCGGCTTCGAACGGCTCCTTCGGACGCCGCTCGAGGTGTACGTCCTCGGCCTCGTTCTCGCGGTCTGCGTGGGGACGGTCGTCGCGGTCGCGACCGGCTGGCGAACCGGCCGATACGCCAGCGTCGAACATCTCGACGGCTGACGGGAGGCGCGGCTTCGGAGCTGCGAGGACGAGTCGGCAGAACGGTCAAAGATCCGTCTTCCAGAGCGCCAGCGAGTTGTCGTTCGAGCGGTCCACGTCGACGCGGAGGTCTCGAGCGTCGTCGAGCTCGATCGCGATCCGCTCGAAGTCGGTGACGTACCGGGACTTCTGCTCGCGACCCGGCCGGACGCCGGCCTCTTTGACCAGCCCCGAGTCGGTCAGCCGATCGAGTTTGCGGTAGGTCGTCGAGAGCGGGCGCTCGATCTCGTCGGCGATCTCCGGGACGGTCAGCGGTTCCTCGAGGACCGTGATGATCTCCCGACACGCGTCGTCGGTCAGTACGCCGATGACGTGCTCCCGCGCTTGGGCCTCGTCCGACGAGGAGAACTCGAGTGGCATACGGGTACCACCGGGTTAGGAACGGAGCCTAAAGACACGTTTGGTCGGATCGCCGGGAGGCGATGTGGCATCTACATGTAGGAGGCGAACGAGGGTCGCCGTATGAGCGACGACCAGTCGCCCGACTCCGTCGTCGAAAACACGCCGGGACAAGGGCGAACGCCCGAACCCGAACGCATCGAAGCCGCCGCACCCGAGGAGTTCGGCCTCGTGCAGGTCTGGTGGGGTGACGGCAAGGGGAAGACGACCGCCACGCTCGGCATGGGAATGCGAGCGGCGGGACACGGCTACCGCGTCCACATGCTCCAGTTCATGAAGGGCGGCGCCTCGAGCGTCGACGCCGTTCGCGGCGAGTACAACGCCATCGCCGCTCTCCCAGGAATGAGCTACGAGAACCTCGGCCACTACGGCTGGCACGGGATGGCCGACGGGAGCGAGGAGGCGGACCACGAGGCCCAGGCGCGGGCCGGCCTCGAGCGCGCACACGAACTGCTCGAGGCGGCCGCGGACGCCGATCTCTCGGCGCCGATCGACCTCAACGCCGACCCCGAAGCGGGCGTGCACATGCTCGTCCTCGACGAGGTGCTGTACGCCGCGGACCGGGGACTGCTCGTGGAGGACGACGTCCACGACCTGATCGACGCCAAACCCGACGGCCTCGAACTGGTGCTCTCCGGGAGCCACGAGGAGCCGACCTACCTCGAGGACCGCGCGGACCTGATCACCAACGTTCGGAAGGTGAAACACCCGATCGAGGACGGCCAGCGCGCGCGTCGCGGAACCGAGTTCTGAGCGGCCGAGATCCGGTCGCGCCCGCCGCAGGTTGGTTCCACGGCTGTCGGCACAGTTATTATCGTTTGTTGTGAAAGTCTCTCCATCAGATGGGTGTCATTCAGGTAGACGGACTCGCGAAGTCCTACGGCGCCGTCCGCGCGGTCGACGGCATGGAATTTCGCGTCGAACGCGGCGAACTGTTCGGCTTTCTCGGTCCGAACGGTGCCGGCAAGACGACGACGATCCGGGCGCTGACCGGGCAGATCGAACCCGACGAGGGTACCGTCCGCGTCCTCGAGACGGATCCGGTCGCGGAGCCGATCGAGACGCGACGCCGGGTCGGCATTCTACCCGAACAGGAGTCGCCGCCGAGCTTTCTCACGCCGCGAGAGTTCCTTGCATTCGTCGGCCGGATTCGCGACCTCGAGCCGGCGACCGTCGAGGAGCGGACCGCGATCTGGGCGGATCGACTCGGGTTCGAGAGCAAGCTCGAGACGCTGCACACGGATCTCTCCCGAGGGCAACAACAGAAGGTGATGTTCGCACAGGCGTTCCTCCACGACCCCGACGTCGTCTTCATCGACGAGCCGCTGGCGAACCTCGATCCGCTCGTCCAGGAGCAGGTCAAGCGGTTTCTCGTCTCCTACACCGCGGACGGCAACGCGGTGTTCGTCTCGACGCACAACATCGACGTCGCCGAGGAGATCTGTACCCGGGTCGGAATCGTCGCCGACGGTCGGCTCGTGACCGAACGATCGATCGAGTCGACCGACGAGTCCCTGCTCGAGGTGTTTCTCGAGCACGTCGAGGACGAGGCCGTTCGCGATACCCCGGCGACGGCTCGGGTCGAACGATGACGACGAGTCGTACTCGTCTCGGCTGGACGCTCTTCCTCGCGCTCGCCCGCGAGGAGTGGCGGCTCCACACCCGGCTGTTCGGCGGCTGGCGGTTCGTCTGCTTTCCGTTCCTGATCGCGGGGCTCGCCCTGGGCGCCTCGGTCGCGCTCGTCGAGACGGGCACCGCGGACCGAACGATCGTCGACGGCCTCCACGTCCTCGCGTTCGGGTTCGGCCTCTACTGCGGCACGGCCGGCTTCGCGGGGTCGGACATGCTCGAGAACGTCTTCGGTCGACTCTCGCTCCTGCTCTCGACGGCGACCGCGCTGCCGCTGTCGCGGCGGCGGCTGCTCGGCGTCTTCCTCCTGAAGGACGCGCTGTTCTACGGCGTCGTCTTCGTGCTGCCGATGGCGATCGCCGTCGTCCCGCTGGTCGGTCTCTCGGCGAGCGTCCCCGCCGCCGTCGGCGCGCTCTGGCTCTCGCTCTCGTTGACCTTTGCCGCCGGGATGGTCCTGACCGTCGCGATGATCGCCGCCCGGACCCGCGGCATTCCGACGTGGGGAATCGCTCTCGCTGGCGGAATCGCGGTCGTCGGTGCGTGGACGACGGGACACTCCGCGAGCGCTCGAGAGGCGCTGGTCCCGCTCCGCGGCTCGCGGCTCGGCGCCGTCGGCCTCGCACTCGCGACCGCTTTCGTCGGCATCGCCTCGCTCGTCGCGTACGATCCCGCCTACAGCCGTCCTTCGCGGACCGCGAGCGATCGCTTCGCGCGGGTCAGCGACGCCCTGCCGGTCGGCCAGGACGCCCTCGTCGCGAAGGCGGTGCTCGACCTGGCGCGCTCCTCGGGCGGCGTCTGGAAGCCGTTCGTCTCGGTGAGCATTCTGTTCGCGCTCGTGGCCGCGCTGGTCGGCGTCGTTCGAGAGATTACCGGAATCGAACCGGCACCGGGAATCTTTTTCGGCGGCGTCCTCGGACTGTCGGCGTTTACGACGTACAACTGGCTCACCCAGTTCGACTCGCTCGAGGCCTACCTCGCCTACCCCGTCTCGATCGCGGCCGTCTTCCGGGCGAAGCGAACCGCGTTCGTCGCCGTCGGCGCGCCGACCGCCGCGGTGCCCTACCTCATTGCGGTCGTCTGGCTCGAGGCGACGCTTCTCGACGCCGTCGCCGGCGCGGTGGTCCTCGCGGGCTACGCGCTGTACTACTACGGCCTCACCGTCTACGTCGCCGGCTTCGATCCCAACGAGTTCCTCTTCGACGCCGTCCGCTTCGCGCTGTTCACCGTCGGCGTCGCCGTCGCGCTCGTGCCGACGCTGGTCGCCGGCTTCGTCGTCGTTCCGCCCTCCCCGTCCATCGCAGCCCTGCTCGTCTGTACCGGGATCGGATTCGGAGTCGTGGGGTACGCCCTCTCGAGCCGAGCGGGGCCGCGCTGGGAGGAGCGCTATCGGGTCGGATTGCAGTGATCCGATCCAGGCCGGTGACCGGGCTCGAAACGGGTCTGAAAGAGTGTCTGCCGTTCGCTCATCGGCGCCGGTTTGCCGACTCTTCGAGCATTCTGTGCCGACCGGGGATCCTCCGCGTCTCGCAGTAGACCTCGCCGTCAGCATAGTCGACGTCGGCTGGACGAACGGCTACGGACCGTCCGCGGGGGTATTCTGGACGTCACCGCCGTCCTCGAGGGTCGTGACCAGGCCGTCGGCGTCGACCTCGAGCGGCGATCCGTCCTCGAGGCAGGGGCAGAGGAGAACGGAGACGAGTAACAGCAGTTGGCTATCCAGATTTGCTCCGAGAGCTATCGACACCGTCGGTTACTGGGGCACCCCTCGATGCCGTTCGTCTGTGCTTTCGATCAGCTTGTGTTTCAGTTTTGTCATACCCGTAGTCGTCTTCGTTATCGTGCGCCGCGACCGACGAGCAGCGTTCGCTCGAGAACCACGACCATCATGGCTTTTATCTCCGTCAACACCAACCGAGTTGGCATGAGTAAACGAGCGGATGTCACAGAAACAGCGTTTTGGGCGGACGACGCTGACGACACTGTAGCGATCCAACGCTACCGGACGCTCGTCAATACGGTCGACGACGGAATCTACCAGCTCGATGCCGCCGGTCGATTCGTTGCCGTCAATAACGTTATCGTCGAGATGAGCGGCTACGCGCGGGACGAACTCCTCGGCGAACACGCCTCGATCCTGCTCGAGGACGACGATATCGAACGAATCACGCGCAAAATCACCGAGAGTCTCACGAACGACGATACTCTAGACGAGACGTTCGAACTCACAGCACGAACTGCTGACGGAAACGAACTCTACTGCGAGCTGCGTCTGAATCTACTCGTCGACGACGGAACGTTTCAGGGGTCGGTCGGTGTCGTTCGTGACGTCACCGACAGGAAACGAGCGAAGGAAACGCTCGACGAACGCGAACGGCAACTCGAGCGCGAACGCGACCTGATCGATCAGATTCTCGAGACTAGCCCCGTCGGCATCCGGGTGCTCGACGACGACGGGGAGATCACCCGAATGAACGAACGTCTCAAGGAGATACTCGAGATTTCCGAGACGGAAGCGGAGACGTACGATCCGTCGGATCGGATGGTCTACGACGAAGACGGTCGCGAGGTTACGGTCGACGAACATCCGTTCGCCCGGACGCTCGAGACGGGCGAACCAGTATACGACGTCGTCTACCGGATCGAACTCCCGAGCGGCGATACGCGCTGGCTGTCGATCAACACTGCCCCTCTTCTGAGCGACGAGGGGGAGGTCGACCGCGTCGTCTCGACCGCGGAGGACGTGACCGACCTCAAGGAGCGCGAGGCCGAACTCTCGACGGAACTGAACGAGGTTTTCGGCCGCATCTCCGACGCCTTCTACGCGCTCGACGAGGAGTTCCGGTTCACCCACGTCAACGAACAGGCCGAGGAACTCCTGCAGCACGCCGAGGAGGAGTTGCTCGGCAAGAGCCTCTGGGACGTCTTCCCCTCCGCCGCGGAGATCGACGACGTCTGGGACGCCTTCCACACGGCACACGAAACACAGGAGGCGACCAGCTACGAACTCTACTACGACACGCTCGGGTTCTGGGTCGAGGCGAATATCTACCCCTCCGAAACCGGCGTTTCGGTCTACTTCCGGGACGTCACCGACCGCAGGGAGCGCGAGCGGGCCCTCGAGGAGTCCGAGCGCCGGTACCGCGCGCTCGCGGAGTACTTCCCGAACGGACTCGTGACGCTGTTCGATCACGACCTCGAGTACACGCTGGCAGCCGGGCAGGGGTTCGATCGGATTCCCGTCGACCCCGACGACCTCGAGGGTCGCCAGCTCCACGACGTCTGGCCGGACGAGACCGCTGTAGACTTAGAGCCAGCGTTTCAGGCGGCACTCGAGGGCGAGGAAACGTCGATCGAACTCGAGTACGCGGACCGGGTGTGGGTGATTCACGCGGTACCGCTCACCGACGAACGGGGCGAGGTCTTCGCCGGGATGACGATGGCCCAGGATATCACCGAGCAGAAAGAACACGAGCGCTACCTCGAGGACGCGAAATCGCAACTCGAGGCGGCGACCGAAGCTGGTGCGGTCGGCACCTGGGAATGGCGGATCCCCGAAGACCAGTTTGTCACTGGCGCGTCGTTCGCCAGAACGTTCGGCATTGATCCGGAGAACGCCCGAGACGGTGTTCCGCTCGAGCGGTTGTTGTCGTCGATCCACGAGGACGATCGGAAACGCGTCGCCGCACAGATCGAGGAGGCAGTCGAAACCCGTAGCGAATACGAGGCGGAGTACCGCGTCTGGAACGCCGACGACGAACTCCGATGGGTCGTTGCCCGCGGTCACGTCGAGTGCGACGAGGAAGGCAACGCTGAGAGGTTCCCCGGCGCACTCACCGATATCACGGAACGAAAGAGAGCCGAACTCGAACTTCAGCGAAACAAAGAGCAGCTGCAGTCGCTGTTCGATATTCTTCCCGTTGGCGTCGTCGTCGCTGACGAGAACGGCGGCCACGTCGAGGCGAACACTGCCGCCAAAGAGATCTGGGGCGGAGATGTGTTCGACGCAGATTCCATCGACGACTACAGCAAGTTCCCGGCCGCGTGGGCCGACACTGGAGAGCCTGTCCAGCGCGACGAGTGGACGACCGCTCGGGTACTACGGGGCGAAGAGGTAACCGATCCGAATATCTTCGAGATCGAGGCCGAGAACGGCGAGAAGCGCGTCATCAGCGTACGAGGGATGCCGGTCAGAGACGAGCGAGGGGCGGTAACTCGCGGAGTAATCACGCTGTCCGACATCACCGAACGTCGTGAGTACCAGCGAAAACTCGAGGAGACCATCGAACGACTCGAGGTCTCCAACGAACGCCTCGAACACTTCGCGTACGCTGCCTCACACGACCTGCAGGAACCGTTGCGGATGGTCTCGAGTTATCTCCAGTTGATCGAGAACAGATACGGCGACGCGCTCGACGAGGACGGCGAGGAGTTCCTCGAGTTCGCCATCGATGGCGCGGATCGGATGCGTAACATGATCGACGGCCTGCTCGAGTACTCCCGCATCGAAACGCAGGGCGATCCGTTCGAGCTGACCGATCTCGGGGCCGTCGTCGACGACGTCCTCGCGGATATCCAGCTTCAGATCGAGGAAAGTAATGCTAACGTCTCTGTCGACGAACTCCCTCGCGTGAACGGCGACCCCAACCAGTTACGACAGCTGTTCCAGAACCTCCTGTCGAACGCGATCGAGTACAGTGGTGACGAGCCGCCGACGATCCGCGTCGACTCCGAGCGACGGGGCGGGAAGTGGACAGTCTCGGTCCACGACGAGGGGATCGGTATCGAGTCTGATGCCCAGGAACGCGTCTTCGAGGTCTTCCAGCGACTCCACAGCCGCGAGGAGCACGAAGGGACCGGTATCGGACTGGCGCTCTGTCAACGGATCGTCGAGCGCCACGGCGGCGAGATCTGGATCGAGTCAGAACCGGGCGAAGGAGCGACGTTCTCGTTTACGCTGCCAGCGGTAACGGATCGAGAGAACTGATTTCGTCCGAACGGGTATCGCCTCCTACCCCGGAACTCGCGACTCCTTCGTCGACTCTATCGCGGTCGTTCGCGACCGTAGTGAGCAATTGGTTCAGTCGGGTCGTCCTGAGCACCGCCCAGGCGTCGTGCTGCACAGCTGCTCCCCGTTCAGCACGCTGTTCTCGACGGGAGTGCGTATCTCCCGACGTAACCGGCAAGTGCGCTCGAGGGAATCGTATCGATAAGTGCCCACAGGACGATTCGGCTCGCTCACCTGGAAGGGATGATGGCAGACGATAAAAAGGGCCGAAACGAGCAAGCGGACGACGAAGAGCGGCGCCAGCGAGAGCGAGAACTCGAGGAAACGCGCGATCGGGGTGACGAACTCGAACCGGTACGCGACGAAACTGGCGAAGGACTCGGTAGCTTCGACGAAGCGCTCGAAAACCGAGAGTATCCGACGACGACGGACGAATTGATCGAGGCCTACGGCGATCGTGAGGTCGAAACACGGGAGGGGCGACGATCCATCGACGAGGTGTTCGCCCCGGTCGATACCGAACAGTACGACTCCGCCGACGACGTTCGAAATCGGATATGGGAACCGTTACGTCGCGAATGAGTGCGTCCAGATCAATCGACACTGTATCCGTATTTCGCTGTCCCTCGCCCCGGTACGCACGTTACCTGTACGTACCAGCGTTTCACGAACGGTGGAGTAACGAGACTGCACTCTCAACGACTGTGAAGTGAAGTTCGCGGATCGAACCGACAGGACGATAGCCCGCGCCGAGCGAGTGGCGCGTGAATGAGCCGGACCCTTCTCGTCGCCGGGACCGCGAGCCACGTCGGCAAGTCGACCGTCGTCGCGGGGCTCTGCCGTCACCTGTCTGATCGCGGCGTCTCGGTCGCGCCGTTCAAGGCCCAGAACATGAGCAACAACGCTCGCGTCGTCGTTCGTGCGGACGCAGGTAACGGGAGCCGAGGCCGCGAAACCGACACGGCGGACGATGGCCCGAACGGGGCGAACGATCGGTGGGGCGAGATCGGTGTCTCCCAGTTCGCTCAGGCTCGAGCCGCCCGCGTGACACCGACGACCGACTACAACCCGGTCCTCCTGAAACCGCGCGGCGAGGGAGAGAGCCAGCTCGTGATCCAGGGCCGAGCCCGCGAGCACGTCCCCGCCGGCAGCTACTACGAGGAGTACTGGGAGGAGGCGCGCCGCGCCGCCGAATCGTCCTACCGCCGGCTGGCCGCCGACCACGAGGTGATCGTCGCCGAGGGCGCGGGCAGCATCGCCGAGATCAACCTCCACGACCGCGACCTCGCGAACCTCGAGACGGCCCGCTTCGCCGACGCCGATATTCTCCTGCTGGTCGATATCGAACGCGGCGGGGCGTTCGCGAGCCTCTACGGAACGATCGAACTGCTTCCCGACGACGTTCGCGAGCGGATCGTCGGCGCGGTCGTCACAAAGTTCCGCGGCGACCCGTCGCTGCTCGAGCCCGGCATCGACGAGATCGAGTCCCGGACGGGCGTCCCGGTACTGGGCGTCCTCCCGTACGACGACCCCGGTCTCCCCGAGGAGGACAGCGTCGGACTCCCGGGGCCAAAAGAGCGCGGCGTGATCGGCGATGACGACGGCGTTCCCGACGAGCGCCGCCTGACGATCGCGGTCCCGCGGCTGCCGCGTATCTCGAACGCGACCGATCTGGAGGCACTCGCCGCCGAACCGGGAGTCGCGGTCGAGTACGTCCCGCTCGAGGGAAGCGACCGCGACGACCCGCTCGCGAACGCGGACGCGGTCGTCCTCCCGGGCACGAAGAACACGGTCGACGATCTGTGCGCGCTCCGCGAGGCACCGGTCGGAACGGCCCTCGAGACGTTTTCGGGCCCCGTAGTCGGCGTCTGCGGCGGCTATCAACTGCTCGGCGAGCGGATCACCAACGCCTCGCTCGAGGGAACCGGCGACGATGACGTCCTCGAGGGACTCGATCTCCTTCCCGTCGAGACGCGCTTCGAACCGGACAAGCGCCTCGAGCGAGCCGCCGTTCCGGTCGACGGAACAGCGTCGCCCCTGCTCGCGGCGGCCGACGGCGCCACTGTCAGCGGCTACGAGATTCACGCCGGCCGGACACGGGCGCTCGAGTCGGTCGGCCGACCGCTCGGCGAGGCGAGTGCAGCCCGCGGGCAGGTGCTCGGAACGTACCTCCACGGGCTGTTCGACAACAAGGCCGTCCGGACGGCGTTTCTCGAGCACGTCGCGGCGTCGGCGGGGCGCGACCGAGTCGTCTCCGACGACGGGGCCGAATCCGGCGCGCTCGCGGACGCGAAGCCGCCGTCGGACCGCGCCGCGCGGCTGGTTCGCGAGAACGTCTCGCTCGATGTGCTCGGCGAACCGTTCCGATGACAGACTGAAGAGAGCGCCGCGGACGGTCGCCCGGTGTTATACGCTGCTGTCGCGGTAGGTACCTAGCAACTCCTCGAGGATGATACACTCCTGGTCCGTCGGATCGTAGTGGGTGTCGATGAACCGTTCGGCGGCCTCGTAGTTGCCCCGAAGCCCCTGTTTGCGGACGGTAATTACTGCGTCGAGGAAGAACGTTCCACCGTCGGTACCCAGCGCCTGCGCGTGGGCCTCCTCGGGGATGTCGAGTTCGGACTTGATCTCGTCGAAGTTGAAGGTCTTCACGTCGTGATCCGAGTCGACGAGCGTGAGGACGTACTCCGCGGAGAACCTGTAGAACTCGGATTTGCTCTCGAACATACCGTCGTCGACGAGTGTATCGATCTTTTCGACGACCTCGTCCGGGTACCTGACGGTATCTTTCGCCATACCGAAACCCTTCATACTGCTGAATCATTACTGTTTCGGGAACAGGGGCGGTCGGTCGCGCGGAACGAGCGGTAGTGCCTAACTGTGAAGACGCGCCCCCCGACCGGTGTCGCAACTACCTACAAATTTATTATTTATTATCCGTAAGCGGAAGACGCAATGGCAGACGAAAACGAACTCCGCAATCAGATGATCGAAGCGTTCGAGGACGCCGATTATCCGATCTCGAGTCCGATGGACCTCGTTCCGGCACTGCCGAACGGCCCCGGAACGAAATTCGAGTCGGGTGACTTCTCCATGACGGCCATGGAACTCAACACCAAAACGTCCGGCGGGGACTTTCCCTACGATGACCCCGAGACGTTCGTCGACGACATCATCGAAGATCTAAAAGAACAGGGCGAAATATAACGTTCTACAGGGGGTAATCGGCCGGCCACCCCCTCGAAGACCCCGTACTCGAGCGACGCGTATCGCGACTCGAGCGACTCCCGTCGGAACCCGATAGCCTACCCGCACCGGTCGCGGTCGACCGGCGACGCGACGCACAGTCCCGAACGAGTGATCGAACTACTGTCTTTTGTTCATCCATTTGTAGATTGTGAGAATAGGAAGGGCTTAACCATTGCCCGATGACAATCGAATAACAGACTTGCTGGTGTGGAACGGCGGACCACTGACCCCGGTGACGTTATGGAACGTGTGAATCGAAGCGAGGCGGTCGTCCTGATCACGGAGCACGAAGAGAGCGAGCTGTCGGCAGCGATCGACGGAGAGCCGTCGCTGGACGTCCGAGCGATATCGCGCGACCGCGCGGTCGACGCCATCTCCGGTTCGCTCGCGGCGGAGACGGACTCCGAGGCGACGGTCGATACTGCGATCGACGAGGACCCGTGCGGCGTCGTCCTCGAGCTCGATCAACCGTCGGCGATCCGGTCGGTCCTGTCGCACGTCAACGCGGATCTGCCCGGCGTGCCGACCATCGTCGTCCCGCGAGAGGGAAGCGAACGGGCCGCGACGGCCGCACTGCGCGCGGGAGCGACCGACTACGTGCCGGCCGACGAGCCGAACCGCGTCGCCGATCGAATCGCCGACACGATCACGAACGCCCCGTCCGCTCCGGCGACCGGAGCGGGGACGGCGTACCACCGCATTCTGGCGAACGAACTCCCCGACGAGGCGTTCGTCATCGACGAGGACGGCACCTACCTCGAGGCGAAGATCCGGCCCGGCTCGGCCTCCCTCTATACGGTCTACGCCGAGGAACTCGTCGGCAGTCGGATCCAGGACGCGTTTCCCGACGACGTCGCGTCGAAACTCCTCTCGTGTCTCGAGCGGGCGATCGAAACCGGCGACGTCCAGTCCGTCGAGTACGGTGCGGAGACGACCGCGGGGCGGCAGCGGTTCGAGGCGCGCGTCGTCCCGATCGACGAGCGAATCGAGGGCCAGCGCGCCGTCGTCTGGCTGGCCAGGGACATCACCGAACGGTCGAAACGCGAACGCCAACTCCAGTCGCGACAGGACCAACTCGAGACGCTCAATCGGATCAACCGGGTGGTCCGGCAGGTGATCGAGACGCTCGTCGAAGCCCCGAGCCAGGACGCCATCGAACGGAAGGTCTGCGAACAGCTCGTCGAGTCCGAGCTGTACTGCGCGTCCTGGATCGCCGAACGAACCGGCGAGGGACAGCTCTCCTACCGAACCGGGGCCGGGCAAGCCGAAACGCTCCTCGAGACCGTCGAGAGCCGTGCGTTCGAAGAACCGCAACTGACCCAGCGCGCCGTCAAGTGCGGCGAGATTCAGGCGGCAAACGACGTTCTCGAGACCGAATCGATCCCCGACGAGCTGCAGGACGCGGCCCGGGAGGACGACGTCAACGCCGCGATCGCCGTTCCGATCAGGCACGGCGACACCATCTACGGCGTGCTCTGCGTACTCGCGAGCCGCAACGACGCTTTCACCGAGAGCGAGCAGGACGGTTTCCAGCTGCTCGGCGAGACGATCGGGTTCACGATCAGCGCCGTGAAGAACCGACAGCTGCTCTTCTCGGACAGCGTTCTCGAACTCGAGTTCCGCATCGAAGACGGAGAGACGTTCTCGTTCGATCTCTCGAGGACGTACGACTGTACGTGTTCGCTCGAGTGGGCGGGATCGACCGCTGACGGTCGCATCTTCCAGTACGTGACCGTCGAGGGGCTCGACGGCGAGACGGTGCTCGAGGAGGCCTCGGCCCACGACTCCGTCGAGGAGTGTCGGCTCATTCACGACGGTGCCGACCAGTGTACGATCGAGATCCGGCTCACCGAGTCGGGCGTCCGCACCCTCGCCAACCACGGCGCGACGATCAGGGACGTGACGGTCGAAGACGGCGTCGGCCACCTGCTGGTCGAGGTGCCGCGAGACGCGGACGTTCGCGAGATCGCCGAAGCCCTGAAACTCGTCTACGAGGATACGGCGCTCGAGGCCCGACGGGAGGTGGATCATCCCGTCACGACGGCCGTCGAGCGGCGCAATCGCGTCCTCGATCAGCTTACGGACCGACAGCTCACGACCCTGCGTCTCGCCTACTACGGCGGCTTTTTCGACTGGCCCAGGGAGAGCACGGGCGAGGACGTCGCGGAGGCGATGGACGTTTCCCCCCCGACGATGCACCAGCACCTCCGGAAGGGACTCAAGACGGTGCTCGGCGAATTTTTCGAAGAAAGCAGCGGAACGATGTGATTGCGCGGCGTTCGTCGCCGCCAAAACCGGTCGAGGGAACGGTAGGTGGTGGCGTTTCGAACGATCCCCCCGTCCCGGCGCCTTCAGAACGAAGGCAGATGCCGGTACGTTCTCAACCCTGATAACCTTACCCGAACCGATCGTCGGCTGACGTGGCCGTCCCCGACGTAATCGATAACTCGGCGGCCGTCACTCCGCCGTTCCAGGACCGTTCGACCCGCCGACGGCGCGTTCGATCGTCTCGTCGACCAGTCCACGCGCGAGGAGTGCGGCGACCTGATCGACGTCAGTGTGGACCGGTCGATCCGCCTCGAGCGACGGGACGACCTCCCGGACCAGGTCGTAGACGGCCGCCGTGCCGACGCCGAGCGACAGGGGGTCGTCGGTCTCGAAGGCGTCGTCCGCGTAGTCGGCGGCCTGCGTCCCACAGACGAGTTCAGCCGCGACGACCTGCGTGGCGTTTTCGACGGCCGTACGGGCGTGGAGCGCCGACTGGGCGCTCATGCTAACGTGATCCTCCTGACCGCCGCTGACCGGCGTGTTGTCCGCCGAGGCGGCCCCGAGCGATCGAAGTTCGTTGACCAGAGACGCGGCCGTGTACTGGGCGATCATGTAGCCCGACTCGACGCCGCTGTTGGCGGCGAGAAACGGCGGAAGGTGTGGCTCCTGCAGGTTCGGGTTCAGCAGCCGATCGATCCGGCGCTCCGAAATCGCCGCGAGATCGGTTAGCGCGAGGCGAACGTACTCGAGTCGCAGCGCCAGCGGCGCCCCGTGGAAGTTGCCTCCGGAGAGGATCGCGGCGTCTTCGGTGCCCGAAGCGCGGTCGTCGACGCGGTCGCCGGCGAAGACGAGCGGGTTGTCCGTCGCGCTGTTGAGTTCGATCTCGACCGCGTCGCGGAGGTGGGCCAGCGCGTCCCGGACGGCGCCGTGGACCTGCGGGAGACAGCGCAGCGAGTAGGCGTCCTGCACGCGGTCGCAGTTGCGGTGTGCCTCGACGATCTCGCTCCCCGCGGTGAGCTCGCGGATCGCCTCGGCGCTCTCCAGTTGACCCGAATGCGGCCGCACCTCGTGGATCGCTCGATCGGCCGTCGCCGTCGTCCCGAGCGTCGTCTCGATAGTTAGCGCGCCCGCCGCGTCGGCGCCGCGGACGGCCCGTTCGCCGTCGACGACGGCGAGTGCTGCGAGTCCGACCGTCAGCTGCGTGCCGTTGATGAGCGCGAGGCCCTCCTTCGGCGCCAGGGTGAGGGGCTCGAGGTCGATCTCGGCGAGCGCGTCGGCACCCGGCAGTCGCTCGGTTTCCGACGCGTCCGCCGACTCACCGCGAGTCCGATCGACCACGGCCTCGCCCTCGCCGACGAGGACCAGCGACATGTGTGCGAGCGGCGCGAGGTCTCCGCTCGCGCCGAGACTGCCGTGGGATCTGACGACCGGGTGGACGCCCTCGTTGCACATCGCGACGAGGTGGTCGACGACGGTCTCGCGGATCCCCGAGTAGCCCTTGACGAGGGCGTTGATCCGGGCGATCAGCATGGCGCGGACCTCCTCGCGAGTGAGTTCCCGTCCCGCGCCCGCCGCGTGGCTGCGCAGCAGGTTGAGCTGTAACTGTTCGACCTCCTCGGGCGGAATGCGTTCGTCGACCAGTTCGCCGAAGCCGGTGTTGAGCCCGTAGACGGGTTCGCCGCTGTCGATGACGTCCTCGACCCGGGCGCGGGACTCCCCGATCCGGTCTCGAGCGCTCTCGGGGATCTCGATTCGAGCCCCATCTCGTGCGACCGCGACGACGTCTTCGGGAGTCAGTGACTCGCCGTCGACGACGACGGTCATCGGCGATCACCCCCGACCGCGACGATCGGTCGTGGGAAACTCGCACACGAGCGCACAACGGGCATAAGGCTCGTTTCCCAACCGGAGGACGCATGCCAAACGCAGCGATCGTTATTCTCGCCGGTACGGAATCGCCCGCCGAACTCGGCCGCGTCGTCAACGGACTCCAGACCGCCCAGGAGTTCGACGAGGCCGGAGACGACGTCGAGATCGTCTTCGACGGCGCCGGAACGCAGTGGATCCCCGAGCTCGCGGACGAGGACCACGACTACCACTCGCTGTACACCGATCTGACCGGCCTCATGACGGCGTGTCACTACTGTGCGAACGCCTACGACGTCGCCGACGAGGTCGAGGACAGCCCCGCCGAACTGCTCGACGAGCACGAGGGCCATCCGAGCATCCGATCGCTCGTCGAGGACGGCTACGAGATCATCACGTACTAACGCGCGTTCCTGCGGTTGAGTACCGACGTTCGGGGCGGATCGCGGAACGGACGCGCTCGGGACCGAATCCGTCCCGTCGACCGCGACCGTCATTCGCCCATCACCTCCCCGGCCTTGAGCACGGTGTCGACGGCCGGCGTGTCGAACCGGTAGGAGACGTGGACGTACGACGGCGCCTCGAGCACGACGGCGTCGGCCGGCGCTCCCTCGCGAAGCGTGCCGGTGCCGTCCTCGAGGCCGAGCGCCAGCGCGGCGTTGCGCGTCGCCGCGAGCAGCGCCTCGGCCGGCGTCATCCCCATCTCGACCGCGCCGAGCGTCTGTGCGAACCCCATGCTTCGAGCGTGACAGTTGGGGTTGAAGTCGGTCGCGAGGGCGACCGGCGCGCCGGCCTCGAGGAACGCCCGCGCGTCGGCGTACGCCTCGCCGAGGCCGAACGCGGTGCCCGGCAGCAGAACGGGGACGACGCCAGCCTCGACGAGCGCGTGGATGTCGTCCTCGTCTGCGTGCAGCAGGTGGTCGGCGCTCGCGGCCTCGAGGTCTGCTGCGAGCCGTGCACCGCCGAGACGCGTGAACTCCTCGGCGTGGACCTTCGGCGTCAGGCCGTACTCCGCGCCGGCCTCGAGGACGCGCCTCGACTGCTCGACGTCGAAGACCCCTTCCTCGCAGAAGACGTCGCAGAACTCGGCGATCCCCTGGTCGGCGACCGCCGGAAGCTGTTCTTCGACGACGGCGCGGACGTAGTCGTCCGTCTCCTGGCCCTCGGGGACGGCGTGAGCGCCCATGAACGTCGGGACGAGATCGATCGGCTGCGCGTCGTCCGCGCGGTCGATCGCCTCGAGCAGTCGGAGCTCGCTTTCGGTGTCGAGTCCGTAGCCCGACTTCACTTCGACAGTCGTCGTCCCGTGGGCGAGCATGGTTTCGAGGTGGCCGCGGAGGTTCTCGAGCAGTTCGTCGTCGCTCGCCTCGCGGGTCGCCCGGACGGTCCGGAGGATGCCGCCGCCCTCCTCGAGGATCTCCTGGTACTCCTTGCCCCGCAACTTGGCCTCGAACTCGTCGGACCGATCCCCGGCGAAGACGGCGTGCGTATGGGGATCGACGAAGCCGGGAACGACCGCTCGTCCCCGAGCATCGATCGCCGTCTCGGCGTTCTCGGGCGGGTACTCGCGGGTCACGTCCTCGCTCGAGCCGATTGCGACGACCTCGCCATCGACCGCGGCGACGGCGGCGTTCTCGCGGACGTCGAGCGACGAGTTGCCGGGGCCGTCCGCCGCCGGTCCGACGACGAGTTCTCCGATATCGTAAACGACACACGTCTCGCCCGTTTCTGACGGCGCCTTACGTTCGCTCATCGTTTCCCCTCCAGGTAGCCCGACAGGAAGTGAGCGATCGAACGGGCTGCCGCGTCCGTCGTCAGCCCCTCCCGATCGAGCGGCGGGGCACACTCCACGATTTCGAAGCCGGAGATCCGGTCGTCGCTCGCGAGCAGCCGCAGCAGCCGGAACAGCTCCCGCGTCGTCAGCCCGCCCGGGGTCGGCGCGCTCACGCCCGGCGCGGCGGTGGCGTCGAGGACGTCGCAGTCGACGCTGACGTAGAGGTGATCGACGTCGGCCATCGCCTCGAGCGCGCGATCCGCGGCCTCGACGGCGTCGTCACCGACCTCTTCGGCGGTGACGACCTCGCCGCCCCGCTCGCGGAGGAACTCGTGGTACGGCGTCGAGGTTTCGAAGTGGCGCGCGCCGACGCAGGCGTAGCGCTCGAGCCCCGCCTCAACGAGCTGTCGGTAGGGCGTGCCGCTCGTCGGGTCGTCGTCGACCTCGCGAACGTCGAGGTGGGCGTCGAGGTTGACGACACCGACGGATCCCTCGCGAAGCAGCGGCGCGACGTTCGGATAAGTGAGCGAGTTGTCCCCGCCGAGGAAGATCGGGAGCGCGTCGGCCTCGTGGACGAGCCGTGTCGTCTCCTCGAGGTCGGCCTGGACGTCCGCGACCGACTCGTCGGTCCCCTCGGCCTCGAGGCGCTCGACGAGCGAGCGCACGTCGCCGAGGTCGGCGACGGCGTCGATCGGTCCGCCGTCGAAGTGGTGGCTCTTGGTTCGCGCGAGCGATCGTCTGATCGCGGGCGGCGCTTCCCGCGCTCCCTGCCGTCCGATGACCGCGCTGTCGTACGGCTCGCCGACGAGAACGGCGGTCGCGGCTGCGTCCTCGAGGCTCTCGAGATCGACCCGTTCGACGACGTGGCCGAGCAGTTCGTCGTTCGGGTCGCCGCCGCGCGCCAGTTCGCGCCAGCCGCCCGTCGTCTCCCAGTCCGGGTGGGTCGCGAACCGGCGTCCGTTCCCGTCCTCGCGTTCGCCGTCGTCGGTCATTTGCGGCCCTCCATCGGAACGGGCACGTTCGAGTCGCGGGCCTCCTCGTGCGCCTCCTCGTACCCCGCGTCGGCGTGGCGGATCACGCCCATTCCCGGGTCCGTCGTGAACACCCGTTTTGCCTTTCGGGCGGCCAGGTCGGAGCCGTCGAGGACGACGTGATTGTTCGCGTGAAGGGCGTTGCCGATGCCGACGCCGCCGCCGTCGTGGACGCTGACGATGTCGGCGCCGGCTGCGCAGTTGAGCAGCGCGTTCAAGATCGGCCAGTCGGCGACGGCGTCGCTGCCGTCGCGCATCGCCTCCGTCTCGCGGTTCGGGCTCGCTACGGAGCCGGCGTCCAAGTGATCCCGCGTGACGACGATCGGTGCCGAAATTTCGCCGTCGGCGACGAGGTCGTTGATCCGGAGGGCGAAGCGGGCGCGCTCGGTGAGCGCCTCGTCGCCCTCTCCATCGGTGTTGTAGCCGAGCCAGCACACCCTCGAGGGCAGCCCCTGGAACTCGACCTGCTCCTGGGCGAGGTCGATCCAGCGGTGGAGATGGTCCTTCTCGGGGAAGAGTTCCCTGACCGCGTCGTCGGTCCGGTGGATGTCGGCCGGGTCGCCGGACAGGGCGACCCAGCGGAACGGCCCCTTCCCGCGACAGAACAGCGGGCGGATGTACGCCGGCACGAAGCCCGGGTAGTCGAACGCCGACTCGTGGTCGCGGTGGTCGGCGACCTGTCCGCGGATGTTGTTGCCGTACTCGAAGGCGACCGCGCCCTCCTCCTGCATCTCGAGGATCGCGTCGACGTGGCGCTCCATCGTCGCGAGGCTCTCCGCGACGTAGCTTTCCGGATCCTCCTCGCGAAGCCGGTCGGCCTCCGCGACCGAGTAGCCGGACGGGTAGTAGCCCTCGAGTTCGTCGTGGGCGCTGGTCTGGTCGGTGACGATGTCCGGGACGAAGCCGCGCTCGAGCATCGCCTCGAGCATATCGGCGGCGTTCGTGTGGACGCCGACGCTGTAGGGTTCGCCGGCCTCGGCGGCGGCTTCGGCCCGCTCGATCGCTTCGTCGAGGTCGTCGGTCTTCTCCCGGCAGTAGCCCGTCTCGAGGCGGCGGTCGATTCGGTTTTCGTCGACTTCGGCGGCGATGCAGACGCCGCCGTTCATCGTCACCGCGAGCGGCTGGGCGCCGCCCATCCCGCCGAGTCCGCCGGTAACGACGATCTTGCCGTGCAGGCCGTCGGTGTCCGGGTAGTGCTGGTTCGACAGCTCGGCCAGCGTCTCGTAGGTGCCCTGGATGATCCCCTGGGTGCCGATGTAGGCCCACGAGCCGGCGGTCATCTGGCCGTACATAATCAGGCCCTTCGCCTCGAGTTCGTGGAAATGTTCCCAGTCGTCCCACTTGCCGACGAGGTTCGAGTTGGCGATCAGCACCCGCGGCGCGCGCTCGTGAGTCTCGAATCGGCCGACGGGCTTCCCGCTCTGGACGAGCAGCGTCTCCTCGTCGCCCAGTTCGCGGAGTTCGTCACAGATCGCGTCGTAGGCGTCCCACGAGCGCGCCGCCCGGCCGGTCCCGCCGTAGACGACCAGGTCCTCGGGCCGCTCGGCGACGTCGGGATCCAGGTTGTTGTTCAGCATCCGGAGGGCGGCCTCCTGGCGCCACCCCTCACATTCGATATCCGTCCCCGTCGACGCACCCTGGTACTCCCGCCACTGTTCGCTCGGAGAACCCCTCCCGAGAGACGACCGCTGCTCGTTGCTCATACTCGGTAGAACGACCCGCAGAACCAACACCTATGATGTTCCGTTCGGAAATGGATTTATAACGGGTGGGGCGCGTACTGGAAGCGCGTGTACGAGTCAACCTTCGCCATCTCCGACTCGAGCGCCTACACCGAGCCGACCGACGGAACCGACTGTCGAATCGAACTCTGGTGTAACGACCACGCGGATCTCCTTTACGTCGCCGGCTCGACGATCGAGCCGGTCCTCTCCCAGGTTCGTTCCGATATCGGGGTCGACGAGTGCGTTCGGGGGGACGGAGAGGCCGTCGTCATCACGAGTTCGTGTCTGAAACGACACGAGACTACGTACGTCGAGCAGTATCTCGAGTCCCACAACTGTCTCTTTCTCCCGCCGCTCCGGTACGAAAACGGGAGGAAACACTGCCGGATCCTCGCGCTCGACTCGACGAGCCTCACCGCGCTCTACGCCGATCTCGTCGACGACGGGTTCGAGATCGACGTCCTGAGCAAGCGCGAAATCGACGTCCCCGCTCGATCCTCCCCGCTGTTGTCCCTCGACGAGGTTCTCCCGGAACTGACGGATCGGCAGCAGGAGGTCCTGTCACTGGCGATCGAGGCGGGGTACTACGAACTCCCTCGAGAGACGACGACCGAACGGCTCGCCGACGAACTGGGAGTCAACCGGCGGACGGTGGAGGACCACCTTCGGCGCGCCGAGAGAAAGCTGGTTACGTCGTTACACCCACACCTGTACTGATCCTCGTCCCCCACTCCTGAGAAACGCGCTCGTATCGCGTACGATCTCGCGTCGCGTGAGGTTTCGCGTTACGCGAGATTCCGCCCGTACTGGATCGAGCGCGTCACGTTTTCGCACTCTCGACGGAACGACCGTCCTTCGACGGCGTCAGTTCCGTGGTACGGACACTCAACCGACTATAAGAGTCACAGATGTTAACCCGACTGAGGATGGGACTGGCCCGACTCGGTTCGGAGGATGAGCGATTCGGGTATCCAGCGGAGACGGCCGCCTCGAGAGCCGGCGGAGGATCAGTCGTGATCGACGAAACCTCGGTCGAGGCCGTGTTCGAGGGGTCGAACGGCGAGTACTACACCGGCTGGGAGGTCGATCGACGCCTCCGGACGGACGCGTGGCGCCCCTGTCTTCGACAGAACGATCCCGACCGACGGCTGATCGAGGTCGAAACCGGCGTCCTGCTGTTGCTTGCGCCGATCGACCCGGAGGAGCTACCGGCCTCGATGGTGGTCCGTGTCGACGATGACATCGCCCGAGTCGTCGACACGAGGCGCCCGTTACCGACCGCCCGCTCGGTGCAGGCTCTCGAGTAACCTGTAACGGGCGGAAGGGCCAGCTGCTCCGGAGTCGCCGAAGGGCGACCCTAGCTTCGGCTCTGCAGTCGTGATCCCGTGCGCTTTCCGGGCATCGGTCGAGGAGATCCGTCCGCGAATCGCCGTCGAACTCCGGTCCGGTTTCCCGAGTGTACGGCCGTTCTGACCGTCTGTAGTCCGAATGTAACCGTTTTAGGCACGGCCGTTATAGCTCGTAGGGACACCCAACCCCGACCGACGATCGCGAGCCGAACTGACACCGATTACAGAGACATGAGCACGGATACCCACGCGGGCTCGAGTACGGGGTCCGTCAGACGCCGCCTCTTCCTGGGCGGACTCGGATCGCTACTCTCGCTCGGCACCCTGGGAACGCTCGGCTACGCCACGCGGTCGCCGGCCGAGACGCTCGAGGTCCGAGTCTGGCTCTCGGAGGAGGCGGCCCGATACGACGCCGTCGACAGCCGGCTGCTCGAGTACCTCGACGCACTGCTGGGCTACGAGTACTGGCAGCTCGAACTCTCGTACGGCGGCGTCGTCTCGGTTTCGACCGAGGACGGCGCCCGCGTCACGATCAACGGGGAGTGGCCGAAGATTCTCGCGGCGGGCGCGCTGGGGGCGCGCGATCTCGATCCGGTGGCGGACGTCAACCTGCTCGTGACCGACGGACAGATGACGACCACTCCGACCGGATTTGCGATCCCGCAGGTCGCCTCCGTCGGCGGCGCCCGGTATCTCGCCACGCTGCCGCCGTTCGACGAACTGGAGACGGTCCGGGACGGCGATTCGATTCACCGGGTCGTCGAAAACGAGCGACGGACGCGGACGACACAGATCCTGTTACACGAACTCGGCCACGCCCTCGGACTGGAACACGACCACGGCATCGCGTTCCGCGACGGGGACGCGATCGTCGCGACGCCGATGCTCAGCAGCTACGCCTGGGATTCGACGTACGAGAACGATCGGTCGCGGTGTGGGACGGTCTACCCGAGGACGGACGGTTACGACCGCACGCTCAGTCTTACCTTCTCGGCGTGCGCACAGCGCGAACTCGAGGCGTACAACGGCGGGTTCTCGCTGTAGCGCCACCGCTGTGGGGCAGTATCTTCTCACCGCTCGGCCCGCAGGATGAAACGGAACGGCGACGCTCCGAAAAGCGGCCGGCCTGCAGTCGACCCGGTGACTCAGGACGTTACTCGTCGTTGTCTTCGCTCTCGCCGCGAGCGAAACTGGCCTGACTCTCGGCCTGTTCCCCGTTCGCCTCGGCGCTCGGCCCCTCGATGAGCGACTCGAAGTCGTCGGCGTCGTCGTACTGGTCGCGGTAGACCAGCGCGGCCTTTCCGAGGGAGGTGATCTCGTACAGCCCGGATCGTTCCGCCGGACCGATCTTGCGGACGAGGCTGTAGTCCTCCAGCACCGGCAGTCTGGTGTTGATGTTCTTCCGGCTCTTTCCGGTGTGGGCTGCGAGATTGGTCGCGACGTTGCGCCCCTTATCCTCGAGTTCCTCGAGAATCAGGAAGTCAGTGGGTTGTCGTAATTTCACTCTCGGTCACGCTCGTACTCACACTATATTTCCAGTGGTGACTAATACTTTCGATCCGACCGGTCGGGTCCCTCCCGCGATTTGCCGGGGTAATAACGCGGTAGAGCGTCTGAGGGGAGTACTCCGGCAGTCTCAGTTACCGAGTGTCAGTCTCCTGAACGCCCGAGCGGTTCGCCCGATCGCGAACGCGTTCGAGACCGGCCGTCGCGAACCACTCGAGCAGCGAGGCGACCTGCTCCGGCGAGCGAACGCGGCCGGACGCAGCGGTCGGCTCGTCGCCGCCGACTCGTACGCCGATACCCTCCGGTTCGACCGCCTGAAACGCCGACTCGTCGGTGACGTCGTCGCCGATATAGACCGGGACCGCCTCGTCGGGGAGGTCCGCCACGATCAGTTCGACCGCGTTCCCCTTTCCCCAGGGGATATTCGGACCGATCTCGAGGATCTGCTTGCCGGTCGACACCTCGAGGTCGTCGCCGCCGAACCGGTCGACGGCGTCGTACGTGAGCCGTTCGACCTGCGGCTGGGCGCCCGACGGGACCGAGCGGAAGTGGACCGTCGCGGTCAACCGCTTGTTCTCGATCCGAGCGTTCGGAACGGGTTCGAGGGCAACCTCGAGCGCCTCGCAGACCGCGTCGATCCGTTCGGCACGTTTGCGCGCAACCGGGTGGACGGCGACCGATCCGTCGCGAGCGAGTTCGAGCCCGTGATTGCCGGCGTAGATCCGGGGCCCGTCGACTCGCTGGCGCACGTCCGCGAGTCCCCGACCGCTGACGACCGCGGTCGTTACGTCCGGCTCGGGCGTGACGGTCTCGAGTGCGTCCGTGACGGCCTGCGTCGGCTCTGCCTCGTCCGGATCCTCGACGATCGGTGCGAGCGTCCCGTCGAAGTCGAGACAGAGGAGCAGCTCCGCGGCGCCGGACAGTTTCGTTCGGAGCCGCGGCACCAGCTCGTCGATCGGCCGCGGGTGCGTCTTGCTCTTCGACATTCTACACTGGCGGCGTCTGCGCGTCCGTGTCTCGATCCGAGTTCGATCCCTCGTCCTCGTCGTCGTCCGAGTCAGAAGGCGCGTGAACGCGCCTGATCTCGTCGAACTGGCTTCGCATCCACGACTCGAGGTCGCCGTCGAACACCCGATTGCGGAGCGTGTTCATCCGCCGCCGGCGTTCCTCGGTCGGCATCGACAGCGCGGTCTCGAGCTGTGAGGCGAACGCGTCGGTGTCGGTCGGGTCGATCGTCAGCGTGGTGTCACCGAGTCGCTCGTGGGAACCGGTGCGGTCGCTCAGCACCAGGACGCCGTCGCCGTCGACGCTCGAAGCGACGTACTCCTGTGCGACGAGGTTCATCCCGTCGAGCAGCGGGCTGATAATCATCACGTCGGCCCGTCGGTAGAGTCCGCAGAGGTTCTCGTGGGAGACGTAGTCCTCGGTGTAGACGATCGGCTGCCAGTCGTCGGTCCCGAACCGGCTATTGATGCGTTCGACCTCGCTCCGGACCAGTTCGCCGAGTCGTTCGTAGGCGGGGATACCCGTTCGCGAGGGCGTCGCCTTCTGGAAGAACGTGAACTCGCCGTGCCACTCGGGACTGCGCTCGAGGACGCGCTCGATCGCCGACAGCCGCTCGGGAATTCCCTTCGAATAGTCGAGACGGTCGACGCCGAGGGCGAGGACAGTGTCGGCGGGAACGTCGTGGCGCTCGAGCAGCGCTGTCACCTCTTCGTCGTCGACGGCGCGGGCGTCTTCGTCGTAGGATTCGGCGTCGATCCCCATCGCGGACGTAACGAGTCTCGTCGTTTTACCCTCGTAGCGGACGAGGCACTCGTCGCGGTCGACGACCGCGTCGGCGAGGAACTCCTCGACGCAGTCGAGGAAGAGCGTGGCGTACTGGTCGACGTGGAATCCGAGCAGGTCGTTTCCGAGCAGTCCCTCGAGAATCTGCTCGCCCTCCGGACAGTGTGCGAACGTCTGCGGCGTCGGCCAGGGGATGTGCCAGAAGTGCGCGATCGTCGTCCCGTCTGGTACGCGTTCGCGGATCATCCGCGGCGCGAGCGCGAAGTGGTAGTCCTGGATCCAGACGACCGAGTCGTCGGTCGCGTGCTCCGAGACGGCCTCGGCGAAGCGCTCGTTGACGGTGCGGTACCACGCGAAATCGTTCGACCAATCGCCGTCTTTCTCCTCGATCAGGTCGGGAAACTCGTGGCACAGCGGCCAGAGAACCTGGTTGCTGAAGCCGTAGTAGTAGGAGTCGACCGCCTCTTCGGAGAGGTCGATCCGGTGAAGCGTGTACGCGTCCTCGCCCGGCGGCACGGTGACGCAATTGTCCCCGTCCGTGACGTCGAAGTCAGCCTCGCCGTCGCCCCAGGCGATCCAGGTCCCGCTTGCCTGCTTGACGACCGGATCGATACCGGCGGTCAGCCCGCCGGCCGGTTCGTCGACGGTAATCGATCGTCCGTCGGCCGAATCGTCGAGCGTACCGTCGGCGTTCGCCGCGGCCTCCGATCCGTCGTCCGCGTATTCGTGGCGATACGGCTGCCGGTTCGAAACGACGATCAACGAACCGGGACAGGACGGACCGTCGTCGCCGGATTCGTCGAGGGTCCGGGTTCCGCCGTCTGTTCGTCGCTCGTCCGCGAGTCTCTTCGACAGTCGCTGCTCCGTGAGTCGCATTCGCTGAATCGAAACAGTTCGCCGACGTGTTGGTTCGCGGCCTGCAACTGCATGGACCTCTAATGGGACCCCGTATCATTCAGGCGGATGGACCCGTCAAACAACCGGTTTCGCCGATTTTTCGCGGCAGTTCGTTTCGAAGACCCGAACGTTCTTCTCCCGATCGGCCGAAGCGCCGGCATGCATCCACCGTTCGAGGCCCGCATCGAAACCTGTCAGCGACGCCTCGAGGCCGTCGACGCGGACCTGCTCGTCTGCTTCCCGAGTCCGAGCCTCACCTATCTCACCGGCTTCGCGGAGTCGCCGTCGGAGCGCCACCTGTTGCTGTTCGTCCCGCGAGTCGGCTCACCGGCACTCGTCGCGCCGACGATGTACGAGGCGCAGTTGACGGCCTTCGACATCCCCGACCTTCGACTCTGGGACGACGAGGACGATCCGGTCGCGGTCGTCGACGGAGTGCTCGAGGAGTACGAACTCGAGTCTCCGACCGTCCTCCTCGACGACCGCATGTGGACGACGTTCGGCCAGGATCTGCGCGCGCTGCTTCCGACGGGCGAGTTCGGCCTCGCGAGTACCGTCCTCGAGCCGTTGCGAATCCGCAAAGACGAGGTCGAACTCGACGCGCTCCGGCGGGCGGGGGAGATCGCCGATCGCGTCTCGCTCGAGATCCGGTCGCGCGGCGAGGATCTGGTGGGAACGACCGAGGCCGAACTCGCCGCGGAGATCGACCGCCTGCTCGCGGCGGAAGGCGGCGGCGAGCCGGCGTTCGAGACGATCGTTGCGGCGGGACCGAACGGCGCCCGGCCGCACCACCACAGCGGCGACCGCGAAATTCAACGGGGCGATCCGATCGTGCTCGACTTCGGCGCGTTCGTCGACGCCGACCTCGAGGCCGGCACCGCCCGCTACCCCGGCGACCAGACCCGGACGATCGTCGTCGGCGACCCGCCGGCCGAGTACGAGCGGGTTCACGACGTGGTCCGCGAGGCCCAGCAGGCCGCCGTCGAGGCCATCGAACCCGGCGTCGCGGCCGGCGAGATCGATCTCGCTGCCCGGTCGGTTATCAAGGATGCCGGGTACGGCGATGCGTTCGTCCACCGCACCGGCCACGGCGTCGGCCTCGAGGTCCACGAGCCGCCCTATATCGTCGACGGTAACGACCGCGAACTCGAGCCGGGTATGGTCTTCAGCGTCGAGCCGGGGATCTATTTCGAGGGACAGTTCGGCGTCCGGATCGAGGACCTCGTGGTCGTCACCGAGGACGGCTGCGAGCGGTTGAACGACTCGCCTCGAGGGTGGAAGACCGGAGCCGCCAGCGAGTGAGCAATGCCCTCGATCAACCGGCGGTTCCGCGGCGTGGTGAAGACGCTCGCGACCGCGCTCGACGACGTCCCGTGGGCGCTGACGGGCAGTACGAGCTTCGCGCTGCAGGGCGTTCCGCTGACTCCGAACGACGTCGACGTGCAGACGACCGAAGACGGTGCGTACGAGATCGAACGCCGGTTCGCGGCGCAGGTGGTCGAACCGGTTTCGTTCGCCGAATCGGCGTCGATCCGGTCGCACTTCGGCGCCCTCGAGCAGGACGGCGTCCGCGTCGAGATCATGGGCGACGTTCGGAAACGACGCGACGGCGGAACCTGGGGGTCGCCGATCGAACTCGCGGAGCATCACGAGTTCGTGACCGTAGACGGCGTTCGGGTTCCGGTTCTCTCGCTCGAGTACGAAGCGGACGCCTACGAGAAGTTGGGACGGACAGAGCGAGCTGCACTCCTTCGCGAGCACGCCGATTAGGCGGTGCGTCGCTCGGACCGTTTGTCGGCTGTACGAACGACTCCTGACTCGATCGGACCGTGAAACGGGTTCGTACGCCCCCGCGGCTAAAATATATTTTAGCTAACAGTTATTCGCTGACGTGCCGTTCGTTCGAGTATGAGAGAACCCTTGCAACCGCCGGAAACGGACAATACGATCACGAATGGACGAGCGCCGGTCGTCGACGCGGACGCCGACGACCGAATCGTCAAGACCGGAACGACGACGCTGGGAGCGGTCGCCGTGGACGGCGCCGTCCTGGCCGCGGACAGCCGGGCCAGTCTCGGCGGACAGTTCGTCACGAACCGGACGGCCCAGAAGATCGAACCCATCGACGACCGGACGGCGGTCGCCTTCGCCGGCAGCGTGAGCGACGCCCAGTCGTTCGTTCGACAGCTTCGGGCCGAAGTTCGGGGCTACGAAATGCGACACGAACGGCCGATGTCCGTCGAGACGATGAGCACCGTCGCTGGCGACCTCGTTCGCCGCGGCTCCTACCGGATCCTCGACCCGGTGCTTGCCGGCGTCGACGACGAGCCGGCAGTGTACGATATCGGCCCCGGCGGCGGCGTCATGCGAACCGACTACGCTGCGAGCGGTAGCGGGATGCAACTCGCCTACGGCGTCCTCGAGAACTCCTACGAACCGGACGCGACCGTCGAAGAACTTCGGGACGTCGCCGTCTCAGCCGTCCACGGCGCGACCGAGCGCGACACCGCCAGTGGCGACGGGATGACCGTCGCGGCGATCACCGAGTCGGGGATTGACCTCGAGCGGTTCGACGACCTGGAGGCGGCCGTTGCGACGACGAACGAGACTCCTGACGGCGCCGAGGAGGTGGCCTGAATGGAGTCCTCGCGCCAGCAGGCCTACGACCGCGGGCACACCATCTTCTCGCCGGACGGGCGGCTCTACCAGGTCGAGTACGCGCGGGAGGCCGTCGAGCGCGGCTCGCCCAGCGTCGGCGTCCGAACCGACGAGGGGGCCGTCCTCGCAGCCCGGAAGCGGCTCCCGTCGCCGCTGCTCGAGGCCGACACGGTCGAGAAGATCCACCGGGTCGACGACCACGTCGCGGTCGCCTCGGCGGGCCACGCGGCGGACGCCCGTCGGCTCGTAGACCTCGCGCGCGAGGTCGGCCAGCGCCACCGGCTCCGGTACGGCGAACCGATCGACGTGGAGTCGCTCACGACGGCGATTGCCGACCACGTCCAGGAGTTTACCCAGACGGGTGGGTCGCGGCCCTACGGAACCGCGTTGCTCGTCGCTGGCGTCGACGAGTCCGCACCCGCCTCGAGCCCGCGACTGTTCGAACTCGATCCGAGCGGGACGCCCTACGGCTGGCGCGCGGTCGCGATCGGGAACGGCGCCGACGCCGTTCGAGGATACTTCGAATCGGCACTCGGCGACGACGGTGGCGGAACCCAGTGGGGGATTCGACGCGCACTCGAGGGGCTCGGGACGGCAACCGACGAGCCGCTCGTTCCCGAGAAAGTCGACGTCTGGAGGATGGAACCGGAGCCGGTGACGGTCCAGTCGCTCGCGAACGACGAAATCGCCGCTGCACTCGCAGAATCGGGCGTGGACGGCGGCCAGGAGAACTGAGAACGGGTGCGACGACTGGGGCCCTCACTCCGCGGGCCGACTCTGTGCGTCCGTCGAACCGTCCGCCCCTTCGGTCGTCGCCGGAGTTGCCGTCAGCGACTCCGCCGAGGAATCCCCCGCCATCCGTTCGCTCGACACGAGAGCCGCGTCCGGCCGTTCTTCCGGTTTCGACGGCGCCGTATCCGTCCGCTGGATCTCTCGAATCTGCACGGTTCCGTCGACGTACAGCGCCAGGATCTCCTCCTCGAGTTCGACGACGACCCGAACGCACAGGGGGTCCTCGGAAAGCACCGTCTCGTGCCACTCGTCGCCGACGTTCCAGATCGGACGGTCGCGAATCGGCCGATCATGGTCGCGGTGAAACGACACGACGGCAGGATGCTCGAGCAGGGCGAGCGTGACGGGGCAGCGGACACCGTGGCCACACTGGTGACACTCGAACGCCGCCTGAAGGTGGCCCGTCATCGGTTCGGGTAACAGATCTTTGACGCCCTCGGTCGGCGAAACGAGGTGGCCGTCGATGCGGCCGCTACACTCGGGGCAGACGCCGTCCTGCATGAGCGCAAGCCGATGGCGATGGTGGCGATCGAACGCTTCCGGCAGTCGCTCTCCGTGAGCTTCGAGTCCCGACGGCGGAAAGTCGAGTCCGAGCAGGGAGCGATCACACTCCCGACACGCGACCGTGACGACGTTGTCCGTGGACGTCGCCTCGAGCCCCGCCGCGTCGCAGAACGGGCAGGGGTCGGACAGCGAGATCGGGTCCCGGTCGACTCGTCGAGTGTAGTCACCGGCGGCGATGGCGCGGGCAATCTTCCGGCCCGCGTACGTGAACTCGTAGCCGTCGGAGTCGGTTCCGTCTCCCTCGACCTTCCGGAGGTACGCCCCCTCGAGTTGCTCGAGGTGGTAGGCGAACTTGGCCGACGTCTCGAGCCCCGACGCCTCGAACAGGTCCGTGAACGTCGGTCGCGACGGACCGTCCGCGTCGGTCCGCGCGAGCATCGTCTCGAGAATTCCCATCCGGATCTCGTTACCGAGCGCCTGGAACGCGTCGCTCGGCTCGGTGACGATAGTTCCGGCCGGTTGGTCGTCGTTTCGACCGTCCGATGCGGTCGTCGCGTCGCCATCGGATCCTGGAGTCATTCGCAGCTAGTTTGTCGCTCCGTCGACAAGTGGGTGTGGATACCGGTCGGTTCAGCCGGTGAGAAACTTCCGCAACTCCTCTCGGTAGGCCTCGGGTCGGTCCTCGGGCACCCAGTGGTTCGCCTCCTCGAGGCCGACGAGTTCGGCGCCGTCGATATCGCCCTCGAGTCGCTCGGCGTACTCGATCGGCTGGAACTCGTCCTCGGCGCCCCAGAGCATGAGCGTCCGAGCGTCCACCGCGCTGTGGTCGATCTCGGTCGTGTGGCTCGTGTTCGTCCCGATGGCGTTCCGGGAGAGCGAGACCTTCCCCTCCTCGGAGGCCCACTGGGTAACCATCCCCTCGACGAAGGCGTCGTCGGCGTCGTCACCGTACAGGGTCTCTCGGTAGACCGACTCGAGCAGGTCGGTCAGGTCGTCGACGCTCATCTCCTCGATGGTCGACGGCAGTCCGAGATCGACGATGCGCTCGATCGGCCAGGAGTCGTAACAGACGGCGTTCGAGAGGACGAGGTCGTCGACCGCGTCGGGTTCGTGGACCGCGTAGCGCAGCCCGACGCCGCCGCCGAGGTCGTGGCCGACGAAGGAGACCGAGTCCAACCCCAGCTGGTCGAACAGGTCGGCGACCGCGCGCTCCTGGGCTCGGATGGAACGGTCGAACCGGTCGTCCATCGTCGACTGACCGTAACCGACCATGTCGGGAACGATCACCCGGTAGTCGTCGGTGAACGCCGGAGCGATCTCGCGCCAGAGAAACGACGAGGTCGGAATGCCGTGGAGAAAGACGAGGGGGTCTCCCTCGCCTTCGTCGTAGTACGCCATCTCGAGGGCGTGTTCGTCGACGGTCACGGTCGTCGATTCGAGGTGGTCGATCCACTCGTCGTACTCCATGGTCGGCGCTCCCACACGCGAGTCAATAGTGATTCGCCCTGACCGGACGCGGCCGAGCGCCGGCTCGAGTCGACCTGGAAACGCTTAGGAGTCTCGCGGTCACAGAGTCTGACGTGAGCGAGAATCGCGTCGTTCAGGGGCGAATGGTTACGGCCGAAAAGCTCGCGGAGCTAATCGAGGACGACTCCGTCATGGAGGTCGACTCGATCGAGGAGGCCGACAGGGAGTGTCCCGACTGTGGCGGCAACGTCCTCAAGGTCGGCTACATGCCCTCCGTCACCGAGTTCGTCACCGGCTGGAAGTGCCAGGACTGCGACTGGAGCGAGACCGACAGGGACTGAGAGCACCTTTTCCCGACGGATACAGGCACTCTGCTGGTGTCACTGCAGCGCGTGGAGTCAGTTACGAAGTGCGTGCTCCGGAAACTCGGCACCGCTCTGTGATTACAGCCAATTCTCACGCCAGTAGACACATACCTGATCCGTCGAAAGAGAGCCACTCATTCCCAACGGACCCGAATAGCATCTCAACCAGCGACGGCTCGCGGGCTACAAAATATACTGGAAGGAGTATCTTACAGCTACGACGTAATTCTCGTGTGCAAACGCGTTCTGCTGGTTATTATCATTCTACTCTTCCCTTCGAGATATCGATCTGCCCGGTGTCTGCACCGACCATTCAGCGACGCTCAACGTTTGCACAACAATGAAAATCCCGACATCGTAACAGTGAACGAAACCCAGTCATATAAAATTACATGATTGTATAGTTCTGTTTCAATATATTTCACATATACATGTCTTTTCGCCAATCTTATTGCATACTATAACCCATACTTTCAGTATGGATAGAAGAAGAGTATTAGCAGGTACGGGTATCGCTTTCTCTGCTGCACTCGCCGGCTGTTCCGATCTCGACGGCGATCAGGCCGACGAGAATGACGATGGTGCCGACGATCTCGACGAGGACGACCACGACCAGGGCAACAGTACCGACGATTCTAGTGAGGACGACACTGTCGATGATCAAGGGGATCAGGACCAGGATGGCGAGCAGTTAGACGAAGACGAGGAGTACGAAATCCAGGAGGAGGAAGAGCAGGAAGAGCAGGGTCAAGACGAAGACGAGCAGGAGGACACCGAAGACGATGAAGAGGCTGAGCCGGAAAAACAGCCCAATGTGATCCTTCCAGAGGACGCTGAGGAGCATCTGGATGTTCTCAATCACGAACTCGACTCGGACGGGACCCGGTGCGAGTTTTACGGGGACCTCGAGCGAACCAGCAGCGACGACGAGTACCACGTCTCCTTTGATACCGAGGTAACGCTCTATTCTGACGGCGGTGAGACGGTCGCAGAGAAATCTGGCCCGAGTGTGGATAGGGATGATCTCAGAGAGGGTGAGAGCCGAGTCTACTCGATCAGTTTCGACGACTGCGAGGGTGCTAACCAGTATACGTTCGAGGTTGTGAATTTTAGCGCTATCCTCACGGCCGATGCGATGGAGGCTGACGTCGAAATCCATCCCGAGCTCGAGGATAAGCTCGAAGTCGGTCACAGCTTCAGCTGGGTGGACGAGCCTGGTAGTGGCCGATGTCGGATCCGTATGAGTGTAGAAAACACCACTCACGATCACGTCATCAGTGCCACCGCAAATAGTGATGATCTCGATCTCGGGTTCACTAACATCGAGCCGGGTGAATCAGCTGAGAAAGAGATCGAGGGGTCCTGTAGTGAGGACATCGAGCAGTATCTAGTTCGAATCGGAACGTCAGACTACGAGATTGAAGACGCTGAACTGGTCAACGATCACAATGAAGAGATCGATGCAGAGGGTGAAGTGAGCCTCTCCGAGGAAGCTGAAGAGCATCTGGAGGTTCAGGATCACGCGCTCATACGGAATGGTTCGGATGGATGTGAGGTTCGTATCGAAGTCGAGAAAACCAGCGTCGACAAGTACCTAATCTCCTTTAGGGCTGCGGTGGGTGTCTATTCTGATGACGGTGAAGAAATTGCGCGGAGAGGAGGTCTCGGCGGGCCGGGTACAAGTAACGAGCGTATTGAAAAAGGCGAGAGCCGAATCTACTCGAGTCTCGGTTTAGAAAACTGTGAGGGAGCTGCTGAGTATGAGATCGATGTTTGGCGTTTTGGCGCTTCCGTCCCGATCGACGAGCTGGATCCTGACTTCGACCTGGATACCGAGCTCGAAGGAAAACTCAAAGTCACGGATTCTTCGATCCGTTATCTCGATTCCGTTCCGCTCTACGATAGTGAACCCTGCAGGAAACATGCAACAGTGAAAAACGTCACTGAAGACTATCGTCTCTCTGTTAGAGGGCCAGAAGGCGACGAACGCAGAAAAACGATCACGCTTGAACCAGACGAAACCGGTGAGTTCTATTACTCCGGTTGGTGCTCGGTCTCTATGGACGATCTCACGTACGGGTACAGCATCCAGGCAGAGGAAGTCACAGAGATCGACTCGTAGCGCAACTCTTCCCTGATTTCAAGGAACGGAGACAACGGAGGAATGCGGTGGGTTCGATGGGTGACTGTTTTGGACCGGTGCTATGCGTGCCTCTGACGCCGGAAAAGGTCGGTCTGGGGAAGTGGAAGGAAGCGACTTTTTGTATCAACTGGTGGCTATCTATTGACTACTGGGGGTTTAGCTCGGAGCGGTCTCCTGGCGAAGATCGCCGAGCTTTGGACGTCTGATTTTCTGACGGCAAGCAGAAAATCATGCGCCTAAGACAGCAGAGGGATATATTCCACAGGAGGGAGGAACAGTTCCCGCAGGCGAGTGTGATGTTCGGGTAGTACGACACTCGATAGGCAAGACCGTTCTCGAGTACGAACTCTAAGTATTCGTCTGCCATCCGTTCTGGATTCTGCATCTGATAAAAATCGTCCAGAACGAACTCCGTTTGAGTCACTCGGTAAATGGCACCCGACGATGTCTAGCATCTACTGGTGGCTATTCTTCGCGAGACAATTTTCGCATTTAACAAAATTGAAGGGGAATCGATATCGGATGATCTGTTCTTACGGCCACTTTCGAGCTCACCAGAGACGAAATCCACTTCTTGGATACATACGAGGCATCCAATATTCGATGTTGAGCAAAAGTCCTAATGGAACAGTCATTAAACCGCGTTCCTGACGCCGTTCCGGCTGGGTCGCTCCGCCGCTGCCCGCCCCTCGAAACCCGGACCTCACCGCTGTCGGGACGATCTACAGCGACTCGGCCGCGTAGGACGTCTCGATCCCGTGGTTCCGAAGGAGGTAGCCGGCCAGCGACGTGGCCCACTGGGTCTGGGTCTCGAGGGTCGTCTCGTATCGCGTGACCTCCGTGAGATAGCCGGCATCCTCGAGGTCGGCGGCGACCTTGTGGACGAGTCGAGGGTGTTCGCCAGAGAGGGTGTTTCCGAGCGTGAAATCGTAGTCCTCGGGATACGAGTCGTCGATAACGTTCCGGTTCATGCAGCCGGCGACGTTGCTCGCGATCGCCCTCGAGTTACCCGCCGCGGACGGGAAGATCGCCTGTCCGTAGCCGTCCGGGCCGAGATCCGATCCCCAGATCCCCATGGAAGTGTGCATGTCGATAACGACGTCCGCGTCATAGTCCGTGATGAGGTCCCAGATCTCCCGCGCGATCGGCGTCGTGGGAGCCGAGCCGGAGGGGAACTGCTGATTCAGATCGCCGTCCGGCCCGCTGTACGTCCGCGCTTCGACCGCCGGCGCGTTCGCTTCGGGCAGCACGATGAGCGTTCCGCGGTCGAACTCCCACCCCCTGGCGTTCCGGGCGGCCTCGACGCCAGCCAGTTCGTTGCCGTGGATGCCCCCGATGACGACCGCCGTCGGACCCGATCGTTCGGATTCGCCGATGTACGCCGTGGTCTCGTACTCGGTTCCTGCCCGTAGCGTGCGCGTGGTTCGACGGATCGGGCGGAATCCGTCGTCCGCGCTTACGCTTCCGACGCCGACGAGTGCAGCGGTCGCTACCGTCGTCCCGCTCGCGATAAACGATCGCCGAGACGGCGTCGTCCGTTCAGTGCGTTGCTCCGGTTGTTCGTCCGCCGAGTGGTCGTTCATTGAATTCAACCGGGTACACCAAACTGGAATGTGTATGAAAGTATACTGTCTTTTCCAGATGACAAAGCGATCATATCGGCAGCGTCTCGAGCCGCACCGGTTCGTATACCTCCGGAGATAAATGGCGCCATCGAGCCGCGTGTGTGCCGAATTCGTTCCATCCGCGAATAGCGCCACTCGACCGGAGCGCCCGTTCTCGCCCGAATTTTCGCCGAGAACGTGCTCGATCCTGTACTGCGACCGTACTCGGCCGCCGTTGGTTGCAGAACTGCAACGAACTCGCCAGACGGCCGCTACCGACCGTTCCAGTGCGCGAATTGAGCGGTCAACGATGCCAAGAGACGGATCGAGAGCGTCTCGCTCGAGAATACTATCAGTACCGAAAACAATATCGGTGTCTGATCGTTGTCGATCAGTATGAATGAGTGTTCAGCGATCGTTCTTGCGGCGGGCGAGGGGAAACGGCTTCGGCCGCTCACGAAACACCGACCGAAGCCGATGCTCCCCGCGGCGACGAAGCCGATTCTCGAGCACGTTTTTGACGCGCTGATCGAGGCGGGGGTTACCGATATTACGGTCGTCGTCGGCTACAAGCGCAACCGTGTCCAGTCACACTTCGGACCGACGTATCGCAACGTGCCGCTACAGTACGTCACCCAGCAAAAACAGCTCGGCAGCGGCCACGCGCTGCTGGCAGCGGAGTCGGCGGTCGACGGCTCACTGCTCGTCGTCAACGGCGATCAGCTGGTCGACGAGCAGATCGTCGAGGACGTTCTCGCGGCCCACGACGCGGCTGCGGCGACGCTCGGGCTGATCCGGCGAGCCGACGTCGCGAGATACGGTGGCGTCCTCCTCGAGGAGGAACGGGTGACGGAGATCGTCGAGAACCCGCGCGACGAGCGAGGGTATTGCCTCAATGCGGGCGTGTACGCGTTCGAACCAGCAATCTTCGACGCGATCCGCGCGATCGAGCCCCGGGCGGGCGAACACTCCCTCACGGATGCGATATCGACGCTCCTCGGAAACGACGAGGACGTTCGTGGAGCCGTCTCCGAGGGAACGTGGATCGATGCCACCTATCCGTGGGACCTCCTCCGGATCGCCGACGATCTGCTCGCTGACGCCTCTTCCGTCGAAAATCGGGTGTCTCCGGCAGCGTCGATCCACGACGCCGCGACGATCCTCGAACCGGTCGTCGTCGGGCCGGATTGCGTCGTCGGTCCCGGCGCCGTCGTCGGACCGAACGTCTGTCTCGGCGAGAACGTGACGATCGGCTCGAACGCGACGGTCGAGCGCTCCGTGCTCGACGCGGACACGCGAGTCGGAAGCGGCACCACCCTGTCCGACTGCGTGACCGGTCGCGGCGTGCAGATCGGCCCGAACTCGACGGTCGTCGGCGGACCGGGCGACGTCGAGGTCGGAGACGAAATCCACCGCGAGGAAGCGCTCGGTGCGGTGCTGGCAGATCACGCCCGCGACGGCGGCGGGGTGACGTACGAGTCGGGGACGATCGTCGGTTCGGGGACCGTCTGCTATAGCGGCGCGACCGTCGGCGGCACGATCCCCGGCGACACCGAGGTGCGTACCTGATGTGCGGCATCATCGGCTACGTCGGCACGGACCGCGGCGACGCCGCCGAGGTGCTGCTCGAGGGACTCTCACAGCTCGAGTATCGCGGGTACGACTCGGCCGGAATCGCGCTGGCGAACGGCGAACTCGACGTCCACAAGCGCGAGGGCGAACTCGCCGAACTCGAGGCCGCACTGTCGACGGCCCGGCTCGGCGACGAAGCCGTCGGGGTCGGGCACACGCGATGGAGTACGCACGGCCCGCCGTCGGATCGCAACGCTCACCCCCACACCGACGAGGACGGCCGGGTCGCGGTCGTTCACAACGGGATCATCGAGAACTACCAGGCGCTCCGGGACGAGCTCGCGGCCGACGGCGTCGAGTTTCGAAGCGAGACCGACACCGAGGTCGTCCCGCACCTGATCGCGACGTTCCTCGACCGAGGGTTGGCGCCGGAGACCGCGTTCCGACGGGCGATCGATCGACTCGAGGGGAGCTACGCGATCGCCGCCGTCTTCGCCGGCTCGGAGACGGTGTACGCCGCCCGCCACGAGTCGCCGCTGGTGCTCGGCGTCGCCGCCGACGGCTACTACCTCGCGAGCGACGTGCCGGCGTTCATCGAGTACACCGACCGCGTCATTTACCTCGACGACGGCGAGTTCGCCCGTCTCGAAGCCGACGAGATCGCCGTCACGGACGGGAACGGCGAGGTCGTCGAGACGTCGATCGAGACCGTCGAGTGGGACGCCGAGGACGCCGGCAAGAGCGGCTACGACCACTACATGCGCAAGGAGATCAACGAACAGCCGTCGGCCCTTCGCGAGTGTTTCCGCGGCCGACTGGACGAACTCACGGGCCGCGTCTCGCTCGAGGGATTCGACGAACTGGAGCTGTCGACCCCGATCACGTTCGTCGCCTGTGGAACGTCCGCTCACGCGGCGATGTTCGGCGCACAACTGCTCCGGAAGTGGGGCGTCCCGGCCCACGCGTTTCTGGCCAGCGAGTTCGACGCTAGGTCGATGCCCCTGGGTTCGGAATCGACGATCGTCGGCGTCACCCAGAGCGGCGAGACGGCCGACACCCTGCGTGCGCTCCGGGAGGCCAACGGCGCCGGTGCGACGACGCTCGCGGTGACCAACACGGTCGGCAGTTCGGCCGCCCGCGAGACCGACGAGACGCTGTACATCCGGGCCGGACCGGAGATCAGCGTCGCCGCGACCAAGACCTTCGCGAGCCAGCAGGCCGCACTCACGATGCTCGCCGCCGAACTGAGCGATCACCGGTCCCGGGAACTCGTCCGCGAGCTACGAGCCGTCCCCGATCGAATCCAGTCCGTCCTCGATAGCTCGAGCGCTCGAGAGATTGCCGAACTGTACTGCGACGCCGACGCCTACTTCTTCATCGGTCGGGGGGCGAACTACCCCGTCGCACTCGAGGGCGCCCTGAAGATGAAGGAGATCACCTACGAGCACGCCGAGGGGTTCGCCGCCGGCGAGTTGAAACACGGCCCGCTCGCGCTCGTCTCCGAGAACACGCCGGTGTTCGCGGTCGTCACCGGCGACGGCCGCCGCACCGAGAAGACGATCGGGAACGTCAAGGAAGTCGAAGCGCGCGGGACGCCCGTCGTCGCGGTCACCGACGGCCGCTCCGAGGTCGGACGGTACGCCGACCACGTGCTCGAGATCCCGCCGGCCGGCGACGTGACGAGCGCGATCCTCGCGAACGTCCAGCTTCAGCTCGCGGCGTACTGGACCGCCAACGAATTGGGGCGGTCGATCGACAAGCCGCGAAACCTGGCGAAGAGCGTCACAGTCGAGTAGTCCGGCAGTCAGCGGGTCCTGAAACTCGACCCACAAAATACATACCCGTAACGTAGCTCTCATCTGTACGAATTTCAGCCGATGCGGATCACCGATCCGGACACCGTTTCTTCGCAGTCTCGAGCGACGGTCCGACGCCCGACAGACACTCGAGCGAGCGTCGTCGCTGGTGAAAGCGACCGGCGCGAGCAGGACGAGGGTGAGCGCCGATGACGGTCATCGTCGACCTGACTAACGGCGTCCGCGAGGAGTTCGAAACCGTCGAAGAACTCGAATCGGGCTGGATCAGGTGTACGCGCCCTCGCAAGCAGCCGGAACCGGACCTGCCCGGCGACGAAACGACGAAGTACTATCCGCTCGAGAAGGTCGACGCTGTCGAGTCCGTCTCGAAGTAAGAAACCGTCGTGACGCGGTCGTTCGAGCGAGATAGACGTCGTATCTCTCCGCATCGATCACACGTCCGTCGGGCGTACCTGAATAGGTGGTGGGCCCCCGACACCACCACACTGTCGGTACCCGCTCTCTCACACGTCGTCGTCGCACCACGAGATCGTAATTCTGTCGGCCGACTAACCCTTGTGTCGGAGGCGTGGCGTCTGCGGGTAGACGCCGACTCGCGGTGCGTTCCGTCCGGTCTCACGCCGACTCCTTCGTCGACGAACGGGTCAGGACGTCGAGGATGGCACGGATCGCCCCGAGTCCCGGATAGCCGTCGCGACGCCAGTAGACGAGCGCGAGCGCTGCGAGCGCGAACTCGAGGAGGAAGTACGGATTGCCGAGCGATTCCTGGAAGAGTCCGATCACCGACGGCGCCCCGGACTCGTAGGGCTCGACCGGTAGCGCGGGCCAGAGGAGGAAACTCGGATCGGGAGCACCCCACAGTACGGGCACGGCGTCGACCAGCGTGTGTGAAAGCGCACCGAGTGCGAACGCGATCCCGTACTCGGGACGATCGTACCGTCGAACGAGGAGATAGACGCCGATCGAGAGCGGCACCAGAAGGAGCAACGAGTGGGCGAGGCTGCGGCCGGTCGGGATCACACCAAGATACCACGCCAGCGGTTTATCGACGAGATCCGGGAACTGCGTGCCGAGCAAGAGGATCAGGACGGTGATCTCACCCGGTGGACGGTCGAACCGCGTCCGCGTCGCGAGCGTGTAACAGAGATAACCGACTGCTGCGTGTCCGAGCGGCCACATGTAGTTCGGACGACGCGAGCGACGCCTATAACGCGTCTGATTTCTCGTCGGGTTCGTCTCGCGTCCGCTGGGCGAAAAACGATTGGACGGAGTTGTCACTAGGTTCTTATTCGCTCTTGATTTTACCAGTTTTTGTGGCGATAGAAGTCACAGTCAGTAAACTATGAACCATTCCGACCACGATTCTGAACAGCGGGACGTAACGCGGCGGACCCTCCTGCAGGTAACGGCAGCAGGGACGGCCGGGCTCTCGATGTCCGGCCTCGCGTCAGCCGACGACGATCCGATCGACGGTCCACTTCCGGTCGAGGACCCGCCGGTAGACTTCGTCTGTGACCCGGACAACACCGAGCACTACACCGAGGTATCCGCCGAACCGACCCACGAGTTCGGAGAGGAGGAGACGATCGAACTCGAGAGCGAACAGGACGGGAAGAAGATCCAACTCGGGGTCCTGAAACCCGACCTCGAGGACGAGGAGACGGCGCCCGTCATTCTGCGGGCAACCCCCTACGTCGACGACCTCCGGGAGAAGTCGCTGCGGGACTGCGTGCGCACCGAACGGCTCACCGAGAACTACGTCGAGCAGGGGTACGCCGTCGCCGCCGTCGCCGTCCGCGGAACCGGCGGTTCGGGCGGCTGTATGGAGCTGTTCGGCCCCAACGAGCAGGCCGACGTTGACCAGACGGTGACCTATCTCGGCGAGGCCGACTGGTCGAACGGAAACGTCGCCATCGTCGGCCGCTCCTACGACGGTTCGACGCCGTGGATGGCGGCCCGGATGGGGAACCCGTACCTGGCGACGGTCGTCCCGTTCTCCGGCGTGCCGGACATGCACGATCTGATGTACCGGCGCGGCGCACCCGAGCCCCGCGGGTACGCGATCCTGCCGGGACTGTACTACGCCATCTCGCTCGGCATCCATTCGCCCGCGACCGGGGTCGGGCTGGCGACCTACCTCGAGCGCCTCTCCTGTCCCGACAACTACACCGACGGCTCGGTCTGGTCGCTGTACGCGGGTGCGACCGGCGAGCGCGACCCGAGCGGCTACTGGACCGAGCGCATCCTCAAGCGCGGCGTCGCCCGCAACTACGACGGTAGCGTCCTGATGGTCCACGGGCTCCAGGACTGGAACGTCAACCCCTCGCAGGTGTACCCGTGGACGGACGAACTTCGCGAGGCCGGCATCAGGACCCACATCTACTTCAAGCAGTTCGGGCACCACTATCCCGACGACGGTCGAATTCGGGAGACCGACGCCTACAACGAGAACTGGGCGGACTTCCTGCTCGCCTGGTTCGAGAGCGAACTGAAGGGACGCGACGAGGGCGTCGTCGAGGACGAGATCGACACGGTGGACGTCTTCGACGCCTCCGTCCACGCCCACCACTCCGGGGGCGAGTGGTACACCGCCGACGAGTGGCCGCCCGCGAAAGCGGCGGAGACCGAACTCTTCCTCGGCACCGACGAGGATCTGCGCGCAACGCCCGACCCCGAGACCGACGAGGAGATCGTCTACGTCGACGAGACGCGGGAGTACGATCCGACCCAACCCTCGGATCCGGAGCCTGGCTGTCGGGCGTGTGCGACGTTCGTCTCCGCGCCGTTCGACGACGACTTCCGGTTCGCGGGCGAACCCGAACTCACGCTCACGGTAACGCCGACGACCTCGGGCGGTCACCTCACGGTCTACCTGTGGGCCGTCGACGAAGACGACGAGGCCGAACGCCTCGGCTGGGGGCAGATCGACCTGCGGTACGCCGACGACTCCCCCGCTGCGGAGTATCCCACCCCCGGCGAGGAGCTGGACGTCCGCCTGCCGATCGAGCCCCTCGACGCGGTCGTCCCCGAGGGTCACCATCTCGCCGTCGTCCTCCACCAGGGGACGACCGGCGACCGAACCTACTCGCCGACGCCGGCGCCCGTCGTCGTCGAGACCGGCGGCGAGAACGGGATGTCGCTGCAGGCGTGGAACGCCGCGGTCCCTCGAGCGAGCCTCGATCTCAGCGCGGCGCGCGACGACAGCGGCTCGGTGTTTACCGGGGGCCAGACAAACCGAACCGACCTCGACGTGACGGTCCGGCACCCGGACGACGAGACGTTCCTCGTCCGTGACACGGTGCCGTCAGGGTGGACCGTCGACGAGGAATACGGTGACGGCGCCGCGACGACGCCGGCGTCGGACGGTGCCACGCACGTCCACTTCGGACTCGAGGATCCCCGGAGCGAGTACGACGTCACCCACTTCGCGACGGCACCCGACGACCTCGAGGAGTCGGACGAGTACGCGTTCGGCCCGGTCGCGGTGACGACGGAGACGGCTGATCCGCGGTCGGACGACGCCCCGACGCTGACCGACCGCGAGTGGACGGTCCTCGAGGAGACCGATCGAGACGTGACCGTCGCTGCGGCGGACATCTAGCACTACTGCCCGGATCGAAGCCGGACCGTCCGCCGAAGTGATCGGCGTGTCGACTCCGATCGCAGCCACCGGCATCGAGGATCGCCGTTCGTCTCGACTTCCATCGCTACTTCCGGTAGCTTTATCGTGTGAGGAGTTGACACGATCTACCCCATGGTTGGCAAACTCATCGCCCTGTTCACCCTGCTCCTGCTGGTGCTCTTTCTCGCGGGAGCGCCGGCGGTCGCCGAGTTCACGACGACGCAGCTGTGCGGGCCGCTCGAGTCGCTCGAGTGTTGATCGCGTTCGACGGCTCGGGCGATCCCGGGAAGATCGACGCCGTCCGAGAGGGACCGGCGCGGTCGGAGGGTGCCGCCGGTCGTATCCTCAGTTGACAGCAATCAGATCGTCGGTTTCCTGCAGTTCGCGTTCGAAAAAGGCGCGGTTCTCGCGGATCGTCTCTTCGTCCCACTCCCACCACTCGAGTTCCAGGAGGTGCTCTCTCACCCCCTCGGGGAATCGCCAGCCGATCCGTTCGGCCGGGACCCCCGCGACGATAGCGTACGGCTCGACGTCGTCGGTGACGACCGACCCGGCACCGATGGCGGCGCCGTCGCCGATCGTTACCCCGGAGAGTATCGTCGTCCGGGTGCCGATCCAGACGTCGCTGCCGACCGTGATCGGCCCGTCCGACGCCGGCGGCAGTTCGCTGTCGAGGACCTCGTCGTAGAACCGGATCTGCATCGACGGCTGCGACATCTTGTGGTTCGTCTGCTGGAACGTCGTCTCCCTGGCGATCGCGCAGTACTTCCCGATTTCGACGTCTCCGACCAGATCACAGTCGGGCTCGAGATTCGTCCGTTTTTGGACGGTGACGTCGCCGTCGAGCACGCAGCCGCGACTCAGTCTCGTGTGCGGACCGAGTTCCACCTGCCGTCGGAGCAGACAGCCGATCGAGACCCGCGCGGATGGAGCGATATCCAGATCCATCGAATCGAAGTACCGGTTGAGCACCGCGTGTGTCACAGCGGGATACCCGAGTATCGACAGTGACCGTTCTACGATGGTCCGGAGGGCCATGCGCGTTGTATTACCTCACTATTTCCCTTATATAATTTAGACGTACACGTGATATAGGGTCGGAGAGACGCTTCTTCAAGACGCACCTACTCGAATAGGTACCGGAAAACCTCGGGTAGACCACCGTTTCACGCGCTACAATTACGATTCGCGACACGGCGGGAGATCCCCGATAGCGTGGTACGTCACCCGCACCAGCCGCCGTCTCGACGGAAGGCGATCGTTCAGATCGTGCGCCGGCGCGTCGTGACACTCCGTCGTCGCCGTCCGCCACGATAAGCCCGTCAACACCGCCGACGGACGCTCGTAACCGGTATTCGCGACGGGAGCCGGACGGACATCGTCGGTGGTCGAGCCGGTTCGGACGACGAGGCACGCGTGTCGGCCGCGTTCGATCCTGGTACCGGGATACCGGCGCAGTAAAAATGGTCGCGCTGGAGGTACACAGCGCATAACAATCCGTCGAACCGGGCTGTCCTCGAATGGACAATGGACCGACGAACGTATCTTGCAACAGGAGCGGTGGTCGCCCTCGCCGGCTGTAGCGAACTCGGCGGACCGGGCGAAGCCGACGACGAGGATCCCGAGGACGACGAACGGAACGGAGACGACACGAACGGCGAGGACGAGTCGGACGACTACCCCGAACTGGCCGGCACGTTCGACGACTTCGAGGACCTCGAGCCCTGGGTGGCGTTCCAGGACATCGGCTCGATCGAGGCGGATACGGAGCGCGCATACGACGGCTCGCAGTCCGCCCGCCTGACTCCGGACGCGGAGGGTCACGTCCGAGTGCGTCGCGAACTGGACGACCCGATCGACATCACCGAAGTGACTCCCGGACTCGCCATGACCGCCGAGGACCGCGGAATCGTACTCATCCAGCTCCAGGACGAGAGCGGGGACTACGTCGAGTACAGCCAGCAGGTGCTCGGAGACATGCCTCTCGCCCGCAAGAACTTCGGACCCACTCGCGTGCGCGGCGAGCCCGACCTGGAGAACATCATCGTCTTACAAATCATTCGCTGGTTCGGCAGCGACGAGGCCGTTGCCGGGGAGGAGGACGAGGAACTCGAGGAGAGCGACGGCGCCGCCGACGACGCCACCGATCAGATGTGGGTCGACGACTTCCACTTCGTTCCCAACACTAACCCGGGCAAAGTGATGATACAGTTCCACGGCGGGTACGAGACGCACTACACGGAGGCGTACCCGCGAATCGCCGAGACCGACTATCCGGCGACGACGTTCGTGCCGACCGGCCGCCTTCGGGAGGACCCCGCCGTCGAGGGCGACCGACTCACCCACGAACAGGTCGGCGAACTCGCCGACGAGGGGTGGACCATCGGCGCGCAGCCGGCCAACGGGCTGCAGCTTCAGACCGTCGAGTCGGACAGGGTCGAGGAGGTCGTCACCGAGCCGGCAGACTGGCTCGCCGACGAAGGCTACGACGACGGCGCCCGGTTCTTCGCGTTCCCCGCCTCGCAGTACACCGAGGAGTCGTACGAGGCCGTCCAGGACACCTACGACCTCGCGTTCGCGGGGCAGTCGCCGTGTCAGGGGTACGCCGGGAATCCACACCTTTGTTCGACCGTCCCGAACCCGACGCCGGACGAGGCGACGGAGCTACTCGAGTGGACCGCGGAGCACGGCGGGATCACGTCGATCGCGTTCTACCAGCTCGAGGAGAGCGACGCTCTCGGCGGCCTCGAGGCGACCCTCGACGGGCTCGACGAGTACGTCGACTCGGGCGACCTCGAGGTGATCACGCCCGCGGAGATGGCCGACGAGTACGTCTACGAGGACGACTAGACTCGTCCGACCGATCGGAACGAACGGCGCCTCCGGACGGATCGAGCGCCGATCGAACACGACCTCCGCGAGGGAGGCTCCACCGGGACGAACCGACGCTTGCGACGTTTTTCGACGGACTTCTCGAAGGACGACCGAGAGCCATCGCCGAGCGCGAGCAGCCCGACACGAACGTACGAACGATCGCGCCCATTGCTACCAGCCGACGCTTCTTTTTCGGAGTCAGATATCCAAAAATTCGATCGATTTGCGACGGGCGTACGGATAAGATGTATTAAGTCGGTATTATTCTGCCCGTGCTTCCGCCAGAGTCGCTATTTATTTTATTTCATAAACACAAGCCTTTATGAGATCTCATCTGTACACATACTATCCGTGCCAGAGCATGATCTCGCAGATATTCGCTCCAGCGGTCGACAAACGTTTCCGGAACGGTGGTTCTGATGAGTAATAAGAAAGAGGAGTGGAAGGAGGGGCTGTACGGCGACGAGGTCCGGGAAAAGATTCTCGAGTTCGCCGACCGCGGTTGGGAGTCGATCCCCGAGGACGAACGCGACGAGTGGTTCACCCGGTTCAAGTTCTGGGGTCTCTTCCACCACCGATCGGGTCAGGAGTCGTACTTCATGATGCGGCTGACCAATTGCGGCGGCGTGCTCGAGCCCGGTCAACTTCGAGCGATCGGCGAGGTCGCCCGCGACTACGCGGTCGGCCCCGTCGAGAACCCCGAGTTCGGCAACGCCTGGATCGACCTCACGACCCGGCAGTCGATCCAACTTCACTGGCTCAAACTCGAGGACGTTCCCGAGATCTGGGCGAAACTCGAGGACGCCGGCGTCTCCTCCCGGTCGGCCGGCGGTGACACGATGCGCAACGTCTCGGGCTGTCCCGTCGCGGGCAAGGGCGAGGAGTACGTCGAGAGCCGCGAGATCTTGGACGAGATCCAGGCGGAGATCCGCGGCGACGACGACCTCTGCAACATGCCGCGGAAGTTCAATATCTCGGTCTCGGGCTGCCGTCAGGGCTGTGCCCAGGACGCGATCAACGACATCGGTCTCGAGCCCGCCCACAAGCTCATCGACGGATCGGAGGTCGAGGGCTTCAACGTCCGCGTCGGCGGCGGTCTCGGCGGCCGAAAACCGCGTCGCGCCCGCCCGCTCGACCTGTTCGTCCGCCCCGAACGCGCCGTCGAGACGGTGCGAGCGTTCGTCGAATGCTACCACGAGGAGGGGAACCGGCAGAACCGGTCGAAGAACCGCGCCCGGTTCTTCGTCGACGAACTGGGGACCGACGAGATCCGCGGCATGCTCGAGGAGCGACTCGAGTTCGACCTCGAGCCCGCGGGGACGGACTTCCGCGGCGAGTACACGTACAACGCCGGCCGGCCGACCGACCGCGGTGCCCACGACCACGTCGGCGTCTACGACCAAGCCGACGGGAAGAACTACGTCGGCCTCTCGGTACCGGTCGGACGACTTCCGGCGGACGAGGCGATCGACCTCGCCGACCTCGCCGATGCGTACGGCTCGGGCGAGGTCCGACTCACCCGCCGTCAGAACCCGCTGGTGATGGACGTCCCCGACGACGCGCTCGACGACCTGCTCGCCGAGCCGCTGCTCGAGAAACACAAGCCCGAGCCCAACCCCTTCGTCCAGGGGACGATGGCCTGCACCGGGACGGAGTTCTGCTCGCTCGCGCTCACCGAGACGAAGGCCCGGACGGCCCGGGTGCTGCGGTGGCTCGGCGAGAACGTCTCGCTCCCCGACGACGTCGAGCGGATCAAGATCCACTACTCGGGCTGTACCGCGGACTGCGGTCAGGCGATGACGGCCGACATCGGGCTGCAGGGGATGCGCGCCCGCAAGGACGGCGAGATGGTCGAAGCGCTGGACGTCGGCGTCGGCGGCGGAATGGGCACGGATCCTTCGTTCGTCGAGTGGATCCGCCAGCGCCTTCCCGCCGACGAACTGCCGGGGCTGCTCCGGAACCTCCTCGAGTCGTACGCCGCGCTCCGCGAGGAGGGCCAGCCCTTCCGCGAGTGGGTCGAGGCCACCGGCCACGAGACGCTGGTCGAACTCGCCGAGCCCGAGGAAGTCACGGGATACACGGATCCGTGTCTGGCCGACGGCAAGCAGTCGTGGTACCCCTTCGACGACGGAACGAGCCCGGCGCCGACGGCTCCCGACGGAACGCCGCTGGAGGCCGACGATTGACCATGCGTCGCCAGCTCGACGTGACCGCCTACACCACGTTCGACCGCGTCGACGCCCGCGCGACGGGCGACGGCTGGACCGACGAGGCGGTCGCCGTCCTCGACGTTGAATCCCCGCGGGACGAGCGAACGGTGACGCTCGGCCTCGAACTCGATCCCGTCGAACTCGAGCACCTCGATCCGCACGCCGATACCGTCCTGCTGACGCCCGGGCAGGCGCGGGTGCTCGCCGCGGAACTGGAGGCGGCCGCCGCCGCCGCCGAGAGCGGCGAGGCGATGACCAGCGGGAGACGGTGAGCACCCGGTGAGATGATGATCGAACACATCCGCTTCTTGAGAAGCCACGAACCGCCCCGCGCCAGACGCGCGCGTGATCGGCCGTGAGCGACTGGGTCTCGACGACGTGCATGCGCTGTGCCGTCGGCTGCGGACACATGCACCGGGGCGCCGACGTCAGCTACGGAATCGACACCGTCCGCGGCGACGCCGCCCACCCCGTCAACCAGGGGTTGGCGTGTGCGCGCGGCATCAGTGAGAGCAAGGACCCCGAGGGCGACTGGCTCACCCAGCCGCTCGTCCGCCGCGGCGGAGAGCTTCGCCGGACGACCTGGGACATCGCCCTCGCACACGCACTCGAGGGGCTCCAGCGGGCCCACAAGCGGGCTCCGGACGCCGTCGCCGTTCTCGGCAGCGGCCAGCAGACCAACGAGGCCGCCTACGCGCTCGGAAAGGTCGCCCGCGGCGGCTTCGGTACCCGACACTACGACGCCAACACGACGCTGTGTATGGCCAGCGCGGTGACGGCGTACTACCAGGCCTTCGGCAGCGACGCCCCGCCCTGTACCTACGCCGACATCGACGAGGCCGAGCGACACGTCATCTGGGGGGCCAATCCCGCGGTCGCCCACCCAGTCCTGTTTCGCTGGCTCAAGCGGCGAGCGGCGGAAGAGGACGTCGAGATCGTCGTCGTCGACCCGGTACGCTCCGAGACCGCGGAGAATGCCGAACGACACGTCGCACCCGATCCGGGTATGGATCTCGCCTTGGCCCGTGCGGTCCTCGCCCGACTCGTCGACGCCGACCGCCTCGACGAGGCGTTCCTCGAGGAGGCGACCGACGGGTTCGACGAGCTTCGCGACGTGCTCCCCGACGCCGACTCCGCCGCCGACGCGGCTGGCGTCGAGATGGCCGACGTCGACCTCCTCGCGGACGCGCTCGACCGGCGGGCGCTCGTCTACTGGGGGATGGGCGTCAACCAGCACGTCCAGGGGACCGAGACGGCGCGGGCGCTGATCGACCTGACGCTGGCGACCGGCAACCTCCGCCCCGGCGGCGGCCCGTTCTCGCTCACCGGCCAGGCGAACTCCATGGGAACCCGCGTCTGCTCCTCGAAGGGAACCTGGCCCGGCCAGCGCCCGTTCACCGATCCCGACCACCGGCGAACCGTCGCCGACCACTGGGACGTGCCGGTCGACCGCCTGCCAGGCGATACGGGGCCGGGGCCGGTCGGCATCCTCGAGGCGGACGACGTCGAGGCGGTCTGGACCGTCGCGACCAACCCCGTCGCCGGGATGCCCGACGCCGACACCGCTCGCGAGGCACTCGAGGACGCCTTCGTCGTCGCCCAGGACGCCTTTCACACGGAGACGACGGCGGTCGCCGACGTGGTCCTTCCCGCGGCGACCTGGGGCGAGTCCGAGGGAACGACGACGAATATGGAACGCACCATCTCACGCGTGCGTGCGGCCACCGATATCCCGGGCGGCGTGCGCCCGGACCTCGAGATCATCGCCACGATCGGTTCACGGCTCTTTCCGGAGCTCTTCGAGACCGGATCGCCGGAGCCGGCGGCGGTCTTCGACGAGTTCACCGCGCTGACGGCGGGGACCGCCGCCGACTGTTCGGGCATCACGTACGAACGACTCGAGGAGGCTCACGCGGTTCGCTGGCCGGCTCCCGACGAAACGAGCGCCGGCGGCTACCGGTACTACGAGGACGAGTCGTGGGCGTTCCCGACCGAGACCGGCAACGCTCAGTTCTCGACCGGGCGACAGGCGTCGCTTCCCGAACCGGTCGACGACGAGTTCGACCTCGTCCTGACGACGGCCCGCGAGGCCGACGGCTACAACACCGGCGTCCGTTCGCGCGGCGGCTCAAGCGGCGAACTGGTCGCGCGCATCCATCCGGATACCGTCGACGCCTCTGTCGACACTAGGGAGGACAATCGCGTCACCATCACCTCGCGGCGCGGCAGCGTTACGGCTTACGTCGACCGGGACGAGGGAATTCCGCGGGGAATGGTCTGGCTTCCAATTCACCGTCCGGCAACGAATCGACTGACCCTCTCCGACCGTGACCCGCAGTCGAAGGAGCCGCACTTCAAACAGTGTGCCGTCCGGCTGGCGACTCCGGAGGCAGCCCTCCCGCCTGCAACGGCCGATTGAGAGAGCAGCGCGTCTCCGTTACGGGCGCTGGTATTCCGGTCAGTTTTCGTCGAATCGGCCGTCCAGTAAACCTGCGCATCGACGGCTATAACCGGGAGAGTCGGGGTCGCGGACGTCGTGGCTTTCGCCTCCTTTTCGCGTCGCTTCCGACCCTCCGACGACCGTCCCCCGATCCTACAGCTATCCCTCATCACTCCGTATTGGCCCTCTTCACGAGTGGCACGCGATCGGTCGTCTCTGCGTGACAGCAGTCAGGAAGGTCGAAACGTTTCGGCGACCTGTCGTCGGCGGCAGTCTGTCCGTTATCAGGGGCACCCGCGTGAAACACGATTATTATTAGCCTTTGGTTGCATCAACCCGTATGGGGTATCACCTGATCAGTCCGGACGATATCGATCCGCTGTCTGATCGTCCGGTGGATGCACGATCCGTTAGTGATGCTGCGGGACTGGAGAACGTAGGTTTGCGTCTCTACGAAGCCAGTCCGGGAGAACAACTCCCGCTCGCATACCACTACCACGAGCAGCAGGAGGAGGCGTTCTACGTCACTGAAGGGGTGCTCCACGTTGAGACGCCCGACGAGGAGTACGTCGTCGAGGCTGGCAACGTATTCGTCGCCGAACCGTCGAGCCCCCACCGCGCCTACAACCCGACGAGCGCCAGCGGACCGGTTCGCGTCCTCGCCGTCGGCGCGCCGGCCGTTAGTGACGCCGAACCGTACGAATCGTCGTAGAAAACGGTCAGAAGGCGAAAACGGCCTCTTCCGACGTGGTCGGTTTCGGGTAAGCACCGGCGAGTGCTGCACACGCGCTGTACGTTCAGTAAGGCTCTGCAAACACCATCCGTAGCTGATAGTAACCCCCGGCGTTCAGTTCGAACCTGTACGGAACGGATACCGTCAGTTGCTCTCGGCAGGTTCACTCCCTACCGGTCACACCGGGATCGGTCGCTCGAGGTCGCTCTCACGGATCCGAAGTCGGATACCGTCCGGGTCGGTCGTCTCGAATCCGTCGCCGTCCGCTTCGTCGGCGGTATCGGACCCCCGCTGCTCGAGTCGCTCGCGAAGCGCGGCAAGCGCGCCCGCATCGGGAACGAGGAGTTCGAACCATTCGAGTCCGCGTCCTCTCGGCGGCACCGACCGGCTTCCCCACACGTTCAGCCCGAGATGGTGGTGGTAGCCGTCGGCGGCGACGAAGAGCGCCGAATCGTCGAACCGCTGTTTGATCCCCATTCCGAGAGCATCGACGTAGAACTCCCGCGCTGCCGGCAGCGAGGACACCTCGAGGTGGACGTGGCCGACGGTCGTCGCGTCGGGAGTCGACTCCCGTCCCTGACCGGCGCTCCGGACGCCCTCGAGGTCGAGCGGCTCCGTTCCGATTCCGATCGTGCCGTCGTCGGCGACGGGCCACTCCTCGCGGGGCCGGTCGCAGTACACCTCGACCCCGTTCCCCTCGGGATCCGAGAGGTACAGCGCCTCGCTCACGACGTGGTCCGCCGAGCCGTCGAGTTGCCAGCGGTCCTCGATTCGCTCGAGGGCGTCGCCGAGCGCCGCCCGCGACGGGACGAGAAACGCCGTGTGGAACAGTCCCGTCTCGTCCGCTCCCCGGGGAGCGGCCTTCGGATCCTCGACGAGCACGACGAGCGGTTCTTCGCCCGCGGCGAGGACTGCACGGTCGTCGCGTCGCTCCCGGACGTCGAGTCCGATCACCGTCTCGTAGAACCGGCTGACCCGCTCGAGATTACGTACCCGAAGCGCGACGCGTCCGATCCTCGCCGCGGCCGGCAGGGAACTCTCAGCAGTCATTACGTTGGTACTCGAGTGCCCGTCGGTTAGGACTTTCCGCACCGGTGAATCGCTATCTGATGCGGATACTGTTCGTCGAATCGTGCCGCTCGCTACGGAGAACCGTCGGTTGCGAGGTGACGCGTGAAGGAAGGAAGGTGCCTGCCGACTGCGGCCGTCGACAGACGCATCACTGAACCGGTTGCAATCGACCAGCAGGGCGACTATCGACCGACAACACGGTAGTCCCCTACGTCCTCGCTGGTCGTTTTCCACTTCGACTGCTCCGGAAAGTACCCGTCGAATTCGAAATCGGAACGACAGCTGAACAGTCGTGCAAACTCGAACGTCCGGTCCGTTGACCGACGTCCGATAAACTGGATCCGGGGATGTCGGAACCGTCATTCGGACACCAGATGGACGGCCGGTACGCTTTCGGCGTCTACCGCCACGTAGAGGTGGCCCGTATCGGGTGCGACCTCGACGTCGCGAATCCGCCATCCGCAGTCGTCCGGCAGCGGCTCGAGTTCGTCAGCGGGTCCCGTACTATGCGCGTTTTTCGCGGGAGCGAGACTCTGTTACGAGCTGGTATGTCAATGCGGAAAATTCTTCCCCCGACGAGATAAATAAAAAACAATAGGTTAGTAATCCTCCGGTTCACACTGGGGAGCAGGGGCGAACGGGTCGAGAGTGGGCGAACCAGCAACACCGAACCACGCAGGTACCAGAATGTGCGCACTCGAAATTTCCGTTACCGGATCCGATAACGACGAACTGACCGCTGTCGAACGAGAACTCCTCGCGAAAGTCGTTCACGACTCGCTGGCTAGCCACTTCGACGTGTATCCCGACTCGGTCGCTGTCCACACGACGGTGGATAGCTGACTCGAGACGCCTCCGAACGGACCATCGGCGGCGGTGGAGAACGATCTCGGCGGGGCGTCTCGATCAGTCGTTCGGCGGGGTGAATCAGTTCGAAGATCAGTGAGGCGGTGGTGTTCGATAGAGTGCTATAGTACCAACTGAAACGATTTCCACACCGATCGCACTGTCCGCGGTTCGGAGCGAGCGAAGCGAGCGAGAACCGCGCACCCGTCGTGCGAGCGGGCGCGCAGTGACTTTCAGCGGCTACTATCGTTCTCGACCCGGCGAGTGGCGTCGATCACCACCTCGAGTTCGGACATCGGTTCGGCGTTCGCTGCTAGTGGCGCTGTCCTGTGTCCGCCCGGGGAGCGGGCATCTCACCGGCTGACCTGTCGACTGTTCGCTCGCGAACAACAGTCACAACTGCTGACTACCGGATTCGAGCCGGCTCGGAGTAGCCGGATGGGTGGGCGTTACAATACTGCTCACACTGCTATCGGCGTCTGGATCGACTGCTAGCCACGCTCACAACACGATCATGCAACGCAATAACTCCTGCTCGCAGCCGTCTTCGAATCGGGCCAGCACCGAGTCAGCACCGCCAGCCTGTGGACGCCCGGACGACCGCACCGTCGCGATCCATCAGCCGAACTACCTGCCGTGGCTCGGCTACTTCCACAAACTGCACCGAAGTGACGTCTTCGTCGTTCTCGACGATGTCGAATACACGTCCAACTCCTGGATCAATCGCAACAAGATCAAGACGCCCGACGGGTGGACGTGGCTCACCGTCCCCGTTCGCAGTTCCGACGAGTCGATCGCAGCCGTCGAGATCGCAGACGACGAGTGGCGGGACACACATCGCAAGAGTCTCCAGCAGAACTACGGTAAGGCGGCGTACTTCGACGAGACCATCGAGTTCTTCGAGCGGACGTACGCGCGGTCGTGGGACTCGCTGTGCGAACTGAACGTCCATCTGGTCCAGGAACTCGCCGACCGGATCGGCCTCGAGTGTACGTTCGTTCGCGCGTCGACGCTCGACGTCGACGCCACGAACAGCGAACGCATCGTCCGACTCTGCGAGGAATCGGGTGCCGACCGATACCTTTCCGGAGACGGTGCCCGATCTTACAACGACCGTTCGAAGTTCGAGGCAGCCGACGTCAGTCTCGAATATCAGTCGTTCGACCACCCTCAATACGAACAGCGGTTCGACGGCTTCGTTCCAAACCTCTCCATCGTCGACGCGCTGATGAACGTCGGTCCGGATGGGACGTTCGACCTGTTGCGGTCAGCACCCGACGGATAAGTCACACCGACCGAAGGGCGACGAGCGCGCGGCGTTCGTTCGCCACGACGTCTGCCCCGGTCAGCGCGACACTGATGGCACCCCTGATTGATTGTTCCTGGTGTGGTATCCAGTACCAAGAAGGAGGGTGATCAGTATGACGCCGTTCGAGTACGTGCTTTTGGGTGTCGCGATCGCGATCCTCGCCGGCTACCTGGGGGCGATCGTGGCCACCCGGCTCGAGCGACTGCGCGCGCGCTGAGGGCGTCCGAGCGCCGATAACAGTACCACGCCGAACAGGGACGGCGAGCAACGAGCCTCGAGGACGTGAACCACTCCAATCGTCTTGGAACGGGGCCGTCACTCCGTGTCGTGGCTGGCGGGCCGCGCCTGGATCATGGTGATGATGCCGAGCAACCGGGTGGACGCACAGTGTGTCGGCAGCCCGGCGTCTGCGACGAGCGTCATCGGTTCCTGGTTCCAGCGACACCCCATCTTCTCGTAGTGGGCCTCGGCGCGCCGATCCTGAAACCGGGCGATCGACTCGACGTCGCTTCTGCCGTGTTCGAGGAGGAGGATCTGTCCGTCGGGACGACACACCCTGCTCATCTCCCGGAGCGCCGCGACGGGATCCGGAAACGTGCAGGTCGATAGCGACGAGAGCACCGTATCGAAGCTGTCGTCGGGAAACTCGAGCGCCTGGGCATCCATCTCGTACAGGGTGCCGTCCACGCCGAGTCCCTCGAGTCGCTGCCGTGCCTTCGCCAGCATCTCGGGACTGATGTCGATTCCGGTGAGATCGACCGTGTCCGGGAGATACCGAAAGTTCGGTCCCGTACCACAGGCGACGTCGAGAACGCGCCCGTTCGCCGCCGCAAACAGCTGCCGGCGATATCGGCCGGCGAGCAGGCGGTCGAATCGCTCCATCCGGTGGATCCAGTCGGCCTGCTCCGCGTACACCGATCGAATCTCGGCGATGGACATCTGGCGGTGATCAGTCGGTGCGTGAGTGGTGTCGGTCGAAGTCATATGTGGATCTGGTTGTGCGGCGTTCGAGCGAGCGGAGGTCGGTCGCTGGTTGCGGTGAACGCGCTACTACGGCAGTGGGACTACGACCCCGTGGCATAATATACCGTTCCAGAAACGCGAGACGAGAGTCGTCCCGATCACCAAGTCGACGCGAACTGTTGATCGGCCCGAACACCGCCGGGGCGCTCGAGGTCGCCGAGAGAGACGGCGACGAGCCGACGAATACGGTGCTGACGATCGTCTGTGATGGCGACAGCCGGTTCTTCGCGACCATCGCCGACTGATCGGTAGTCCGGCGGAGCGGTTCTGCCGGTACGTTGCATCGATACGTCATACGGGAGTGAGTCGTCGACACCGCGTTTTTCCCGGCCGATCCGGTATCGTCGGTCCCGTACCGGAACGGGGGTCACGGCGATCGACACCGGACGCGACCCGCTGGGAAGGCTACTGATTTTCCCACGCACTGGGCGCAACGTCGAGCGCGTGGACGGCGGGCCGGTACAGGAAGACGACGACGAAGATGATCACGAGTTCGATCCAGAATCCCAGGTCACCGACGAGCGCCCGCACGACGGCGAGGACGAGGAATACCAGAACGAGCATCGCGGCGTAGTGCGGTGCGACCTCGAGGAGACGGTCGTTGTCCATGGGCGTTCTTCGACGATGACCACTAAAAATCGTAGTGTAGAATCTCCTTCTCCGTCGCTCGCCCGGGGACGATCGCGGAGACCGGACCGACGGCGGATCGATGCCGAACGCGGCGATTGCGTGGCCGGGAACGCCCCGAAAGAACGGCAACAGGTGCGTCTCACGACCGGGTGTGAGACGAGTCGATCGCCTCGAGGGCGTGCTCATTGCCGCGGGTGATGGGTAGCAGGCGGTCACGTCGGTCGACGGCAGTCGGAGAGACGGAGTGGCGGTGTGTGCACTCGTAAAGCCGCCGTGCGTGCGCTGGCGACGACCGTGCCGGAGATGCCAATTCCAGGGCAGACGCCGTCTCGGACTCAAACTCGCGATTTCAGTCGACCCGCACTACTACTCGATCGCCTCGGCTGTCGTTCGTGCGGTCGAGTAATCATCTGTTACCGGCTTCATCTCGAAGCAGGACGATCGCGTCTAATCTCGCTCCAGGGCTGGTGAGAAGCGAGAACCCTACTCTGTGCTCCGAGAGAGTGTATTACTTATTTGAAGCACTTTTCGAAAATTCTCGCCGTTCGTTCACGTTCTAATGTAATTGTGCACAATATTCCTTTAACTCGACGGGAAGACTTAAGTTTCGATAGTTAGCTTTCACGGACATGGCACGCGATGCTGCGGAACTGGATGCGAACGCGACGGACAGCGGAAACGAACTCCCGAACCAGATAACGGTCGTCGGACACGGCACACCTGCGAGCTTCGAGCTCACCGTCGACGGGGTAATCGAACCCGCGGGAGCCGAACAGACGACGTTCGTTTCGAATCACGCCGTCGAAGGAGCGATCGAAACCGGCGTCGTCCAGTTTCGTTTCTCCGGCGAGATGGCTAACGTTCACATCGTCGACGTGGACGGGTTCGGACGGGACGGCTCGCCGTCCTCGCCGACGATCCACGTCGAATACGGGAATCAGTAGTTCGCGAGATAGGTGATTCAGGGTGTTCACGGGACCGTCGGACCAGCCGTCGATGAACCGATGCGAACCCAGAGTGTAGGAGGCGCCCGGCCTCTGCAGAACGCGGTGTAAAAAGTACCCGAGTTCACCCGACTGGTTGCGCGTAGCCCTCGACCCGTTCGTGGTACTGGCGAAGAACAGGAAGTGTACCGCAGATACTGCTCGGCTTTCGAGTAGTCACCAGATGCGAGTTACCGCCACTCGCGAGCAGCGCCGTCCACGTCGAGCTCCTCTATAGTAGCCACTGAAAGTCACTGCACACCCGATCGCACGACGGGTGCGCGGGTCGGAGCGAGCGAAGCAAGCGAGAACCGCGGACAGTGCGATCGGTGTGGAAATCGTTTCAGTTGGTACTATAGCCGGCGCTGTGACTTCGCCGGCAGGCGACGCCGATATCGACGGCGCGCGGACTCCACTACCGAACTTCTGTGAACGGTTCTGAAGCGCGAGTTGAGAGCGACGAGGATTCGGCAACGGCCGGTAAAGTACCACTTTCGAGTACTGTACCCATCAGTGAGTGTATGGGATAAACGCAAGTCGACAGATGGCAGAAAGCGCCCGGTTGGATACGGTTTCGTCGCCGAAACGACGGTTCCGCGGAACGAGCGGCGTTACTGACCGTGTATCGTCCGTAAAAGGCGGTCCGAATCCGATTAGACTGTCTTCGGAACGTCGTCGACTCAGAAACCAGCAGAGCCCTCGAAACGGATTCGGTAAGATTCTTCCTGCCTCGCAGCGGATTTCGAGACAGTATACGGAAACGGAGTGAATTGTATATAGTATACTATATTAACCGGAACCTGATCGATTTATGATCTTTTAAACACGCTACCAGTAATCGTTGGAACAGGTATCGACCGACGGGCTACTGAAATCGACCAATCTAACCGATACGTCGAGCGAGGCGAGCGATTTTCCGCTTACCGCCCGACCGCTGGGAGGACGCCAGCTTTGGAGTGAAACTCCCTTCGAACGCGACCCGAGGGGTTCGTAAGGGACGGCCGCCGAATGCGGTTTCGTCCGCCTCTCTGTGCTCACTGCTCGACGTTCGGAGACCACGAAAGGGCCCGCACTCCCGACTGACGCGTTCCTCGTCATCCTCGTCCGAAACAGTTCGCCACTACCTGGTAGTCCTTCCCACCGTTTCACCCGCTATGAGACACCGACAGTGAGAGAACGCGTCGAAAAGACGGGGGTCGCAGCGATCTCGCCGTGACTACCGGCGGCCCCGTCGTAGCACTACGTTTCTGGAGCGATTCACCACTCTCCGTGACGACCAACGGAGCAACCAGCTCTCTATGGCCGGTTTCCGGTTGAGATCTCGAGATCGAAGTTGACCGGAACCGATCGATGCGCGGAATCTGTAATCGGTACAGAATCTTCTTTACAACCATATTATTGTAATCAACGGTCGCTCTCGAGAACGGGAATCAGCTAGGGTGGACGGACTCGAACGAGGTGAGTTAAAACGAGTTGCGGAGTTGAACGCGATCTATCTTCCCGGTCGCCGTTCGCGGAATGTCGTCGACGAATTCGATTCGCTGTGGCACCTCGTGGTCGTCGAGGTTCGCTCGGCATTCCGCTTTCACCCGCTCTGCGGTGAGATCGGTGCCGTCTCGCTCGATGATCGCCGTAATAAGTGCGCCGTTCAGATCATCGGTGACGTCGATGACTGCAGCCTCGACGACTCGGTCGATCTGATACAGCGTTTTCTCGATTTCTCGCGGGAACACGTTGGCACAGCCGGTCGTAAACATATCCTCGCGTCGATCGACGATATAGAGGTAGCCGTCTTCGTCCAACCAGCCGATGTCGCCCGAGCGCAACCAGGTCGTTCCGTCCCGTTCGACGTACCGTTGTCTCGCTCTCTGGAACTGCACGTATCCGGGTGCAACGGTGTCGCCGTGCCAGAGGAGTTCGCCGCGCTCGCCGGGACTGACGGGCGTCCCCGTTTCGAGGTCTTCGATACGGAGTTCGATCACCTCTCGGGCGGGCGGTCCCACGCTTCCCGGCTTTCGGCGGTCGCTGGTTGCCGGGCTGAACGCCGCAAGTGGCGTCGTTTCGGTCATTCCGTACCCCTCCAGCACCGGACAACCGAGGAGCTGTTCGGCATCGTCTAACCGTTCACTGGGCATCGGAGAGCCGCCGACGCCGACCCGCTCGAGAGAGGTGAGGTCGTACGTGTCGGCCCGTTCGAAGCCGAGGAGGTCGATAATCATCCCCGGCGTCAGGAAGCTGTACGTCACGCGGTGGGTCTCGATAGCCGCAAGCGCCGCCTCGGGGTCCCACTCCGGAAGCAGTCGGTTCTCGGCTTCGGCGACCAGCAACGGTGTCGTCGTCACGTTGAGTCCGGTCACGTGAAAGCACTGACACACCGTGAGGCCGACCTCGTGGCGCGTCCACTCCATGTACTTCCGGATTCCCTGTGCGTTGGCCTCGAGGTTGCCGTGGGTGTGTTGGACGCCCTTCGGTCGGCCCGTCGTTCCGCTCGTAAAGAGAATTTCCGCGATATCGTCGCTTCGACGAGGACGGAGTTCGTACTCGTCGTCGCTCTCCTCGAGCAACCGTTCGAACCGATCGCCGACGGAGCCGTCGATCGTCACCGGTGAGTCGACCGCGGTTGCGACGTCCGCCCATCGCTCGTCCGTGACGAGAACGGAGACGTCGCTGGTCTCGAGGATGTACTCGATTTGCTGGTCGCTGAACTGTGTGTTGATCGGGACGGGAATCGCACCCCGTTTCATCGCCCCTAGATAGCTGAGGAGTAACTCGAGGCGATTCTCGAGACAGATCGCGACCCACTCACCGCGCTCGACACCGAGTGTCTCGAGCGCGTTTGCCACCCGGTTGGTTTCCGTCGCGAATTCTTCGTAGGTACGGAGACCGTTTGCGTCGCCGACCGCCGGTCTGGTGGGAACGTTTCGCGCGGCGAAGTCGACGTGATTTGCGAAATTCATACTATCCTGTTACTGTGGACACCTATCCCGTTTTCTGATTTATACACCCGATCTCAGCTGAGAAATTAAAAATAGGGTTAGTAGAACGCGTCTCCCGTCGCGTGGAGCGCTGTCCCGTATTATCGAACAATCGACGGGGGCAGGAAGTAATTGCGGAGGTGGAATAGTAGCTACTGAACGTCATGCACACCCGATCGCACAGCCCTCGTGCGATCGGTGTGAAAACCGGTTCAGTTGGTGTTATAAGAGCGGTCCGAGAGAGCAGGTCCCCACCCGGCCTGGATTTCAAATTTATTGGCCGTCGATACCCTCTCGATCACACGACAGCTGTGGGGATCGGAAGAACAGCTCTTCGGGTGTTCGGAACGATCCCACATTGTCGAACAGCGTCGAACCGATTCCCTCCCGAACCCGCCCCTGAACCCTATCTTTTCGACCCGAAGACGATGTCCGTCTGAATCGTGTCGGCGTGCTCTCGGACGAGTGAGACGATCTCTCCGCCCTCGAGTTCCTCCGCAATCTCAGCCGTAGGGCCGTAGACAGCGATGGCACCGTACACGCGGTCGTCGGTCGCGATCGCTGCGCCGACCCCCGTGCTTCCGTCGATCATCTCACCGCGATCCACCGCGTACCCCTGTGTACGAACGGTCTCCAGTTCGGCGCGGAGTGCCCGCTCGTCGGTTATCGTCCCCTCGGTTCGTCCCGGAAGGCCGTACCGATCGACGATCGACGATAGTCGTTCCGGGGGGAGTTGTGCGAGGATCGCCTTCCCCGGTGCGTTCGTGTGGAGGTGGACGCGCGTGAGCGAGAGGCCACCTGCGGCCGGCGTGTACTCGTCGTCTCTCCAGTGCGTTGCAAACAGGATCGCCCCCATTCCGTTCTCTTCGGTGACCAACTGAACGTGCCCGTTCGACTCCCGTTCGAGGCGCTTGACCGTTTCGATCCCGTGAGCGAACACCTCGAGGGTAGCGCGCGATTCCCGGCCGATATGGAAGTATCGGGTACTGAGCCGGTAGTTCCCGTCCGTTTTGACGACGTATCCGAGCCGTTCGAGCGTCTGGAGATGATTGTGTACCGTACTCTTCGGACGCTCGAGTGTCTCCGATAGCTCGGTCACTCCCGCTTGCCCGCGGTCGCGAATCGCGTCGATCACTTCGTAGGATCGCTTGACCGAACTGATCGGAACGGACGGATCGTTCATACCTCAGTATGATCGTTCCGCTACTTAGGTTTGTTCGATAATGTGGTACGAGTTAGGGCGTTTCGGTATTCAGTCAGCTCTCGGACGCTCCTCTCGACTGGATCCGCCGGTTCACCACTCGCAGCGACGGTCGGCGGCGACGATCTGCCAACTCTCGAATCGAACCCGCGAGAGCTATAACCTATGTAATGAAAAATGTAATAACTCGGCTCTGTGTCTGAAGAGAGTGTATATGCCGGCCGGAACAGACCAGACACTCCGACCGTTTCTGTGGCGCGCAGCCAACCTGTATTCCGATACGGAGATCGTCTCCCGCAACCACGACGGAATGCAGCGATACACGTACGGCGAGTACGAGCAACGAACGAGTCGGCTCGCGAACGCACTCGACGAGCACGGCATCGAGGAAGGTGACCGAGTTGGGACGTTCTGCTGGAACCATTCCCGGCACTTCGAGACGTACTTCGGCGTGCCGTCGGTCGGCGCCCAGCTTCACACGATCAATCCGCTGCTCCCCGACGCGCACATCCAGTACATCGTCGACAACGCCGACGATCGGCTGATCTTCGTCGACCACTCGCTCGCGCCGAAACTCGCGAGCGCGGTAGCCGACGCCGACGACGAGTTCGACGGCGTTGATTTCGTCGTGATGGGAAGCGAGCCCTCCGATGACCTCGACGCGACGCCCTACGAATCGTTCATCGAAGGCCAGGAGACGGAGTACGACTGGCCCGATATCGACGAGGACCAGCCGGCGGGGATGTGTTACACCTCGGGGACGACCGGCAACCCGAAGGGCGTCGAGTACACCCAGCAGATGCTCTGGAGCCACACGATGGCGACCCTGACGCCACAGGGGATCCCGATGGCCGACGACGACGTCGTCATGCCCGTCGTGCCGATGTTCCACGTCAACGCGTGGGGAATGCCGTTTACGGCGACCGCAGGCGGGTCCAAACACGTCTACCCGGGTCCGTCGCCCGAACCCGAAGACATCGCGAACCTCATCGAAAACGAGGGCGTGACCATCAGCGCAGGGGTTCCGACCGTCTGGCTCGGGCTGATGGAGTACTGTTCGGAGCACGACGTCGATCTCTCGACGCTCGAGACGGTGATCGTCGGCGGCTCGGCCGCCCCGAAATCGATGATCGAGTGGTTCGACGAGCAGGGCGTCGAGGTCCTCCACGCCTGGGGAATGACCGAGATGTCCCCGATCGGCTCGGTTTCCCACCTCAAATCCGATCTTCGGGATGCGGACTACGAGACCCAACTCGAGAAACGCGGCAAGCAGGGGCTGATGGTTCCGGGCCTCGAGTTCAAGGTGATCGACGAGAACAGCGAGGAGATCGCCTGGGATGGAGAGGAGTTCGGGGAACTGTGGATCCGCGGTCCCTGGGTCACGAAAGAGTACTTCAAGCGTCCCGAAGCTAACGAGGAAGACTTCGAGGACGGCTGGCTCAAGACCGGTGACGTCGTCACCGTCGACGAGGACGGCTACATCCAAATCGTCGATCGCGAAAAGGACGTGATCAAATCCGGCGGGGAGTGGATCTCGTCGGTCGAACTCGAGAACGCGGTGATGGCTCACGGCGACGTCTCCGAAGCGGCCGTCGTCGGCGTTCCCCACGAACGCTGGCAGGAGCGACCGGTTGCGTTCGTCGTGCCGGGAGAGGGTGTCGATCGAGACACGCTCGTTTCGGAGATTACCGAGATGCTCGCCGACGACTACCCCAAGTGGTGGCTTCCGGACGAGATCGAGTTTATCGAGGAGGTACCCAAGACGGCGACCGGCAAGTTCTCGAAGAAGGATATCCGCGAGGAGTACGCCGACCAGTCCCTCGTCGAGGGACAGGTGCCGGAGGATGCCGCACCGGATCGAGACTGAGTAGCTCCCGCACGCCGTTCTCTCGCTGCGTGGAACCTGGACCACCGCGACCGTTGTTCTGACAGCCTCCGAGACGGCGACCGGTACGTTCAGTTCGTCGGTTCTAATAAGTAAAAATAAAGTATCATAAATAGATAAACAAGAAAGCAAAATATTAAGTGCTGCGTTACTGTTTGTGATACTGTGTTTCACGGTAGTACGCACCATGTCAAGAGATAGTACCAACTCCGTCTCGAGGCGAACAGTCATGCAGGGCCTGGGCGGTCTGGCCGCCGTGTCGATGTCCGGCGCGACGGTCGCGGAGGCGGAGGAGGCGCTCACCGAAGCGCTCCCGACGGACCCCCACACTCGCGACACCTATCGGGCCATCGTCGACGCGATCATCCCCGAAACGCCACAGCTGGAGGACGAACTCGGACCGGAGCACGTCCCCGGCGGACTCGAGGTCGAACTCGAGAAGTTCCTCGTCTGGGACTTCAACCACTTCCACGAGATTCGACTCGAGACCCTGGCCAACACCGGCGGAACCGATCCGGTGACCGACGACGCACCCTCGGCGGACCAGCTGGAGCTCAGCCTCGAGCCGGGAGAAGCAGACTCCGATCTCGATGCGCTGCTGGAGGTCGACGGCATCGATACCGCCGTCATCGACGCGGTGATCGACGACCTCAACGATCTGCTCGCAACCCTCAGCGGCGGGCTCCTCGGCTCATCCGACGAGATCACCACCGACGATTTCGAGGAGACCCTCGACTTCGGCACGATCGAGGCGCTCGAGATCACGATCGACGAGACGGTCGACGAAGACGAAACTGGACCGGTCGATTTCGACGTGTTCGTCGAAACGGCCAACGAAACCAGTAACACGGCTATTCAGAACTACCCGTACGCTTCACTGTTCACCATCGTCTTCGACATCGTCGCGACGGAGTTCATCCTCCTCGGAAAAAACGAGGATGCGATCGACCGCGGCAACGAGGAGTTCCCGGCCGGCGGGACCTTCGTCCAGCTCTCCCGAGAAGACCGGCTCCGCTGTCTCTGGAGCATCGTCGACGGCGGTGCGATCGACCGGCTCGACGGCCTCCTCGAGCCGATCGTCACGGACGTCGGTATCCTCAAATTCGTCGTGATGGCCGTCAACGGGCTTCACGGCTTCGGCTACTACACGGAGTGGTCGGGCTACGAGGACACCAAGACCGCCACGCCGACGGATCGAGCGCTGAACGTGCCGCCGGGTAAAGTCCAGAGTCGGAGACAGACCGAGTATCCCGGCCCACAATCGGGCCACGCAGCCGACTGGCGCCACGCTGTCCCCGGCGGGTTCGACGATCCCGAAGCGGACGAGTTGGATCTCGACAGCGATCTCAAAGGCGATGACGTTCTCGAGGGTATCGGAGGTGACACGCCGTGAACGATCCGGACGTCGTCATCATCGGTGCCGGTGCGGACGGTCCCGCGACTGCCTCACGCCTCGCACGGGAACACGGCCTCGACGTCCTCGTCCTCGAGGGCGGTGCGTGGCACGGTAACGAGAAGTGGCCGAAACCGCACGTGGACGCCGGTGGGACGGTGAGTACCGATCCCGACGATCTCGACGGAAAGCTACTCGACGAGCAGTTCACCGTCCTGGAGGCCGGTGCGAACGACCCGACGTTCGGCTACCTTCGCGTCGGCCCCGCCGACCACTCTCGAGCCCCGTGGTTCCGAAACGTTCCACAGAACGCGTTCCTCTGGCAGGTGTCGGCCGTCGGCGGGACGTCGACTCACTACTTCGGGAACCATCCGCGCGGCTATCCGTACGCCTTCGACGAACAGCCACACTGGCCGATCGATTACGAGGACCTCGTTCCGTACTACCAGCTCAACGAGGCGGTGACGAGCACCCAGCAGGCCCCGATGACCAACAAGGAGGAGGTGTTCATCGAGGGTGCGGAGGGTGCCGGATACGACCGTCTCGACACGCTGAACGTGACCGAGACCGGCTGGCGGCCGCAGCCGAACGCGGTCGAAGACCCCCCGGACGAACTCAACTCGAACTTCGACGGCTCGTTCAGCTGGGACGACGGGTTCCGCGGTGACGCGCTCGCCGCCGACCACTTCCAGGGCGGACCGACGCCGGAGGGCGCGCCGGTTCGAGAGAAAGCGCGGAAATCGAGCAACACCAGTTGGGTGCCCCGGGCGCTGGATACGAACGAAAACGAAAGCGTCGGCAACGTCGCCATCCGACCGAACGCCTACGTCACGGACATCAAAACCGACGAGGGTGCCGGCAATCTCGAGGCAACCGGCGTCGAGTTCCGCGATACCTGGTCCGGTTCGACCGTGACCGTCGAGGCGGACGTCACCGTCCTCGCGGCGGGCTGCATCGAGTCGCCCCGACTCTGGCTCAACTCCGGACTGCCGGACGACGGCTGGGTCGGCAAGGGACTCACCACGCACTGGTTCGACTGGATCGTCGGCGTCTACCCGGACGACGCGGTCGAAGACATCAACGGCGAGCCGAACATGGATCCGTTCGTCGGGCACAACTCCGCGGTGCGATTCGACAAACCCGGCGTCGGCGGCATGGAAGACATCGGGATGTCGCCCGGCCTCGTCTCCTTCGCCAACTACCTGTTCAGCCAGGCGGGGTACAGCTTCGACGTCGAGGTCGACCCCGACGAGCCGTGGGACAGTCGCGGTTACGTGGTCGGCGAGGAACTCAAGCGACGGATGGCAGACTATCGCAACACCAAGGCGCTGCTCATCCTGACCGACGACCTGCCGCGACAGGACAACGGCGTCTCGCTGGACGACACGTTCGCCGACGAACACGGTGCGGTTCCCGAAATCAGGTGGGAGCCCCACCCCGACGACGACGCGAAGCGCGACGAACTCTCGCGGATCGCCGCGCGAATTCACAAGGAGGCCGGTGCAGAGCACGTCCACCGGTGTGACTGGCCGCCGCTGTTCCTCCACATGCAGTCTTCGATGCGGATGGGGAAAGTCGTCGATGAGAACGCCGAAGCCTACAACGTCGACCGGTTGTTCGTCGGCGATCACTCCGCGTTAGCCAACGGCGTCGGCGGACCGAATCCAACCAACAGCGGTCAAGCACTCTCACTCCGAACCGCTGATCGAATCGGAGAGCTGTACTTCTGAGGAAGACGCCGTTTCTGGCCGAACGATGCCAGAAGCCCGGAACCCCAGTCCGGGCCCGTCGCGCATCGCGGCTCCGAGACTGCTTCCCGCGGTGTCGTCGAAACCCGACCGTTCGTGGACCGCCGGGCGTTCGATACTGGGGGGTGGGACAGCCGGTCTCTGCTATTCCGAGAGTCTCGGTATACCTCGCTTCGGTGGTCGTAGCCTGTAAATTGCGGTGAACGGTGTGGGCCGAGGACGGGTACCGACTTCGCCGATAGAGTTCGATGGCTTTCTACCGACCTCTCTACTTTATATACTGCTCGAGAACTATAGATATCTGGCGGCGAGCGTGTGCGGAAGGCGGGTCGCGACTGGCCGGCCGAGCGCGATCGACGGCCGCGGACGACCGATCGTCGAATCGCGTCACGCACGACAAACTGATCGGTTCGACGGGTAATACGTACGAACGGTGTCTGCGGAAGGAAACGCCGGTACCTGGGGATCCCCCGAAACGGAACCCGTTTCGACGATCAGAAACCGCCTCGAATCGTCCAGAAGATCCTGATCTCCATAATCTGCTGATCTGTCCCCTATCAGGCGCTTAGAGATCGGGTTCTCTCTATCGTTTTCTGAGAACGACGGCGGCAAGACCGCTGTATTGCTTGGTCTGGCATATCAGAACTCGAGGCCACACCGTGTCATCATCGGCTCCGCTGTTACGCTTCTATCCCAGATTCGAACCGATATCAAACATATCTTCTGGTCGATATAATTACCAAACTATCTGTTCGAAGAACTCTTTGCTCTCGAGGGCATCGCCGCGACCCCAGCGGTGGAAAGACGCGGTGACCGAACGCATATCGTGATCGTTCAATTCTGACCGAGACGGTCACCGTAGCGCGACTCGAGCGGACGGTGGCGTCGCGTGTGTAACTCCCAGTCACGACCCTCGGAGAGGCCTGTATTCCCTGTTGTCTTTGTCCTGTCGTGATTTCATCGCTCGGAGACCGATACTAGGTGCCTCGGAACCCTCAGTACCGGCTGGGAGACGTCGTACCCGTGTGGTGACCATCGCCTTCCCGGTTATAGCACCAACTGAAACGGGTTCCACACCGACCGCACGACGGCTGTGTGATCGGGTGTACCCTGACGTTCGGTGGCTACTATAGGTTCCGACGGGAACTCGAGCGAGCGCTCACAGCCGTCGGCGTCGTCGGACTTGCAGTCTAGGATGAGGACCCCGACCGCAGAGGCTGTCGACTCGATTCCTTTACCGGTCGGCTGGTCCTCGTCGGTCCGGAGTCGAGATGCCAGAGCAGATTTGCTCGAGGATGTGATCGAAACGCTCGGGTAAACGCGGATCACGTAGACAGTCGAAAATCAGGCATCGCTCTCGGTAGAGGTGCGTACGCCGGGACGAAGCGCAGTCAATCCCTCCTTCCGATCGACGTACACCGTCTCGCAGTCGACGATACAGTCGACGCCGAACCCGTCACTCCACCGTGTCTCACCAAACGTGAATCGCCATCGCTCGTCGCCGTCCTCGAGATCGGCCTCCCTTCCCGATCGACCGAAGGACGAGTTGCGGTCGTTATTCGACGCTCAGTCCGTCGTCAGCCTCGACCTGCTCGGCGTCCCAGCGGATCGTAAACGTGGTACTCCGCTCCGCGCCGGTATCCAGCAGATCGGAGTCCGTATCGATCGCGACGTCGAGCGTGCACGTCTGGGGCGGGTTGATCGTCGCACTGTCGTTGCCCGCGATCACCGTGACTTTCTCCCCGACGCTCGAGCCCTGGCCCTGGCCTCGATCGCTCGTCCCGGTCGTCATGTCGGTGCCCTGCACGCCCGGCTCCTGTCTGTCGGTTGAGAGCGTTCGATCATCCCGTTCACCGGAGTCCGGCTGACGACTCGGATCGAGTTCGTCGGCGAAGCTCCGGAGGTAGTCGGCGATTTCTGCGCGGGTACGATCCTGCGTCGAGTCGAGAGATGCCATGCAGAGTGGTCAATAACGTGAACAATGAGTGTGGGGCTTGCAATATATACCAGCTTACCAGCGAATTCAGCGATAGACAGCCGGTACCGAACCCCCAGCATCTGTTTTCAGCTCGCCCGGGCTATCGAACTACGAGCTAGCGCGGGTCTGGGAGAGGCCCACGACGGCGATCGAGACCAGCCGATCGCCCCGCTCAGGAGCGTATCGAACACCGTCTGCACCAACGTCGTCTCGACCACCAGCTCCTGGTACTCGATCGGCCAGACCACGCTCGCGCAGTCAGATATCGCGTCGACCACCACGGCTATTTGAATAGTATATGAGAGTTACGTATGCCAACCTGTGGCAACTGTAGCGAGTACGTCACGCGCGACTTCGTTCGGGTATTCGGCGTCGACAGCGAGGTCCAGGGCTGTCCGAACTGTACGACGTACCGCGAACTCTGCGACGGCGGCGCAGTGGGCTCCACCGAGTGAGACGTTTTGACCGCCGGTCCCGTCAGGCTCTCCGCTATAGTAGCCGCTGACAGTCAGTGCACACCCGATCGCACGACGGGTGCGCGGTTCGGAGCGAGCGAAGCGAGCGAGAACCGCGCACAGTGCGATCGGTGTGGAAACCGTTCCAGTTGGTAGTAGAGCTATAACGGCTTCGCTATCGCCGGCCGCGAGACGCCGCGGACGTACCGGCTGACGGTCGGTGGTGATGTCGTCCGTTCGCGTGAGAACGACGAGTCGGCTCGTCTCGGTCGTGGACGAGGAGTGATCGCTACTCCTGGCGAAGCGCCGCAGCGATCGACTCGAGTTCTGCCTTCCGGAAGGGGGCGCCGGAACCGTCCGGCTCGTCGTCATCTCGGAGGCCGACCTTCCAGCGAATCCCCGCCCGCATCTTCGATTTCGGGGGCAGAGTCCCCGGCGGAATCTCGTAGTCGACGGCGTCACAGATGGCGGCGAGGGCCTCCTTCGTGAAGGCCGTCGATTCCTCACGTTTGTATCGCCCCACAGCCTGTCGGATCTCGTTCCGGAGGTCGTCGACCGTTCGTGTCATACGGCCGATAACGGACGAACGCGTTGTGTAGGTTGTGGTCGGCGGTCGACCAGACACCAGTCGTCGTGCAAGGCGTCCCGAGGGAGCGACCGAAAGTTCGCGAGCACGCCAGATGCTGTCACGTCCGACGAGAACCCTCGGTTCGCTCATCGGTCGAGAAGAAGACTGCCGAGAGGATACGTCTGCCTCGGTTCGGTGATGGTCGGACGGAGCAGTAGACTGCCTATTCGAGAGGTCGATCAGAGGGGGAGGCTCCGTGCCGGCAGCGGGCCGTTCAGTAGCCGAAGTAGACGTCGACTGTGACGCCGAGGAAAAAGGTGAAGAGGAACGCCGTCGCTGCGAGCAAGAGCAGGTTGTAGCGTGCGAGGACGGGTTCGTACTGCTGGACTTCGAGCGTTGCGGGGAGTGATAATTTACTACTCATACACGAGTGAACGAACCAGACGATTAAAACGCTGTTCCGAATCGCGTCACCATACAGCACGCTCACACGGCAGCAGGTGGCGTGTGACGGCTATTCACTGATTGGATCGAGAGCGTCGAGAGCCGGTGGGTGACTCCGCGAGGGCGATCCGGATCGCCAGAGCAACACGTTCGGCCGCGTCAGCGAGGGCGGTCAGTAGGGCCCGATCAGTAGCTTCCCCGGGCGAATCTCGTCACGAGTTCGTTCTACGACATCTCGGATCTCGAGAATCCGGAGCTCTTACACGAACTCGACGCGGTGAACGATCTGACGCGACCGAACGACGTGGAGTTCGATCCGCTCCGCGAGGGGATCCGTGTTCGCTCCCCGAGGCTGCCGACGAGGGACCGATCGACGATCCGGTCGACGACACCGACGGCGTCGAGGGGATCGAAGTCGACCGATAGTGATACCCGTCGATGATGAGGTATCGGAGCGGGCCTCCATCGACGTCGAGGCTGTCGCTCGCGAGTCGATTTTCAACCAGCACCGGAGAGCCACAACACCAATGTCATCCGGTGACATACTCCGTCGTATGACCACTGGCAACGGCACCCGCGTCGAGGACGTCATGTCGACCCCCCTGAAGACGATTTCGAAGAACGCCACGCTCGAAGCCGCGGCGACGGCGATGCGCGACAGCGATATCAAGGCCCTCGTCGTGACGACGGATCCGCCGTCGATCATCACGAGCACCGACCTGGTCGCCGCCGCCGCCGAGGGCCGCGACCCTACCGAACTGCAGGTTTCGGCGGTGATGACCGAATCGGTCGAGACCGTGCCGCCGGATCTCTACCTCGAGGAAGTGGCTGCAATGATGACGGGTCTAGGGATCAATCACCTCCCGGTCCTCGACGATGACGACTACGTCGGGATGATCTCCTCGACCGATATCACCGCCGTACTCTCCTGAGAGCCACCCGTTTCGGACGCTGCGGCGCTCGGGGGCCTGCAGTCCGCTCGAGCCGGGCCCAGACCCGTCCGGACCCGGCCAACCGGCAGAGTACGCGTAGAGCGGTGCTCGGACCGGTCGGTCTCGGACTTAGCGGGCTGTCGTTGCAGCTGTCACTATAGTAGCCACCGAACGTCAGTGCACACCCGATCGCACAGCCGTCGTGCGATCCGTGTGGAAATCGCTCCAGTTGGTACTAGAGGCGACGGAATCCCAATGGCCCGTAATCGTTTTCTCCCGCGCGATCACGCCTGCACGGGCCACGAAGACCAACGCTGACAACTGAGCGGGCCGCGCTGGCGAGCCGGCGCTCCGAACGGAGGCTCGGCTGCGGCAGCGCGCGCTGTATATCCGGAGCAGATTTTGGCCCGCACCGGAGATTCCGTCACGGTGAGCAAGCACGCTCTACAGCAGAACTACGCCGCGAGACGCCGGATCGGGGCTAAACCACCCATCACAACAGTATGTTCTACAACTGGCAGTTTCCACAAAACATACTACGTGTGGGAAGAATGAAAGCTCCGATGGCAATGGTTCCGACTAACCGACGGGGGACGCCACCGATGTACGGTGATAGCGATTACGGCAGTCTCGAGACCCGCCCGCGATGAGCGATACGATGTTCGCGGTTCACCTGGTCGACGGCCGCGTCGAGGAATTCGAGACGGTTACGATGCTCGAGCATCACGAGGACGGCTGGATCCGATGCGTACGGTCGGCGCCCTCGCCTCGCGAAAAGCTCCCCGAAACGACGAAGTACTACCGGTGTGAGACCGTCGCGAGGATCGAGCGAACCGACCGGAACGGCAGTTCGCGCATCGTCAACAGCGATCAACTCGAGTTCAAGGACGCCCTCAAGAGCGTCCTGGGCAAGTGACCAGCGGATCTCCCGGTTCGATTCGCGTTGCAAAGGCCCAGGTGTGGAGATAGAGTCGGGACGGAGTTGGCGGGAACGGTGTGAGTGCTCGGATCACGGTAGTCGTGGCTGGATCGCCGCGTGGCGATGCAGCGGGACCGGTTACTCGAATTCGAGTGTCCACTCGCCGTGAGCCTCGACACCGATGCACCCGAGACCGGTGTGGGAGAACGTCGCCTCGCCGGTGTAGGAACCGACCTCGTTGACGACGAACTCGTCGAGCTGTCCTTCGGTCGGGAGGATCGCTACCTGAAAGTTGCGATCGCCACGGTGCGAGCACGTCGCCGTATACGACCCGCCGAACTCGAACGGCCCGACCACCCGCGGCTTGGTATCGTGGAGGGACTGTGGCAGATCCTCCACACTGGGAATCCGCGGCTGTCGGACCTCGAGCCACCAGTCGCCGTCGGCTTCGACCTCGAGGGAGTAGGTGCCGGGCTCCAGGACCCGAGCGCTCTCACCGGCGTACTCTCCGATCTCGTTTACGAACAGTGCGTGCCGGTCGTCCGTCGACGAAGCGAGGTGTACCTGAAAGTTACTCGAGCCGCTGTGCACCGCATCGATCACGGTCAAACCGCCGTTGATTTCGATCTCCACCATCGCTCTGTTCGACCCGGATATATCCGCACCAGAGAGGGGTTGAATGCGGAGAGATACCCTCTCAAAGATACAAAAATGTACTGGGGAAATTCAGCGACTGAGCCGACGGCAGCACGGGGAAAAGGTGCTCGGTCTCGGCGGGACGGCGGAAGCGATTTTCTGTGAAAAAAGGTGGTCGCGGTCAGGGGTGTGGATACTCGAGTGCGGGGGTGATTTCGATCGTGCTCCGGTCCTCGAGCCCCGAAATACGTTCGAGCGCGTGCGCCTCACAGAAGTAGTGTGTCTTTGTCTCGCCGCGTGCGTTACTGTTGACGGCGATGCGGTGAGTGGCATCCGTCATACAGGAGGTCCGGCCACAGTGCATACGGCCGGCTTCCACATAATACAGTATAGATCTTTGCGTGGGCAAAAGGGACCGGCGACTGTCGGACCCCGAACCGGAACGGTTCGTCGAACGGGCGATCTCACGTGTTACGGAGGAACGCGTCCGCGGGTCACTGCTGGAACGCCGGCGCGAACCGTTCGTTTGCCCCGTGGCGTGCACCCGTTGTGGCCGGACACGAGGAGACCGTACTGCGTGGTCGTTCATCGCCGTGTTTGCGGTAGCCAGGGGGATTCGGCTCGTCGATTTTCTGTCGCAGGTCAAACCATGACTGGATAGCGTCGGAAAGTTCATCGATAACTTTCTGACTGAATTGTGCGTTCAAGTCTTTCCAGCACTCTCGGGTTTTCATATACGCTTTCAGCGGGCCTTCATCTGGGATTTCGCCGGTTTCGTCCCAGATTCGACCTGCTGTCCAGCGTGCGACGTTCCAGATTTTCGAGGCGGAATCACCGAGCGAATCGAGGCCGTCGCAAACCTGTCGGTGGTTCTGGATGGAACCGACGCAGGTGCGAGTGACCTCAACCGCCATATATAGATCATGTAGATAAATTTATTTGATTGTGCGGATTCACGTTGAATATCCGGCATGCTATTGACGGTGGATTGTGTCGGAGTTGTCGGATTCACTCCCGCCGTGAACGGCGGGATTCTCTCCTCGAAGAAAGATAGATAGCACCTGATTTAATTGCTGAAAACCGTACGCTGAGTGCAGTCACAAACGGGAAGAGTGGATCAAATGGCTATCGGGATGCGGCGGTAGCTATTGCTGTTGTTGCTCAGAGATAACTCGAGCGAGGGACTGGACGTCGAGCGACCACAGCCGAGCACGATATCATCGAACATCGTGACAGCTACGCCGTTGCCTACCCGCGTTCGGGGGCGAACAGTGTAAGGCGAACCCATATGCGGACGGTCCCCGACAGACCGAAAACGAGCATGGACCGACGGATGGCTCTCGGCGTGGTCGCTGGCGCGAGCCTTGCAGCCCTATCCGGCGGTTCTATCGACGAGTCCGACGCCGAATCGCCACCCGTCGCGGATGGACAACCGGAGACGGATGACGACGATCCGAACGCCAGCCCCGTCCTCGCCCGCGGGATGCCGGATGTCGCCTTCGAACTCGCGCCCGTTTCGCTGACCGAGTGTGGCGCTACCTGTCGTGAGGCGACGACCACCCTCCGCAACACCGGCGACGACGATGCAACCGACGTTCGTGTCTCCGTGACCGTCTTCACCGACGAGACGGTCGTCTGGGAGACCGACGACCGTCTCGGACGGCTCGCGGCCGGTGCCGGCGTCACCCGAACGTACCGCGTCGACGTCGACCCGGGAGCGGCGCTCGCGATTCGGGAGAACGACGGCTGGCTCACGATAGCGGTCACGATCGAATCAGACCAGCAGACGGAACGGATCATCCGGGAAAAAGAGGTCGAGATCTGATCGAGTAATCCTGTGCGGCCTCGAGCAGTCCCTCCTCGACCTATATCGGTTCCGTCGCCCTCGGTTCCGCTGGTGCTGGCTGGCTTCCGACCGCACACCGTTACAGCCGAGTCCACGAGCATCCGCGGTGCTCTCGTCCGAGTCGGCCCGTAGTGATCCCGAGGCCAGTACGCCTACCGGTAGAACAGGCCGACTGCCTCGAGGTCGTTCGGAAAAGTGAGCAAACGTGAAACGTTTGCGATCTCTGCAAGACCGACAGTTTCGCAGTATGACGGACGCCTTCGGCGTCTCGAATCACTTGACACCGAGGCGGTTCACCTATTTACGCGGTGCCCCCAAACACCAACCGATGACCGAGACTGGCAGATTCAAAGTGTTCGGCGTGTACGTCTCGGAGCCAGTTCACGACGCCCTCCAAACGTCGGTGTACGAAGCGGCCGGAGTCGTCACCCTCGAGGACTACTTCGACGCAACGGGGTCGGTTCCGGCCGACGATCCGGGCGCCGAAGCGACCGATGCGATCCTCGCCGACGTCATCGAGGCGTTCGCCGCGCTGTACGACGACGCGAACTTCGACGCCGTCAGTCGACTCGATCCCGACGGGTTCGAACTCGTTCAACTCGCTGCCAGCCCGGAGCAAGTCACACGCGCCCGCGAACAGTTCCGTGCCGCCGCGACGATCCGGGACACGGACCTGCGGACGGTTCACACTGCGATCCTCGCTGCGCACTTCGACGTCCCCGTAGCGACCGCCGACCGGTAACGGGTTCAAGAGAGCCTCGTGTCGACCGGGCCGCGATACTGTGAACCGTCTCAACCGGCCCTCTCGAGAACGCTCGCTCGAGAATTTCCTAGGACTGTTGCCGTGAGCATGCGCTTTCGGATGAGATACTGCCGATAATGCTAAGTATGTGCATGCCAAGTGGTAACATGTAGCAAAGTGAGTGATCATGGAGAACTGTCCAAACTGCAACGAAATGGTCTCGGCGAATTTCGTCCGCGTATTTGGCGACAATAGGGGCCACCTCGAGGGATGTGTGCACTGTCTCAGTTCGGCAGAACTCACCGGAACGACCGACGAGAACGAGTATCTGTCCTCTCTCTCGCGAGTGCGATCGCAGGCACCGCTCCCGCCGCAGACGGAGTGAGCAGCGGGAAGGACTGACGGCTTGTCGGAGGGGACTACACAGAAGAGTGTCCCTCAAGTCGGTGAGCAGTGCCGACAGATTCCGAAATGAGACTCTTAGCAGACGTGTTGTAGTTTGCGAGTACGAGGAATGGGCTGAATCTCCGTGACACTGTACGCGAACGAAGTTTGGGACCTCACAGTACTGATCGGTCGAGGGCCCTCGAGACATTAGGACCGATGTGCCGTCGCGGCAGTTTCGTCGACTGCGTCCGGCCGATTCGACGACTCGTTCATCTCCTCGACGCAGCAGGAAAGACAGGTGAGTTCGTGCGTGTTCGGATTCTGCCAGCGCTCCCGCTCGAGCCAGACTCCCTTTACGTTCTCGCCGTCGATCTCAACCCCGCAGTGAAAACAGTCGTTGGGCACGCCAGGGGGAGTCGGCTGGGGCCAGTAGAGTTGCATAGGCGGTGTCTCTATCATTGAATATCATAGTTCTATCTATTATATATTTCGTTAATGTTCGTTCCGAATGGAGTTCCGGTACTGCGGTTGTTGAGAATCGGCTCGGACTGCATTTATCGATTAACTCCGGACAGTAACTAGTCGTTCGGAGTCCGGCGGTTCTCGAACGGCCGGGCGCTTCGGGAAATTGAAGGGGAATGATAAGCGGCGGACACTCGACGCACGATAGGGAGTCGTCGAGTCGGGAGCGGGTGGATAGTGGCTGGTGGGTGACGGTCGAACGACGCGGCAGGGTGTCGATCGGGTGGGTGCCTGATTTGGGGATTCCTGCCATCCATACCTAACAGGATATCTGTAAAATCATTCATTCCAAACTGTGTTGGTCCGCTTCTGAGAGTGTCATTTCGAGAGCGTGACAGCGAAACGAATCTCTCGACCGGATGGCTTCCTGATCGGGTTCGCGAGCGGTCCTGTGTTACGGATCCGAGAACGGCGAGACTGTCGTTCGGCTCGAGTCCCGTTTCGTCCGATCAGACCTCGGTTTCGGCGCAGGCGGCCAGGATCACGTCGGGGTCGTCGAGGAGCCGATTCTCCATGTAGTTGCCCTTCCCCTTGCCGGCCCACTTGCGCTCCTGATCGATGATCGAGAGGAACTCGAGTTCGGAGAGTATATCGCGGACCCGGCGGAGTTTGAGCGGGTCGGAGCTCTCTTGGGCGCAGACGCGCTGGTAGACGTCGTAGATCCCGGTGGTGCGGACGGCGGCGTCGTTGTCGTCCGCCTGCTGGACCAGAAACGCCATCGCCTCGAGTACCATCTTCGCGTGACTCGGCGACTTCGAGATGAGTTCCGCGAGCCGGCTGGTCTCCTCGCGCTCGTGTGCCTGGTCGACGCAGTCTTCGGTCACGGCGTCCATCCCCTCCTCTTCGGCGATCTCGCCGGCGAATCGGAGGATGTCGATCGCCTTACGAGCGTCGCCGTGCTCGCGCGCCGAGAGCGCCGCCACCCGCGGGATGACGCTCTCCGAAAGGACGTCCTCGTGGAAGGCATCCGAGCGAGAGGTGAGGATTTCCTGGATCTGCGTGGCGTCGTAGGGAGCGAACACGTACTCGCGTTCGCAGAGACTCGATTTGACGCGCTCGTTCAGCGACTCCTTGTACCGAACCTTGTTGCTGATTCCGATGACGCCGGCCTTGCTCGACTCGAGTTTGCCCGACTCGACGGCTCGCGAGAACTGCATCAGAACGTCGTCGTTTTCGATCTTGTCCACTTCGTCGAGGATGACGAGGACGACGTCGTACAACGCGTCGGAGATCTGCCAGAGACGCCGGTAGTACTCGGCCGTACTCAACCCCGAGTGTGGAATCGATACGTTGGTCCGGTCGCGATCGTTGAGTTGGTGGGCGATCGACTGAACGACCTGCGTCTCCGTCGAGTCCTGGAGGCAGTCGATGTAGGTGACACCGATCGTGATGTCGTTCTGGTCGGCGCGGTCGACCGCCTGGTTGGTGATAAACTTCGCACAGAGCGATTTTCCGGTACCGGTCTTCCCGTAGACGAGCACGTTGTTCGGCGTGTTCCCGGTGGTCGCCGGTTTGATCGCCGTGGCGAGATTCTCGAGTTCCGCCTGCCGGCCGATGATTCGATCACCGTCCGGCAGATGTGAGACCTGCAAGAGTTCCTTGTTCCGGAAGATCGCCGTTTCGCTCCCGAAATAATCAACCGAGTCGGACATTGCGTTGGCCGATCATTCCGCGGTACGATCTTAAAACGTTCGAACCGTGTTTCCGCTGTAAGAATTCGTGTCCGAGCGTCTCAGGCTCTCTCTCCCGTATAATACACCCCGCGTTGCCGCTGTATAGTGTGAGAGAGGACCCCTCAGTTCCGCTGTATCTCTGGAGCAGAGACCCCGGAGTGCCGCTGTATGGAACGGACGGTTTCGGTCAACCGTACTCTCGAGACACCTCACTTCCGCTGTATAGGGTCGAATTCCAGGTTCTGAGAGAGTGTACCACGGTAATCCCACCCCGGAATGCCGCTGTATCGGTCGCACACACACCCCGCGTTGCCGCTGTATGGCTCCGGTGATGGTCTCGAGTCGAACGGGAGGTGTAGACCGAGGGGTTGCACAATTATCGGCAGGCAGCGTACGGAAGAGCGGGCCAACGCTGAACGAGAGTGAGTGAGCACGCTCCTCCAGAGGGGTTTGAATTCACCTCGACTGGAAGAGCCGCGTTCGAGTCCGCTCGAACACATCTTTGTTCGAGATACTTAATGAGCTTTTACAAATCAGGTGTATTTATAAGTAACTATTACTCCGCGGTCTTACTACCCCGTCCGACCACGTCCGAAATCACGTGCCTACTGCTACACGTACTTGCCGTTCGACAGTCGCTCCGTCGGTCGAACCGCTGCTTCCGCCCCTAAACACTCAGATATCGGGTTTAGTTCCGGATGGGAGACAATCGAGTCGACGCGAGTCCCGCTCGGCGGACCCCACTTCCCCTTCGTATACAGCGGCAACGCGGGGTGTGTGCCACGGGTTTGCTAGAGGTGTTACCGAATCTGCCGGTCTGGTGCCCCTATAGTACCAACTGAAACGATTTACACCCGATCGCACGACAGGTGCGCGGTTCGGAGCAAAGCAAGCGAGAACCGCGGACAGTGCGATCGGGTGTGCATTGACTTTCAGCGGCTACTATAGAATCAGGAAGCGGCTCCGAACGGATTGGGGTCAACTGCGGTCGTCTCACGGAACTGCGGGCAATTCCTCGAGGCAGTGCCGACAGTACGTGTAGAACTGTTCGTTCTTCGTACCGCACTTTCTGCACGTGACTGGTTGGTCGATTGAATCACGCTGGGTAGCCATTACCGACGGTAGCAAATCCAGCCACATACCCCTCGGGCATACGACTGCAAGGATGCTGAATATGCCCATTATAAGCGCCCATTCGACAGTTTTCCTCACACTCTTGATTTCCCGGCTTGATTCGGCGATATCCTCAACGAGAGAGCGATATCCTCAACGATACCGCGGTAACGCACACTGGGACCAATACAGCGGCAACGCGGGGTGTGCCGGAGAAGCATTGCAGCAAGGATCGAACACGCTAGGCAGCTCACCTCGAGCGATGTGGATTAGAACGTGAAAACGGCAGGTTGTGGGGTACTCGGCGTGGGGTGGTCGCCGAGTGGGGAGCGAGCAGGGGTGGGAACGGATGGGTGACGGTCGAACGACGCGGCAGGGTGTCGATCGGGTGGCAGGGTGCCTCGGGAGGGAACTCCCGCCATCTCTGGTTAGCGGGGGAATAGTAAAAACATTCATTCCAAATTATGTTGGACCGGCGCCTCGATCGTCCCGCGTCTCTCGAGACGGCACGGAACCGCCAGCGAGCGCGCCGAGGTACCTCCCGATACTCAACAGGTGTTCGACATCTTCGTTCGCATCCCGGATTCTCGGAACGCGATTACCGTCCGCCCACAGTCATTCTCCGAGTGTTCGAGTGTCGTTTCGTTTCGCGCGCCGTCGGTGGTGACGACCGTCTCGTAAGTCCCCGGCTCGAGCAGCGTGAGAACGAGATACGCATCCGACGGGACAGTATCGGTCCGCTCGACCACCGTCTCGTCGTCGCGGGTAACGTGGACTTCGATCGAGCGCTCGTCGTCTCCGACGTTCCAGAGGTAGACGTTAGTTTCGCCGCTCTCGTCGGCCGCGTCGGCGTCGCCGATTGTGATATGCTCGAGCGGTTCGTCGGACTCCGAATCGGGAATCCCCGTCTCGTCGGCACTGTGCCCCGATTTCGACGATCCGTGTCCGTCGTCGGCGCCCGTAATCCCGATGAGTGTCCCGAGCCAGCCGGCGAGTGCGGCGAGTCCGCCACCGAGACCGAGCCAAACGAGGGTTCGTCGTTCCATATTCGTCGCCACATCGCCGTGACTGAAACGCTTTTTTCACGGGATGTGAACCGTCACAGTTCGATACTTCTGTATCCGGCTTCGGTTATCGAGTCTGATCTTCCATTCGTCCTCCGTTCTCGAGTAACCGATCGTCGTTCGTCGTGAACGGTCTACCAGACGAGCCACTCGAGTGCGAGCACGACTCCTGCCAGGAAGACGTGCTCGCCATCGACGACAAACCCGTAGAATAGCGGCCCGCGACTGCGACTTGCGAACGGAATGTAACAGCCGACGTAGCCGTGAAACGCGAACAGGGTCAAGAACGTCTCCGGAAGAGCCCCCACTGTGACGAGACCGACGACGATCGCCGCGGCGAGAAGATTGGCGGCCTGCGTGACGATCCGGGTCCGTCGCGGACCGTACCTGGTCGGGACGGTCGGAATCCCTTCCGCGCGATCGCCGACGATATCCTTGATATCGAAGATCACCGCGGCGATCGTGATCATCGCGGCGACGTACGCGGCCAGAAACTGGATCTCGAGCGTCCAGAGCCGGCCGTAGTAGATCCCGACACCGAGCGGAATCAGCCCCCAGGCCAGCCCGACGAACAGGTTCTTCACGAGAAAGACGCGTTTGATCCCACCTAGCGAGTAGACGACGGCGACGACCGGCGGAATCAACAGGAAGCCGGCACCTGGCAGCGAGAGGGCGACGGCTGCGCCGACCGTGGCGAGGTAGAGCCCGGCGCCGATCGCCAGCCAGTACCGGCCGTACCGTTTGATGAACGCTGCCCGCTGGGGGACGTTCTCCTCATCTTCCTCGAGGTCGGTGAATCGATTGACGGTGTAGACGAACAGCGTGACGGCGAAGACGATGAAAAACGGCACCGGATCGAGCGGGAAACCGGCGAGGACGACCGTCGTAATCACGACGCTCGCGGCGGCCAGCGAGATGAAGAGGTTACTGTGGACGAGCAGCCGAAGCCCTGCTGCGAGCGACGACAGCCAGCGCCGTCGCCGCCGCGCCGCGATCGAGTTCGTCACCACGTCACCGCCTCCACCGGTGCGAGCGGGGTTCGAACAACGGTGCGAACCGGGACGAGGGAGACTCGGGTCTCCTCCGCGATCAGATCGCGCTGACGGCCCCTCCGCTGAGAGCCACAGCGTTCGCGACTATCGACGCCGACGATTCCGGGGAGCACCGCTTGCCACTGGCTTGGAACTGTACGGAGTCAAGCGCTTCGGTGAGTGCGTCGTGACACTCGCGAGTGGCAACTCGTCGTGACACAGTTACCGCTCGCGAGCGCGATATATCGGGAGAATTCACGAAGGCGTGGTTACGGCGGGTGGCGTGGTTATGACGGGCGGCGAGCTGCTACTGGTACTGTGACTCTCTGCGGGCCTGATACATCAGCTCCCACACCGCGTCCTCGATCGACTCGGGGTTCTCTTCCTCGAGTTTCTTGTACAGGGACTCGGAGACGGTGACTTCGGGCATCACGTACTCGTATACCAGCGTTCCTAATAAAAGTACCCTAATACGAAACTGAGTTAATTTCCGCTCGAGCGCGGAGCGGCCGGCTATCGGGCGGAAGCGATGATTCTGCGCGGAGTCGCCGTCGCGCCGGCGAGAACGCGGCAAGCGCTGCCACGTGACGAACCGAAACTGGCAGGATTTAAGCAACGGCGGGACACCCGTTTGAATTGCTATGAAATTGCACGAGTACCAGGCGAAGCAGGTCTTCGCCGACGCCGGGATTCCGACGCCGGAGTCGCAACTCGCCTCCGACGTCGACGGCGTACTGACCGCGGCCCGGGAGATCGGTTATCCCGTCGCGGTCAAGGCGCAGGTACAGGTCGGCGGCCGGGGGAAAGCTGGCGGAATCGAACTCGTCGACGACGACGACGAAGCCCGCGAGGCGGCCGAGTCGATCATCGGGATGGATCTCAAGGGCTACCGCGTCGACCAGGTTCTCGTCGAGGGGGCCGTCGACTTCGTCGACGAACTCTACGTCGGGATCACGATGGACCGCGGCGAGGGCAAACCCGTCGCGATGGTCTCGACCAAGGGTGGCGTCAACATCGAGGAAGTCGCCGAGGAGGACCCCGACGCCATCGCGCGCGAGCACATCGATCCCTCCTTCGGGATGCACCCCTACCAGGCGCGCAAGGCCGTCTACGACGCAGGTGTCGACGGTGCCGTCGCGCGCGACGTCTCGAACGTCCTCATGACCCTCTACGATCTCTGGGAGAACCGCGACGGCTCCGACGCCGAGATCAACCCGCTGATGGTCACGGGCGACGACGAGGTCATTGCGGCCGACGCCGTGATGAACATCGACGAGGACGCGCTGTTCCGCCAGCCCGAACTCGCCGAGATGGAGGCCGAAGCGGCCGGCAGTGGCGACGAACTCGAGCAAAAGGCCGACGAGTACGGCTTCGACTACGTCCGCCTCGAGGGCAACACGGGTATCATCGGCAACGGCGCGGGCCTCGTGATGACCACGCTCGACCTCGTCGACCACTACGGCGGCGAACCCGCCAACTTCCTCGACGTCGGTGGCGGCGCGAAGGCCGAACGCATCGCGAACGCGCTCGATATGGTCTTCTCGGACGACAACGTCGACAGCGTCGTCTTCAACATCTTCGGCGGGATCACGCGCGGCGACGAGGTCGCCCGCGGGATCAACGAGGCGCTCGAGCAGTTCGACGAGATCCCGAAGCCGGTCGTCGTCCGACTGGCCGGGACCAACTGGGAGGAAGGCATGGAGATTCTGAACGAGGACCTCGTGACGGTCGAACAGACCCTCGAGGACGCGGTCCAGCGTGCTGTCGAGTACGCTGAGGAGGTGAACGACCAATGAGCGTACTAGTCGACGACGACACGCGCGTCGTGGTACAGGGCATCACCGGCGGGGAAGGGAAGTTCCACGCCGAGCAGATGATGGAGTACGGCACCAACATCGTGGCCGGCGCGGTCCCCGGCAAGGGCGGCCAGGAAGTCGAGGGTGTCCCCGTCTACGACACGGTTCACGAAGCCGTCGACGAAGAGAACGCCGACACGTCCGTGATCTTCGTCCCGCCGGCGTTCGCCGGCGACGCCGTCTTCGAGGCGCTCGACACCGACCTCGATCTCGCAGTCGCGATCACGGAGGGCATTCCGACCCAGGACATGGCCCGGGTCAACAAGCGCCTCTCCGAGACCGACACGCGACTCATCGGTCCGAACTGTCCCGGCCTCATCACGCCCGGCGAGGCCAAACTCGGCATCCTTCCCGGCAACATCTTCGCCGAGGGGAACGTCGGTCTGGTCTCCCGCTCCGGGACGCTGACCTACCAGGTCGTCGACAGCCTGACCAACCGCGGCATCGGCCAGACCACCGCGATCGGCATCGGCGGCGACCCGATTATCGGGACGGACTTCGTCGACGCCCTCGAACTGTTCGAGAACGACGACGATACCGACGCGATCGTCATGTGCGGCGAGATCGGCGGCGAGGACGAGGAGGAAGCCGCTGCGTTCATCGACGAAAACGTCGACACGCCCGTCGCCGGCTTCATCGCCGGCCGCACGGCCCCGCCAGGAAAGCGGATGGGCCACGCGGGTGCGATCGTCTCCGGTTCCGGAACCGGCACCGCGGAGAGCAAGATCAGCGCGCTCAACGACGCCGGCGTCCCCGTCGGCGACACCCCCGAAGAAGTCGCCGACCATATCGAAGAGTTCCTCGGGTAACGACGCCGTCACCCTCACGCGGGCGAGGGTCGTCGGATCGACGTTAGACATCCCCGAGTTTCGTTTTATTCGAGATCGACCAGAAGCGACGCGAAAGCGGCCAGCGGTCGATCGACGGTTCGATCGAAACCGTACTGGAGCACCCGATCGGGTGTACGGCCGTTCGAGCGAGAGCCAAGAGCGGCGGACGAGCAGTTTCCGGGCGGGAAATCATACGTCAGCGCGTCGTCGACGAGAGACAACCATGCCGGTTACCCTCGAGTGCGACGCCTGTGGCCACCGCCACACGATTCCGGAGCGGCCGGACGATCCGGACGGCGGGGGCACGGTCTGTCCGGAGTGTGGCGCCAAGCCGTACACGGTTCGCCGGGACGGGCTCACCTGGCACTCCGAATCGTAGCTCGCGGATCGGTACCCTCTATAGTAGCCGCTGAAAGTCAGTGCACACCCGATCGCACGACGGGAGCGCGGGTCGGAGCGAGCGAAGCAAGCGAGAACCGCGGACAGTGCGATCGGCGTGGAAACCGTTCCAGTTGGTACTATAGAAGCCGTACTTCCGGGTAGGTGCCGGACAAGCGTCGGTACCGCGGTCGTCCGTCTCGGTCATGTCCGCGTCACCCACTCCGGAAAGACCGTTACGAGAGACCGAGTTTCGACCGTAGCCAGCCCAGAATCCCGGTCGATCGCTCCTCGTCAACGTCCTCCGTGGTCGCGAGTTCGGACTCGGTGGGGACGACGAGCGAGTTCTCTCTCGAGGCCGCCTCAGACTCGACGGAAGCGAGATCGAGGGGGCCGGACCCGACGGAACCGGACTCGCTCGAGGCCGCGTCGTCGCGCTCGGCGGCGGGGTCCGCCTGTTCGGTGTTGTCACGTGAGACCGCCGCCTCGGTCTCGGCCCGTTCGCGGGAGCTGCGGGCCGCCGGCTCGTCAGCGCCGGTCGTCACCTCGAGTGTCTCGCCCATCGTTTCCGACTCCTCGCTGGCCGGCCCGTCTCCGGCGAGCGACGCATCGGCTGACGGTTCCAGCGGCGCGTCGCCGGTGTCGACCCAGCGGAACTCCTCGCCTTCGGTCCGGTCCGGAAGCAAGAGCGCCTCGAGCGCGTCCTCGTCGACGAGCAGCGCCGCGTCGAGTGCCGTCTCGTCCGTCGGCGGCTCCGACTCGTCCGCGCTCGCGATGATTTCGGTCGGTCGATCGTCGGCGAGAACCGCGTCGGCGTCGGCCGCACTATCGGTTTTGAGTCGATCGAAGACGGCCGTCGCCGTCTCGTCGTCGCATTTGTTGCCGCTCGCCTCCCAGGATGGATCGCGGCCGACCGGCCGCTCGTCGAGCGGTTCCTCGGCGACCGGCCCGAACAGTTCGTCGAGACTGGAGCCGACCTCGAGTCCACCGTCGCCCGCGGTGTCGTCCGTGGCACTGTCGGTCATGGTTCGTTCTTCGTCGATAGATTATCACACCCCTTTAACTTTTGGAATGTTTGATTATGCTCTGCAGTGACAAAAGTTTCGTATGAGTCTGACGGCCGTCTTCCATTCCGCTGATCGTCGCGTGTGACGATCGGTCACTTTTCCGTATTGAGGGCGTAAATTGTCAGATTGCGATTCCGAGCTGGTGAGCAGGCCGGGACTCTCGAGGGATGCCTCGGTCCCCTCCGCGGCGCGCTCATCTCCCGCGCTGTCGGCGTTAGCGGGCGTCTAGTAGAGTCTACTGCCGAAACGGTTCTCGAGAACGAGACCGTCAACGTAGCCGTCGACGAGTCACAGCCGACGAAACTCTCCCCAATCGTTATATACTCGTCAACTACCTCTTCGAATGTGGTTTACGAGACAGGCAATCCGACGATCGACGACGCACTCGAGCGAGTGCTGGCCGGCGAGCGACTCGACCGCACCGACGGCCTCGCGCTGATCGCACAGCCGGTCGAACCGCTCGCGGCGGCTGGAGCGGCCCTACGTGATCGCTTCGGTGACGGGACGGTCGACGCGTGTTCGATCGTCAACGCGAAGGCGGGCAACTGCGCCGAGGACTGCGGCTTCTGTGCCCAATCGGTCCACTTCGACACCGGCATTGACACCTACGGCTTCCTCGGCCCCGAGAAGATCCTCGAGGCGGCCAAACGCGCCGAACGCGACGGTGCCCAGCGCTTCGGCATCGTCGTCGCGGAGAAGGGCGTCTCGAAAGCGAACCGCCCCGAGGAGTGGGCGGAGGTCCTCGAGTCCATCCGCCTCGTCAGAGACGAGTGCGACCTCGAGGTCGACGCCTCGCTGGGCATCCTGACCGAGGAGGAGGCCGTGATCCTCGCCGACGAGGGGATCAACCACTACAATCATAACATCGAGACCTCGCCGCGATACTTTCCCGAAATCGTTAACACGCACAGTTTCGAGGATCGGGTGAAAACGCTCGAGGTCGCCAAGGAGGCCGGCATGGACCTCTGTGCCGGCGTCATCCTCGGGATGGGCGAGACGCCGACCGATCGCGTCGACGCCGCGATCGCACTGCAGGAGATCGGCATCTCCTCGCTGCCGGTGAACGTCCTCAACCCGGTCGAGGGGACGCCACTCGCTGAACGGGACGTCGAGATCAGCACCGAAGAAATCGTCAAGACGGTCGCGGTGTACAAACTGCTCCACCCCGAGTCGCGAGTGCGCCTCACCGGCGGCCGCGAGGTCAACCTCGAGCCCGAGGAGCAGCACCTGCCGCTCGAGGCGGGCGCCGACGGCCTGCTGACGGGAGATTACCTCACGACGGAGGGCCAGTCACCCGGCGAGGACATCGAGATCATCGAACGCGCTGGCCTCGAGCCGAATCGGGACGTGAACGACTTCGATCCCGACGAGGTCAAAGCCCGTTCCAGCGCGGACGGATCGAACGAGACGGCGACCGACTCGAGCGCGAGTACAGGTCCCGAACCGAGCGACGACTGACGACCAGCGATCGAGACGACGACAACACAGCTACACATGAACGAAACGACGTTTGCGGTACTCGGCACCGGTGGTATCGGACGACGAGCGCTCGAAGTGAGCCAGCACAAGGACGCCTTGACGCCAGTCGCGGCGTGTGACCGTCACGGCACCGCGATCAACTTCGACGGACTGGACGTCGACGAACTGCTGGCGGCGACGGAGGGGAATATCGACAGCGAGCCGCGAGACAACGAAGTCTCGACGGACGGGGGAACGACGGCCGTCGAAGGCGGCGTCAAACAGCACGGCGAGGACCGGGGCGTCGTCGCCTCCGAGCAGGCACGTCCCAGCGAGGACCCCATCCGGGACGTCATCGACCGCGGCGAACAGATCGACGCCGTGCTGCTCGCGCTGCCGAACTACGAACACGACTTCATCCCGCGCGTGGCCGATCGGTTCCTCGAGGGCGGCTACTCGGGCGTGCTGATCGACGTCCTCAAGCGCTCGCGCGTGATCGACATGCTCGACGAGCGCGGCGAGGCGTTCGAGGAGCAGGGGATCACGTTCGTCTGCGGCGCCGGTGCGACGCCCGGCTTCCTCACCGGCGCCGCCGCGCTGGCGGCCCAGTCGTTCGTCGAGGTCACGGACGTCGACATCTGGTGGGGCGTCGGCCTCAAGTCGGGCTACGAGGACAACCGCGGCACCGTCCGCGAAGACCTCGCCCACCTCCCCGAGTACGATATCGAGGCCGCGCGCGACCTCTCCGACGAGGAAATCGAGGAGATCATCGACGATCAGAACGGCGTCATCGAGTTCGAGGACATGGAACACGCCGACGACGTCCTGCTCGAGCGCGCCGGGGTCTGCGACGCCGAAGACGTGACCGTCGGCGGGGTTCTCGACGTTCGCAGTGACGAGAAGCCGACGACCACGACCGTCTCGGTGACGGGAACGACCTTCGACGGCGAGACGGCGACGAACACGTTCCGACTCGACGACGCGACGAGCATGGAAGCCAACGTCAACGGTCCGGCGCTAGGATACCTGAAAACCGGCGTTCGTCGCAACCGCGCGGGCGAGTACGGGGTCTTCGGACCTGCCGAACTGATGCCGGGCTTCTGAGTCCGCCGTCTCGTCGGCACCCACCCGGTTCCTCGCGGGGAACCGTTCCCGACGACGATGCACGCGGCTCGGACCGCGAGCTCGACGACAGAACCATCGGTCCGTTTCCGCCATCGCCGAACAGGGTAACATCTAGGAACGTCGGTGAAGAAATGTGCCGTTGACGACCAGCCAAATACCAGTATATGACACAGAAACCGCCGTCATCGGGCGCTCCGCATCTGGGAGATCGGAACCGTGACAGTGAAATCACACCGCTGTCACCGTTCACTCGAATGGAAGACCGCGGGTTCGATCTCGAGGGGCGACTCGACGCCCGTTCGAGGAACGACCTGAAACGATCGCTCGCACCCGTCGATCGGGTCGCAGAGCGTGGGTACTTCGCGGCGCCATCGGGCGGTGACCTGCCGGTACTCGGCGCAGAGGAGTCGCTCGTATTCGGATCGAACAACTACCTCGGATTCACCGACGACCAGCGCGTCCAGGACGCAGCGCGGCAGGCCGCCGCTACCGTTGGAACGGGCGCGGGCGCGAGTCGACTCGTTACGGGCGATACGCTCGTTCACCAGGACCTCGAGCGTGTGCTCGCCGAAACGAAGCGGACGGACCGCGCGCTCGCGTTCTCCTCCGGCTACGCCGTCAACGTCGGGACGATCGCGGCGATGGAGCCGGACGTCGTCTTCTCGGACGAACTGAACCACGCGAGCATCATCGACGGCTGCCGCCTCTCGAACGCGGAGACGGTCGTCTACGATCACTGTGACGCGGCGAGCCTGCGGGAGAAGCTGGCGGCTCGAGCCGATCGAGACGGCGCTGCCGAGGAGTCGTGGCTGATCGTCACGGACTCCGTGTTCAGCATGGACGGAACCGTCGCTCCCCTGAACGCGATCTGTGACGCCGCAGAGGCGTTCGGCGCCTGGGTGATGGTCGACGAAGCCCACGCGACCGGCCTCTACGCGGACGGCGGCGGAGTCGTACAGGCCGAGGGCCTCGAGGACCGGATTCAGATCCAGATGGGAACGCTCTCGAAGGCGCTGGCGAGCCAGGGCGGCTACGTCGCGGGAAGCGACACCCTGATCGAGTATCTGGTCAACGACGCGCGTTCGTTCGTCTTCTCGACCGGTCTCACGCCGCCGGCCGCCGCGGCCGCCAGCGAGTCACTTCACCTCGCCCGGCACAGCGACGCTCGCGAGCGCCTCTGGGAGAACGTCGCTCACCTCCGGGACGGCCTCGAGTCGATGGGGTTCGAGGTGCTCGGGGACTCCCAGATCCTCCCCGTTCTCGTCGGCGACCGTCGCGACGCGCTCGCCCTCGCCGCCGGCATCCGGGATCGGGACGTGGTCGCACCGGCGATCCGTCCGCCGACCGTTCCCGAGGGAACCTGCCGGCTTCGCGTCACGCCGATGGCGACGCACGATCAGGCGGACATCATCGCCTGCCTCGAGGCGTTCCGGACGGTCGGCGAGGAGGTCGGATTGCTGTGAGCGACGCACCGCCGATTGCCGTCGTCGGTACCGGGACCGGCGTCGGGAAGACCGTCGTCACCGCCGGTCTCACGTCGTGGTTTCGCGAGACCGGTCTCGACGCGCGAGCGATCAAACCCGCCCAGACCGGCTTCCCGCCGGACGACGACGCGGGATTCGTCGCCGAGGCCTGCGAGGACCCTGCGGCGGCGACGTGTCTCAGATATCTCGAGCCACCGCTCGCGCCTCGGGTTGCGGCCGAGCGGATGGACGAACGGCTCGAGTACGATGTCTTCCTCGAGGAGTGTCGACGCGAACTCGAACGCGCGCCCGTCTCGATCGTCGAGGGTATCGGCGGCCTGCGAGTCCCGCTGGCGGGCGAACACGAGGTGCTCGATCTGGTCGCCGACCTCTCGGCGGTCGCGGTCGTCGTCACGCGCTCCGGACTCGGAACGCTGAACCACACCGCGCTTACGGTCGACGCGCTCGAACGTCGCGGCATCGACGTTCACGGAATCGTCTGCAACGAGTACCAGGGGGCGTCGGTCGCCGAGCGAACGAACCCGCCGGAACTCGAGCGAATGACGGGACATCAGGTCGAGACGGTCCCGTCCCTCTCGAGCGACGATCCACGGGAACTCGCCGCGGGCGTTCGTAATGCACTATCGTCCTTCTGTAGTCGACTCGGAGAATACTAGTTTCTCGGTCAGGCCGGCGGGGCCGGCGACTCGTCCTCGAATGCGGGTTCGCCGTCGGCCGCTGGGTTACCCGTCTCCGCCGAATCCTCGACGAGATACGCGACGATCTCCGACTTCCGGTGGCTCACCTCGAGGTGTACGCGGAGGTCCGTGCGTTCCTCGTACGTCTCCGAACAGAGAGGGCAGTCGTGTGTACTCATGGTTGTTGGTCACCAACGAGTGTCGTCATCACACACCGACGTAGTAGTGTCGGTCAGTCTAGTTGTAGACAGGTCTCGACACGGTAACACGCAGTTCCGATACCTGTCAGCGCCGACGAACGGCGGTTCGTCTCAAAGGAAATCGGAGAGGCCCGACTGGTCGTCGTCCGCTTCCTCCACCGTCGACGCGGATTCCGCCGCCGCGTCGTCCGCCTCGGGGTCCGTGCTCGAGGCCTCGAGGGGTTGCTGGCCGCTATCCGCGGCCGTCTCGGTCTCGTCGTCGCTCGAGTCGTCGTCGCTGCCGCCGTCATCGCCGCCGTTGCTATCGCCGTTGCCGGACTCGCCCCCGAAGAAGGCGCTTCCGGAGTGTTCGACCGCTTCCTCCTCCCGGCGTTCCTCGGCGTCCTCGACGATCGACTGGATCTTGTTGGTGTCCTTTCCGCTGCCGGTGACGAACGACACCTCCGCCTCGTCGAGTTCGTAGATTGCGGCCATGCGCACGGTGAGATCGCGGTTCTTGCAGTGGTAAGTCATCGCCGAGAGGAACGGCAGGATCTCCCGGCGGGCCGTCGCGACGCTCGTCCCGTCGCGCTCGGCGATGCGCTCGGCGATGGCGTCGCGCGTGTTCCGCGTCCCCTTGGTGCGACCGAGCTTCGACCAGTAACTCGGCGGTCCGTAGCGGGTCCAGCCGCCCTTCGATCCCCGTCGCGAGGCGGCGACGCCGGCGGTCATGTTGTCCGTCGCGTACCGCCAGTAGGAGTAGTCCTGCGTGGCGCGAACCCGACCGAGCCAGCGGTCGGCGTTCGAGAGGAACTCGTAGGCGTCGGCCAGTTCCTCGCCCTCGTAATCCTTCGGGACGTTGTCCTCGATCCAGTTGAGCAGGTCGTCGGGCGTCTCGTCGACGTCGTAAGAGGATCGAAGAGCGCCCTCGGCGTCCTCCTCCTTGATGAGCGCGTCGAGGAAGTCGAAGATCCCCTCCGTCGTGTCGCGCTCGCTCGTGACGACGTCGTCGACGGTCAGCCGTTCCGCCTCCTCGGCGACCGCCTGGAGGTCGTTGACCGCCGACCGGAGGTCGCCGCTCGTGTTCTCGGCGATCTTCTCGAGGGCTTCCTCCTCGAACTCGACGCCCTCGCGACGGCAGATGTCCCGGAGCACGGGGACGATCGAGCGCTTCGAGACGTCGCGGAACTCGATCGTCTCGCAGGCGCTGCGCAGCGACTGGCTCATATCGTAGAACTCGTTCGCGACCAGGACGATCGGCTGATTCGCATCTTTGACGACGCGGGTAACCTCTCGCGAGCCGCCGTAGTCCGCGTTGCCGTGGAAGTTGTCCGCCTCGTCGAGGATGACCAGTCGTCGACCGGCGCCGCCCGCGGTGAGCGTGCCGCTCTTCGAAGCCTCGCCTGCGATGCGTTCGATCACGTCGGCCCCACGGCTGTCGCTCGCGTTGAGTTCCATCACGGGCCAGCCCATGTCGTTCGCCAGCGCGTGCGTCGCGGAGGTCTTTCCGACTCCGGGACTGCCGTGGACGATCACCGAGTCACGGTGGTCCTCCCAGGTTTCGGCCCACTCCTTCAACTTGTCGCGGGCCTTGTTGTTTCCGCGCACCTCCGACAGCGTGGTCGGGCGGTACGTCTCGGTCCAGTCGCTCATTGACGAATCGTTGGGGTGAGTCGCGTTTAGTGGTTGCGGAGCGTCACTCCTCGGTAACCGTTTTCGGCTCGGGATTCCGTCTCGGATGGAAAACGACCAAAATGAAGGACTGGAAAAACGTACCCGGAACACGAAAACGAGGCTGTGCGAGAGATAACGAGACCAAAATGAGTGATGGACAGAACACTACCGCGGCAGCCGGACCATCGGATCAGCAGTTGCGGTATGCTGCCGGAGCCGTCGCACTCCTCGTCGCGGGCCTTCACCTATTTCATCCACAGTACGGCCTCGAGCGACTGGTAATTCTGCTCTCGACGGACCCGTCGCTGCTCGTCGCCCACCCGCGTCCGGTCGCGTTCGTCCTCTCGGCAGTCGCGATCGTCGTCGGCATCTACCTGGTGCTGTTCGGTGTGCTGGTACGACCGATCTACCTCGTCGGAATGGTCCTCATGGTGACGTACGTCGCCGGCTACTTCGCGTGGCACTTCACCGGACACGGCGGATTCTTGCCCGGACGCATACCGCAGTACCACGGGCTGGGACCGTACGAAACCGTCGTCGCTCACCTCAGGGGTGATCCCTGGGCGCGGGCGGCGATCGTTCTCGAGAGCGTGTTACTCGTCCTCCTCGCGGTTCTCTATCGCCGGGTGTCGTAAACGGTACCGCGATCGGCGGTCTACTGCGATCGTATTCGACGGATGAACGACCGAACGGACGCGATGGTCAACGGCGCGCTGATGGTGACCGGCGCGGCGGCGGTCGTCGATACCATCGTCTTTCACTGGGTGCTCGAGTGACACCGGTCGATCGAGAGTGCACCCGCCCCCGAACTCCTCCCCCTCGAGGGCGGCGTGGTCCTCGTCGACGGGATCCTGTTCGCGATCGGCGCGGTGCGCGAACGGCGAGCGAGAAGCCGCTAAGGACGTGGTGAACCGCCTCGGGGTCGAGCCCCGAGGCACTCGCCCTGCTCAACCTATAGAACACCGCTCGCATCTCTCGTCGTGCCGGCGGAGCCGCTAACTGACTCGAGCTCGAACCGAACCCATGAACGTCGCGATCGTCACCGTCGGCGACGAACTGCTCGCCGGCACGACGACCAACACCAACGCCTCGTGGCTGGCCGAGCGGCTCACCGAGCGCGGAACGACCGTCGAGCGCATTCTAACGATCCCCGACCATCACGACCTCATCGCTGAGTACGTCGCCCGCTGGAGCGACGAGTTCGACGCTGTGATCGTCACCGGCGGTCTCGGCGGGACGCCCGACGACGTGACCCTCGAGGCGGTCGCCGACGGCCTCGAGCGCGACCTCGTCGTTCACGAGCGGATCCGCGACCGTCTGGTCGGCAAAGCGCGCGCGTTTCGCGAGGAGAACCCCGACCTCGTCGCGGAGTACGACCTCCAGATCGATCTCGACGCGGCCGCCTCGATCCCCGAGGGAGCGACCCCGATCGTCGTCGACGAGGCGTGGGCGCCGGGCTGTACCGTCGAAAACGTTCACGTCTTCGCCGGCATCCCCGAGGAGATGCGGGCGATGTTCCGCGAGGTGGCCGAGGAGTTCGCGGGTGAATCGACGACGCGGACGCTGTACACGCCCGCACCGGAGGGCGCGCTCACCGACGTCCTCGAGGGCGTGACCGACGAGTTCGACGTCGCCGTCGGGAGCTACCCGCGGAGCGAGGACCGACCGGGTCGAATCCGCCTCGTCGGTGCGGACGCGGAGACGCTCGACGCCGCGGCGGCCTGGATCGACGCGCGGATTACGACGGTCGAGTCGCCGGCGAGCGAGCCGTCCGACTGAGCGCAGTTCTGGCAGGAGTTCGAACGGAGTTCGGACCGGGCGTTCGCCACGGACGGTTTCCTCGAAGGATCGCCTCTCGAGCCGACGCGCTTTCTACCAGCGGGAACCGCGACTCCGGTAGCTACTTGGGCCGACCACACAACCGTCGCACATGGGCGGTCGTGGACCGAAGCGGGAACTCGCAGAGAAGATCGCGGGAGAGATCACGCTGAGTGACGACCCCGGGGCGACGTTACGCAAGTGGCGGACGGACTTCGACGTCTCCCAGACCGACCTGGCGAACGAACTGGACGTCTCCTCCTCGGTGATCTCCGACTACGAGAGCGGACGGCGGGAGAGCCCCGGGATCGGCGTCGTCGGCCGACTCGTAGAGGGCCTCCTCTCCATCGACGAGCGCCGCGGCGGCGACCGGATCCGCCAGTACGGTCGCGTCCTCTCGGCCGGCTTCGAGAGCGACGTCGTCTACGACCTGCGGGAGTACGCGACGTCGATGCCGCTGGTCAAACTCTACGACGATATCGATGCAACCGAGGTCACGACCGGAACCACGGATCGAATCAGCGGACACACGGTGATCGACAGCATCGGCGCCATCACCCGGCTCTCGAGCGAGGAGTTCTTTCGGCTGTACGGACAGAGCACGAACCGCGCTCTGGTCTTTACCGGCGTCACGCGCGGTGAGGCGGTCGCGGTCGCGCTGCGGGTCGTCAATCCGACGCCGAACGCCGTCATCCTCCACGGCATCGAGGAAGAAGACCTCTGGGAGCACGCCGCCGACCTGGCGCGGATCGACGGCTACTCGCTCGCCGTCACGACCGCGCCGCTCGAGGACATGCTCGACCACCTCGTCACGATCGAGTGACGAAGCGCACTCCCGAATACGTATGACGGACGATAGCACGCGTCGGAAGGATCGCTGGACGCTCGCGCTGACGCTCGTTTTCACCGCGTCGCTCGCCGTCGTCTACGCCGTCGACGAGCCGGCGCTCTGGCTGTTCTGGGCCGTCCTCACGGTCGTCGTTACGGGAACGTCGATGGCACTGCTCAATCGGGAGACGCCGCAGGAATCCTGAGCGCGCTCAGGCGATCTGGTCTTCGTACTCGTCGGCCGAGAGCAGGTTCTCGAGTTCGGTTTCGTCGGCGCCCTCGATCTCGAGCATCCAGCCCTCGCCGAACGGGTCGTCGTTGACGAGCTCGGGCGCGTCGAACAGTTCTTCGTTGATCGCGACGACCTCGCCGCCGACCGGCGCGTAGAGGTCGGATACCGCCTTTATCGATTCGATGACGCCGAACTCCTCTTCCTGGGCGACCGACTCGCCCTCGTCGGGGAGTTCGACGAAGACGACGTCGCCGAGTTCGTCCTGCGCGAAGTCGGAGATGCCGACGCGGATGACCCCGTCGGTCTCGAGTGCCCATTCGTGCGATTCCAGATACCGTCGATCGTCGGGTGTATCGAAGCTCATTGTTATTCTGTCTCGATGAACGGCGTGGTTTCAACTCTTGCCTTTTTCGACTGGCCGCGAACGACGACCTGTAGCGTCGTTCCCGGATCGGCGTACTCGACGGGGACGTACCCGAGCCCGATCGGTTTCTCGAGGGTCGGACTCATCGTTCCGCTCGTGACGGTGCCGACCACCCGGCCCTCGGTGTTCGTGATGTCGTAGCCGTGACGCGGAACGCCGCGGTCGATCAACTGGAAGCCGACGAGTTGCTCCTCGACGCCCGCCTCCTCGGCCGCCGCCAGCGCGTCTCGGCCGACGAACTCGGTGTCCAGATCGACCGTGAAGCCGATCCCTGCCTCGTACGGCGTCCGGGGGTCGGACTCGGCGTCGAAGTCCTGGCCTGCCAGCAGGAGTCCGGCCTCGATCCGAAGCGTGTCGCGGGCGCCGAGCCCGCAGGGCTGGCAGTCGAAGCGCGACCAGACCGTCTCGGCCGCCGACCGCGGCACGATGAGTTCGAAGCCGTCCTCGCCGGTGTACCCCGTTCGGGCGGTCCAGCACTCGGTATCGGCGACGGTCGCGTACGCCGCCTCGAACCGGCTCAACGCCGTCGGCGATCCGTCGGCGACCTGCTCGAGGAGGTCCGAAGCGTTCGGACCCTGGACGGCGAACATCGCGTACTCGTCGGTCTGGTTGTCGATAGTTGCCTCGAGATCCCACTCGTTGCGGTAGCTGATCCACCGCTCGTGGGTCGCCTCGTCGGTACCGGCGTTCGGAACGAAGAGATAGGTCGGATGGCCGGCCTCATCGGGAAGCCGGTAAATGACCGTGTCGTCGATGATGACTCCCTCCTCGTCGGTGATCGTCGCGTACTGCGAGTCACCGACGCCGAGGCGACTCACGTCGTTCGAGGTGAGCCGTTGCATCAACGTCGCGGCATCCGGTCCGGTGACGTGGATCTGGCCCATGTGCGAGACGTCGAAGATGCCGACGTCCTCGCGAACGGCCCGGTGTTCCGCCTGGATCGAGTCGAACTCGACGGGCATGTCCCAGCCACCGAACTCCGTAAACTTCGCTCCACGCTCGTCGTGGATCCCACGTAACGGCGGCGTCTGAAGCGGCATAGTCGGCTTGACACTCCGGGGGTAGTAATGTCTTTTCGTCGCTGGTGGCCGAATTCACTCGACGGCGGCGACCGTTCCGACGAAACGGCAAAAAACGAGCGGAGTGGTCGTCGGATCTAGCCGGCGTACTCGGTGATCGTCAGCGTGTACTCGCCGCTGCCGTCGTAGGAGTCGACGAGAATGTGGAGGTCGGCCCGCGTGTCGGGATCCTCGATGACGATCTCCTCGTCGCTGCCCCACGTGTAGGAGATGTGGTCGTAGTCGCTGGTCGTCGGACACTCGTCACGCTCGTTGGCGTAGAGGTCGAACGTAGCGTCGCTTGGCCCCTCGAGGTCGATGACGACCTTCCCTGGATCGGCGAACTCCCACGCGTACGCCCAGCAGTCGCTGTCCCAGGAACCGGCGAGGGAGTCGGTGACCGTGGTGGTCTCTTCGCCGTCCGGGTCGTCCGGGTCGTCCGGATCGTCCGGATTCTCGTCGGGAGCGGTATTGACGGCATTGTCGGCGTCGACCCGACCGTGGCCCTGTTCCTCGTCGGAGAGGCCGACGTCGACGGCGGTATTCTGCAGGTGCTCGCGGAGCTGCACGTTCGAGAGCCCCGAGTGCGCCGAGAGCGCGAGGCCGGCGACGCCGGCGGCGACCGGCGACGCCATCGACGTCCCGGAGAACTCGTCGTAGTCGTCCCAGGGAATCGCCGAGAGCACGTTGCTGCCGGGCGCGGCGAGTTCGATCTCGGGCCCGAGGTTCGAGAACGAGGAGAGGGACTCGTTCTCGTCGAGCGAGGAGACGGCCACGACCGTATCGTACGCCGCCGGGTAGGAGACGCTACCGCCGTAATCGTTGCCGGCCGCCGCGACCAGCAGGGAGCCCGCGTCGTACGCGTACTGGCAGGCGTCGTCCATCGTGCTCGAGTAGCCGCCACCGCCGAGAGACATGTTGATGACCTCGGCACCCTGGTCGGCCGACCACTGGATGGCGTCGGCGATGTCCGACAGCGAACCGCCGCCGCTGTCATCCAGCGCTCGGGCCGACAGCATCGAACAGTCCGAGATGCCGGCGTGACCCGTTCCGTTGTCGGTTCCGCCGGCTGCGATGCCGCCGACGTGCGTCCCGTGGTTTTCGTCTGCGCTCGCCGGATACGGGTCGTCGCTGTTGCCGGCGAAGTCGTAGCCGTAGTTCGAGACGCTCCCGTCCATGTTCTCCTCAAGGTTCGGGTGGTCGTACTGGATCCCCTGATCGATGATCGAGATCGTGACACCCGGGTCGCCGAGGGTCGTCTCCCAGGCACCCTCACAGTTGACCTGCTGTGGGGCGTACTGGTCGCCGTACCGCGGATCGTTCGGCGTGTAGAACGCCTCGACCGTCGCGTTGTCCTCGGCGTAGGCGATGTCTCGATCCTCCAGGACGTTTTCCTTGAAGTTCTCCTTCGCCCGGTCGTCGGCGTTTTCGGGGAACTTCACCGCCACGTAGCCGAGCGTCTCGTTCGCGTGGACGATCTCCGCATTGTTCGGGATCTTCGGCTCGACGGTCCCCTCGGCGTTCGAGACCGAGTCGTCGACGCCGACGAGAATTTCGTCCTTCCGCGGACCCGGTTCTCGGCCCGGTGTTGCCGTCGTGACACCGCTGAGACCGAAGAACGCACCCAGTGCGCCGGCCGCTTGCAGTACTGTTCGCCGATTCGCGTGCGGAATGCCATCTTCTGCCATGGTCCGAATATTCGGATGTCGGGAATGTATTAAATACTTATGGAACAAGGTACAATTTATTCTCCAGAGACAAATATGAGAGAGTATACTAGTATGAATTGCTCTATGTACGTCGTGGTAGGAACGGTTGCTTCTCGAGGGGCTCTCTCTTACAGAGTAAACTGATATAATGTTTTTCTGTGATTGCAATTCTTGCCAAGAGCTATAAACGCCGGCATTCGAGCTCGACGGAGGCGCCTGTTTCAGACCGAATAAACTCCTTCGTGGCCAACACTCCTTCCGAACAGAAATGGCCGATAGTAACTCAACCGAGAGTGTCGTATCGTACAGGCGACCGGAGTTGGCACGTAACTCCCGTCGAACTCGAGCGCTCCCCTCCCGCGGCGTTTCGTCACACCTTTTTCCGGATGCGCGAAAGCACAGCCATGTTCGACCGACTTCGGGGCCAGTTCGGCGACGAAAACGACGCATCAACGGTCGGTCTCTTCGTCGACGGGCCGAACGTCTTTCGCGACGAGTTCGACGTCGATCTGAACGACCTCCGGACTGCCGCCGAGGACCTCGGCCGGGTCGGCGTCCTCCGGCTGTACCTCGACGAGCACGCGACCCCCGGGCTCATCCAGGCGGCGGAGGCGCGCGGCTTCGAGGTGATCGTTACCAGCGGCGACGTCGACGTCAAACTCGCCGTCGACGCGACCGCACTGGTCGGCGACGGGAGTATCAACCGGCTGGCGATCGCGTCCCGAGACACCGATTTCAAGCCCGTTCTCGAGCACGCCGGCAGAGCTGGCGTCGAGACGGTCGCTATCGCGCCGGGTACCCACGGTCGCTCCGACGCGCTCCGCAACGCTGCCGACCGGACGCTGACGCTGGGAGACTGAGGCGGGGAGCGAGCGGGCGACGGCCGACACCTCGCGAGCGACGGAGTCGGTGACTTTTCACCTGCGGCGTCCCCACTTCGGTGTATGATCGACGACGAGACGCCGGTTCTCGACAACCACCTCCACCTCGATCCGGACAACAACCGCGGGATCGACGCCGTGCGCGACTTCGCTAACATGGGCGGGACGCACATGCTCGTGGTGAACAAACCATCCTGGCATCTCGGGGTCGAAGCCGACGCCGGCGACGATTTCCGTGCCGTATTCGAGCGCACGATCGAGATCGTCGCCGATGCCTCGGACGAACTCGAGGGACGGGCCTGGCCCGTTCTCGGCGTTCATCCGGGGCTGATCTCGCGGCTCGTCGAAGAGCGCGACTACGCGCCCGACGAGGCCCGGGAGATCATGCAGGGCGGGATCGACGTCGCCGCGGAGTACGTCGAGTCGGGCGACGCGCTGGCGCTGAAGTCCGGACGTCCGCACTACGAGATCGACGGCGACGTCTGGGACGCCTCGAACGCGGTGATGCGCCGCGCGTTCGAGCGCGGTGCGGAGCTGGACTGTGCCGTCCAGCTCCACGCCGAAGCCAGCGAGGACCTGACCGAGGTGACCGACTGGGCCGAGGAAGTAGGGTTACCCGCACACCGCGTCGTCAAACACTACGCGGGCGGCCGACTCGAGGGACCGATTCCGAGCGTCATCAGCGAGAAGGACGGGCTCGAACTCGCGGCCGAGCGCGGCGAGCCGTTCCTGATGGAGACCGACTACATCGACGATCCGGACCGTCCCGGGGCCGTTCTCGGTCCGAAGACGGTGCCCCGTCGGGTCGCGTGGCTGCTCGAGAACGGTCACGAGGAGGCCGTCCGGAACGCCCACGTCGAGACCCCGAAACGAGTGTACGAAATCGATACCGAAACGACGCTCGAGCGCGTCTGAAACGGCTCGTGCGGGCACAGTCGCGTCGACGTACAGGTAGAGAAAGGCATTTCAAGCGGCCGGTGTAGGTGTCTGTATGAGCAATCCCCCTACCGAGTACTACTCGGAGGAACGCTGGCAGAACTGGATCGATCGCATCAAAGACGAAGACATCGATCCGGAAGACGAATCGTCGGCGCGTCTCCTGTTGAACCTGCAGGACGACACCGCGATCGCGATCGCGAAGATCGTCGCCGCGTACGACGACGGCGAACTCGACCAGGAGGAGGCGCTCGCGGAGATAGAGGACGTCCGCAAGGTCGTCCTGGGCGAGGTCGACATCGAGGACGAGGAGAAGCTGATTCTCGTCGACGGCGTCCAGACGAGCCTGGTTTGCGTCTTCTTCGCGTCAGAGGAGTACATCGCCAACGGTCCCGCGGAGGAAGGGAACGTCGGCGACTACCTCGGCGCGGCGGCGAACGCGGAGGCCGAAGAGGACCTCGACGCGGCCCTCGGCTACGCCGCCCAGGCCGGCACGCTCATCATCGACGGCGAGGAACTCGACATGAGCGTCGCCGAGGACCTCGAGTACGGTCTCGTTACCGAGTGGATCAACGGCCTCGACAGCCTCCAGAGCGCGATGAGCGATCCGGAGGTCGTCGAGGAAGACGAATAACGTCGGACGCTCTCACGTTCTCGACCCCGGACGTCGATCGACAACTGATTCGGTCGTCGTGCGCCGACTCGACCGCTCTAAGAGACGGATAACTGTCACGTTCCCGGGAGCTCGAGCGCTCGATACGAATTTCGTCGATCGTCGAAAGCTCGAACGACAATATCATATAGATCGGACAATATTCGCATACCATGACCACCGTCGGTATCGACGCCGTCGAGATATGGACCGGGAATCTCAAACTCGACCTGCCCGGCACTTTCGCACCCGAGAAGGGCGAGGATCCCGAGAAGTACACGAAAGGGCTCGGTCTCAACGCCAGTTCGTTTCCCGACAGCTACGAGGACATCGTCACGATGGGGGCGAACGCTGCCTATCGGCTGATGGACCGAAAGGGGCTCGAGCCGAGCGATATCGGCCGCATCGACGTCGCGACCGAGAGCGCGTTCGACAACTCGAAGCCGGTTTCGACGTACATCGCCGGCTGTCTCGAGCAGGTCTACGAGAACGACTTCCACCACGCCAACAAGGGCGAGCGGAAGTTCGCCTGCATCGCGGGAACCCAGAGTCTGGACGACGCCTACAACTGGATCCGCGCGGGCCGCAACCGCGGTCGCGGTGCGCTCGTGATCGCGACCGATACGGCGCTGTACGCTCGCGGTGACGCCGGCGAGGCGACACAGGGCGCCGGTGCCGTTGCGATGCACATCTCCGAGGATCCGGACCTCGTCGAACTCTCCGCCGAACAGGGGTACGGCTCGGCCGACGAGACGGACTTCCTCAAGCCCAACCAGCAGTTCCCTTCGGTCGACGGCAAGCGCTCGGTGCAGGTGTATCTCGCCCGCATGCGCGAGGCCCTCGAGGACTACGAGAGCGTCGCGGGCGACGTCCACCCGGACGACGTCGCGTTCGCCCCGTTCCACACCCCGTTCCCGGGAATGGTTCGGAAGGCGGCGATGCTCGCGTACCGACACATCACGCGCGACACCGCGATCGAGGAGACGCTCGCCGAGGAGATCGGTCGCCAGCCTCGAGCCGAGGCGTTCGACGACGAGGAGTCGTTCCACGACGCCGTCCGCGAGTACATGGACGCGCTCAAGGAGACGGACCGCTACCAGGAGTGGTACGCCGAGACGATCGATCCGACGCTGACGATCGCGCGCGAGGTCGGTAACTGGTACACCGGCTCCGTTCACATCGCTCGCGTAAGCGCGATGAAACACGCCTTCGAAAACGGTCGCGACCTGACCGGCGAGCAGTTACTGGTCGGCTCCTACGGCAGCGGCGCCCAGGCGGAGATCCACGCGGAAACCGTCCAGGACACCTGGGCCGAGGAGATCGAGGCGCTGAACATCGACGGCCAGCTCGAGGCGCGCTACGATCTCAGCTGGGAGGACTACGAGGAGGTCCACGACGCCCACAACCACGAGATGGACGTCGACGTCGAGGAGTTCACGACCCCCGACGAGGAGTTCGTCTTCGACGGCTGGGGCCGCATGGGCGAGCGCAAGTACCGGTTCGTCGAGTAGCGATTTTTGGCGAGCGAGACATCGTACGTCTCGCGGCACTCGCAAACGCGAAGCGTTTGCAAGATCGATTTTTGCGAGCGAGTGCCGAGGCCGAGCGAGGAAAACGGTGCGTCTGTGTGGGCAGCGCGGAAGTCCCGATACGTCGAACGAATGCTCTACATAAACCGGGACCAGATCGATTCCCGTTCGACATCGCTCAGAATCGAGTGCATCTCCTCGAGATCAGTTTTGTCGGAACTCGGTGACTCGGCGTTCGACTCGTCTTGCGGATTGTGTCTGTAATCAGTCTCTCCGAACGGCTCCAGTTCGAGATCTGCGACCATCTCCGGAGGACTGATCGAATCGATCAGTCGCAGAATCGACTTATTTACTCCTTTCATGGCTCGTCGCATCCGACGGAGTTCCGCCAGTCGTTGCCGGGTTTCCTCCGAAAGATCTTCTTCGGAGAGGGCTGTACCCGGCTCGACGTCCAGATCAGACGGATCGATAACGATGTGTACATTTCCGATATCGTCGAAGTGAATCCGCTCTCTGTGCTCTCGCAATCGATTGATCCGATCGATAGTATCGTACAACTCGAATAACGAACGGCGAATTTCGGGTGAGAGTCGTAGAAACATGCCGGTGTGTTTTAATTGTCCGAACGCGGCGGTGGAGAGAGAGCTGGGGAACGAGACCACGTATCGAATCTCAATCTTCGTTCCCGGCGGCACCTCAATTGGTAGATCGACCTGCTGTTGCTGTAAGTCTCCCGCGAGGAGGCTGGAAAGTTCCCGTATCCGTTCAGTGTTCTGTTCAAGTTCCGTCTGGATTGCCCGGAGGGATTGAATCTCCTGCCACTGGTTCCGCAAATAAAACGTGAGAAAGACGGCGAACAGCGCGGTAACCACTCCGGCAAGAATCGAAACGACTGACTCCGTCTCCACCATATGCTAGTCAATCGGGATCGGCATACATATGCTTCGAGACCGACACCAGGGATGAACTGCTCTGGTACGGGCAGCAGGTACATGGCGCTTGCGCTACTCCGTAGCACATGGTCACGGAACGGTATCGTTTCGAGTGCCGCGACGTCGCGGATTGCGACGTGGTGGTCTACAGCGAGTTCAAGGAATCGATATACGAGGCTGCAAGATCCCACCTGAAAGACGTACATGGACGAGATGCGTCTGACGAAGACGTCGCACCGTATATTAAGGAGCTTTGATGGGTTTCCGCGCATGCGTGCAGTCTGGCGACGCTCCTGGTCACTGGTTATTCACTCGCCGGTGTGACCGCCACGTTACAGTTACGCTGACTATCAAAGTTTTACCGAATTCGGGCCGGTAAGCGTCCTTCCTGTACCCACCGCTTCGGGTGCCGATCCTCTCAAATACGGAGGGTTTCGATGGAGCCTGCAAACCGTATTTTTCAGCTGCAGTACTCTCTGCGCGCTGCATCCACCTTCTCTATTCAGCGCGCCGTTTTTAGCAGAGACTGGGTGGATTACGATCCGCAGCGTTACATCGTTCACCCGCACTGAACGGCAGGGTCTCACCCTCGGCTACGTCTCGAGGACCCGATAGCAGCCACTGAAAGTCGGTGCACATCCGATCGCACGACGGGAGCGCGGTTCGGAGCGAGCCAAGCAAGCGAGAACCGCGGACAGTGCGATCGGCGTGGAAACCGTTTCAGTTGGTACTATAGCAGCACCTCCCGAACAGGTACGGGAGTCACGACGACGACACCGCCAGCGAGGGGAGAAAGGGACCGAACACGTCTCGAGGCGAAACCGATTACCTTCTCGGGCCGATAGCTCGAGCAACGACAACCGGTCGCCAACCGCGCTCGACACTGATCACACATGGACCCGCTCACACTCTTCGGCATCGACGTGGCGCTCTTCCTCGTCATCGGCCTGCTGGCCGGAGCCCACTGTATCGGGATGTGTGGGCCGCTGGTCACCGTCTACGCGAGCCGGATGGACGGCGGGTCGACGACCGGGAAGCGCGACGCACATCTGACGACCTACGAGGTTCGCCAGCACGCGCTGTTCAACCTCGGACGGACGGCGAGTTACACGCTCCTAGGTGCGGTCTTCGGCGCGCTCGGCGGACTCCTGTTCGTGACGACCGAATCGCTGACGCCGGTCGTCGAACCGATTCGTGGTGGCGTCGGGCTCGCCGTCGGCGGGTTCGTCATCGCGACGGGCGTCTACTACCTGTTCGGGCGGACGACCGGCGGCGTCCACCTGCCCGGTCTCGAGCGCCTCACCGGCTGGCTCATGACACACGTCGATCGGCTCGCGAACGGCCCCGGAATCGTCGGCCTCGGCGCAGTCCACGGCCTGCTGCCCTGTCCGGTTCTCTACCCGGCGTTTCTGTACGCGTTCGCGACCGGCTCCCCGACCGGCGGTGCCCTCGCGCTGGCCGCACTCGGTATCGGGACGGTCCCTGCCGTCTTCGTCTACGGAACCGTGATCGACGCGGTGGACGTCGTCCACCGGCGTCGCGTCCACCGACTGCTCGGCGTCGCGTTCGTCGTCCTCGGCTACGTCCTCTTCGCGCACGGACTGATGAGTATCGGCGTCCACCTGCCGCACCCGGAGCTCCCGTTCTACGACGGGATCGACGTCCCGAGCGGCCACGATAACCACTGAGCACGATGACTGGCAACCAACCGACCGACGCCGGCTGTACGCTCTGCGAGCTCCCCGTCGAGGGCAGCGACGTCACCGACGACGATGGCAACCGCTTCTGCTGTGTGGGCTGTCGCGACGTCCACGACGCGCTCGGCGACGTCGACACCCTCGAGGCCGAGGACGTGCGTCGCAGGCGAGCGAACGCCGAACCGGAACGGACCGTGCCCGACGACCACGAGACGACGTTCCTCGAGGTCGACGGGATGCACTGTGCGACCTGCGAGGCGTTCATCGAGTCGGCCGCGACCGCGACCGAGGGCGTCAGCGACGCGAGCTCGAGTTACGTCACCGACACGGTGCGCATCGACCACGATCCGGACACCGTCTCGACGGACGAGCTCCAGGAGGCGATCAGCGGGCTCGGCTACAGCGCCTACTCGCGCGACGACTCGTTCAGCCGTCGCAAGGCCGACAACTGGATGATGGGCCGGGTCATCGTCGGCGTGCTCATGGGGATGATGGTAATGATGCAGTACTTGCTCATCATCTATCCCACCTACTTCGGCGGGCTGTTCTACGACGAGCGGACGACCGAGTTCTTCACGCAGGCGCTGGCGAGCGACCTCGCGACGCCGTTCTATCTCGCGATCGCCGCGCTCACCACGATCGTGCTGGGCGTGACCGGCAAGCCGATCCTGCAGGGCGCCTACGTCGGCGTCAAGACGCGTTCGCCGAACATGGACCTGCTCGTGGCGATCGCGGCCGTCAGCGCGTACCTCTACAGCACGCTGTCGGTCGCCGTCGGCGGCGACCACATCTACTACGACGTGACCGTCGCCATCATCGTCATCGTCTCCGTCGGGAACTACTACGAGTCCACGATCAAAGACCGAGCGACGGAGCGGCTCTCGGATCTCACCTCCGTCCAGATCGACGAGGCCCGACGCGTCCGCACGGACGGCAGTCACGAGGAGGTCGTCGTCGACGATCTCGAGCCCGACGATCGCGTCCTGGTGCGGGCCGGCGAGCGCGTTCCCGTCGACGGCGAGGTCGTCGACGGTGAGGTCGCCGTCGACGAGGCGGTTATCACCGGCGAGTCTCTCCCCGTCGGCAAGACCGTCGGGGACGCCGTCGTCGGCGGCTCGATGGTCACCGACGGGGCCGTCACCGTCCGCGTCGGCGAGGACGCCACGAGCAGCCTCGATCGCGTCACCGAACTCGTCTGGGACCTCCAGAGCGGCACGCACGGGATCCAGAAGCTCGCGGACAAACTGGCAACGATCTTCGTCCCACTCGTACTCGTACTCTCGATCGCCGTCACGAGCGTCTACCTCGCGCTCGGAACCGGTGTCACCGCCGCCCTGCTCGTCGGTCTGACCGTCCTGATCGTCTCCTGTCCGTGCGCGCTCGGGCTGGCGACACCGCTCGCGGTCGCCGCGGGGATTCGGGACGCGCTCGAGCGCTCGATCGTCGTCTTCGACGACAGCGTCTTCGAGCGGATTCGCGACGCCGACACCGTCGTCTTCGACAAGACCGGCACGCTGACGACCGGGGAGATGATCGTCGTCGACGCCGATCTCTCCGAGGAGTTGCTCGAGCGGGCGGCGCTGCTCGAGCGGCGCTCGTCCCATCCGGTCGGCCAGGCTATCGCCGCCGAGCGGCCGGTCGCCGACGGCGGTGCGGTCGAACCCGCGTCGGAGACGGATCCGGCGGCGATCGAGGAGGGGAGCGAGGGTGCCGAGGCTGACGGTGACGACGCCGTCGACTCGTTCGAAAGTCACCGCAACGGCGTCAGCGGCATCGTCGACGGCGAGGAGATCGTCGTCGGCCACCCGGACCTGTTCCGCGACCGCGGCTGGACGGTCCCCGACGAAATCGCCGGGAAAATCGACGAAAGCCGCGAGACCGGCCGAGTGCCGGTCGCGGTCGGACGCGACGGAACTGCCGAGGGAGTCATCGTCGTCGGCGACGACCTCCGCGAGGGGTGGGCGGAGACGCTGTCGGCGATCGCAGCGACCGACACCGACGTGGTCGTCCTCACCGGCGACGACGCTCGCGCGGCGAGTCGGTTCCGGGAGGAGCCGTCGATCGATCGGGTGTTCGCGGGCGTCCCGCCGGAGGGCAAGGCCGAGACCGTCGAGCGGCTCAAGCGCACGGGCCGCACGGTCATGATCGGCGACGGGACGAACGACGCACCGGCGCTGGCGGCCGCCGATCTGGGCATCGCACTCGGCGGCGGGACCGCGATGGCCGCGGACGCGGCCGACGTCGCGCTCGTCGACGACGACCTCTCCTCGGTCGACACCGTCTTCGAACTCGCGCGAGCGACCGACCGTCGCGTGAAGGGCAACATCGGCTGGGCCTTTTGCTACAACGGCATCGCGATTCCGCTCGCAATAACGGGACTGCTCAACCCGCTGTTCGCCGCGCTCGCGATGGGAGCGAGCAGCCTGCTCGTCGTCACGAACTCCTCCCGGCCGCTGCTCGAGGACTGAGCGCGTTCGACGGTCCAGTCGTTTTACCGCGGCGGCGACCGCGGTCGCGTCACCGACCGAGCCGACGATATTTCAGCCATGAAATAGTTAGTTCTGGACCGCCTATATCGAGTCATGTCTACTCGTCCGTCCCTGTCGGAGTGGCTCTCCGACCGACTCGGGTTGGCCGCGCTCACAGTGGTGAGCGTTCTCCTCGCGCTGCTCATCGTCCTGCCGTACCTCCAGTACGTGCTGCTCGGGGTGATCTTCGCGTACATCCTCATGCCCGTCCAGCGCCGCCTCGAGAACTACATGCGATCGATGACCGCCGCGCTCGTGCTCGTCGTCGTCGCCATCCTGACGATCCTGCTGCCGGTCATGTACGTCCTCACCGTCGCGTTCGGCCAGGCACTCGAGGTCGCCATAGCCGTCCAGGACGGCACGCTCAACGTCGAGGACATCGAACAGCGGATCGCGGAGACGGGGTACACCGTCGATCTCCAGGATACGTACAGTACCTACCAGGACCCGATCGCGACCGGGTTGCAGGGGCTCGCGACCGGCGCGATCGAGTTCGTCGGCGGGGTCCCGGCGATCCTCATCGGTCTGACGGTGACGGTGTTCGTTCTCTTCGCCCTCCTGCGAGACGGTGATCAGCTCGTGAACTGGATCCGGTACGTCCTCCCGCTCGAGGACCACGTCCAGCGCGAACTGCTCCGCGAACTCGACCAGCTCATGTGGGCGTCGGTCGTCGGCAACGTCGCAGTCGCGATTATCCAGGCCGTGCTGCTCGGCGTCGGGCTGGTGGCACTCGGCGTGCCGGCCGTCGTCCTCCTCACGGTCGGGGCGTTCGTCGCCGCGTTGCTCCCGCTGATCGGCGTCTTCGCCGTCTGGATGCCGATATCGCTCTACCTACTGGCTGTCGGTCAGCTCGTCCCCGCAGTGATCCTCGTCGGCTACGGCCTGCTCGTCAGCGCCTCGGACACGTACCTCCGGCCCGCCCTCATCGGCCGGACGAGCGCGTTCAACTCCGCGATCATCGTCGTCGGGATCTTCGGCGGCCTCGTCGTCTTCGGCGCGGTCGGCCTCTTCATCGGCCCGGTCGTTCTCGGCGGCGCGAAGATCACCCTCGACCTGTTCGCTCGAGAGTGGATGGCGAGCCAGGGGGCCCTTCCCGTCGCCCCCGAACCGGCAGCGGATCCCGCCGCCGATACGGCCGACGACACGGGAATCACTGACGAGTCGGCGACGCCCGACACCCCGACGGAGCAGCAGTCAGAGGCCGACGCGGACGTGAACGCGAACACGAGTGTCGACGAGATGGCCGGTACCGGCGCCGAAGACGCGGGAGCCGACGGCGAGCGCGCGGTCGATACCGGCGGAAACACTCCCGCCGACGGGACGGACACTACCGAATCCGACGGCACTGAATCCGACACCGACACCGATTTGACGCGCTGATCGAGACCACGGCGTGAACTGAACCCAGTGACCGCGTTCCGCGCGTCGACCTCACGAGCGAAGAGGTGCGTTCATTATCCCCTATCCGTAACTACCTCGTATCGTGTCTCGGAACGAAGCCCGTGCTCGGCGCGAGTCCGACCAGCGAGCACCGGTCGACCGAGGCCCCCTCTAGCCATGAACGGATTACACGCCACGGGGAGCCCGTACGCTCCTCACACGGACGACGAACGCGCGGCGATGCTCGAGGCGGTCGACATCGATGCGGTCGAGGACCTCTTCGACATCCCCGCTGACGTCCGGTTCGACGACGAGTTCGGGATCGACGCGCGAACAGAACGAGAGACGCGCCGGCTGGTACGCTCACTATTGGGTCGCAACGACGACCTGACGGAACTGCTCGGTCGCGGCCACTACGGCTACTACGTGCCCTCCCTGGTCGATCACCTAGCGGACCGCTCGGAGTTTCTCACCTCCTACACGCAGTACCAGCCCGAGGTCTCCCAGGGATTCCTCCAGGCGCTGTTCGAGTACCAGTCCCTGCTGGTCGAACTGACCGGACTCGAGGTCGCCAACTGTTCGATGTACGACGCGGCGACGGCGCTCGGCGAGGCCGCGACGCTCGCCGAGCGCGTTCGGAGTACGAGCGGCCACCGCGTCCTCGTCCCTGATCTCTTGCTCGAGGGGCGGCGTAGTACGCTCGAGAACTACGTCGCCGGCACGGACCTCGAGGTCGAAACGTACCCGACAGACGACGCGAACGTCGACCTCGACGCGCTCGCGGACGCCGTCGACGAGGACACAGTGATGGTGTACGCCGAGAACCCGACCGTCCGCGGAACGATCGAGGGGGGACTCGAGCGCGTCGGCGATCTCGCTCACGAGGCCGACGCGCTGTTCGTCCTCGGCTCCGATCCAGTCGCGCTCTCCCTGCTCCAGCGGCCCGCCGACGTCGGCGCCGACGCGGTCGTCGGCGACGCGAGCGTGCTCGGCCTGCCGACGAGCTACGGGATGGGTCTCGGACTCTTCGCCTGCCGCGAGGACTACCTGCGACAGGTCCCCGGCCGACTGGTCGGTGCGAGCGAAGACGCGACCGACCGACGGGCGTACACGTTGACGCTGCAGACCCGCGAGCAGCACATCCGACGGGAACGGGCGACGAGTAACATCTGCACGAACCAGGCCTGGGTCGCGCTGCGGACCGCGATGCACGCTGCATACCTCGGCCCGGACGGCATGGTCGACCTCGCGAAGCGCGGGGTGATGCGCGCGGAAGACCTCGCCGACCGGCTGGACGAGATCGTCGGCGTCACCGCGCCGATCCACGACCGGCATCACTTCCGAGAGTTCGTCGCCCACGTCGACCAGCCCGCGCGGGCCGTCGCCGACGATCTCGAGCAACTCGGCTTCGCGGTCCACGTCCTCGGTGAACACGAGATCCAGGTGTGCGTTGCAGGCGTCCCCGACGAGCAGATCGACCCGTTCGTCGACGCGTTCGCGGAGGTGGCACGATGACCGACGACGCTCGAAACCACGACGGAGACGACGCAGGAGACGGTCGAGTGCGATACGACCAGGCCCGTTACGTCGAGGATGGCCAGTACGAGCCGCTGCTCTCGGAGAAGGACCGGACCACGGTCGAAATCGGTGACAGCGACGATTCGCCGCTGCCTGAGGACCTCACCCGGGACTCCCTCGAACTGCCGGGGCTCTCCGAACCCGAACTGGCCCGCCACTACACCCGACTCTCCCAGATGGTCTACGGGATCGACAGCGGCCCCTATCCGCTGGGCTCGTGTACGATGAAGTACAACCCGAAGTTCACCGAGGACGTCGCGGCGCTACCGAAGGCGGCCGTCCACCCCGACCGCTCGGAGCGGTCGATCCAGGGCACCCTCGAGCTTCTGTACCGGCTGCAGGACTACCTCGGCCGGATCGGCGGGATGGACGCGGTGACGCTCCAGCCGCCCGCCGGCGCGGCCGGCGAGTTCGTCGGAATCCGCGTCGCCGCAGCCTACCACGAACACAACGGCGAGGGCCACCGTAACGAGGTGATCGTCCCCGAGAGCGCCCACGGGACGAACTTTGCGACCGCCGCGCTGGGCGGCTACGACGTCGTCTCCCTGCCCAGCGACGACGGCGGGCGGGTCGACCTCGAGGCGCTCGAGGCCGCTCTCTCGGAGAACACGGCGGCGCTCATGTTGACAAATCCGAACACGCTCGGGCTGTTCGAGCGCGATATCACCGAAATCGCCGAGATGGTCCACGACGTCGGCGGGTTGCTCTACTACGACGGCGCCAACCTCAACGCGCTGCTCGGCCGCGCCCGACCCGGCGACATGGGGTTCGACGTGATGCACTACAACGTCCACAAGACGTTCGCGACGCCCCACGGCGGCGGCGGCCCCGGTGCCGGCCCCGTCGGCGTCGCCGACGAACTCGCGCCGTTCCTGCCGGCGCCTCGCGTTCGGAAGAACGGCCCCGGCGGAAGCGAGCCGACGTACGAACTGTTCGATCCCGACCACACAATCGGCAAGGTCCACGGCTACCAGGGCAACTGGCTCGTCCTCGTAAAGGCGTTCGCCTACATCGCGCGACTGGGTGACGACGGCCTCAACGACGCCAGCGCGAAGGCGGTGCTCAACGCGAACTACCTCGCGAGCCAGATCGGCTACGACGTCCCCTACGAGCCGTTCCACCACGAGTTCGTCGCCAGCGCGGGCGACCAGGACGCGGCCGACGTCGCAAAGCGGATGCTCGACTACGGCGTCCACCCGCCGACGACCAAGTGGCCCGAGATCGTTCCCGAGGCGCTGATGACGGAGCCGACGGAGGTCGAGAGCAAGAAGACGCTCGATCGACTCGCCGCCGCGTTCAACGCCGTCGCGGAGGAGGACGACGAGACGCTCGAAGCCGCGCCCGAACGGACGACCGCTCGCCGGATCGACCAGACCAGCGCGGCGCGCAACCCGCAGCTGTCCTGGCACGCGCTCGAGGACGAGTCGTAGCGACCCGTCGTCTCGAAGGGTTAGTTGTAGGCCGACGGCCAACCCGCTGTGAACTGGACTGGTTGGCCAGTAGCTACCGTTCACCTGTTCTCGATCTTTGGCTGATACTACAGCCGACCGAATCGACATTCGGATACGCTGTCGGATTTCAACAGCGCCGGGCTACCGATTGTGGCTATCGTGCCCGCTTTCGAGGTGCTCGAGCAGCGCCGGATGGAGCGGTCCGTTCGATCCGAGCAGTGCTGCCCGACCGTCGTCGTCCTCGAGGTCGAAGACGAACGGCTCGCCGCGTTCGTCGGTGATCGTCGCCCCGGCGGCCCCGGCGATCACTAGTCCGGCGGCGATATCCCACGGGTAGGTATCGTACTCCCAGGTTGCGTCGGCGCTGCCGCTCGCGAGATAACAGAGATTGAGCGCGGCCGAACCGAGCCGGCGGACGCCGCGAGACTCCTGGTAGAACTGCGAGAGGAAGGAGCCGTCGGGGTCGTACCCCGAGATGAGCATGCTCTCGTCGAGCCGGTTGCGGTCGGTGGTCTCGATCGGCTCGCCGTCTCGACGGGCGCCCCGTCCGGCGATCGCGGTGAACAGCTCGTCCGTTTCGGGGACGTAGACGACGCCCATGACGGGCTCTCCGTCCTCGAGCAGAGCGATCGAGATCGAGTAGTTGGGGTTGCCGTGGGCGAAGTTCCCGGTCCCGTCGAGGGGGTCGACGACCCAGGTGTAGCCGTCCTCGCGAATTCGGCGGGGCTGTTCCTCGGAGACGATTCCGTGGTCGGGAAACTCGTTGTCGATGACGGTCGTGATGATCCGGTTCGCCTGGTGGTCGGCCTCGGTGACGATGTCGGATTTGTCGCTCTTGACCGCAATCGACTCGACCTGGCCGTGGAGTTCCCGGAGGGGCTCGCCGGCGGCTTCGGCCGCCTCCGTGGCGATCGTGAGCGCGTGCTTGAGGGTATCGGGCTCTCCGGCTTCGGAATCGGCGTTGCCCTCGCTCGGCGGATTCACGGGCACGCGCGGCGGCTCGTCCACCCCGCGAATGTTCCAGCCGAGTTTCCTCGAGATCGCGGTGAAAAAGTGATCGTCGTAGCTGGTGCGTACGATGTGGGCGAGTTTGTCGGCACCGGTTACCAAGATCTCCTCGCCGGTCTCGAGGATCACGTGGGCCCGCCCGCCGTCGACGAGGAGACTCGCGGGTCCGCGGGTGACGATCCGGAGCTCCGTCTCGGGTGAGACCACGATCGGTCGCACCCCCAGCTGGTGGGTGTGTAACGGAACGAGCTGAAGCGTGTGGTTGTTCGCCGGGTAGTGGATGGGGCCGTTGGCCGACAGCGAGACGCCGGTCGATCCGGTCGGCGTCGAGACGGCGAGCCCCGTCCCCTCGAACTCGCCGACGTACTCGTCGTCGGCGTAGACGTCGAGTCGCGTGATCTTTCGATCCGTCGGGTTCTCCGGCGGGACGTGTTCGACCATGACGTCGTTGATCCCCGTCGCGTCGATCCTGGGCCCCCGGACCGCCACCTGCTGGCGGCTGTCGACCGTCGCCCGACCGCGGATCACCTCGTCGAGTGCGGCCTCTAGATCTTCCGGTTCCACGCGGGCGAGAAACGAGAGCGTTCCGGTATTGACTCCCAGCTGCGGGACGTTGCGGGGAGCGAACGTCTTGATCCCCTCGAGAAAGGTGCCGTCGCCGCCGACCGTGACGCCCAGCGTCGCCCGATTCTCGTCGTAGACGTCGTCGATGTCGTCGCCTACGTCGACCGTCGACAGACCGATGCCGCGGTCGTCGGTCCAGGCTTCGAGGCGTGCGACGACGTCGTCGCTGTCGGGACTGACGATCGCGACGATCTCGTCCGTCGTCGCGAGCCTACGTCCTTGCATTGGTCGATTCGTCGGACCGGCCGACTATGGATCTTGGTGTTCGATCCGCGAAGAGAGGGTGACCCGCCCGTGGCTCGAGCGACGGAACGTCAAAGGCGAAGAAGTCGATCAGTGAACTGCGCTCGTCGGCGTATCCGGCCGATTCAGGCGCTAGCTTCGCTCGAGTCGATGCCGTCGATCTGGACGAAGCCGTAGTCGCAGTCCGGACAGTGCCACTTGATCTTCGTGCCGAGGTGCAGCGTCGTGCTCGCGGCGCGGTAGAACGTCTTCCCGTCGCCGCAGTTCGGACACTCGTGATCGAGTTCCAGAGCCATATCGTAGGCTATCGTACGAGGCGTGTTTAACGTACTGATTTCTGCCCCGCTCCGCGGGTTGTCCGTCCCAAACGCGTCCGATTCGAGCCCGGTTCCAAACCACGATCGACGCCGAAGTTAAGTAATCACCCTCCGTCGATTCCGCTATGACGATCTACACCGGACGCGGTGACGACGGCGAGACCGATCTGCGGGATATGACTCGCGTCTCGAAGACGGATCCCCGAATTGAGGCCTACGGTACCGTCGACGAACTCAACGCGCTCGTCGGAACCGTGCGCCCGACGGGCCACGACGACGTCGACGAACGGCTGCGGACGATCCAGAATCACCTCCACGTCGTGCAGGCGGACTTCGCCAATCCGGATCCCGACGAGGACGACCCCGCGATCCGCGCCGACCACGTCGAGACGATCGAGGACTGGATCGACGAGTACGACGAGGAACTCGAACCGCTGACGTCGTTCATCCTGCCGACGGGCAGCGACCGCGGCGCGCGGCTTCACCACGCTCGCGCCGTCTGTCGCCGCGCCGAGCGACGGGCCGTCGGCCTCGCGGGTGCGGAACAGATCAACGAGGAGGCGGTCCAGTACCTCAATCGGCTCTCCGACGGCCTGTTTACGTTCGCTCGCGTGATCAACCAGCGCGACGGCGAGCGCGAGGAGGAGCCCCGGTACTGACCGCTCCACCGGACGTTCTACCGCTACTTCGCCGACCTACTCCTCGAGGCCGAGTCCGACGAGCGATCGATCGAGCACGTCCGCGTATCCCGATGACGTGAGCTTCAGAGTGGGAACTCCCAGAAACGTCAGCGTCTGGAGGGTCAGTAACGGGCGTTCGATATCGGTCCCGAGTTCGCGGAGCGCGTCCTCGAGCGCCCTGAACTCCTCGGCGACCTTCTCGAGGGGTGCTTCTGCGGCAGTCGCGCCGACGGGCATCGCGAGGTCGGCGACGACCGACCCGTCCCGAGCGATAGCGAAACCGCCGCCCATCGACGCGACGTGCTCGGCGGCGACGACGGCGTCGTCGGTGTCGGCCGCCACGGTGAGTAATCCGGGCACCTCCCACGTGCCGGTCGTGGCGACGGCACCCGTCTCGAGCCCGAACCCGGAGAGAAAGCCCGTGAACCCGCGATCGTCGGTTCCGGGAGCGCGGTCGATCAGCGTCGCCGTGAGCGCGTCGTGCTCCGGCGCCGGAACGAACCGATCGGTCTCGGCGTCGATTCCCGGTTCAGCGGTCGTCCCGGTCGTCACGAGCCCCCGCTCGACCGCCATCGCGCGAACGCTATCGGTCCGTACGGATTCGCGAGGGACAGTGAACCGCTCGCGCTCGAGGTCGACCGAAACGGTATCGTAGACGTAGTCGGGGTAGGGATCCGTTCGCGGCTCGATCGCTGGAGCGCCGTCGTCGACGACGACCGATCCCTCGGAGACGACGGTGTCGACGGCGATCGTCTCGAGGTCGTCGACGACGACGAGATCCGCCATCGCGCCCGGTGCGACGACGCCGCGATCCTCGAGTCCGAAGTGCTCGGCGGTGTTTCGCGTCGCGGCGTCGATCGCGTCCGCGGCGGGGACACCGGCGTCGATCGTCCGGCGAACGACCTCGTGCATACCGAACCCGTCCTTGAGTTCGACGGGCCAGACGCCGTCGGTCGAGAGCGAGACGCTTCCGCGATCGAGATCGGGGAGGGCGTCGACGAGGGCTTCGAGATCGTCCCGGATCGTGCCGCAGCGACCGACGACGTGGATCCCGTTCGTCGCACGCTCGCGAATGCCCTCGGCTGCAATCGCCTCGTGGTCGTTGTCCGCGACCGTCGCGAACGCCCGCAGGGCCTCGCCGCGACAGCCCGCACCGTGACCGACAATTCGAGTGTTCGCCTCCCGTGCTCGTTCGTACAGCGCCTCGAGGGGCGCGCTCCGGCCGACGACGTGGATCCAGTCGATCTCGCCGACGCCGACGACGCGCTCGTGCTCGAGCAGCGCGGCGAGCGCATCGAGTTCGTCCTCGTCGCCCCTCGCGGGTTCGAAGGTGTCGACGAACCACTGCGGCGGTACCGTGAGATAGGTCGTAAGCGGTCCGTCCGCGGTCCGCTCGAGCGTCGTCTCGACGCCGCGACTCCCGAACAGGAGTCCGAGACCGGAGGTTTCCGTGACGATCGACGTCGTTCCGGCGGTGAGCAGGGAAGGAACGGCGCGCTCCGGGATGAGTTGGATATCCGCGTGCGTGTGCGCATCGATAAATCCGGGCAGGACGTACTGGCCGGCCGCCGAGACGACGGTCGTCTCCGGGCCGACGACCGACGTCGCATCCTCGAGCAGCGCTGCGATGCTGTCGTCGACGACAGCGACGTCCCGCTCGAGGAACTCGCGTCGATTGGAACAGTAGACTCGTCCGTCGGTGACCACCAGGTCCGCCGTCGCGTCGTCGCGCTCGAGGGCGATCGGCTGTAACTCGTTCATGGACACTCATTCACACGCAGGCTCGTATGTCGTCCGGTCGGCGTTCTCACTCGTCGGCTCGTACCGATCAGTCCGTTCCGCGACCGAGTTCTGTTGCTTACGAAAGAACTATTATCGATGAATGCTATTTGGTACCGAAGACCATGAATAACCACTTCAAGGACAGTCGATACCATCTCGCTCGAGCCGCCGAACACGCGAAATGGGGCGTTATGACGGAAGTCGAACGGTCCAAGGCCCGCGTTCGGACGATGGCGGGACCTGAACCGGAGCCGAACCGTCTCCAGCGCGTTCGGGCAGCCGTGGCCGCTCGAGAGCAGGTGGCTACAGCGCGCGCTCGGCGGGCAGTCGGGGAGGTTCGGAAGGTCGTGTCAGGATCGCGAGACCGCTCGAGTGAGCGGGAGCAGTCCACCTGACGGTGAAAGGAAGTCTTAAGTTGAACGCACGGATAGCACCCATTGCGGGTTGGTGATCTAGTCCGGTTATGATACCTCCTTCACACGGAGGAAGTCGGCAGTTCAAATCTGCCCCAACCCACTCGGATTCCTACTCCTGACGAATTACGGGACGGCAGAGAGGTCCTTATGTATCCTCTCAGACTCCCGAGACGGCATTTCACCAGGTTCACTATGTTGGCCCTCCGCTGTGACGCGATTACGCTCAAAGGATGGACCTGCCATTGACAAATAGTTACTCGTCTCTCCCGTCAGCGTGCGTCAGGTCTCGACCTCGAGTTGGCCCATTGACATTCATCTGCTCGAGAAGCATTCTCACTTGCCGTAGAATCGGAATCGCCCTACAGGGCAGCGTCATTGGTCTGCTCAAGATAAAATGGCATGAGCGGCATTCTACTCGCTCTCACCGAGAAAGGGTCCAACCGAGTCAATCAGAAACAGATATTCTTTTAAAATTGATGAACTGAGGTTGAAACATGAGTTTCGGTATTGAGACGAGTACTATGATCCTTGCCAGTGCGACTCTCTTCGGAGCAGTTGTTGGTTCTATTCTACCGAGGTATCTAAATCGCAGAAGTGAACGAAAGCATCTCAGACGTGGATTAAAGAAGGAAATAAAACTAAATACGGGTCACAATTGGGGCATTGACTTTATTCGTGAAACACAGCCAGAGAATCTTGGACCGACAGCAGTTTTTGAGGCGAATGCTGACAAGATTGGTCAGTTAACGGAGGGAGAAGTCAATGCAATCGTTGAATTCTATGGCTATTTGCATAATTCGGAGACGCTACTCACAGACGCAGTTGGAAGTAGTGCTCCTCCAACAAAGGAAACGCTTGAAGTTACCTTAGAGGACCTTGGTGAGGCACGTCAAGAAGCGATCGATGCTATCGAAAAGGAACTCTAAGAAGTACTACTGGTCGTGATTTGAGGATTCATTGATCCAGTCCCGCCAGTTCTCGAGCCGATGTTCTTCGTCGGGTTCACCAAGGACGCCGAGTTCATCGAGTTCATCGAGAATCGACATATCGTATTGGGAGATTTCGTTGAGGAGCGCTGCCCTCTCCTCTCTTCCATCAATGATCTGGCTGATCGCGGCCTCGTTCTCGGCGTAATCGGACGCCTTCGAGATTATATGCAGTTTCACCGCGACTTGGTGCGCGAGTTCCTCGTCGAGCGAATCGTATCCGGCCCAGTAGCGACTCAAAATCGCCTCTGAGACGTCATCGACGAACGCCTGACCGTCATCGTCGAGCGACTCGTAGTAGTGCTCGAGGTCGGCATTGAGCCCGTGAGTCGTTCGATTCTGATTCCCCTCTGGCGCTCCCGTCGTACACCCTCCATGGTACATGCAACGACCCTCACCGAGATGATCCGTCCCCAGTCCAGCCCCGAGCGAGCAGTATCCGCCAAAGAGAGCGTCCCCATCGTCGTCCCTGACTACCGAAGCGTCATCCTTCATCTTCGTCTTGCCGTTGCAGTCTTCACCAGAATCGATCTTCGGAACGTCGCTCAACTTCTCTCCGATCAGCTCGTCCTCATCCTCGTGACTCATACCATCACCTCCGACGAATCAGGTATGAGTTTGAACGCTGAAACGAGGGGAGCCCGTACAGATTGAGGGTTAGAGAGGGGTACTGGGACTGATTTACTGGGAACTGGGCCTAATAGACTCGAAGGCATCTCGACATTGGTTGATTCACTGAAGGCCATCCTATTGGGAAACTCGTCTACTGGGAACCTGACAATCAGAGCATTATACTCTCGAGAGTACTCATCGGTTAGAAGAACACCTGGATATCGCCGACTTCCCTCGAGTGAACGAACTCCGACTCAATCAGTTTCTCCCGGGCTTCATCCTCGCTGAGGTCGAATTCATCGGCGACCTCCTCAACTGAGACGATGGGAGAATCCTTCCCTTCGATGAGTTCCTTGTAGCCTGTGTTCTTCTTTACCCAGACTGCTATCTCGTCGCCGTACCGCGTAGCGTTCATCAGATCGCGATCCTTCTGCGAAGACATTAGGAGTCACCTCCCTCATCGCTGGAGCGCTGACCGGCAACGGGAATGTTCGAATTGTCATCGTCGAATTCATCGACGTTCGTGTATCCGATGAAGATCTGACTGCTGTCCTGTCTCTCCCGACGACGTTCTGCCTGCTCCTCGCGGCGGCGCTTTTCCTTCTCCCGTAACTTCTTCATCTCCCGATTGAACTTCCCGTTCGTCACTTTCCACGGCTCGGATACTTCGCACTCCTTCGTAACCGTCGTTGACTCGCCTTTGCCGCTCGGTGCCGGTATCTCGACTTTTCGAGTGGTCGTATACGACCCGTCCCGGTTGGCCTTGACGTTGACCGTCGTCGCTTTCTCCTCGAACGCTGCGAGGAGTTCCCTCTTGTCCTCAGCACTCATCGAGTTTAGGGTCGAATCACTGTAGTCGACGTACTCTCTGATCTGCCGATTGAGCGCTTTCTTCTGATTCGTTACCGGGATTCCGTTCACCTTGACCTCTTTCTCCTCGAGTCCGGGCGTCATGTCAATAGGAACGAGTCGACGACCCATCAGAGTACCGGGAGAATTGCCTGAATAAACCAGATACAGACGCTCTCGCGGCAGTTCAGAAGATTTTCTCGGCGCTCATCTCGAGCGTAGCCGTCTCGAACTCGCTCCGAGAGATCTGACCGCCATGCGCCTGCATATGGTGGGTACGAACCGGCCCTATCTCGAGATAGCGAGCATCGCATTCGGGGCATACAAAGACGGTCGGCGTCGTACTCATGCCATCGTTTCGGCGAACTTACCCTTAAGCAGTCTGGATCGAGTGAGCCGCCATAGACGCAGCCCCATGCCATTCTCCTACTGGTCGATGATTCCCGCTGCTCTAATTATCAATCTGCTCTCACTGGCAATATGGCCGCCTCACTGGCAAAGAGGGACTCGAAGGAGCCCGGAACGCCCGGACTCCCGAATCAGACGGAAGTATGGGAGACCCCATTTCGACGACGAGACGGTCTGTCTCGACTACGATGCTGACGGCCTCAGTATCCCGAAGCCGGGCCAGCAGCGCGTCAGGGGTCATCTGAGGCGTCCTGCCTCAGACAGAGAATAATTCGGGAGCAATCCGGATTAGGATACCGGCATTCAGACACTTTCGACCTCGACGGTTGGATTGGTAAAGCGATAACTGGTTATCTAAATCCGCAGTACAGCCCCGGATGACCCAAAAATATTGACTCGAGTAACTTGATGGGTCATGGAGAGAAAGAATAGACAGAGGACAAACAAATGCCCTACGCTGACCTCGACACAATCAAAATTCCACAGAAAACGAAGTACCAGGTCCGAGATACCAAAGACGAACTCGAACTGACATACAAGGAGTTCCTTGAGATAGCAGCCGCCGAGTTGGACGAGGAAGCCATTGAATCGTACGAGGAAGACCAATGAAGAATACGACCAAGTACGCTATCTGCGTGACGGGCTGCGGGGCCATGATCGCGTACACGGCTCCTCAGATCGTTCCACAGTTCGCATTCAGCGTCTTAGCGGTCGTCGGCGTCCTCGCATGGCTTGAGACGGCATTAGGCGATCTCGAGGATACAGAGAAAACTGGGAGTTAGACAATGAAATGCAAGGTGAAGCACGGGAGATGGGCGCTCCCGTACAGCAGTAGCGTACTCGTGGAGTGTCGAGCAGGCGGATCCAGGAGGAACCCGAATCCAATGCGGAACTCAGGAGGTGGCCAAGTTCCATGTCAGAAATAGAGAGTCAACCAAATAACGCTACCGGACCGAGCGAGCCGGAGGCGAACGGAGACGAACGAATAACCCGGAAGCAGTTAACCGAGATAACCCGTCGACTAGTCAAACACAATCTCAACGACGATGACTGGTGGGGCGATATGGTCGCGCGAGGAGAGCAGAACCTCCGTGACTGGCAGGGAGAAGGCGAGACACAGGCTTTTAACGACATTATGGGCCTTCTCTGTGGGGGAACTGGAACAATTGACGGGCTCTATAGAGATGACTCGAACGAGAAGCAGTACAAAGTCGACGCTGAGGCACTATGGTTGCTCTATGGGATTATGCGATATGTCGGAGAAAATCCCGAAGATGCCGCGAAACTGGCCTACATTGTCTACTATCACTATTGCGAGGAGAGTGATGGCGATCGAAGATTCGTAAACTGGCCTGAGCGGTATCGGCAAGAGCAACTTCTCGGGGCAATCGATAACTTCGACCGTAATCGTTGGATCCACTGGCATCGGCGTAACCATCCCGATGGCCGAGATAAAGACGACTGGGAGTACTGGAGTGGTGACTATGGTAGCGTCGGGTATGACCTCGTACTGGCAATGGTCGATATCGGTTGCGGATTGGCTGATCGAGAACTCGCCAGTCAAACCTACGATCTTGACCTTCCCGAGTTGAGCGATATAAGAGATACTCTCTCTATTAGTCAATCTAATCTATTCCATAAGATACCACCCGGGGGGTCCTCCGGTCGGTCTTGCGATTCGAGTGATTGTGGATATCCGTCGACGCAAACTGTACAGGAGGCCGTCGTCGAAGCAGATGAGTCGACTGGTGGTGATCCGTTGGACTCCAGTTCAGTCAAAACGATTCGGCAACGTCTCCAGCGGAAAGGCGCTCTCAAGGTTGCAGAACTCAAGAAAGGAGTCGACTATCGTATATACCCCGCATCCCTCCCCGACCCGCAAGAAGCCAACCGAGTATGGTTCGAGGGTAAAGAGTACGAACCGGACGTCTCCGAGGAGGACGACGCCGAGAGCGACGATGGTGAGCAAGAGACTGAGGCGAAGATCATGACCGACGGAGGAACGAGACAGACGGAAGCAAGGGAAGATCTCGAGCGAATACGGCAGGCGAAGAACGGTGAGGCGGATACGAATGACGGCCCCGAGATCTACACTTGCCCGGTCTCAAACTGTTCCCGCGTCATTATCGACGACCCATCTAATCTCAGACACCACGTGAGGCAGTTGAGCGACGACGACCATGCCGGACTCGAACTCACTGAAGACCTCGATATCGTTGAGTGCTCCGAGACTGCCGAGAGCCGCGATGAGACCGAGTCGTCAAACGAGGAGAATGATTCCCTTGCGACAGAGCAAGAATCGAGTGAGCAGCCGCTCAGCGAGCAGGCATATCTCGCGACATGGGGGCCGGGAACGACGACTGATCCGAGTCCATCGATGGTATCGGGGAGTGCAGCAGCGGTCGACTGGTAGCGTACACCGCTGACGCCTCGAAGATGTTTCGCTAACAGGCAATAGCGAAAACCCCTCTTTCAATAAGGGTTTGAATTGTACTCCGATACGGTCTCAGACATGAGTAGCGCCACTGACGTCGAGACGCGCGACCCTAACGACTTGACGCCCCATCCGAAGAACGACGAGATATACGGAGATGGTGCCCCGGATTGGTTCGTAGAGAGTATTGAGAATAAGGGCATCCGCGAGCCCATCGTCATCACAGAGGAGAGTAATTTCGATGACAGCGAGGTGATTATCAGCGGTCACCGCCGCCATGATGCCGCAATGAAAGCCGGACTCGAGGAGGTCCCGGTTAGGTTCGAGGAGTACGAAACAGCGGCTGAGGAACTTGAGGCGTTGGTCGATTACAACCAGCAGCGAGAAAAGAACTTCAGCCAAAAGATACGAGAAGCCCTCGAACTCGAGTCTGTAGAGCGTTCTCGGGCGAAAGGGCGTCAAGGAACTCGAACTGACCTCGACCAAAATTTTGGAGGAAGTCAATTCGGGACGTCCGCCGAGAAAGTCGCAGAGATGGTTGGCTTCGGAAATCCCGAAACGTACAGACAGGCACGGAAGGTCTGGGTCAAGAAAGAGGAGGGATACGACTGGGCAGAGGAGCTAGTCGAATCGCTGGACGAGGGCAAAGAATCCGTATACGGGGCCTTTCAGGAGGTCGAAAAGCGAGAGCAGTGGGCGGAGAACCGCGAAGCCGTCGAATGGGAAGAACTTGAAGGATTGGAATACGTCTATACTCCTGCTGACCTTGTACGCCTGTTCGATGAACTCCAGAGTGAATCCAAGGAAAATGACTGGTGGGCTACGGTCGACTCGTTGTATGCCGAATTGGCGGATAGACACGAAGATCTCGATGGTGGATTCCATTTTGCCGTTGACCGTGGGAAGTATGAAGTATTTCAGGCGTTCCTCTACCTGCTCGAAAAAGAGGGTAAAGTGACGTTCGACGGAGACACTTCGAGTCCTGAACCGTCGTCCTTGGTCGATAAGAAACCGGATGCTGAAACCCTCGAAGAACTGTACTGGGATGAAGATATGCGCCGAGGAGAAATCGGACTACGGTATAACGTTCATCCGCTACTCGTTGGCATCTGGATGTACGAGGAGGATATCCCAAGGAAACGAGGAGGCTTGAACGAGAGTACTCAGGAACGGATCGATGAGCAACGAGGAGATGCCGAGAATACCGATTCTTCGTAGGCGGCACTCACGCGCCGTATGAGCAGCGATAATATTTAGCAGACTACCACGCTGCCTCTGATGGAGAAATTGTTCTCACGGCATTCTCATTCGTCTGACGCGATTCTGACCCTGCTACTTGATGATAGGCGTGCTTGATTCCGGTATTGTTTCTCGGAGGGACACCGACCAGTACATTCGTCACTATTTTGATGGCTGGATATCACCTATGACGTATGTCCGCTAAGGAGGCCAAATTTCACGGGATTCTCTACACCCGACTTCTCGACTATATCGACGAGAACGAGACGCTATTCGAGGAGCCAGTGTCAGAAAAGACGACCGAATCTGGGTTCGCTGATATCTACATTCCCAGTGCACTGAACGGCGAAGTCGTGATCGAGGTCAAGCGGGACGATATCTATCCTCGAGAGCACGAAGTCGTAAAGCAGGCGCGAGGATACGCAGATGAGTTAGATGCCGAGTTCTACGCCACCTGCAACTCAAACGACCTCTTTCTGTACCACGATCAAGGGGAGATCGAGATGCAGGACGTCGACTTCTACTACTTCAACCTCCGCGAGGTCCAACTCGAGGAGGCTATCCCGCAACTACTTGGCGTCGTCGAGCACGTCCACGAGGAGCAGTCGCTACCGGATCAGTCAGAGCGTGAGCGAGTTGTCGGGGTCCTGCGCTCATTCCATTCGTCGATTTGGCCGTCGTATGCAGCACTCGCCGAGAAAAAGCACGGTCGAAACGAACGCTTCACCCAACAGTTCGACGAATGGGTAGCAGAGAACGATTACGGTAGTCTCGATGAGGATGAGCAGTTCGAGATTGCAGGTAAGCAGTACGCCTATCTACTCACCAACAAGGTCCTGTTCTACGAGGTCGTCAGGGAAAAGACGAAACCCCAGTACGATCCTGAAGTTGGAGATACGGTAGTTGAGATAGAGACGGAGAGTGGTTTTGAACTCGACTCGCTACACGAGCATACGACGCTCTCGAACCTCGAAAATCATCTTCAGAACCAGTTCGAGACCATCATTGAGGAGATCGACTACGAACCAATCTTCAACAGTGGAAGCAGTCTATTCGCCGATTTCCCGCAGAACAAGAAGACACTGCGAACGCTGGAGGACTTTCTCTCGAACATTGAAGCGGAGGAGATCGTTGCGCTGGACGAGGACCTCCTCGGAGAAATTTATGAGGAACTCATTCCGATAGATGAACGAAAGGCCCTCGGTCAATTCTACACCCATCCCAAGATCGCCGAAACAATTAGCGATTGGTCGATTCAGCCGAAGGAGGATGGTCACCCTCGTGTGCTCGATCCAGCGTCAGGGAGCGGAACCTTCACCGTTGAAGCGTACAAGCAAGTCGCGGATATGGCACCAACCGCGTCCCATCAGGAGATTGTCGACCATCTCGTTGCCGTCGATATCAACCGCTTCCCGCTCCATCTGACGGCGCTCAACGTCGCCAGTCAGAACATTTCAGAGCGGACTGACCGGCTTCACCTGTTCCACGATAGTTTCTTCAATATTGACCCAGAGACGGCGTTCTTGGAGACGTCGAGGGTCGACGGTGGAGAGCAGGAGGTACTGGGAACCTTCGACGCTGTAATCGGGAATCCGCCATATATCGATCAGGGGAGCCTCTATCCGACCAAGGAGCATTTCCGAAGCCATCTGAAAGAGTTCGGAAGTGGTAAATCGCCGTATCACGACGGAAACAAGCGTCTGAGTAAGCGATCTGACGCCTACGTCTACTTCGTGACTCATGGGACTCAGTTCCTCGATGACGGCGGTCGTCTCGGGTTCATTATTCCGACGAAGTGGATGATGACGGGCTACGGTGAGGACTTCCAAGAGTTCGTCTTCAGTGAGTATAAACTCGAGGCAGTCGTCGGCTTTGGCGCTCGTGCATTTGAAGATGCGTTCGTAGACGGCGCGCTAATCCTACTCGAGAAATGCGAGGATGAGGAAGAACGCCGGCAGAACACGACCAAGTTCATCCAGATTCGGGATTCGATGGAAGTCGAGGACATACTCGATACGGTCAACTTCGACTACGGGCTGGACACTGACCGGGAAATCCTCGTCCAGAACCGAGAGGCCTACCGAACAGTGGCAGTCAATCAGGGGACGTTGATGGACAAGGAGACAAAGAAGGTTCGATACTATCTGACGGCCCCGAAAGCCTTCATTGAACTTCTGGAGAACCCGAATATGGTACAACTCGACGAGCTGTTGTCCGACTGCCGCTATGGTCTGAAATCCGGCGCAAACGGCTTCTTCTATATCGAGGAGGAGAATCTCGAGCAGATCGGAATCGATGATCGATTCGTGACGCCACTGGTGAAATGGATTAAGCAGATGGAGAAGGGGGTCCCACTGACGGAGGAAACGACAGACCTCTACGTCTTCCATCTTCACGACTATATCGAGGAAGTACGTACGCGTGATGATGTACGCGGTGGTGACCTTGAGCAGCGAGTAAAGAATGCGCTCAAGCAGGATGGATACGAACGAGCGCTCGCTTACATCAAAGAAGGTGAAGCACAAGGATACAACGAGAACCGTACCTGTGCTACACGTGAGGTCTGGTTTGACTTAGGAGACGTCGAACCTGCGGACATCGTTCACCCAAAGGGATTCAAGTATCGGGTCTTCGCCAGCCGGAACGAGGGACTCATCGTCAATGATAGACTGTACTGCCTCGACGTCAAGTCGGAGGTCGACGAGTACGCTCTCCTCGGATACCTGAACTCGACAGTGTATCAGGCAGTCGTAGAGACTTGGGGGCGTAACGAAGGGCGTGGAATGCTGGAGATGATGACCTACGAGACGCAGCAAGTTCCCGCTCTGAATCTACCAGAGATGTCAGAGGAGGTCGTCGAAGAATTGCGGGATGCATACATCGCTTTCGAGAACGGGGAGGAAGGCGCACAAGACCGGCTCGACGAGTTGGTATTATCAGCAGCCGGGATTGAGACTAGCGTTGAGGACTTCCAAGAGTTGACTATGGGTGTGACGAACCGGAGAAACGAGAAAGGTATGTCGTCCGAGATAATGGTCGAGGACGTGGATACTCTGGAGGAACTCGGAACTCATACATTCGAGATCGGCGGTGGACCCGATGAGCAGGAGGCCAACTCTGAACTCTCCGAGTTTATGTGATGCCAGAGGTCGTCAACGTCGTCGCTGCTGGCAATGTAGGACGGGAACTCGAGATTCGCGCCGTCGGTGAGGATATCGATGCGACGGAGGTCAAGGGTGCGAGTGACGAGTATCAGACGCCAACGCTCTACCTACGCGATCAGGAAGACAGTCCGCTCGTAACCGTCTACGAGTCTGGGTCTTACCATATCTCGGGCGCAACGTCCATTGAGGAGGCAGAGAAAGCGCAGAACTGGCTAATAGACTCGTTGGAGTCTCTCGACATTAGAGGTTTAAACCCGACGTTCGAGGTCAAGAATGTCGTTGTAGTAGGCGACCTTGAGCAGAGCGTAGACTTGAACGAGTTAGTAGTACGATTTGGGTTTGAGCAGACCGAGTACGAACCCGAGCAATTTCCGGGACTGGTATACCGTCCGTCCGACATTCAAGCAGTGCTCCTCATCTTCGCATCTGGACGAGTAGTAATTCCCGGCTCATCAGACGTCGAGACTGGGTTCGCAGCGTTCGAGATGCTCCGAGATCGACTGAACGAATACGACTAACCTCGAGTAACCCGATCTCGTCAAAGCGGGTAGGACGCGATTTGAGGGACGAAAAGTCGGCACTCGAGGCGCTCCGATGCTTTCCGCTGCTCCAGGATCGAAATTCGTTCTACGAGCATTCTCGAGCCGTAGAAAGCAACTCGACGATTAGCGCCCTTCGGAGCCGACCTGAATCAGAAAGATAGCAGCTGCGAGGACGAGAGTTAGACCGATAGCGGGGACTAGTGCCTGTACGATCGACTCCATCCCCGCATTGAACGCAGCGGTCATGTCGTACTCGGGGTTAGTCATGTTCCGAGTCATCGCGAGGACAATGAACACTGCAGGGAGGAGTCCGATGAGCGTGATAATCGCGCCAGCGTCCTCGAATGCCTGTGCGAATCCCATACTCGAGATTACTACGAGTCAACAGATAAGTCATTCTCCAAAATTGCCTCGTTCTCGGTTTGTCTCACTGCTGAATACCTGCTATTCCATCGACGAGATCCAGTAACCGATACTGATGTTCGTTAGAAAAGCATTTACTTATACAGTGACTTGTTGCTGCTATGCCAAAGGCAAAATATCGATTTGGGGAGGTCGAAACTACGGAGGGGATTCCGCCGATGGACGCCATCGCGGAGGAGATTGATGGAATCTACGGATACGAGGGGGAGAAGCGGGGTGTTTCTGTCGAATCATCTGAAGACGAGTACGTAGTTGGCGATGACTACATCTTCGCTCGGTTTGTTCAGGAGGTCACCGAGGAACGACGAGAGATCGAAGAAGGGGAAGTCGTGATTGGCGAGGGTAACATCGCTCGGATTATGCGTTTCCTCCTTACTCGAGACGGTGACTATGCGTACGAGTCCACTTCTGGCGTCTACGATGATGATGCCCTCGAGTATTTCATCGGGGAGGATTCATTCGAGATCGGCTTCGAGTGTAACCGCTACAACCGATTCACGCGAGAACAGATGTGGGACTTCTACGAGAGCGCATTCCGCGTTCGGGGCATGAAACTCGAGGAGATCGCCGAACTCGATAGGGATGAAGCAGACGTTGACTCGGACGTCGAGGAGCATGTCGAGGACGCTGGTGAAGATACGATCCGGGCCGAGTTCAGTACGGGCTCTCGGGACAATAATCTCAAATCGCCCGATATCGTTGACGGATTCGCGCAGCAATCCGAGATCGACTACATTCGTATGAAGGATTCGGAGGGGCAGATCAACGAGGCGTATCAGAGCGGTCGATACGTCTACAGTTACCCTGCGGATCTTAGTCTGGAGGAGCAAGCAGAACGAACGAGACAGGTGCTCTCGGACGTGAAGTCTGGACTCGTTCAGGAAGACGAGGATTAGCGACGATCTCGTGAGCGGCACTCAGCCGCTCGTCATGCCGATTAGTTAGAAGGCAGACCATTCCCTCAGTGAATCTCGTCGGATCGCAGAGGACGGGAATGAAGCGGCCTCAAATCGCAGTGGAAATGAGGGGGTCGTCTCGAGTCAGATGTTCTCCAAGTACCCCTTCCGAAGTTCCCGCTTCTCTGTCTCTGAACGGGCGTCATAGTGTTTGTCCAAGACCTCGACGCTGACATTGACCCGGTCAGCGGTGATCTCCTTGGGGACGTCTGCGTTCAGATGAGCAGTGATCGCGCTCCGTCGAATCGGATGGGGACTGACGCTCGAAGGGCACTTGCTTGCGTGGTCGAATGTACTCGCTTCACACTCCTCGAGATCTCGATCATGGGGACACTCGCCCGTATAGTGGCAGGGTCGAGTCAGAGTATAGATGTGCTTCTGGATCTGGGACTTGTAGACGCGACCACTTTTGGTCGAGAATAGCGGCTCGCGTCCATGGTCGTCTTCGACCTCGCAGCGTTTCATCTGAATATAGTCGTCGAGTACTTCGCAGACTTCCGCTTTCAGATTGACCTCGCGCTCGCCGCTCTGCTTGTTCTTGAGTCGAGTGCCCTGCTCCGGGCGATGGCGAACCTCGAGATATTGCTCATCGGGATGGTAGTCGTCGAGATCGAGCGAGTGAACGCTCCCAGTACGCATGCCAGTGTGCCAGAGCACGTAGAATAGGGCATGGCGGAGCGTCGCGTATTCAAACTTCGTCAGGTAGTCGAGTATCTCATCGGCCGTCTCCGAGTCGATAGCGATGTCTCGGGCGTTCTCACCGGGGTCGATGTCCGGCATCATCACGCTCTCCGCTGTCCCCTTCTCGACGAAATCGAGCTTCTCACAGAAGCGTAAGAAGACTCGAAAGGTGCTGAGTTGGTTCGAGAGCGTGACTGAATTGACGTCTCCCTCGTCTCGACGGTAGACCTTGTACTCGTAGATACGCCTCCCGGTCATCTCGCTCATATCGTCGAACTCGTACTCGTCGCACCACTCGAGGAAGCGCTTGAGATGGTACTTGTGGTTTCTGTACGTCGACTTGGTGACCTCGGCCTTGCGATCTTTCAGGTAGAGGTCGATCGCTTCATCTGGCGCGATTGATTCGGGCATGGTTTTCATCTCCGAATCGCGCCACAGCGGGGCTCTCCGACTGAATCACGGAGGAAGTCGGCAGTTCAAATCTGCCCCAACCCATTTTTGAGCGACAAATTACGAGGAGCGAAGCGACGAGTACGTCGCCCAAAAATTGTTACGGCAAATAGAAGAGGCGCGCGCAGCGCAAGTGAAAACGTCTCGGCGTAGTTCAAATCTGCTCAATCCGTTCGTCCTATACACGGTTACTCTCGGGACGTCTCTGACAGCACTATTACGGTAACGGGATTTACATTCTGCCTTTCGAATGCTTTTCTAACTCCGAAGCAGGTCGCCGTCACGACTCCTCGAGTGTCGACGTTTTCGCCGGCCCCTCCCGAAGCGCCGTCGCGGACACGTCTCGATGTCCCTGGACGAAGGCGACGCCACGATCGGATTCGTTGGCGGTTTTGTCGCTCTGAACCGGGCTCTCGAGGGAAAATCCAGCCTCAGCGTCGAGAAAGACCACCTTCTGTTCGCTGCCGTACCGATCAGCGTCAGCGTCCCGGAGTTGCTGGACAGCGGCGACTAACTCGTCTTTCTGACGAGGTGTGAGGAACCCCGCGTTCGCTACTGCGTCCTCGGTGAGTTCGACGCTCTCGAGGGAAGCGACCAGGGACTCACTCGAGGGAATTCCGTAGACGAAATCCGAGACTGGTCGCTCATCGGAGTCCATCCGGACTCAACTGGAGGCGACGAGGATCGATTTCCGTCCCTTTTCACAGGTACTAACTACCGGATGAAAAGACTGTCCACCGCGAGTAACCTCGTTGTTTTAAACTTGTACGCATAACGGTCTCAGATGGGGACGTCAGATGAACAAATTGACGACATGATTGACATTTTGCTGATCGAACCGAATCCCGGAGACAGCCGCCTCTTCACGGAGAATTTCAACGACGCAAAACTTCTGAATACAATTCACACCGTCTCCGACGCGGAATCGGCTCTCGATTTCCTGTATCAACGGAACGACCACTCGGACAAACCTCGTCCCGATATCGTCTTACTCGAGCCTCAGTTGCCTGGAAAAAATGGTATGGACGTATTATCGGAACTGAAAAACGAATCGGCTCTGAGTGAAATCCCGGTCATCGTGCTCACGAGTTCGGAGGTGGGAGAAGATATCATCCAGTCGTACGGGATCGATGCCGATTCCTATATTCAGAAACCGGTCGAGCCCGACGAGTTCGTTGAGTTCGTCCAGTCTATCGAGGACTTCTGGTTCGCTATCGTTCAGAAGTCACCGTAGTGATCATCATCTGCTCGCTCTATCCGATTACTGAACTGGGGTATCGGAACCATCTCTGAGTAAGCTCGTTTTATCAGCACTGAGCGGTTACCGCTATGGCTCCCTCGTCCGCTTTCTATTCGTAACGTTCTGTTACAGAGAGACGTAGATCCTCGGTCAATCCTGATTCTCGTTCCGAATTGGTGACGGACTGAACGCTCTATTATGAACAAACTGAGTAGTGGAGTGGCAAAGCCACCCCACGAGAGCGCACCCGCTGGTGGATGCGAAGAGTTGCAGTATGAGTGGAGGCGGCGAATCGGATTTCCCAGAGGCTCGCGCACTCCAGTACTGACCGAAACGCAGGCAGGCTTATCTTCCGTGTTCGGGATGGGTACGGGAGGAACCCCGCCGCTGTGGCCGCCGTAACGCCGATTCACGGAATCGAACCGTGATCATGCCAATATCGGTGGCTTGTGACCGTGTGTATGTGTAGTCCAGTTTGCGTCCGGACCCGTTCGCGGGTACTGTTGATCCGAATGCGGTTATGATTGTGTGGCTCGATCAGTTAGTGCTCGCGGGCTCAATGCCTCGTTGCCTTGGCACGTACACCCCGAGTCTATCGAACTCGTCTTCTACGAGTGATCTCGGTGGTATCTCTTTTCCAGGTGGGTTTCGAGCTTAGATGCGTTCAGCTCTTACCCCGTGATGCGTGGCTGCCCGGCACGTGCTCTTTCGAACAGCCGGTACACCAGTGGCATCCATTCGTAGTTCCTCTCGTACTATACGAACGTTCCCGTCAGATACCGTAACACCCCCAATAGATAGCAGCCGACCTGTCTCACGACGGTCTAAACCCAGCTCACGACCTCCTTTAATAGGCGAACAACCTCACCCTTGCCCGCTTCTGCACGGGCAGGATGGAGGGAACCGACATCGAGGTAGCAAGCCACTCGGTCGATATGTGCTCTTGCGAGTGACGACTCTGTTATCCCTAAGGTAGCTTTTCTGTCAGCAATTTCCCGCATCAAGCAGGATAATTGGTTCGCTAGACCACGCTTTCGCGTCAGCGTCCGTCGTTGTGCCGGACACTGTCAGGCTTCCGTATGCTCTTGCGCTCTTTCCCGAGTCTCCGACTCGGGTGAGGAAACCTTGGGGCGCGCTCGATATCTTTTCAAGCGCGTACCGCCCCAGTCAAACTGCCCGGCTACCAGTGTCCTCCGCCAGGAGTGAGAGTCGCAGTCACCATCGGGTAGTATTTCAATGATGGCTCGGTGAGCGCGCGCGGCTACCTGTGTAATGCCTCCTACCTATGCTGCACAATGGCGACCACGTCTCAGTGACAGCCTGCAGTAAAGCTCTATAGGGTCTTCGCTTCCCCTTGGGGGTCTCCAGACTCCGCACTGGAAAGTACAGTTCACCGGGCCCAACGTTGGGACAGTGGCGCTCTCGTTGATCCATTCATGCAAGCCGCTACTAAAGCGGCAAGGTACTACGCTACCTTAAGAGGGTCATAGTTACCCCCGCCGTTAACGGGTCCTTCGTCCCCTTGTAAGGGGTGTTCAGATACCCGCACTGGGCAGGATTCAGTGACCGTACGAGTCTTTGCAGATTTGCGGTCACCTATGTTGTTACTAGACAGTCGGAGCGCCCGAGTCACTGCGACCTGCCTCTTTCCGAGGCAGGCATCCCTTCTTCCGAAGGTACGGGACTAACTTGCCGAATTCCCTAACGTCGGTTGATCCCGACAGACCTTGGCTTTCGCCGCCATGAGTACCTGTGTCGGATCTCGGTACGGACAGTGTGTTTGCCTTTTCACGGGCTCTAGGTTGACCTCTCTTGCGCTATCCAGCCATTCGTTCGCTTCGTGCCATTACGGCTTCCACGAATTTCGACTGTTCGACCGGGCGAATGCCCGGCAGAGGCGGCCCCAAAGCGTTGGCTTTGAGTACACACTGGCATAGGAATATTAACCTATTTCCCTGTTGTCAGCTTCGACTTACGGGCTGACTTAGGACCGGCTAACCCTCAGCTGATCAGCATTGCTGAGGAACCCTTACTCATTCGGCCGTCGGGGTTCACACCCGACTAACGCTGCTACTATGACCAGGATTTTCGTTACTGAACGGTCCACACGATCTCTCGACCGTGCTTCCGCCCGAACAGAACGCCAACCTACGAGATCACCAGTTGAGTGGTGCTGCTAGGTCTCGGTGGTAGACTTGAGCCCCGATCATTTTGGGCGCCTCAAACCTCGGCCGGTAAGCTGTTACGCTTTTCTTAGAGGGTAGCTGCTTCTAAGCTCACCTCCCGGCTGTCTAGGGCTTGAGACCACCTTCGATCGCACTTAGTCTACACTTGGGGACCTTAACCCAGCTCTGGGTTGTCTCCCTCACGGTACACAGGCTTACCCCGTGCACCGGACTCCCTGCGTCAAACGACGTTCGTAAGTTTGGAGTTGGACAGGGGGGGCGCACTCCTCTCGGAGTGCGGTCCCCCAATCCGTCGCTCTACCTCACGAACTATCTCAGCAGAGGTCATGCTTCGACATGTTTCGGTTGGAACCAGCTGTTTCTGGATTCGATGGGCCTTTCACCCCTAGACGTAAGTCACGAGAGGGTATTGTAGGACACCAACTCTAACAGACTTCCACGTGCCTTTCGGCACGCTTCATCTTGCTCACGCCTAGATCATCCAGTTTCGGGTAATGCCCGTTTGACTCCCCGCGCTTGAACACGGCGGCCCTCACGCAAAGCGCTGCGGCCCTGTCGGTTTCCCTACGCCTCCCCGGATAATCCGGTTAGACTCGTCAAACAGGCATACTCCCTGGTTCGTTTTTCAAAACGTACGACGGAACACCGGCTTCCTGATCGTCCTACTATGGGTTCGCACCCAGTTCGTTTTGATCAGGACCTTGTGTGCCCCGTCGCTCTATCGCCAACTGATTTCACGCCCTATTGCACCTCCCTTCTCGGGGTGCTTTTCAGCGTTCGCTCACGCTACTTGTTCGCTATCGGTCTTGAGGAGTGTTTAGTCTTTGCAGTCGATGCCTGCAACATTCACGAGGAATATCCAATCCCCGCTACTCTGGAGCTGACTCGTCTCTTACTCTGCAACAGTACGGGACTGTCACCCTGTGTCGTACTCCGTTCCAGGAGACTTCGTGTTGTATTTCGGAGAGTGATCGTCAGTCCGAACACCACATTGCCCGTAAGGGCTTCGGTTTGGACTGTATCGCGTTCATTCGCCATTACTAACGACATCACGTTACGTTTTCTTTTCCTGTCGATACTAAGATGTTTCAATTCTCGACGTTCCCCATTGCGCGAAGCAATTGCGGTGGGGATTCCCATTCGGAGATCCCAAGTTCTTTGCCTCCGTGCGGCTCCCTTGGGCTTATCGCAGCTTGGCACGTCCTTCTTCAGCTCTCAAGCCGAGCGATCCACCAGCTGGCACAGTAGCCACGTTCGTCGGATCGGGGTTGCAACGCGGCGTTGCAACCGTAGAGTGACCCGGGAACGGGTCCAGTGGACGCCTGGACTACACGTACACACGGTCTCATTTGCACGCTTGTAGACGGCAAGCCTGCATTAACCCTTCCCAGCCACACTTGCGCGGGCTGGTGCATCGGTTCGTTCGGATTCAATCCTCGGAACCGGACCCACTTAAGGGGAACGATTCGAGGGTTTCCTCCGAGTGATGGACCCACAGGGATTCGAACCCTGGGCATCCTCCTTGCAAAGGAGGCACTCTACCACTGAGCTATGGGCCCATCCCTTCGAACCCATGATGGCTCGAAGGGAGCGAAGCATTAGCTTTGACAGTTCAAAGGTGCTCGATCGGCCAGTTGAGCGCCGATCGAACGTGGAACCGCTGTTAGGTGGGCTGGGGCAACGCCCCAGTCCCGGTCTGTGGAGGTGATCCAGCCGCAGATTCCCCTACGGCTACCTTGTTACGACTTAAGCCCCCTTGCGAAGCCCAGATTCGACCCCTATACAGGGGCCTCATCCGGACCTCACTCGGGTGCTTTGACGGGCGGTGTGTGCAAGGAGCAGGGACGTATTCACCGCGCTCTTCTGAAGCGCGATTACTACCGAATCCAGCTTCATGAGGGCGAGTTTCAGCCCTCAATCCGAACTACGATCGAGTTTCGGAGATTAGCGTCGCCTTTCGGCGTAGCATCCCACTGTCTCGACCATTGTAGCCCGCGTGTTGCCCAGCACATTCGGGGCATACTGACCTACCGTTGCCCGTTCCTTCCTCCAGTTTGGCACTGGCAGTCCTCTTAATGTACCCAACTACCACAAGGGTATTGCTGGCAATTAAGGGTGCGGGTCTCGCTCGTTGCCTGACTTAACAGGACGCCTCACGGTACGAGCTGACGGCGGCCATGCACCTCCTCTCAGTAGCTCCAGTAAGCTCATCACACTGACCTTCATTGCATACTGTCGATGCTGGTGAGATGTCCGGCGTTGAGTCCAATTAAACCGCAGGCTCCTCCGGTTGTAGTGCTCCCCCGCCAATTCCTTTAAGTTTCATCCTTGCGGACGTACTTCCCAGGCGGTCTGCTTCACGGCTTCCCTACGACACAGCACAGGCTCGTAGCCTGTGCCACATCTAGCAGACATCGTTTACAGCTCGGACTACCCGGGTATCTAATCCGGTTCGTGACCCGAGCTTTCGTCCCTCACCGTCGGATCCGTCTTTCCAGAGCGCTTTCGCCACCGGTGGTCCGTCCAGGATTACAGGATTTCACTCCTACCCCGGACGTACCCTCTGGATCTTCCGGTCCCAAGCCACGCAGTTTCCGTCGGACGCCTCTCCGTTAGGCGGAGAGATTTCCCGATGGACTTGCGCGGCCAGCTACGGACGCTTTAGGCCCAATAAGAGCGGCCATCACTCGTGCTGCCGGTATTACCGCGGCGGCTGGCACCGGTCTTGCCCAGCACTTATTCTGTGACCACCTTACGGTCACGAAAAGCGAGGGCTCTATGCCCTCGCACTTGGAGTCCCCTTATCGCACTGGCGTGCAGTGTAAAGGTTTCGCGCCTGCTGCGCCCCGTAGGGCCCGGTATCTTGTCTCAGATACCGTCTCCGGGCTCTTGCTCTCACAACCCGTACCGATTACTGGCACGGTGGGCCGTTACCCCACCGTCTACCTAATCGGCCGCAGCCACATCCTACAGCGCCGGAGCGTTTCGAGCTCACACCACTCCAGGTGGTGAGCCGTATGCGCTATTAGCCTCAGTTTCCCGAGGTTATCGCGCTCTGTAGGGTAGTTTGGCCACGTGTTACTGAGCTATCTGCTACGAGTCTAAACTCGTGCAACTAGCATGGCTAAATCGGACTCCAATAGCAATGGCCTCCGGCAGGATCAACCGGAGTGCTCTATCCCCGGCAGAGCCGGGGGGTTTGGCGGAGTATGTAATGAATACACACTCACTTGCTATGGTCCACGTTCGATGACGTGATCGACGACCGATCGAGCGTCACCGAACTGTCAAAGCTAACATCAGATCCCATCTGTACGGAAGACCGCAGGGGTGGGATCCTCATTTCCTTCGTATTACTTTGTAATCGCTGGTTGGTACTTAAGGCCTGCGAACCGCGTCGCCAAAGGTAGGTAGTACCAAGCGTTCGCAAGCACCTTTTGGCGGTTCTTCCGTCACAGTTATAACACGAAGTTCACCGCCAATCGGTTGGCGAAGGGGAAAGCGACTCTCCGAAACAGTCTGCTCGCCCACGCGGTAAGTCGGGGTTAGCAGGAGCCCAGATCCAGATGCTCGTCCTGACATCGATACTGGTCCGACTGAATTATAGTAGCTACTGAAAGTCAATGCATATCAGATCGCACGACGGGTGCGCGGGTCGGAGCGAGCGAAGCAAGCGAGAACCGCGGACAGTGTGGTCGGTGTGTAAATCGTTTTAGTTGTTACTATACCGATTTGAGTCTGGTTCGGTTCGTGCAGTCAAGGAAGTGTGTACAGCGCCACTCCTGCAATCACGGTCGAAGGCTGAGAAGTGTCGCGGTTCATTTCGGCAGTATTCCTTCCACTACCGTGAGCTCACTGACTCCGCCGATCGGCGAATCAGCACCCGTTGCGACGAGCAATGGTTCACCGCCAACTACGAAAGGCCTGGTATCCGGGCCCGGGAGTGAGAGGGTCCGTTTCGCCACGACGAGTGGGTTCGTTCTGCGAGAACCAGCCGCAGTCGGGAGCGAATTTACTACCGGTCGGAGTGTCGTAGTATCCAAAGCTTCGGCATCCGTCGCGTACGTAAACTACATTAGTAGTCTGGAACGACCGAGTGTGATACCGAGAACTCGCGATACCTTCTGTGGCACCGACTATGCGAACCCCCTCCGGCCTCGAGCCTCCTCAAGCGTCTTTCCGTCTGCGACGCTCTGGTAGCAGTATCTGACGAGCATCTCGAGACGGTACTGACCTCCTCGGCCTGCGCCGACTCGATTCCGACGTCGGATCGTCCAGAATGAAGAACGTATGATATGTCTGTGTGGATCGTGGTCAACGGAACGAGAGAATCGGTGACACCATACATGTTTGGTACGGTCTTTATTACAGACATCGGCAAGCGAATCGTAGCCGGTTCGAGAATCGCAACTCGAAGAGGGGTTCGAATAACCGTTCTGGAGAGCGAACAACGGCGCACTCTTGCGATTTTGGTCGAGGAGAAGCTGCTCTCGGCGCGTAGCCGAACAGTCCAGAACGTAGTTGCAGTATCGGAGAGTGTCTGGAATCGGTATAAGTCTCATAAAGTCATGATAAGGAAGAATAACGGCGGAATTGATTTATAATACCCCCGTGAGGATCACCGACCGATGCGACGGAAGCAAACGACACGTCGAAGCGTACTCACAGCTACAGGGACCCTTTCACTACTCGGTATCGCCGGCATCACGTCGGCGAACTCATCGTCACCGGTCGCTAACGCGCCCGTCCCGGACGATGCGGATAGTCGGACGTACCCCACAATGGGGACCAACGGCGATGCACCGACGGCGAAAATCTACGGGAACTTCAAGTGTCCGGTCACCGAGGGCTTCGTCTTCGGCAACCTCGGGCCGATTATGGAGGAGTTCGTCGTTACGGGACGGCTCAACCTCGAGTTCCACAATCTGACGTACGAACCGGGAACTACCTCGAGTTACTTCATCTCCGATAGTGACCCGCGTATCGCGGCCGTCGGGCTCGCAGTCTGGGACGAGGACCCGGACAACTACTGGCAGTTCTACTACGAGACGTTCGCGGACAGACCGTCGGGCTACGTCGATTACGACGAACTGGCGTCGCGAGTTCGGTCCGCCGACGTTTCGAACGCCGACGCGACCGTCGACCGTGCCGAGGACGGGCAGTACGACGCGGCAGTCGAGCAGATCGCTGCCACAGCTGCCACCGACGGAGTCGCGTTCACACCGCAACTGGTACTCGCGGGCGAGACGGCCGCACCACACCATGGTACGCAATCGATCCTCAACTGGATTGAAGCGCGAATCGAGGACGCGCCCGCAGAGACGAGCGAACAGGAGGAGCCGGAAGCGGACGACGATACTGAGCCCGAAGCGGAACCGGAAGACGATCCGGAGGAGTCACCGGACGACGTCGAGGAGGACGAAGAATCCGACGCTGAAACTGAAGACGACCAGTCCGGCGGCGAAAGCGAAGACCCTGATACCGAGACCGAGGAGGAATCAGCGGGCGGGGCCGACGAACGGCCCGAAGACGACGAAACCGAAGCTGAAGACGAGGATTCGAAGTCCGAATCACAACCGGACAGTGAAGAGCTCGACGACGAACCGGACGAGAAATCGGCGTACGGCTCCGCGGACGAGTCGACGAACTCGGAGGAAACCGACGGTTCGAGCGATGACGAGTCCACGCAGTTCCTCGGAAAAATGGGAACTGAGGACTGTCCGTTCCTGTAATGCTGCGTTGGCCCCACGAAGCTCCGTCGCACGGTCTGACGGGGTAGCGGTGAGACACGAATCGGTCGTCGCGGGGCGAACTCAGTTCGCCGGGAGTCGATCGTTTTCGAGCGCGGTCGTCACGCGCTCGAGCAGGTGCTCGATGCGGGATCGCTCGAGTTCCCACCAGTCGGTCGACCGCTGGTACTCGGCGAGCACGTTCTGGATTGCCTCGAGCTGGGCGTCGGTAAAGCGAAGTTCCCCGTCGTCGACCGTGTCGAACGACTGATAGAGTTCTAGCGGCGGCGAGTCGACGTCGGTTGCGTTCGTAGCGGTTTCTTCTTGCTCGATTCTGTGGAGCAACACGTGGTGGAGCGTCCAGCGTTCTTCGAGCGAGAGCGAGAGGGAAGTTGATCGGAACGGTCGGGGCCTGGATGACATATCGGTGTGTACATCGAGGCATATGGACGCACACACCATAAGGGTTGCTAGCAGTTATCAAAGTGAAGTCGACGCGTTAGCGAACAGGGGACTCGAGCCCCGCAGCTGCGTTGTAGAACGGAGACGGCCGAGAAGTCGGAAGAAGCCGTTCGTTCGCGTCAGCGTCGCGGCTCGTCGTTCGAGGCGGTCTGGAACTGCTCGCGAAACAGTTCGTACCCGTAGCCGACGGTGACGGCGACGCCGTAGCAGCCGACGAGAAACGGGATCCAGTAGACCCAGAAGGCAAGCCGTGAGGCGAAAATGTTGCCGATGGCCGTTCCGATCACGTAGATCAGGTACCCCGGGAGGGCGAGCGGCGATAGCAGCGACGTCTTGAGCCAGCCGAGCGCCAGCGGAACGACCAGCAGGAGGTAGGTGGCGATCGTCACGGGTGCCGTTAGTACGCGGCGCAGCGGGACGGTCATCGGTCGTCCTCCGTCTCGAGCAGGCCGTGGCGCTCGAGCAGGGCTGCGGTCACTACGCGCGTCATCTCGTTTTTGGTCTCGCGGTCGAGAAGGTAACTGGTCGTCTCGAAGAGGTACGTCGTAGCGTCGAGTTCGCGTGCGGCTTCGTGAAAGAGCAGCGGGCCCGAAAGGTGGCTCTCGTTCGCGACGAACCGGTGCATCGGCAGGTACCACGGGACGGCGTCGTCGTTGAGTACGGCTGCGAGTTCGTCGCCGTAGGCGTCCGGCGAGTGAAAGATCGCCTGACCGACGTACTGCTGGTGGACGCCGTAGATGCCGAGCGAACGGTGGAGATCGAGGACGACGTCCGGATCGTGTCGGTCGACCGCTTCCCAGACGCCTCGGGCGAGTTCGCTTTCCGGTTCGCCGTCGGCCGGAAAGTGGCGGTTCAGATCGCCGTCGGTCCCCTCGCGCTCGTCGTTTTCGACGGCCACGCGGTCGGTCTCGGGGACGACGACGAGCGTCCCGGCGTCGGGGTACCACTCGTCGGCGACCTCGTGTCCGACGTCGATCCCGTTGTACTCGTCTCCGTGGATGCCGCCGAAAACCATCGCAGTGGGGCCGTCCTGTGGCGCATCGATCTCGTATAGTGTCGTCTCGTGGACTGTGTCCGACAGAATCGACTCCGTGTTCGTCTCCGGTTCGTTCCCGTCGCCGGGGTGGCGGACTGCCGACACCAGTTCGTGCTCGTTCGACGACCCACTCGCCACGCCGGCGACGGCCGTACCGACGAGAACTCCGCCGGCGGCCAGAATACGACGTCGCCTCATTGTTCGTGGAGAGGACGCGCTGGTTAAAGCGCCTTCCCATCCCGGAAGAGAGTTCGTCCCCGGTGACAGATCCTCCTGAGAGATCGTTCTTGGCGGCCGCGGTTACCTCCGGAGACGGTCGCTGACACTCACAACGAACGTTTAAGAGAGCGTGTGGCGTATGGTAATGCATGGCATACAAGCTACAGTGTGACGGGTGTTCTCTCGATCGAGAGTTCGCCGACTGGGCCGACGCCAATTGGTACGCCAGTACCCACGAGGCCGAACATCCCGACCACTGGGTGAGTATCTACGAGTTCCCAGAGGTCTGAGTGTAACCGATGCGAGTGATGCCGTGTTGTCATCCCCCTGACCACCGCTGAACGCAGTGTCAGCCGAAGACGTCGAAGTGAGTAGTGTTCCGCTCGACCAGCCTCCGTCGGGCCAGAAGCAGCGTGTCCGCCTTCGCACTCGAGCGCGCCGGGATCGTGATCCCGGAACCACACGCTTTGCGGATCCAACACACCCGTTACCGCTCACGCCTGTGATCCACTGGTGGCACTCAGAACTCGTAGTGGGCGATCTCACCGGTGCCGCAGTTGGGACACGCGGACCGCTCGCACTCGAGTTTCGTCCCGCAGTGACGACACTCGTACAATCCGGGTTCGGTCCCGATGACGCGCCGAAACATGTTCACTACCCCCATCCCACTCCCTGGTTCTGTTCGAAACACTATCAATCAAATTGCCGTCATTGTTCGAACATTAATACCGTGCCGCGATGCTCACTACGTCGACGGCTCGTCGCGGCGGCCGCGCTCCAGCCCCGATTACAGGACGAAGCCGCCGATCATTGCGGCGATGAATACCGTGGCGACGATCGTCAGGATCTCGTATCGATAATCGGAGCGGCCTTCGACGTCGGGGGTTCCGAAGACGACGGCGAGGAGTCCGGCGGCGGCCACGACCAGGACGGCGATCGCGTACGCTGAGTACAGGATTCCTGGCATAACATAACACACCACGTACGATACCGTAAAGTCCCGGATCCGTCGGGAATTCGACGGTATCCGGTATCCGTTCCCCGAAAATGGGGGCATCAGCTGTCGAATCGGTCGTCGTCTCCTCGAGCGTCGACCTCGCCGCCGTCGGTCCGACGAGGATCGCGGTCCCGCTGACCGCCGGCGGCGGCCGGCGTCTCGGGAACGGGCCGTTCCTGACGTTGGCGCAGGTATCGCGCCCGCAGGACGTTGCCGTACACCGAGAGGAGCAGCCCGATAAGCAGGACCAGCATCCCGATGTTGATCCCGATCGTCCGAAGGACGCTCCCCTCGGCGAACACCAGCGTGTCCGGGATCGGATACCCGCCGTAGTCGAGGCTGGCGAGCAGAACGCTGACGATACCGACGACGACCAGCACCGCCATCACGTTCGTCGCCCACCGCCAGGAGGGTTTGAGCCGAAGGCGCTCGATTCCGGTCGTCTCGTACTCGTCGGGATCGCCGTGGAAGTTCGGCGTCTGGTCCTTCGGCAGGAACGCCTTCATCTCGACCGGGTAGAACGCGGGATGGAACCCGTGCTCGAAGGTGTGGAACATCACGCCCATCAGCATGATGATCCCGAGCAGTCCGTGGAATGCGACGAACGCCATCGCGACCGACTGGGAGTTGTAGACGTCGATCAGCCACGCCTTCCGCCAGATGAGCAGCCCCGAGATCATCAGGAGGATGAGTTCGACCGTAAAGATCCAGATCACACCCTTGCCGACGTACGACAGCAGCGGCACCTCGTCGGCCTTGTACCCCGCGAACTGGCGGGCGGCCGGGTGTCGCTCATCGACCCGGCCGAGTGCGAACTTGACATCCTGGATAAACGCCGCCACATCGGCCCGCAGATCGGGCAAGACCGAGCCGAAGTTCGCCCTGCTCGTCGAGCGCAGGAGCATGTACGGCACCCAGAACCCGGTCAGGACGATCAGCGCGAAGCCCGCGATCCGGTGAATCGCAAGCACGCCCTGGTTGCCGCCCATCAGTTCGACCATCCACCACAGTTCGGTGTTGAACGCGATGGCGTACCCCGTAAAGAAGAGAACGAACACCGTCAGGGCTAACAGCGAGTGAAACGTCGTCGTCGTCCGCGAGAACTTGCCGTGGTCGAGATTCGTCATGCTGAGTCACCACCCTCGGTCTCTGTCGTCTCCGAACGGGGCTCCCTCGAGCCCCCGTCGGTCGCCGCGGCCGGATCCGGTTTTCGGCTCGTTCCGCCGGGCGGTTGCATCCGCGCGGCGAGGCGACGGAACGCCGCCCAGTGGATGAACACGATCACGAGAATGAAGATTCCCATGACGACGTCGGCGAAGTGAACGAGCACGATCAGCCACTCGAGCATCGGTTCCGTGTTCCCGACGACCCAGCCCGCGCCGATGCCGCCGCCCTCGACGGTGGGGCGTACCCGGAGCAGGTCCTCGAAGAACGGTGCGCGACCGGAGACGAGCGCGGCGGAACCGATCGCGAGCGCGACGCCGAACGCGAGGCTGATCCAGAACGCGGCGCGATCGGAGAGCCCGTCGTCCGGATCGCGGTCCACTTCGGTGTGTTCGCCGTCGCCGGAGGGATCGGTGGGTGGTGTATCGGCGGATCCGGCACCGGTGCCGGCAGTGCTCGCACCCGATTCGTGACCGGCCGACTCGCCGGGCGGACGGTCGGTACTCGTCGGCTCGTCGCGCCTGGCGTCGGCTCGAGGGGCGTCGCTCGAGTCCCCGTCTACGGCGCCGTTTCGACCGCGGTCAGCAGGGTCGTCCGATGGTCTCTCGTCGTTCATGAGTCACTCGAAGAGTCGGGCGTCTTCCGCCCCGAAGATGATTTCCATGGCCTGTTCGTTGAAGAACGGGCCGCTGTCGCGTTTCTCGAGTTCGTCGGCAATCTCGCCGGCGCCGCCGACCAGGATCGCGTTCGTCGCACACTCCTCCGCGCAGGCGGGCCCCTTCGCGGCCTCCTGGCGCTCGCGACAGCCGGTACACTTGTCCATGATACCGCCGGTGCCGAAGATCTGGGCCGTGCCGTCGTCGCTGTCGGGGAACTGCGGCGCGCCGAACGGACAGCCCGAGAGGCAGTACTGACAGCCCACGCAGAGGTCTTCGGTCACCGTGACGAAGCCGTCGTCTTCCTTCTGCAGGGCGTCGGTCGGGCAGACCGAGACGCAGGGCGCCTCCGCGCAGTGGTAGCACTGCATCGGCAGGCTCGTCTCGCCGGGGTTCTCCCCGGCCTCGAGCTGGGCCGTCTTCTGTGCGTTCTCGCCCTGGGCGCCCGCGGTTCCCTCGAGCATCGTCGTGATGTCGATGCGCTGGTTGCTGATCTCGCGGTCCCAGGTGCGCTTGCACGCGACGACGCAGCCGCCGCAGTCGATACAGGCCTCGACGTCGGGAAAAATCCGCATCCCCTCGCCGGTGCTCATGACGCCCTGGCTCATGACGTCGCCGGACGGTTCTTCCTGTGTCATTGTGTTGTCCCTCCCTCGTACATGTCCCAGTCGCGGACGTCGTACTGCTTCTGACGCCCGAGCCCGAGTTCGTCCTGCGGGTAGTCGATGAACTCCATGCCGAGATCGTCGACCACCTCCTCCGTGGCCTTCTGGACGTGGACCACGCCGGACTTCGTCTCCTGCATCTGCGTCTCGGCGTCGAACCCGCTCGGCGTGATGATGTTCGCGCTCTCGCCGATCGCCAGCGGCTCGGTTCCCTCGGGCCACTCCTCGGAACGGCTCTGTCCGTGGAAGACGCCGCCCCAGTGGTAGGGCAAGAAGAGTTCCTCCCCGTTGACCCGGTTCGTCACCTTGGCCTTCACCAGGATCGAGCCCTTGTCGGCGGAGGTGACGACCACGTGATCGTCGCCCCCGATAACGTCGAGTTCCTCGGCCAGATCCGGGCTGATCTCCGCGTACATGTGCGGCTGGCGGTCGGCGGTGTACTTGTTGTTCCGCGTCTCGGAGCCGCCGCCCTGGTGTTCGACCTGCCGACCCGACGTCATGATCACGGTCCGGCCGCTCTCGGCGTCGCTGCCGAGTTCGGTGTGGACGGCCTCCGTCGCCTCCTGCTGGACCGAGGCGTTGTTCTGGTCCAGCCGCCAGAAATTGGTCTGTTCGCCGTTCGCCGGCCACTCCTCGACCAGGTCCGGCCGGGGGCTCTCGATCGGTTCCCGGTGGACTGGAACCGTATCGAGGAAATTCCAGACCACCGCGCGTGCGCGGCCGCGACCCGTCGGCGGATCCGGCTGCGGGTAGTCGTACTCCTCGTACGCCTCGGGATCCACTTCGACCTCGTCGCCGTACTCGTCGTCGAGCGCCTGGGCGGCGTCGTAGACCGACTGCTCCTCGTCGAGCGCGTACTCGACGGGCAAGGTCTGCGAGGAGGCGTCGACCGGATCGTCCGGCAACAGGGTCGCGTAGGCCGGGTACGACGGCACACCCTGGATCTCCTCGTCCCACCACTCGGTCTCGAACGAGCCGGCGATCAGGTCGAGGCCGTCCTCGCCGTCCCGGTCGTAGGTCTCCTCGAACGGGTACTCCTTGTCGACGTCGAGGTCCTCCCACTCCTCCCGCGTGGGGCCTCTGACCCCCCAGTTCTCGCGGAAGTCGTGACCGCCGTCGCGCGGGTCGGACTCCGTCGTCCAGATGATCGGCGAGCCGGGGTGGTCGTCGCCCCAGTGCGGCCAGGGGAGCATCCAGAAGTCGCCGTCGACCGGGAGCCCCTCGGTGTCGGCCCGCAGCGTGTCCGTGTTGAACGCCCAGTCGTACTCCGCGTGCTCCTGGAGGCGCTCGGGGGACTGCTGGTAGCCGATCGAACGAACGCCGAGGTTGATCTCCCGGAGCGCGTCCTCGTAGGAACTCTGTCCGTTGTGGATCTCCGGGCCGCTGCCCCAGTCGAAGTGTTCGCCGAAGCCCATGTGGTGGGCCAGTTCCTGAAAGATCTGGAGATCGGGTTTCGAGTTGTGCGCCGGCGGCGCGGCTCGCTCACTCCACTGGACCGACCGGTGGGAGTTCGTCACGGTCCGAACGTGCTCGTACTGACTCGAGGCCGGCAGCAGGAGGACGTTCGCGTCGTCCGGCAGGGTGCCGGCGACGGCGGGGAAGACGTCGACGACGACCAGCAGGTCGAGCGCCTCCATCGCCCGCTTCATCTTCTCCATCTCGCTGATGGAGTTCGCCGAGTGTCCCCAGAAAAACGCCATCTTCAGCGGATCCGGCTGGTAGAGGTCCGACTCGAGCAGCCGATCCTCCTGGCCGAGCGCCGCCTCGTACCAGCGGGCGACGGTCAGCCCCCGCTGGAACATCATCGAGTTCGGATCCGGATCGTCGAGCGGTGCCTCCTCGTCCAGCGGATCCTCTTCCTCCTCCTGCGGATCTTCCTCGCCCTCGTCCTCCTCTTCCTCGACGCCGACGCCGCCCTCGTCCCCGGCTTCGACCTCGGCCGGGGTCTCGAGTCCCTCCCACATCTCCTCCTCCATCACCTCGAATCGGTCGTACATCTCCTCGAAGTCCGTGCTGCCGCTGGTCCACGGGCTCTCGTCCCAGACCTCGGTCCAGTGCTCCCAGGACCCCGGCGAGTCGACGCCGTAGTAGCCGGGGAGGATACTCGCATCGACACCGAGATCCGTCGCACCCTGGACGTTCGCGTGGCCGCGCATGACCTGGAGGCCGCCGCCCTGGCGGGCCGCGCTCCCGGTCCCGAGGCTGAACAGCGCGTACGCCCGAATGTTCTGGGTACCGTTGTTGTGCTGGGTGCCGCCCATCGCCCACTCGACCTGAATTCGGGGCGCGTTCTCGATGATCAGGTCTCCGATATCCTCGAGATCGTCCGCGTCGATCCAGGTGATGTCCGCGACCGTCTCGAGGTCGTACTGGTCGATCTCGGCCTCGACATCGGGCCACCCCATCGTCCGGTTCTCGATGAACTCCTCGTCTAGTTCGTCCTGCTCCCGAACGTAGTGAAGCAATCCCATGATCAGCGCGACATCGGTCCCCGGACGCAGCCGATAGAAGTAGTCGGCGTGGGCCGACGTCTTCGTGTAGCGGGGGTCGATCGAGACGATCGTGCCGCCGCGGGCCTGCCCCTCGAGGATGTGCTGCATCGCGATCGGGTGGGACTCGGCGGGGTTCTGTCCGAGGATGATGAGCAGGTCGAAGTTGCGGTAGTCGTTGATCGTGTTCGTCATCGCGCCGAAGCCCCAGGTGTTCGCCAGCCCCGTCACCGTCGGGGAGTGACAGATCCGGGCCTGGTGGTCGACGTTGTTCGTGCCCATGAACGCCGCGAACTTGCGGCTGGCGTAGGCCGCCTCGTTGGAGTGGTGGGCGCTGCCCAGCAGCATAACGCTCTCGCGGCTGTACTCGTCGATCGTCTCCTCCCAGGTGTCCGCGATCGTTCGGTAGGCCTCGTTCCAGGAAATCTTCTGCCACTCGCCGTCGACCTTCCGCATGGGATGCTTGAGCCGCTTCGGCGAGTGTTCCGTCTCGAGGATACCGGCACCCTTCGAACAGAGCGAGCCGTTGTTGATCGGGTTCTCGAACCACGGCTCCATCGCGGTGAACGAATCGCCGTCCTTGACCGCTTTGAAGCCGCAGCCGACGGCACAGTAGTTACAGATCACCTTCGCCGTCTCCGCGTCGTCGTGAACGCCCTCCCGTTCGTCTTCGTCCTCGCCGAGCACGTGGCCGGTGATGCCGCCGCCGAGGAACAGTCCCCCGGCGAGCGCGCTGGCTTTCATGAACGACCGCCTGTCAAGGTCGATCGTGACCGGTTCGGAGTCGGCCGTCATGACGGCCGTATCACCACCTGGATCAGCGAGAGATCCACCCCGTGCAGTTTCGTGCTACTGTCAAACATACTCATGGTACTTCCTCGTTTACGACCATGAATATTTGCTTCGAGAACCTATTTGAAAATTATCTAGTAACTAGACTATTGTATAGCTATAAAACAAATTAATTAATATATACGATTAATCCGCTCATCTGGCAGACACTCACAAACTGAAGACGTAACGCTATTATCGTGCCACGGACTACCACAAGGGGATGTCCGAGAGGAGGTTCGTCCGTTCGTCCGCCGAGACGTCCAGCCGAGGTGACCGGGAGCGATGAGTGTCGACCAGCGCGCCCTCTACGACGCTCGCCTCGAACTCGTGAACTTCCTGATCGACGCGTTCGCCGACGTTCCGACCGACGAGTTCGTCGAGACGATCCTGCAGGAACTCGCTTTCCCAGAGGAGTCGGTCAGCGAGGAGCTCGATCGAGGGTTCGACCAGCTCGAGGCGTTCGTCGCCGCCAACCGGGATCGCGATCCGACGACCGTCCAGTCGGACCTCGAGCGCGAGTTCACGCGACTGTTCGTCGGGCCGCGACCGCAGGTGCTCGCCCACGAGACCTACTACCGCGAGGACACGGACTTCAGGGGGGCGGGGCGCGCGAAGGTCACGGCCAGTTACGACGCCGCCGGCTGGTCCCCGTCGGCGGAGTATCCCGAGGAGAACGATTACATCGCCGTCGAACTCGCCTTCCTCCGGTGCCTCGTCCGCCGACAGCGCAACGGCGACGAGGGGGCCTTTGGCTACCAGCGGGTCTTCCACGAGGAACACCTCTCCGAGTGGACCGACGACCTCGTCGCGGACGTTCGTGACCGATCCCAGGAACCGTTCTACGAGGCGGTCGCGACGATTCTCGAGGGGTACCTGGCGTTCGAGGAGGAAATCTCGGTGCAGATGGGCTGAGGCGGGACGGCCGCTGTCGACCGATCGCCGCGGGACGACGGTTAGTCGTCCCCGTCTTCGTCGTCGATGAACGGCGCCAGCACCTCCTCGCTGAACTCGACCTCGCCGTCGACTTCGTCGTCGTTGATGTCGTGTGGCGCCCGGTGGTCCCACACTTCCCGACCGCGCTTCGTCTCGAGGTTCGGATCCGGTCGCCAGTTCGTGTGCGTCATAGACTACTGTGTGTGAGTGACGCGCATATATTTTTGCGGTGATCCGCGAACACGTTCGCTAGCTACCGGGAGATCACTCGGGCGGCCACTCCTCGGGGGCCGGATCCGGCTCACCGAGCGCGCTGAAGGCGGCGATCGTCAGCCCGAGGAAGACCAGCATGACGAGTAGTCCCATCAACCCGCCCAGACCGTGCCGTCCGACCCAGTCGATGCTCGTCGGACTGCCCATCTGGGTCGAGATCTGCAACCCGATCAGCACGACCCAGCCGATCGCGAACAGCAGGGCGAACGTGACCAGCCCGTTGTGTTCGATCGCGGTTCGAATGCCCATGCGAGTGCGAACGACTCCCACAGTAAAAACTCCACACGGAACCGGTTCGAATGGTGACTAGTCACTTAATTTATAATTCGGCGGTCGAAACGGTTCGAGCTGCGGACAGATGCTAAAACTGTACACGGGGGTCACCGCAGACGGTAGAGCAACTAGTACGGCTACCGGGCGCGCTGTGCCGGGAGCGTGAACGTAAAGACCGACCCCTCACCGGGTTCCGACTCGACCCAGATTCGGCCGTTGTGGCGTTCGACGATCCGCCTGCAGAGGGCGAGTCCGATACCGCTGCCCGCGTGTTCGTCATGGCTGTGGAGTCGCTGGAACAGTTCGAAGATACAGTCCTGATCCTCGGACCGGATGCCGACGCCGTCGTCGTCGACCGAGATCTGCCACTTCGTGCCGCGTCGCTCCGCGGAGATGTGTATTCTGGGCCGCTCCTCGCCGCTGTACTCGATCGCGTTGTTCAGGAGGTTCTGGAAGACCTGCCGCAGTTGATCGGCGTCACCCAGGATGTGGGGCAGGGGCTCCCGTCCGATCTCGACGTCGCGTTCCTCGATTTTCATCTGCAGATCCTCGAGCGCCTCGTCCAGAACGACGTCCAGATCGGTGGGCTCCAGCGGGCTCCTCTGGGTATCGACCCGCGAGTACTCGAGCAGTCCGTCGACCATGTCTCGCATCCGGTTCGCGCCGTCGATGGCGAACTCGAGGAACTCCTCGCCGTCCTCGTCGAGATCCTCCTCGTACCGCTGTTCGATGAGTTGCAGGTAACTCGAGACCATCCGCAACGGCTCCTGGAGATCGTGGGAGGCGGCGTAGGCGAACTGCTCGAGGGATCTGTTCGACTCCTCGAGTTTCGAGATGTAGTGCATCAGCTCTCGGGACTGCTTGCGCCGAACGAGCAGGGTGTTCAGCCGCCGAAAGAGGAGGTTGCGATTGAGCGGGGCATCCACGATGTCGTCGACGAGTAGCGGGGGCTCTCGCTCGTTCGGTCCGGGCAGCGTGATCTCTCGCCGGTTGTCGTCGCGCCGGATGAGCACGACGGGGCAAAACACGGGATCACACTCCTCGACGCGCTCGAGGAGAGTGTCGCGGTACCTGGGAAACGAGTGGTCGTCGACCAGATACAGGTCGACCTCGTTGACCGACTGGTCCGTGTCGACGTCGTACTGATCGTCGAGTAGCTCCTGGACCGCGTTGCGATTTCCGTCCTCGGTGATGAGCAGTTGAACCGTGCTCACCTGATCTTCCGTTCCCATGGTGGAAGCCACATCGCTTCGATAGTCCGGTGTGAGTCGGTCATTCGTTTTGCACAGTCTTACTCGCCTTCCCTACCCGTGGTGTTCCCTGAAGAATACCGTAGAGACCCGTCAGCGGTTCACCGACGCGGATTCCGTCGGACGTGATCTCGAACTCGCGAAGCGTCTTTTCGAAGTCGCCAGTGCGCTTTTTGAGCACGCCGATGACCTTGCGGAGACTGCCGTCCCTCTCGACGTAGCTGACGAACGCGATGTTGTCGGCGATATAGCTGAGCTGATTGTCCGTCGCCTCGGAGATGCCGGTAATCTCCGAAATTTCGTTCGTGATCAGCACCGTTATTCCCTGGTTCTTCAGATACCGCGTTAGTGCGTGAAGCTTTCGGACGAGAACTCGCTCCCGGCCCTGGATCGAGATGGTGTAACCGTCGATTCCGTCGATCATCACGATGTCCGTGTCCTGCTCTTCGACCTGCTCTCTGACCATGTGGGCGAACTCCTCGCTGGAGAGCGCGAGCGGTTCGACTTCGGTCACCTGGAGGGTTCCTTGCTGGCGCATCTCCGCGACGGGAATGTCGATCGACTCGGCCCGGTGTGTGAACGTCTCGATATTCTCTTCGAACAGGTAGATGGCCGAGTTCAGCCCGTCTTTGGCGGCCTGGGTCAGCAGTTGCGTCCCGGTTGACGTCTTGCCGGCCCCCGTCGGACCGCTGATAAACGTTACCGTCCGCTGGTCGAATCCGCCCCCGAGCAGGTCGTCCAGTTCGTCGATACCGGAGTGGATTCGCTGGGATTTGAACGTCTGTTCGCGCGGTTCGGGAACGAGATGCGGAAAGATCTCGAGACCGTTCTCTCGGATCGCCATGCCGTGATCACCGCCCATCTGCCCGAGTGCGCGGTGTTTCGTCGCTTCGATCCGACGACCGCTTTCCTCGCGGGTCAGTTTGATGATGCCGTCGCTGAGCGATCGAAGCTCCGTATCGTACTCCGGTTTGGAGTTCAGTGTTGCCGTTACGAGGACGGTGATCTCGTGCTGTTTGAGAAACCGCATGAACGACAGGATCCGCTTTCGGAACTGGTACTCGTTGGCCTCGACGTACCTGAGTTGCGAGATCGGATCGAGCACGACGCGCGCCGGATCGATCTCCTTGATCGCTTCGTGGATCTCCTGTGTATACCGGTCGCGTTCGATGTCGCTCGGCTCGACCAGATCGTAGGAGTTGTCGTCCGCGAAGAAATCGGACTCGGGACCGAGATCGAGGAACTCCGCGTCGCCGATCTCGATGTTAACTGCGGAGCCGTTGGCCAGGATCTCCCGCCGAGATTCTTCCCCGTGGATGAACAGGACCGTCTCGTCGTTCCGTAGCCCCTGCTCTAAAAAGTGCATCCCAAGTAGCGTCTTCCCGGTACCGGGCTCCCCGTGAACGAGGTACATCCGGCCTTTGGCGAGCCCTCCGTTGAAAATCTCGTCCAGGCCGTTGATCCCGCTGTTTATCGGTGTAATGTTGGATGCCACGTTCGCTCACACGAAATAGGAAGTTATTAATCAATTGATTCCGGAGAAGCGATTCGTTGGCATTAGGGGTGTAGCTGTCGAATATCGCCCGTACTGATTAAATCGTTGCGGGTGATTTTCGCCGTTTCGAACTCGTCTCCGATGGCCGGTAACGGCCCGTTCGAGGGAAAGCGGATCGCCGCCTCCGTCCCCTTCGCAGTCCCTCGCGGTCTGAAGTCGCGTTACGTACACTTTTGTACGCACTACGTGTACCGTTGGCGCATGCGAGCTGCAGTCATGGAATCTCACGGCGAACTGCTCGAGATCGAGGACGTCGAGTATCCCGAACCCGGTCCGGACCAGGTGATCGTCGAGACGAAAGCCTGCGGGGTCTGCCGAAGTGACTGGCACGCCTGGCAGGGCGACTGGGGATGGGTCGGCGCACGGGCACCGCCGGGACAGATCCTCGGCCACGAGCCGGCGGGAATCGTCGCCGACGTCGGCGAGGACGTCGAGACGCTCGAGGAGGGTGATCGCGTCACCGTTCCGTTCCACCTCGCCGACGGGAGCTGTCCGCACTGTCGTGCCGGCCGAGCGAACGTCTGCGAGACGGTGATCCCGCTCGGCTTTACGAGCGTCTCACCCGGCGCGTTCGCCGAGGCGTTTCCGGTCAGAGAGGCCGACTTCAACTGCGTCAAACTTCCCGACAGCGTCGAGTTCACGGAGATGGCCGGTCTCGGCTGTCGCTTCATGACGGCGTATCACGCGCTCGCCGACCGGGCGGGGCTCCGAGCCGGCGACTGGGTCGCCATCCACGGCTGTGGGGGCGTCGGACTCTCGGCCGTTCACATCGCGAGCGCGCTCGGTGCCCACCCGATCGCCGTCGACGTTCGGGACGACAAACTCGAGCGTGCACGCGAACTCGGTGCGGTCGAAACCGTCAACGCCGCCTCCGCCGAAAATCCGGCGAACGAGGTGAAAGCCCTCGCCGACGGCGGCGCGGACGTCTCGATCGACGCGCTCGGAATCGCCGAGACGTGCCGGAACTCGATCGGCAGCCTCGGCAGGCGAGGCAGCCACGTTCAGGTCGGCCTGACGACCGGCGAGGAGGGCGGCGAGATCGCGCTGCCGGTCGACTCGATGACGATGCAGGAGATCGACTTCCACGGCTCGTTCGGAATGCCCCTCGTTCGCTACGAGGAACTGTTTCGCCTGATCGCACAGGGAACCCTCGACCCGAGCAAGATAGTCGGCGAGACGCTGTCGCTCGAGGAACTCCCGGAGACGCTCGCCTCGATGGACGACTACGAGACGATCGGCATCCCTGTGGTAACGGAGTTCGGCGACTGAGCGCCTGGACCGCCGAACTGTCGGACTGTCGGCTACAACTCAGTGAGACCGATCGCCCGGACTGTTTCGACGTATCTGACACGCAGTTCCAGTCGACGGTATCGGTTCGGAAACCCGGGTGGGGGCGGGAGCCCACCCCGGCGTGAGAGACATGAGCGTACTCGAAGCGGGGGCGAGTCCACTTCCGAGCGATCCGGGCACGAACGCACGCAATCGGCTGGTCAGCGCAGCGGTGTCTGGGCCGAACGTGTACCCGGCGGGGTTCCATCCCCGCAGATCAGGAATCGGGCGGCCACTCCATTGTTATGCGGTAGCTTGCCGACATATAGTACACGCAAACTATCGACAGGGACGGTGTAACAACGCCGTAGCACCCGGTTACGAGCGGAGTTCGGGTCGAACCGTCCCGGCAGAATCACCCCTCGAGTGCGACGCTTCGACGATCGCTCCGTCGATCAGCCCACTACGACGACAGTCCCGGAGGAGAGGAGACGCGGCTCTCGAGTACGTCCGTAGCGTCGGCCGGCACTCCGTAGCCGACGACAACATCACACCGCGGTCGAGACGGTACCGAGCAGATCACGAACCATCAGATGACGTTTCCGGAGTCCGTCAGTATCGGATTCTCCCGGTTTGACGGGGTATCGGTTGTTCGGTAACTAACCCGATCGTTTCACAGCGGGACGATCCCGCCGTAGTCCTGCGGTTATGACGTGTTTACTTGACTTTCACGACGGCACGATAGCACGCGGTCGGCCGCCCTCTCGGCTCGATCACCCGCGTCCGACCGATTGACAGGTAAGACCTTCATAGCTCAGTTCTTCCCCGAGGTTACAAGCCGGATAACTACAACCGGTCACCGCCACCACACCGATATGATCACCTGTACCAACTGCGAGACCCCCCAGTTCCTGCAGATCATCCAGAGCCGCGTCTACTTCGAGGACGGGGAGATGATCAACGAGGTCTCCGAGTCCTACGAGTGTACCCTCTGTGGCGGAACCGGCAAGTACGTCTACGACGAGGAACGAGACGAGGAGACCGTCTCTGGGGACGTCGAACTCACGACGGAGCGACCGAAGTTCGCCTGACGGTCGCCTTCCGGTGAGGGTCCCAGCGACGACTTCGGTGGCGTACCGGCTCCAGTAAGCGAACGGTGATTCACTCCGAGGCCGTCTCGTCGTCTCCCTCGGACCTGTCGACGCTCTTCTGTCTCTTCCGGCGATCGACCGCGAACTCCTCCAGTTGCGCAAGATCCTCGAGGTCCTCGTCCGGATCGACCCGCTTCTTTCTCTTGCCGTACCGCCGCCGCTCAACTGCACGGGTTCGCCGGTCGGTATCCCACTCCTCGAAGAGGCCGTACTCGGTCATCGTCTCCATGCCGGCGATCGCTGCCGAGAGCTTGATGCCGACGAGCGGAATCTCCGCGACGGAGATGATCACGTCTGCGCGAACGATGGCTCCGTCGCGGAGTAACACGTCCAGCACGTCGACGAACGTGTCCTCGTTCTTTTCTGGTTTCATGTGTCTCCGTTGCCGCCCAGTTCGGGCGCGAACGTGTACGGTGGCCACGGCCCGCTGAACCGGACCTCGAGTCCGGGCGCCGCCGCGACGTCGTCGAGCAGCGAGCCGATAGCCTCCTCGTCGTTTTCGTGGGCGAGCAGGGTGAGCCGACAGAGCGTCTCCCCCTCGTCAGTCGCCTCCGAACCGGCGACGTCGCCGATGGCCGCGCTTGGCGACCGCTCGAGCGCGTGAACCTCCCGGGTGACGTCCGCGAGCCGCTCCCGGAGGTCGTCGGTGAGCGACTCCCGGCGCGCCCGCTGGAGTTCTTTCACGCGCTGGTCGTACTGCTTCTCGAGCAGAAACGCCGCCCCCTCCTCGGAGTCGGAAATCTGCTCGTCGAGTTCGCGCAGCCGCTCGTCGCGTTCGAGCAGCGCCTCGTCGCCGATCGGCTCGGTTTCGACGACCTCGACGCGATACTCCCAGTGGTCCGCGAGTTCCGTCAGCGCTCGCTCGAGCATCTCCGACTCCTCGCGGAGCCACTCGCGGACGCCGCCGTCGTCGCCGCGGAGGATCGTGTCGAACTGGAACGGGATCGGCGTGCCGAAGGCATCGCCCGCCTCGTCGACGACGGTCTGGTGGCGGACGAGCCACCGCTTGATCTCGGTGAGGTCGGCGGAGTCGTAGATTTCGTCACACGAGTGGACGACCGCGCCGATACCGTCGACGGCGACGATCGAGACGGGTTCGCCGTCGACGCCGTCCGTCTCGAAGGTAACGTCTTCGTCAGCCTGGACGATACAGTAGAGGTACCGCCCCTCGTCGATCTCCGGACGCTCTCCCGCATCCGGATCGTCGATCTCCTCTAAGTCCTCGAGGTCGGGTTCGGGATCTCCAGTGCCGGCGGTCATTCGTTATCACCTCCGAACACGGAGTAGCCCGGCTTCCGGTGGGCTGCGGGATCGGCGTCGAGCCGTTCGATCGCGTCCGTGACCAGTCCGTCCAGATCTCCCCGGAGATCGTCGACGCCGTCCTCGATCCCCTCGTCGCGCTTGAGCTGCTCGATCTCCGCCTCGATCGTCGCCAGCTGACGTCCGAGCCGATCGATCTCCTCGTCGGAGAGGGCGTCGGACTCCATCCGGCGAACGGCCTCGCGCTCAAGCGCCTCGATCAGGATTTCGACGACCGTTATCACGAGCGTGATGAGCCCATCCCGCGCCTCTTCGCCGTCGCCGACGTCGATCGCAGTCATCGCTCGTTCTCCTCCGCGTCGGATTCGGTCGTTTCGTCGCCGTTCTCACCCTCGTTGGACTCGCCGTCCGCCTCGTCTTCGCGTTCGTCGCCCTCGGCGTCGTCACTGAGCAGGTTGAAGCCGCCGCCGATCGGCTGTTTGGGGGCGGGCGTAGCGCCGAGATGGTCGGAGATGCGGTCGACTTCGATCGTTCCGTCTTCGTCGCTTCCCTCCGTCTCGCTCTCACTGCCGTCCTCCGCCTCGGGATTGGGCGTGACGTTGACGCCGCGCGTCGCATCGATCATCGGCTTGGGTCGCTCCATCTCTGCGAGTTCGGGCTCGTCGACGGCCTCGGCGAGCCGGCGCATATCCGTTCCCTCGGGGAACTCGAGGCCGTATTTCGCTGCGGTCTCGAAGGAGGCGATGGCGGCCCGGACCTGGATGCCGAGCAGTTGCGTGTCGCCGATCGAAACGGCGATGTCCGCGTTGATGACGATCCCTTTGTCGAGCAACATCTCGACGACCTCGGCGAGGTCGGCCTTCTGTCGGCTGGGCTGGAAATCATTCGGCACGGGTCTCACCTCGGTTCGTCGCTTGCTCAGTCCGGGCGATCGGGCCCGGTACGCCTGTGCCTCGATCGAAATCGCTCGATAGTCTCGAGGCGGTCGTCACCCGGTTCTTCCGTCGGTTGTGTGTGAAATCACTCATTGTTCTGTTTTCGTCGTTCTCGTTCGATTTCGAACCGCCGGCCGTAGATGCGCTTGAGAGCCGGCGCCGTCGAGAGCTTTACCTGCTGCGGGACGGTCGAGTGACGCGCCCCGCCGCCGAGATCGCGTCTGTTCGTCGCTATCGTCGACGCTGCCGTCGGATTTCGGGATGACGGGGTCGTATCCTGGCGACGCATCTTCTCGCGGTTCGTCTCGTAGAGCTTCTCGAATTTCTCGTGGGTTACGAGCAGCGCATCCCGGAAAGCGTCGATCCCTTTCATCGCCTGCTGCTGAATGAACGTCTGGTAGGCTTCCGGATCGTTCTCGATGTCGGGTTTGTCGAACGCCTCCTTGGCGGCCTCGGTCGCGTCCATATCCGTCCCGAGAAACTCGTCGTCATCGTCGCCGCCGAGCAGGTCCGCTCCCTCGTCGGCGACCGCCGAAGCGGCCTTCTCGACCATGCCGGCGTCCTCGCTCTCGTCCGCGAGACCGTCGACTGCGTCCTCGAGTTCGCGTTTCTCCTCCCAGATATCGCCCAGATCCGTCGCGTCCCACGCGTTCAGCAGGTTGATCGCCTTGAACACCTGCGTGAAGTCGACGACGTCGCCGGCGCCCGTCTCCTCGTCCGTCAGCGCGTCCGGGATCTCACCCGTTTCGATCGCCTCGAGCAACTCGCCGCCGTCGACGGCCTCGGGAAGATCGGTCAGGTCGAGCGCCTCGATTAGCTCGGCGGTCTCCTGGGCGACCCGCGCGAGGGCGTCGATGTCGCCCAACAGCGACTCGAGGTCGTCGTTCCCGACCCCCTCGAGGTCGTCGACATCGCCGAGGGACTCCTCGACGTTGTCGAGAGCGGCCTCTGCTTCCGAAAGCAGCTCCGCAAACGTCTCGTCGTCGCCGTTCTCGTCGGTCATCGGTTCTCACCCTCCGAGGGCGTGGAGTCCGTCTCGCGTTCGGGTTCGACCGTCACGGTGAGCACGCCGTTATTGATCGTCGCGTCGACCGTTCTGTCGCGCCAGGGGACGTCGACCCGGTCGAGCTCGCTCCCGGAGACGGCGACGACGAGCGTCGAATCGTCGAATCCGACGGTGACGTCTTCCGGGTCGACTCCGGCGACGTCGGCCGTGACTACCAGTTCGTCGTCGTAGACGGACGTCGCCAGGTGATGCGAGTCCGATGGTTCTCGGCGATGGCGTCGCTTCCGCGGCCGGTCGGCGACGCCGTCGGTCTCGTCGTCAGACCGGATCGAATCGAATGAATCGCCGATAGAGCGATCGATCCCGGTGTCGACGGAGATGTCGTAGTCCATCGTCGTGCGATCGCCGCGCCGTCGTCCCGATAGCCGCCCGTCGTTGCGCTCGAGCGAGTCGAGCGCCGAGAGCAGGGTCGTGAGCCAGTGCGGCGTCTCGTCGCGGTCGTCGTCCGATTCGTTCGATCTGTCGGTTGGATTGTCGCTCATTATCGTTTCACCTCCACGCGGCCGCTCGAGAATCGCTCGTGCACTTCGCGTGCGATCTCGATCTCTTCCTCGATCTCTTCCTTGCGGCGCCGGTACTCCTCCTCGGGGCGTTCGCCGAGTTCGTACAGCAACTGGTTCTCCTTGAGGTCGTCCTCGAGTGCGTTCAGGTCGTACATCTCGTCGAGCGCGATCGAGTGAAGCGCGTCGATGATACCGACGAACGGTCGAAACAGGAGGTCATCGAGGACGAACATGGCCTACTCGCTCACCCCTGAGCACCAATCTCGACGTTGACAAAGCTGTACGGTGCGAACGGCCCCGTGTACTGGAACATGAGTTCGTCGCCGTACTCGTCTTCGAGGCCGGCGACCGCGTCGTCGAACTCCTCCTGGTCGTCCTCCTCGACGAGGTACGAACGGTTGAACACGAGCCGGTCGCTGAACAGGTCGTCCGGGACCGACTGCGCGGCGATCGGCTCGAGTTCGTCCGCGACGGCCTCCTCGATCGCCTCGCGATCGACGTCGGCGTCCTCCTCGCGAACGAGTTTGAGGCCGAGTTCGATCTTGCCCTCGATGTCGCGCAGCGCGCGCCTGAACGCCGGCTGTGCGCCGCGCAGGACGTTCTTCAGCTCCCGGTCGCCCTCGAAGGCCATCCCGAACTGCATCGGAACGATCGTCTGGCCGCCGTCGTACTCCATGATTTCCCGGAGGACGTCGTCGTGGCACTGGGCGTCTTCGTCGGTCTCCTCCGGCTCGGTCGTATCGATGTCGGAGACGACAGCCCCGTATCGGCGGTGAGTGACGGTGTAGACGCGATCGGCGCCGGCGACGGCGTCGGTTTCGAACTCGATGTCGTCGTTGGCTTCGACGACGCCGTAGACGTACTTGTGACTCACGGGCGAATCACCGTCCGTTCCGCTGTCTGTGGGCGCAACCGTACGTCTCGTCCGAACTGGATGTGTATTGATGTCATAGGAACCTCGCGGTGAGATGAGAGCTGGCCAGTCGAATGCTCGTTGACAGTAATTCGGCTGCCGCGCGCGTTACCGTAGTGCTTGCAGTAGCAGCGTCGGTTCCTTATCCGAAAACAGGTGGCGGGCTTGCAGTAGCAGCGACAGCCGTGTTACCCATCGGTGCTCAACTGCTGAATGCTATGGCAAACCAACGAAGACCCGACGCCTCGAGTCTCGCGGAAGTACTGGACCGCGTCCTCGACAAAGGCGTCGTTATCGACGTCTGGGCGCGTGTCTCGGTCGTCGGGATCGAACTGCTAACGATCGAAGCTCGTGTCGTCGTCGCCTCCGTCGACACCTTCCTCCACTACGCGGAGGAGATCGCAAAAATTGAGCAAGCGACGGCAGAAGGCGACATCGAAGACCTCGAGGAACTCGAGATCGAGCAGCGGCCGGAGTCCTCGCCACAGTCCACCTCCGAATAATCGACATGGGGGATTCGTCTTCGCGTGAGCGAAAGGTCCGCGGCCGAAAGATCCGCTCGGACCGCAGCCAGAAGAAGCGTCGGAAAGCGAAGAAAAAAGCGAAGAAGGAATTCGATCGGACCGCGAACGGAACGAAAAGCGGTGTACAGAGCGGAGGCGCGGACTCCGTTCTCAAGAGTCCCGAGGAGGTCACTCCCGACCCGTTCGTCGAGACCGACGCAGTCACGTCGCTGCGAGACCGGATCACCGGCTGGCTCGAGGCCGATCAGCCGGTTCACCTGATCGGACCGACCGGTTGCGGAAAGACGGCGCTCGCGCTCTCGGCAGCGGCCGAGCGCGGCCGACCGGTCGTCTGGATCAACGGCGACGAGGCCGTCGGCACCGCCGAGCTCGTCGGCACCCACGCCGGCGGCGAGCGCTACGAGGAGCACGACCAGTTCGTCAGCGGCGTCAACAAGAAGACCCAGATCGTCCGCGAGCGGTGGGTTGACAACCCGCTCTCGGTCGCCGTCAAGGAAGGCGCGACGCTGGTCTACAACGAGTTCTCGCGGAGCGATCCCGCGGCGCACAACGTCCTCCTCTCCGTACTCGAGGAGGGCGTCCTCGAGCGGCCGGGCAAGCGCGGCTCCGACCGGACGATCGACGTCCACCCCGAGTTCCGGCTGCTCGTGACCTCGAACGACGTCGAGTACGCCGGCGTCCACGAACAGCAGGACGCGCTGCTCGATCGGTTCGTCGGCGTCCACGTCGACTACTACGACGAGGAGACGGAACGCGCGATCGTCGCCGCCCACTCCGACGCCTCCGACGAAACCGTCGAGGAGATCGTCGGAGCGACGCGCCGACTCCGCGACGAACTCGACGTCGTCGTCGGAACTCGAGTCGCGATTACGGTCGCGGAGGGACTCACGGTCTTCGCCGAGGACGACGGCAGCGAGTTCGACGACGAGTTGCTGGCCGACGTGTTTACAGACGTTCTCGCGCCGAAGATCGCCGGCGAAGACGACGATATCGACGAGTTCCGAGAAGCAATTCGCGACGCACTCTAAGTTCCGAGAAGCAATAGACACCGACCATGGCCGAGGCAGACACGAACTCCGCAGATCAGTGCCAGGCGCTCACCGGGGACGGCGAGCGCTGTTCGCGCCCAGCACAGGACGACGGGTTCTGTTATCAACACGACGAGAGTGATCAGACCGTGAGCGACAGTCAAACAGCCGAGACGGAACAGGACGAACAGGAACAAGAGCAAGAGCAAGCCGACCAGGACGCGCAGTCCGCCGACATGGCCACGGACGAAACGACCGATCCCAGTGACGTCGATACGGACGACGTCGACGAGGACGACGACATCGCCGGCGTCCTCGCGGTCCGACAGACGGTCGAATCGACCGCCGGACAGATCGTCGGCCACGAATTCGATGGCGTCAGCGAGATTTCGCCCATGGACGAGGGCTGGCGCGCAGTCGTCGAAGTCGTCGAGCGATCGGCGGTGCCCGACACGCAGGACATCATCGGACGATACGAGATCGAACTCGGCGGAGAAGGCGTCGTCCAGGGCTACCGACGGCTCGACCGCTACCGTCGCGGAGATACGATGGCGTTCGAGTGACGGATCCCGTCACTCCGCCGACAGACAGCTCCGGCTCGCTCGAGTCACAACCCCGTCTCCCCGCGCCCACTCGTCCCGACTACCGCAGCACCCCTCGCTGACTGCCTCGCCGCTCTCCGTCGTTTCCTCGGCCACTCTCCTGCCGTCGACTGATTCCGTCCAGCGACGTCGATCTCGAAATCTCGAAGTGACCGTGCGTCGTTGACTCGTCCGTGCAACTCGTTTCCGGGATCCGCGTCTACGGCGTCGATGTCGGTCCGTCGACTCGCTGTGCGCACTACCACACCGATCGCGACGTCCTCGCGTTCAAGTTCGACTGCTGTGACCGGTACTACTCCTGTATTCGCTGTCACGACGCTGTAGCGGATCACGACGCGGAGCCGTGGCCCCGGCGCCGGTTCGCGGAGCCCTCGGTTCTCTGTGGCGCGTGCGGAACGACACTTTCCGCTCCCGAGTACCTCAAGTGTGACTACCAGTGTCCATCCTGCGGAGCACCGTTCAACCCCGGCTGTGAGGCCCACCTGGAGCACTACCTCGAGCAGTAGCGGTCGTCTCCGGATCCCGACCGGGCGAATAGGGGCTCAGTCGTCCGCCGGGGCTCGCCTCGAGGAAGTCGTGTCGCTCACCGGCTCTCCGAGCAGCGCCGTCTCGGCCTTCGGTGTGAGTTCGTTGACCATCGCCCGGCCGTCGCGTTCGCGGACGACCAGTTCGTCCTCGGCCAGCGCGGAGAGGTGGTGTGAGACGGTACTGGGGTCGCGGTTCAGTTCGTCCGCCAGCCGGCCGTTGTGCGCTCGACCGAGTTCGGCGAGCGCCTCGAGCACGTCGCGCTTGGCCGGTTCCTCGAGTGCCGCGTGGAGTTCGACGTCCGTCGCGTCGAGGTAGTACCGACGCTTGCCGTTGACCTTCACCGCCGTTACCATCCCCTCCTCATCGAGTACGCGAGCGTGGTGGCGAACGGTCGACAGCGACACGCCGCTTCGCTCGCTCACCTGCGAGAGATAGCAGCCGGGTTCGTCCTGGATCGTCGCATAGACGGCCTCGCGAACGTCGTTCTCGAGCGGATCGGAGTCGTCGTACCGGCTGTACCGAAGGATCGCCAGCAGCTCCCACGGGAGATCGGCGACCATTCGTCGAAGCTGTCGGAGCGGGAACTGGTTCGCCCAACTGGCAAGGGAGCTGCCCGTGGCTCCGGTCGCACCGGCCGCACCGGCGCTTCCGGCGGTTGCCCCGGACGCCGTGACCACACCGAGCAGTCCGATCAGGATCGCGTCCGTCGTGGTGGACGGCGTCTCACGCTCGTCAGGTGCGCTGGATCGGTCGGTCCCGTCGTCGTCAGCGGTCGTCTCGTTCGTATCCGTTCCGTCGCTGGCCGTCTCTGCCGGTGAAACGGTGGTCGTCCCGTGATTTTCCTCCGGGTCGCCGACCTCGGTATCGTCTCGGTCGATGGGCTCGCTCGAGCCCGCCGTGTTCTCGACCGTCCTGGTCGTCCCGTCGATATCGGACCCGGAAGTCACGGCCGTCGAGTATACCGTCTCCTCGACCGAGTCGACCGTCTCCTCGGTCGTGTCGTCGACGAGGTCTGTGGTCTCTCCGATCGTGTTTTCGACGGTATCGGTCGTCTCGTCTGTCGTGTTTCCAATAGTATCGGTCGTCTCTGAGGTCGTCTTCTCAACAGCCTCCGTTGTCCCTTCAGTCGTGTCTTCGACAGTACCCGTCGTCTCCTCGACCGAGTCATCGACCGTTTCGGTCGCATCTTCGGTCGTCCCTTCGATTGTTTCGGTCGCGTCGTCGACCGTGTCATCGACTGTTCCGGTCGTGTTTTCGACTGTCTCATCAGTCGTCTCGGTGACCGCCCCCTCGACGGTTTCAGTCGTGCCTCCGGCTGTGTCTTCGACAGTATCCGTCGTGTTCTCCACCGTGCCGTCGACGGTATCAGTCGCACCTTCGGTCGTCTCTTCGACTGTCTCATCAGTCGTCTCCAACGTCTCATTGACCGCCTCGTCGATGGTTTCGGTCGTATCGCCGGCTGTCTCAGCCGTGTCGTCGGTCGTTTCCTCGGCTGGTTCAGTAGACTCCGTGACCGTCTCGTTCAACTCTTCGGTCGTTTCGGACGACGTGTTCTCCGTCTCGTCGGTCGTGTCATCGACGGTTTCGATCGTGTCGTCCGTTAGATCACCAGTCTCGTTCGCCCCGTCGCTCGAGCTCTCGGTCGGCTCGGTGGCCGTCGAGCTATCCCCGTCCGAGTCCAGTTCTGTCGCACTCGAGCCGGCTTCGTCGATCGCTCCGGCGGCGAGTCCGGCGAGCGGAAGACCGAGTATCAGTACTGCGACCAGACAGGCCACGATTCGGGCCGCGAGCGACGAACGTCGTTCCATACCAGTCAAGAGAACATTACAGATACACTGTAATACGCTTTTCCGTGTATTTAACGGCAGGTTACTAACCAGTCGCTATAGCGCGCTCCGGTGACGGGACCGGAATCCAGCAAGCTATTTCCCCGTCGAGCGGCGGACTCCTGGTATGGATCCGGCGCTTGGCCCGCCCGACGCGATGGCCGAGAAACCCGACGAGCTGACGCCGATGATGCGGCAGTATTACGATCTCTGTGTGCGCTACGACGACGCGCTCGTCCTCTTTCAGGTCGGCGACTTCTACGAGACCTTCTGTGGCGCCGCTGAACGCACCGCGCGGCTGCTCGAGGTGACGCTGACCAGCCGCGAGGACAGCACCGGCGAGTATCCGATGACGGGCATCCCGATCGACAACGCCGAGTCCTACATCGAGGAGTTGCTCGAGTCCGGCTACCGCGTCGCCGTCGCGGACCAGATCGAGGAACCCGGCGAGTCACCGGGGGTCGTCGAACGCGCGGTCACGCGCGTAATCACCCCCGGAACGCTCACGGAGGACGAACTGCTCGCCAGCGACGACAACAACTTCGTGGCCGCGGTCGCCCGCGGCAGCGGCGAGGAGCACGCGGAGGCGGACGAGGAACTCGCCATCGCCCTGCTCGACGTCTCGACCGGTGACTTCCTCGCGACGAGTTCTACCTCGAGCGAAGCGATCGCCGACGAAGTGAGCCGGTTCGATCCCTCGGAGGCCGTCGTCGGACCGGACGCGTCCGTCGACCTCTTCCCCGAGACCTGCATGGTGACGCCGTTCGAGGCCGACGTGTTCGATCGTGAGCGCGCGGGCGAGACGGTATCGCGATACTTCCGCAATCCCGATGCTCTGCTCGCCAGCGACGCCGAGGTTCGGGCCTGCGGCGCGTTGCTCTCCTATGCGGAGTACGTTCGCGGCGGCGAACACGAAGGCGAGCGTGACGTAACGGCCGACACCGACATCGACGAAGACGGCACCGAACCCGGCGACGCGGGCGGCGCTCGCCTCGAGTACATCACGCACCTCACCCGGTACGACCCCCGCGAGTACCTGCTGCTCGACGCCGTCGCCCTGCGGAGTCTCGAACTATTCGAACCGCGAGCAGTCCACAGCCGCGAGGACGCGACACTCGTCGGCGTCCTCGACGAGACGGCGAGCGCGCTCGGAGGCCGAAAGCTCCGGGACTGGATCCGCCGTCCCCTGCTCGAGCCCGAACGCATCGAGGCGCGTCTCGACGCGGTCGAAGAGTTGACCGGATCGGTCCAGTGCCGCGAGCAACTCCACGAACTGCTGCGGGACGTCTACGACCTCGAGCGGCTGATCGGCCGGATCTCTCGCGAGCGAGCTAACGCGCGGGACCTGCGCTCGCTCCGGGACACGCTGGCCGTCGTTCCCGAGGTCCGCGATCGGCTCGCCGACGCCGACTGCGATCGACTCCGGCAGTTACACGCCGACCTCGATCCGCTCGCCGACGTTCGCGACCTGATCGACGGCGCCATCGTGTCGGACCCGCCGATCGAGATCACCGAGGGTGGCATCATCGCCGAGGAGTACGACGCGGACCTGGACGAACTCCGCGGGACCGCCCGGGACGGCAAACAGTGGATCGACGACCTCGAGGAGCGCGAGCGCGAGCGAACCGGCGTCGACTCGCTCAAGGTCGGCTACAACTCGGTTCACGGCTACTACATCGAGGTCACGAACCCGAATCTCGAGGCGGTACCCGAGAACTACCAGCGCCGCCAGACCCTGAAGAACTCGGAGCGGTTCGTCACGCCCGAACTCAAGGAGCGCGAGGACGAGATCGTCGGCGCGGAGGAGCGCGCGGACGAGCGCGAGTACGAACTCTTCTGTGACGTCCGCAGCGAGGTCGCCGGGGAGGTCGAACGCGTCCAGAACCTGGCTGACGCGCTCGCGACGCTCGACGCGCTCGTCTCGCTCGCGACCGTCGCCGCCCAGTACGATTACTGCCGACCGGAGATCGAATCGCGCGACGATGGCGAGGGACTCGAGATCGACGTCGATGGCGGTCGCCATCCCGTCGTCGAGCGCACTCAGGAGTCGTTCGTCCCGAACGGTGCCCGACTCGCTCCCGAGCAGCGACTGGCGGTGATCACGGGGCCGAACATGTCGGGGAAGTCGACGTACATGCGCCAGGTCGCCCAGATCGTGCTGCTGGCGCAGGTCGGCAGCTTCGTCCCCGCCCGATCGGCCCGGATCACGCCCGTCGACCGAATATTCACCCGCGTCGGCGCCAGCGACGATATCGCCGGCGGGCGCTCGACGTTCATGATCGAGATGGACGAACTCGCGACCATCCTCCGGGAGGCCGACGAGGGTTCGCTGGTCCTGCTCGACGAGGTGGGTCGAGGCACGTCGACGGCGGACGGCCTCGCCATCGCGCAGTCGATTACCGAGCACATCCACGACGCGGTCGGGGCGACGACCCTGTTCGCGACCCACCACCACCCGCTGACCGAACTCGCCGACGAGCTCGAGGCCGCGTTCACGCTCCACTTCGAGGTCGAGCAAACGGACGGCGAGGTCGTCTTCCACCACGAGATCGTCCCCGGTGCGGCGACGGGTTCCTACGGCGTGGAGGTTGCGACTGCGGCTGGCGTCCCCGAGCCGGTCGTCGAGCGCTCGCGGGAACTGGTCGCCGAGAACGCCGACGACGCGGCTATAGATGGAGAGTCGGTCGACGGCTCCGATACGGACGGGCCCGCGCCCGCCACGGCGACGGCCGACGGCGGCGAGCGAGCCGCGGGGTCACGATCACCATCGAGCCACGAGGCCAACGCTGACCTGCTAGCCGACATCACGGCCGAGCTTCGGTCCCTCGAGGTTGCTCACCTCACGCCAGTCGAGGCCCTGACGGAGCTCGATCGGCTGCAGCGGCTGCTCGAGGAGTAAGCGCCGTTAGTCGTGGCGCTGCCCGACCTTCAGGAACGCGAGGGCGGCCCCGAGAAGTGCGGTGTTTTTCAGGAAGTGGATGAGCTGCTGTTGTTTCTGTTCGGGATCCTCGAGGTTCCAGAAGTCGTGCATCACCGGGGTGGTACTGACCAGGAATCCCACGATCGCCGCGGCGGCCGCGGACGGAATCCGCCACAGCACTACGCCGAGCCCGCCGAGCAGGAGGCCCCCGCTCACTGCGGGGACGGCGATCTCCGGAAACGGCGCGTTCTTGGATTCGGCGTAGCCGATCCGCTCGTCGAGATTCCGAAGGTTATCGAGCGCGTTGAACGCGAGGATGCCACCGAAGAGGACGCGCCCGAGTCGAAACAGCGCGGTTTCGGCGAGCGGAGACCCGTCCGCGCTCGCATCGGATCGGTCAGTCGCGTCGCTGCTCCGTCGCTGTTGAATTCGAGACGAGAGTCTCATCGTTCGATGACAACGTCCCGAACGGGATAGGTGCCGACGTGGCAGTTGCATGTCTCCGGAGCCGCCACTGCAAGATTCTTCGTGGCCGGCATCGAACGCTCGAGTGAGGTCGACGAGGCGGGCGACGAGCCCGACGATCCACCGCTGGAGTTCGGTATCCGCGCTGAAACTGATGACACACTATCGGAGGTAATCACCATGACAGACTTCACCCTCACGAGTAACGCGTTCGACGACGGCGAACGGATTCCCGAAAAGCACGGCCGCGACGCGGAGAACGTCAACCCGCCGCTCGAGGTCAACGGCGTCCCCGACGAGGCCGAATCGCTGGCGCTGATCGTGGACGATCCTGACGCGGTCGAGCCCGCAGGGAAAGTTTGGGATCACTGGCTCGTCTGGAATATTCCGCCGGAGACGACGACGATTCCGGAAGACTGGGATCCCGACGATGCGATGGAAGGAACGAACGACTTCGGCGACGTCGGCTACGGCGGGCCGAGTCCGCCGGACCGAGAGCACACCTACCGGTTCAAACTCTACGCGCTGGACACCACACTCGACCTCGATTCTGACACCAGCGCCGGCGACCTCGAGTCGGCGTTGGACGGCCACGTCGTCGCACAGGCGCTGTTCCAGGGAAGGTACCCGACGGCCTGACCGACAGTCACACCGGCTCCCCGGCGGACTAACCGGTAATTGGGCACCGGCTACCCGTCCGTCGGCTCGAGCGAGACGAACTCGAGGTCGTGCCGAGCCAGCAGCCGGTCGGCCCGGTCGGTCACCGACGGCGCGACGAGCACGCCGCGAACGGCGGCGTCGGCGTGGAGATCTCGTGAAAGGGCGTCGACGTACCGCCGAAGCTGACTCACCGCGTCCGGGCCGACGCGACGGCGCTTGAGTTCGACGACGACCGATCGGCCCGCCGAATCCTCACCGTAGATGTCGACCGCGCCGGCCGGCGTATCGCGCTCGGTCGCCAACGGGGTAAAGCCGGACTCGAGCAGCGACGGCTCCTCGAGGATCCGCTGTCGAAGGTCCTCCTCGGTGCCGACGAGCGCGATTTCGTTGGGGTCCGATCCCGCGAACGTCGAGACCTGGAGCACCTGCCGAAAGGAGACGAGCAGCCGCTCGTCCGGCGTCGATCGCAGGCTCTCAATCACGAGCGCGTCGTCCTCGCAGCGGACGGCGTGCTCACAGCCCGGCGGCTGCCAGTTGACGGGCTGTTGGCCCTCGTCGGTGTGGACGAGAGCCGCGCCGTCGGGTTTGAGCATCACGTGGCGGTCGCCGGCCTCGAGTCGACTCGAGGCGCGACCGTCGTAGTCGACGGTGCAGCGACCGAAGACGGTGATCATGGCCTCGCGTTCGATCCCGTCGGCGATCGCCTCGCGGGCCGTCTCGAGGGCGGGTTGCTCGAGCGTGGTCGCCTGCGGGGGCTGGATACCGGCTGTCACTGGGGACAGATAGCCGGCTGGCGAATAAAAGGTCCCCGAACCGACGGTCGAGCGAGCTTCGAGAGATGAGGGGATCGAAAACACTTATTTTCGTCGGTCTACGCGTTCGAATACGAATGATCAACGAATACGACCGCCGTCGATTTCTCCGAATCACCGGAACGGGTACCGCAGCGGCGCTCGCCGGCTGTGCCGCGTTCAATCCGCTGAGCGACGACGGAGACGAACCCGACGACGTGTTGACGGCCGCCGTGGGTCCGGATCCGGAGGAGATCGAGGATCTCATCGAAGCGGTCGAGGAGGGAGAGATGGACGCGAGGGAGGCCCAGCAGCGCGAGCAGGAACTGATCGACGAGGCGACCGAAGCGTTCGAGGCTCGAGTCGAGGACGATTCGGATCTGACGATCGAGGAGTCGAGCGGAGACATCGGCCTCTACCAGATCGACGGTTCGGCGGAAGCGATCGTGAGCGCGCTCCGGGAAGGCGCGGTATCCTCGTTGCATCGGGCTGCAGCCTACGATCAGTTCCTCGAGCAGCAGGAACAGCAGCCTCAGCCGGAGCCGGAGCCGGAACCCGACGAGGAGGAAGGAGAGGTGGACGATGGTGAGGAGACGGACGACGGCGAGGAAGCGGACGAAGCGGATTCCGATGAAGACACCGACTCGGACGACGGCGAGGACGACACCGGCGAGGAGACGGAGGAGGACGATAGCGAGGACACCGCCGACGGCGAGGCGTGAACTGTCCGTAACGGAGGTCGATTCCCGCTCTCTATTTTCTCGGCCTACTCGACGCTGAACGGACTCTCTCGTTCGGTCCAGTTCCAGCCGGGGAGCCGTTCCTGGAAGCCGGCGGCCAGCGCCGCCTCGAGGTCGTCGACGCCCGCGTTTTCGGCGTCGTCGCCGTGGACCTGCAGATCCGCGTAGTGGAAGGTCGCCTCGCCGAGCGTTCGCAGGGGCTGCGTGCCAGCGATCGTGGCGGCCAGCTCTCGGCCGAGAATTTCGTCGACGATGAACCCCGGATAGTCGTTCGCGACGTCGAGTTCGCGGAGGATCGCGATCATCGCCGCGACGTTGACCGCCAGGTCGCCGTCGGCGAAGACGGCGTCGACCTCCTCGAGGTACGCGTCCTCGGTGACGGGATCGACGTCAGTGTCGAAGATCGAACCGAGATCGTCGCGCACGTCGTTGATGATCGGCACGACGGCGTCGGCTCGCTGTGCAACCCAATCTCGTTCGGCGACAACGCGGTCCGGTGTCAGACGCATACGTGCGTTTCGAGCGGAACTGTCCTGTGTTTTGCGAAGGCTTTTATACCACGCAAAGAATAGCCACGGGTAAGCGGGTTCTCCCTGGAATCTTCCCGCACGGACCAGGATAACCGACCTGGGAGCGTCTTCGTCGCGTACGAAGCAGCACACGATGATTTGGGGTACCAGACGGAACGTAAACCGCGTTTTCCGATGGCATCGTCGTTCAACATCGTCGGCAGTATTGCAGATGCAGCGGTCGACGATCGCCGATCGGCTGGCCGTCACTGACGATCACCCCACTCCTGCTTCGACGCCGACGGTACGGACGCTCCCTCGTCGGCGAGTTCGCGCAATCGACAACTGGCGATTATGAGCACTGTAGAGCAGCAACTCGACGATTTGAAAGCAGAGATCACGAGCGAGTTACCGAGCGATATCTCGGTTTCCTCGGTGAAATACGAAGGCCCGGAACTGGTCGTCTACACGCGCGACCCGAAGAAGTTCGCCCAGCAGGGCGACCTGATCCGGAAACTCGCGAGCAAACTCCGCAAGCGGATTACCGTCCGCCCGGATCCGAGCGTTCTCTCCCGACCCGACGAAGCGCGCGAGAAGATCATGAACGTCATCCCAGAGGAGGCCGGCGTCACCGACCTCGACTTCCACGCCGACACCGGCGAGGTCGTCATCGAGGCCGAGAAACCCGGCATGGTTATCGGCCGCCACGGGTCGACGCTCCGCGACATCACGAAAAACGTCGGCTGGACGCCCGAGGTCGTTCGAACGCCGCCGATCGAGTCCTCCACCGTCTCGAACGTTCGGAGCTACCTCAAGCAGGAACGCGACGAGCGCCGGGATATCCTGGAACGCGTCGGCCGGCAGATCCACCGCGAGGAGATGTCCGACGACGAGTACGTCCGCATCACGACGCTCGGCTGCTGTCGCGAGGTCGGACGTGCTTCGTTCATCCTCTCGACGCCCGAGACGCGGGTCCTCATCGACTGCGGTGACAAGCCCGGTGCCGAGGGCGAGGTGCCGTACCTCCACGCACCCGAGGCGCTCGGCGCGGGCGCCCAGACGATCGACGCCGTCGTCCTCACCCACGCCCACCTCGACCACTCCGCGCTCATCCCGCTTCTCTTCAAGTACGGCTACGACGGCCCGATCTACTGCACCGAACCCACGCGGGACCTGATGGGTCTCCTGACGCTCGACTACCTCGACGTCGCCGCCAAGGAAGGGCGCGCACCGCCGTACGAGTCCGAGATGGTCCGCGAAGCGATCAAACACTGCATCCCGCTCGAGTACGGCGACGTCACCGACATCGCACCCGACGTCAAACTCACCTTCCACAACGCGGGCCACATCCTCGGTTCGGCCGTCTCGCACTTCCACATCGGCGACGGCCTTTACAACGTCGCGTTCTCCGGCGACATCCACTACGAGGACACGCGCCTGTTCAACGGCGCGGTCAACGACTTCCCGCGGGTCGAGACGCTCGTTCTCGAGTCGACCTACGGTGGTCGCAACGACTACCAGACCGACCAGGCGGACTCCGAGCGCAACTTGAAGCAGGTCATCAAGGACACCTACGAGCGCGACGGGAAGGTCGTCATTCCCGCCTTCGCGGTCGGCCGCTCACAGGAGATCATGCTCGTCCTCGAAGAGGCGATGCGCTCCGGCGACATCCCCTCGATGCCGGTCCACTTAGACGGGATGATCTGGGAGGCGACCGCGATCCACACGACCTACCCCGAGTACCTGCGCGACGACCTCCGGGACCGCATCTTCCACGAGGACGAGAACCCCTTCCTCGCCGAGGAGTTCAATCACATCGACGGCGGCGAGGAGGAGCGCCAGGACGTCGCCGACGGCGGCCCGTGTATCATCCTCTCGACATCGGGGATGGTCACCGGCGGACCGATCATGTCCTGGCTCAGCCACCTCGGCCCCGATCCGAACTCGACGCTCGTCTTCGTCGGCTACCAGGCCCAGGGAACCCTCGGCCGACGCATCCAGAACGGCTGGGACGAGATCCCGACCAGCGAAGTCGGTGCCATGGGTAACAACGGCGGCGGTCGCGGCACCCTCTCGCTGAACATGGAGGTCGAGACCGTCGACGGCTTCTCCGGTCACGCCGACCGCGCCGGTCTCGAGAACTTCGTTAAGACGATGAACCCGCGTCCCGAGAAGGTGCTCTGTGTCCACGGTGACGAACGCTCCACCCAGGACCTCTCCTCCGCGCTCTACCACGACTACAACATGCGGACCTTCGCGCCGAAGAACCTCGAGACGTTCCGGTTCCTCTAACGGCGATTCGTTCGCGGCGTTCGGCGGCACCGGAATCGTCCAAACCGCTGCGTGAACTCCTCATTCGTCCGTTCAAAGCGTCATCCCGACCACGGTAGTTCTTCGTGGATTTCGGTCGGTCCTCGCGTCGGATCGTGAGTCACTCGAGAGTCCGTCGACCGTGAAACGAGTCTCCGACTGAACGGGTCCAGCCGAACGGCTCTGGAAAGCACAGCCCTTGTGTATCCAGCGTCTCCGTTTGTGATCGAATGGTTGGTGACGAGCGATCGAACGCGGAGCGCGGCTCGAGGCGAATCTCACGACGGGGACTGTCGATCGCTGCACCGGCGGTTTTCGTCGGACCCACGGCGATTTTCGCGAACCGGAGTCGAGCGGTGATCGAGCGATGATCGCAACCTGGCTCGTCTACGCGGTCCTCACGGCGACGATCTACGCCGGTATCGCCCTGCTCTCGAAGGTCGTCAGCGGCGCGTCGATCGATGATCCGATCACCCTAATGCTCTACACCTGCGCGCCGTTCTACGCGGTCTACGTCGTCGCTGGACCGCTACTCGAGTGGGGAGCGATACGCGGGGCGGGCGGAGCCTCGGCTCCGGCGGCGACAGTCCTCACGGCGGTCGCGTTCGGCGTCGTCTCGACGCTCGGCTACGGCGTCTACTACTGGGGGCTCGTCGTCGGCGACGTCTCCCGATTCGTGCCGGTCCTCGCGATCGAAACGATCTTCGTGTTGATACTGGGCGTGCTCCTGCTGGGCGAGTCGTTCCCGGCCAGCGTTTACGCGGGGATCTCGCTCGTCGTCTTCGGGGCGCTGTTCATCTCGGTCGAGCGCGGCGAGGGGTCGGTCCACCCTCGTGTCACCCCCTCGATAATCGCGATCGCAGTGCTGGCTGCGGCCGCCTTCGCCGTCCTCAACACGGGAATGAAGGCGCTCACGACGAGCCTCGGAACCGTCGAGTTGCTCTTCTGGATCAGTCTCGGGGGGCTTCTCTCGCTGGGTGCGGCGGTACCGTTCCGGACCGGCGGACGCTTCCGACCACGGCTAGACCCCGGCGCGGTGGCCGACCTCCCGACGGGCGAGACGAAACTGCCGGCTGGCACCGCCGTGTTGCTCGCCGCCGGCTTGCTGAACGCGCTCGCCCTGTTTACGTTCATCCGGGCGCTCGAGCACGGCCCGGTCTCGCTGGCCACCGCGATCACCAAACTCGACGTCATGCTCGTATTCGTCGGCGCGCTCTCGCTGTCGAAACTCGCGCCCGAACTCCTGAGCGAGCAGTTCGACCGGTTCACGCTGCTCCAGAAGGGATCCGCGTCGGCGACCATCCTCGTCGGCTGCGTGCTGATTCAACTCGGCTACTGAGTCGACGATTCACGGTACGCGAGCGACGCGACTCGAGACCGTCCGCTTCCCGTAGAAAGCCCTCCGCTCGTTCTCAGTTCCCGTCCATCGTCCCGTCGATCAGATCAGAGGGCGTAATCACGTCGAGGCCCCGGTTCTCGATGTGATCGAGAAGGTGCTCGAAGTCCTCGAGCGACATGCTGTTTTCACCCGCGTTCTCGCCCTCGACGATCGGGGGGATCCGAATTACCGTGAGCTTCCGGTACTGATCGCAGAGGTTGATGTGGCGACGAACGCCGTTGTATAGGGCGGGCCCCCAGATCACCGGCGTCGTGTGAATTCCGGTCGGTGGTGCACCGGTCGGGCAGGATCCGAACAGGAATCCCGACTCGTGATAATCCCGGACGATCGAGAGCGTGGTCGGACTCATCTGTCGCCACTCGGGAGCGAAGAAGTGTCGCGAGCCGTCCGAGAAACCGCGGTCGGTGAGAGATTCCCGGGTATTTTCGACGACCGTCCGCTGTCGATCCTCCGGCTGCTCGGTGAGGTCGGCGTCCGCTCGCGGGTACGAGCAAACGTCCCACTCCCGATCCCGAAGCTGCTGTAACTCGTCGAAATCCATCCGGTCCCCGCTGCCGACGCGCCTGGGATCGACCGGGACCGCACCGGACCATCCCCGTTCGTCTAACAGCTTCGCCGCGACGTCGAAGTGCGACCGGTGGCCGTCGTAAAACGCGAGGATCGCCTTTCCGTTGTCGACGGCTTCGGTTCGGCGGAGGTCGTCGACCAGCAGTCGAGTCGACCCGTCCTCGGGTCCGGCAGCGACGACGTTCAACTGGGTGACGTTCGAAGGGTCCGGCTCGTCCGCCGGCTTGTGTTCGTAGCCGCAGTCGAGACGGAACCAGCCGTCGTGGCCGTCCGGCACCGATCGGACGGTGGTGAGCCGTTCGTCCCGGCTCGGGGCGATGAATTCGACGATGATCCGACTCGCGGATTCCGGCTTGACCGCCATCGAGACGTCCCACGCCTCGAGATCGAGGCCGTCGGAGAAGGATATGCCCGCCCCGGCCGTCCCCTCGTCACTCTCGATGACCGCCGCCTGCGAGCCGGCCCGCACCTCGTCCGGCGCGGGTTCGATCCGTCCGGTGTGTTCCGTCCACTGATCGAGCTCCTCGAAATCGGAGATGACTTCGCCCGCCTCGATGGCGGGCCACGTTCGGTGGTTTCCGCCCCCGTCGGACCCGTTCGCTTTGCTCTTGGAGGACCCGTCGGGAAGCACCCCGAGACAACCGGCGACAGTAGTAGAGGCCACACCAAGGGTAGCCAACGCGCGCCGTCTGGAGAAATCTTGGTCCATGCTGTTCGTCCGTCTCGACTCGAGTCATTTATTGATGATCCCCTTAAACGAGATTCGACTCTCGGAGTCGCCGGTGAATCGGTTCGGCTCGCTGCAAGAGTACGTTATCGATTTCGTAACCGCGCCCCTGATGGTCGGACTCGAACCGGTGCTGAGATCAGCGATCGATCCTGCTCCGCGACTCCCCGTCCGTTCTCGATTCGGCACGCGTTTATCGAGCGGGAAACGGCGGTGACGGCGGGCGGCCCGTCGGATCGACGAGGTTTCGGAGGCGACCGAGACCGCGCGCCGCGACGGGAGCGATGGCCGCCGGTAATCTCCTCCGGTTGCGGACGCCCGCCGGAGCGATCGTCGCGGCGCTCCGGTCAGGACAGCTGCTTCGAGACCCACTCCAGGTTCGTCGCGAGCGTCGCGAGCGCGAGAGCCAGCAGCGAGATGAGGATCAGGAACGTCGAGACGACGCTCACCATCGGATCCAGCGACTGGCGCAGTTCGCTCCAGGCCAGCACCGGAATCGTCCGGGTGCCGTGACTCGAGAGGAACAGCGCCATCACGAACTCCTGGAGGCTGACGATAAAGGCGAGCAGCGCGCCGACGAAGATCCCGTGTTTCACGTTCGGCAGGACGACGTGGGCGAACGAGGAGATCGGTCCGGCGCCGAGGTCGCGGGCGGCGTCGAGTTGCTGCCAGTCGAACCGGCTGAACACCGACCGCATGACGAAGTAGACGAGCGGGGTCGCCCACAGCGCGTGGGCGAGGATGATGCTCGTGTAGGTCGCGCGGAGTCCGATCTCGTTGAAGTAGACCAGCAGCGTGATCCCGAGGATGACCGGCGGGATCAGCAGCGGCAGCAACACGAGCGGCGCGAGCAGACTCCCCAGCCGGCCGTCGTCGAGCTCCTGCCCGAACGCGGCCGTGACGCCGAGCGTCGTTGCGAGGGCCGTCGTGCCGAATCCGACGACGATGCTGTTGTCGAACGCCTGCAGCCAGAGGTCGCTCGCGAAGAACTCGCGGTACCAGACCAGCGAGTAGTTCTCGGGCGGGAACGCGAGCTGGCCGGACGCCGAGAACGACGTCACGACGACGACGACCAGCGGCAGGAGCAGGCACGCCATGATCGACAGGTAGCCGGCCCGGAACGCGACGTTCTCTACGGTTTCTCTATGCATACTCGAACTCACCTCCGAAGCGGTTGAGCGCGGCGAAGAGGAGCGCCACGCTGACGACCATCGCCAGGATCATCACGACCGACAGCGCGGTGGCAGTCGGCCACCGGAAGCCGGTCAGCATCTGCTCTTCGACCTGAATCGCGAACGTCTGGTCTCGGCCGCCGCCGAGCAGCGCGGGCGCGGCGTAGGCGCCGACGCTCCAGGCGAACGAAACTACGGCGCCGACGATGATGCCGGGCATCGCCTGCGGAACCACGACCTCGAGGAACGAACGCGGACGGCTCGCCCCGAGGTCGCGCGCGGCCTCGACGATCCCCCAGTCCATCGTCGCCATGACGCTGTAGATCGCGAGCACGGCGTAGGGCAGGACGATGTAGACCTGCCCGACGATGACGCCGGCCGTCCCGGGGACGATCTGGAGCGGCGAGGAGATGAGGTTCAGCGACAGAAGCACGTCGTTGAGCGTCCCGCTGGGCGCGAGCAGGGGTACGAACGCGTAGGTCTTGATGACCAGCGTCGTCAGGAGCGGTAGGACGACCGAGAACAGCAGCGCGGACTTGATCAGCCCCTCGGCGCGCCAGATCGCGTACGCGTACAGCAGTGCGACCGCGACGGTGATGACCGTCACGGCGAGGCCCATCAGGAACGAGTAGACGACGATACTCCTGAACAGGTCGCTCGTGAACACGTTGGCGTAGGCGCCGAGCGACCAGGTCCCCTCCGCGAACGCCGACGCCGAGGCCCCCTCCGCGACGCTGATCCGCAGGAGGATGAGAAACGGCGCGAGGAAGATCAGTAGCTCGAACGCCACGAGGGGCAACATGAGCAGGAGCGATCGCTTCGATCGCGACCGCTCCCGAAGCGGCTCCCAGACGCGCTCGAGTCCGCCGGGAAGTGACGATGCCGTATCGGACATGGTTACAGATCGACCCGCGTTCCGTCCTCGCGGAACGCGAGCACGTCGCCCCCGTTCCAGCCGATGCGGATGTCGTCGCCGGCCTCGAACGCGCCGGGATCCGCGGTGGTGCGCTCGGCGAACATCGAGGTGCCGTCGACCGACACCGAGTAGCGGACCGTCGACCCGCGGTAGATCACGTTCTCGACGGTTCCGACGGCGAAGTTCGCCGTGCTTCCGTCGGCGAGGGCCGGCTGCGATTGGTCCGCGTCGTCGGTCGCTTCGTCTCCGTCACCGCCCTCGATGGAGAGAATCTCTGGGCGAAGCGACAGCGTGAGCGACGTTCCCACCTCGAGGTCCTCCTCGGTCGCCGACGGGAGCACGATCTCGCGACCCAGTTCGGTGTCGACGTGGATCGCGTCGGCGATCGTCCGTTCGACCTCGCCCGCGACGAAGTTCGTGTCGCCGAGGAAGCCCTCGATGAATCGGTTCTTCGGCGACTCGTACACCTCGTGGGGATCGCCGATCTGGATCAGTTCTCCCTCGTGCATGATGCCGATCCGGTCGGCGAGCGTGAACGCCTCGTCCTGGTCGTGGGTCACGTGGACGAACGTCTTCTCGAACTCGTCGTGGATCTCCCGGATCTCGATCTGCATGTCCTCCCGAAGCCGTTTGTCGAGGTTCGACAGCGGTTCGTCGAGCAACAGCACTTCGGGGTTGACCGCGAGCGACCGGGCGAGTGCGACCCGTTGCTTCTGGCCGCCGCTCAGGGTGGTCGGATCCTCGTCCGCGTGATCGCCCATCTCGACGCGCTCGAGCATCTCGCGGGCCCGCTCGCGTCGGGCCTCGGTCGGAACGTCGTCCATCTTCAGCCCGAAGGCGACGTTCTCGAGCACCGTCTTGTGCGGGAACAGCGCCCAGTCCTGGAAGACCGTCGAGGTAGCGCGCTCGTAGGCCGGGCGGTCGGTGACGTCCTCGTCGCCGATCCGGATCGCGCCGCCGGACGGCGTATCGAGTCCGGCGAGCATCCGCAGCGTCGTCGACTTGCCGCTGCCGCTCGGACCGAGCAGGCAGAGCAGTTCGCCGTCCTCGATCGTCGCCGAGACCTCTTCGACGGCGAGGGTATCGCCGTATCGCTTCTCGAGACCTGAAAGCTCTATTTCTGACATCGTGCTGGATCAGGCGGTCTCGATTTCGGTGAACTCGTTGGAGAACTCGTCGTAGTACTCCGTGAGATACTCCCAGTCCGGGAACGCGATGTCCTCGACCTCCTCGCCGCTTCCCGGCAGTTCCTCGCCGAGGTCGCCCGCGTACTCCATGTTCTCGTTCGAGAACATCACGGGCAGTTCCTCGGACCACTCGCTCTGGACCTCGGCGTCCATGAGGAAGTTGAGGAACTCCTCGGCGGTGTCCCGCTTGTCGGTCCCGTCGACGACGCACCAGTGGTTCATGTAGCCGGTGTTCACGTCCGGCGTCGTGTGAGAGAGCTCCTCGAGATCGTCGATATCGAACTCCGTCTGGTCGAAGTACCACTGCGCGACGTCGATAACGTCGTTGTCGAAGTCCTGCCAGACGTCCTCGCCGGAGCTGGCCCAGCTGGTGATGTTCCACTCCCGGAGCTGGTCGAAGACCTCGTCGTGGAGTTCCTCCTCGTAGAGTTCGCCGGCGCCCTCGCGTTCATCGAGTTCGATCGCGGCGGCGTGCAGCGGGTACCACCAGAAGCCGGTGTCGACGCCGATGCCGGCGCTCCCCTCGACTTCGTCCGTCGAGAAGTCGCCCCACAAGTCCGGTTCGACGTCGAGATCGTCGCGGTAGACGAGCGTACACGGAGCGCCGTCGGCGGGCACGCCGTACTCCGCGGTGCGGAACTCCTCCTCGTCGACGTAGAAGTCGATCGCTTCGTCGAGGTTGGGGACGTTCTCCTCGCGCAGCGGCAGGAAGAGGTCCTCGTTCCGACCCGTGTGATACATCTGTCCCTCGGTGACGGTCACGTCGTAGGGCGGATCGTCGTCCGGCGCCTGCCGGATGTTCGTGAGGATCTCGTTCCAGCCGCGGTGGGTCTGAACGGTGACATCGAACTCCTCTTCGAACATCGGAACGACGGAGTTCTCGAACCGTTCGCCGTAGTTACCACTCCAAACGCTTACATGAAGCGTCTCGTCGCCACCGTTGGCGGTATCGCTTCCGAAGATTTCGGCACAGCCGGCGGTTCCAGCCGTCGATCCGGCCGCTGTCGCGGCCAACAATTTGCGACGTGAGACAGAATCAGTGGGTGGTTCGGTCGTCGAATCGTGCGCGGACTCGGCTTCGATGGTCTCTGCATCCCGTGTCGGGCCTGCAGCCATTGGTACACCGCTTTTCCTGGTTGGCGACATAAAACCGTTGTGAACTCTGGAGTGCGTCTCAACGAGGACGAGCGCCACGCTTTCCGGGAAAGTACGGTAGCGGACATCTCACACGCAGTGACTTACTGTTCACGACGAATGCGGAGGGATAGAACCCCCCGAATACCGCCGGTCACCGCGACCGTGGCTCTTCGATCGGACGCCGAACGGCGATGCGATCAGTTACCGTCTTTGTCCGCACTCGAGGCTGTTTCGTCGTCGCTCGCGTCGTCGTTTGACTCGTTCGTCTTCTCGTCCGCAGGTGACGGGTCAGTAGGGGCGTCAGCTACTCCGCGTCGGCGATCTGTTCGCCCTCCCAGCATCCCTCGTGGACGAGTTCGTCCGCGTCGAGGCGCTCTCGCCACCCCTCCTGCTGGAGGACCGGCTCGTCCGGAAACCCGCATTCGGGATAGCCCAGGCAGAGATACGCGATCGGTTTGACGTGCGGCGGAATGTCCAGCACCTCCCGAACTTCGGCAGGATAGAGGACGCTCACCCAGCCGACGCCGACGCCCTCCGCACGGGCGGCCAGCCAGAGGTTCTGGACCGCGAGACACGCCGAGTAGACGTCCGTTTGGCGCATCGAACTTCGCCCGAGCACGTGGGGCGCCCCGCGCGTCGGATCGCAGGTCACGCAGACGTTGACCGGCGACTCGCGGATTCCCTCGAGTTTCAACGCGGCGAACTCGGATCGCGTTGGCTCCTCGTACCCCTCTCGGGCGGCCGCGATAGCCCGGTCGGCGATCGACGCGATCTCCGCTTTCGTCTCGTCGTCCCGGACGATCACGAGGTCCCACGGCTGCGAGAAGCCGACGCTCGGCGCGTGGTGGGCGGCCTGAATCAGTCGCTCGAGAACGTCCTCGGGGATCGGATCGTTCCGAAACCGTCGGATATCTCGACGGGCGTAGATCGTCCTGTAGACCGCGTCTCGTTCGGCGTCCGTGAACGCAACCATAGTTTCAGACGATAAAATATACTCGTATAAAGCCGGTGGTCGGGACAACTCGCGCCGCTCGAGATCGACGCTCGTCACTCGAGCGTCTCGGCTGGGTCGACGACCTCGCCGGTCTCGGGATAGACGCCCGCCTGCTCGCAGAGATCACCCATCGGACAGGCGTCCGGATCCTCGAGACAGGTCGGCTTCCGCGCCGTGCAGTACTCGCGGCCGAACTGGATCGTCGCCGTGTGTCCGAAGCCGCACTTCGCGGCGGGCACGTCGCGCTCGAGGACCGCCCGAACCGCCTCGTGATCGGCGTCCGGTTCCGCGATGCCCAGCCGTCGATAGATCCGGTGGACGTGCGTGTCGACGGGGAAGACGCCGCCGCGACCGCCCGCGAACAGCAGGACGCAGTCCGCTGTCTTGGGTCCGACGCCGCGGACCTCGAGCAGCGTCTCGCGGACGGTGTCGGGATCCTCGTCCCTGACGAAGGCGTCGAACTCGGCGGCGGAGCCGAACTCCTCGAGCACCCACTCGGCGGCCCCGATCAGCATCTCGGACTTCTGGTTGTACAGCCCCGCGGAACTGATCGTCTCGGCGAGCGTCGACTGCTCGGCGTCGGTCAGGGATGCCGCGAGGTCGACGCTCTCGGATCGCGGCTGGTCGCTCGCACCGTCGTCGCGCTGGGACGCGCCGCCGTAGCGCTCGAGTAGCGCGTCGTGGGCCGGCTGACTCGCCTCGTCGCTCGTGTTCTGGCTCAGGATCGTCCGGACGAGACAGGTGAACGCGTCCTGTCCGCCGTAGCTCTTCTGCCAGTACAGCTCTCCGAGTCGGTCGACGACGCGCTCGGCGCGGGTGTCGGCGGTCGCCGGATCGAACCGGGCGGCGGTGCCGCCGCCGGTCTCGCCGCCGCTGATGTTGACCGACGGCTCCGGATCGTCGCTCATACGCTCGGGTTCGGGCTCGAGAAGCAAAACCGCCGCGGAGTCGGAACCGGTTCGAAGCCGGTCTCGCTCGCGACCTCACGGTTCACTCGACGGTGATCGTCACCGTCGCCTCGGCGCCGTCGGCCAGCGCGTCGATCAGGTTGCGATCGAACCCCTCGGCGGCGAACTCGGCGCCGACCACGATCGTGCGGTCGTCCACGTAGTCGCTGGTTCGACCGACCGCGCTGCGCTCGTTCGCGAACTCGAGGTCGGGATGGCCCCGCCCCGTCACCGATTCGCGGTGGCCATCGGCTTCTATCGCGACCGTGATCGTCGCGTCGGAGTCCTGGCAGGCCTCGACGAACTCGGGATCGAAGTCGGCGGGCGTCCGGTCGGCCTCGATCGCCAGAATGCAGTCCCCCGCGGGGGTGAGGTAATCGTCGGTCGTCACCTCGAACGTGCTCGCGTGTTCGGCGCTGACGTGCTCGTGACCGCGAGCGCGGATGACTTCGTTCATGAAGAACGGTTCGTTGCCGGCCGGAAAACGGGATCGAATTCCGGTCCGGAACGTCCGCCGACACCGACCGTTTCAGCGCTCGATACTGATCTTCTCAGCGACAATTCCTGGATCGTATTCTCGCGTTTCAGGGCCTGTAACGTTCGTAATCTCGGCTTTCCACCCGAACAATTATGTCCGTCTCTCTGGGACCAGATTCTATGGTTGATATTACCAGCGACCACATAACTCGCAGGGAGACCCTCCGCTACGGAGGAACCACCGCAGTCGCGTTGCTCGCCACAGGGTGTCTCGGCCAGGACGATACGGGCGAAGCCGACGAGGACGCCGAGAATAGCGAGGCAGACGCCGGAACTGGCGCCGCCGAGAACGGTGAAGAGAACGGGGAGGTCGAGAGCGTCGTCGTCGGAACGGAAGCGGGATTCCCGCCGTTCGAGATGATCGAAGACGGCGAGATCGTCGGCTTCGACGTCGATCTGACCGAAGCGATGCTCGAGGAGGCCCAGGGGTACGAGCTCGAGGAGTGGCGGGACCTGGAGTTCGGATCGCTGATCCCGGCGCTCGAGGACGGCAGCATCGACGTGATCGCCGCGGCCATGACGATCACGGAAGAGCGCGAGGAGCAGATCGCCTTCACGGATCCCTACTTCAGCGCCGACCAGTCCGTGCTGGTCGCCGAGGGCGGCGACTTCCAGCCGGAGTCGCTCGAGGACTTCGACGGACAGTCGGTCGGCGCGCAGGTCGGGACCACCGGCGAGGGCGTCGTCGAGGAGGAGTTGATCGAGGCCGGACGCATCGGAGAGGGGGATTACGCCTCGTACGACAGCTACATCCTGGCGGTCGAAGACCTGGAACGGGGGATCGTCGACGCGATCGTCATCGACGAACCGGTCGGCGACACGTTCGCCGACGAGCGAAACGTCGAAGTGGCGCTCACGCACGAAACCGGCGAGGAGTTCGGCCTCGGCGTCCGACAGGAGGACGACGACCTGCGGGAGGCCCTGAACGAGGGGCTCGAGTCGATCGAGGAGTCGAGCGAGTACGAGGAGCTCCTCTCGGAGTGGTTCGGCTGACGTGACGAGCGTTTCGGCGGTCGGCGGGGTAGCGACGCCGGTCGCGCTGTCGTGGCTCGAGCCGATCGCATTCTCCGCCTCCGAGGACTGGCTGTTCGTCCTCGACAACTACGAGTACTTACTCGCCGGGGCGGTGATCACCGTCGCGCTGACGGCGACGAGTATCGTGCTCGGGCTCCTGCTCGGTTTCCCGGCCGGAGCGATCGAGCTCTACGGCGGCCGCTTCTCGAGCGGCGTCGTCCGGAAAGTCGGCGTCGCAGTGAGGGGAACGCCCATTCTCGTGATCATGGTGTTCACGTTCTTCGTGTTCCCGCTCGAGTGGGTGTATGTGCTTCCGGCCAGCGAGCCGTTCCAGGCCGCCGTACTCGCGCTGGGCGTCCGCAGCGCCGCCTACCAGTCACAGATCTTCCGCGGCGCGCTCCAAAGCATCGACCCTGGACAGCTCGAGGCCGCCGAGTCGATCGGCATGTCCAGGCGGAAAGCGATCGGTTACGTGCTGGTCCCCCAGGCACTCCGGCGGAGCGTCCCGGGGTTCCAGAACGAGTTCACCATCGTGCTCAAGGACACCAGCATCGCTTTCGCCATCGGGCTCGGCGAACTCCTCAGACACTCCCACGACCTGATGACCCAGCAGACGACCGCGGCGCTGGAACTGTTCGTCTTCGCCAGTCTGATCTACTTCCTGCTCACGATTTCGACGAATCGCACGCTCGACTACGTGAACGATCGGTACGCGATACCGGGTGAGGGATGACATGACGGCACAACGAACCGACGATCGGCGACGATCGGAGAGCGAACCGCTGTTGCGTATCGAGAACGTCTGGAAGTCCTTCGGCAGCGAACAGGTGTTCCGCGGGATCGACCTCGCGGTTGATCGGGGCGACGTCGAGGTCCTGGTCGGCCCCTCCGGGAGTGGCAAGTCGACGCTCCTGCGTTGTATCAACCGGCTGACGGAGGTCGACGACGGCGAGATCTATCTCGACGGCGAGTGCGTGACCGCCGCCGACGCCGACGTCAACGAGTTGCGCCAGCAGGTCGGAATGGTCTTTCAGGATATCAACCTCTTCGCCCACCTGACCGCGCGCGAGAATGTCACGCTTGGACTCCGCCGCGTCCGCGGCTTCAGTAAAGGCGAGGCTCGCGAGCGAGCGGACCGGGAGCTGGAAAACGTCGGACTGAGCGATCAGGTCGACTCCTATCCGGCGCAGCTCTCGGGCGGCCAGAAACAGCGCGTCGGAATCGCCCGCGCGCTCGCCATGGATCCGAAGCTGATGCTGTTCGACGAGCCGACGAGCGCGCTCGATCCCGAACTCTCGAACAGCGTCCTCGAGGTGATGGAACAACTCGTCGAGGCAGGGATGACCATGATCGTGGTGACCCACGAGATGCGCTTCGCCAGGTCGGCCGCCGACAGCATTACGTTCCTCGAGGGCGGTCGAATCGTCGAGCGCGGCCCGCCCGAGCGGCTGTTCGAGAACCCGGAGCGAGAGCGAACCCGCGAGTTCCTCGAGAGCATCTATGGATAGTTCGACCGACGCCCGGAAGCTGACGGTGCCCGAGATTCGCGTCGGACGCGTCCTCGCCATCCTCGCTGCGGTCGCGTTCTGGGGCTGGCTCCTCACTCGATGGATCAACGACTGGGTACTCGCACGAATCGGGGTCGGACCGGGTGCCGGAGCGCACTTCCTCGAGTCCGAGCCGTTCGACGCGGCCGCCGAGCGACTCGCGGCGTCGGCGGATGCCTACGGCCCCTTCGCGGGCGTCGTCGACTGGATCGGCTCGGTCGTCGGCGGCGTCGGCGTGGCAGTCGACCTCGCGCCGGTGCTCGCGGTCGGGGCGTGGTACACGATCGTCCTGACCGTCGTGAGCATCGTCCTCGGGTTGCTCATCGCCGTTCCGCTGAGCGTAGTCCGGGTCTACGGCGGCCCGTTTCGGTGGCTCGCGCTGGGATACATCGAACTCATCAGGGGGACGCCGCTGCTCGCCCAGCTGTTCGTACTGTACTTCGGGCTCCCGCTCGCCGTCTGGCTCCACGGCGTCGAAACCGTCGGTCGGGGACCGATTCCCGATCAAGCGTTCATCATCGCCGTCGTGGGGTTTACCATCAACAGCTCCGCCTACCAGGCGGAGTACATCCGCGGCGCGCTCGAGAGCGTCGACCGCGGCCAACTCACCGCCGCGCGGTCGGTCGGGCTCTCGCAGCTCGATGGACTCCGATACGTCGTGATGCCACAGACGCTCCGGTACGCCATTCCCGCCTGGACGAACGAACTCGTCTACTTGATCAAGTACTCGTCGCTGGCGGCGTTTATCACGGTTCCCGAACTCTACTACCGGGCGTCCCGGATCGCCTCGCGAACGTTCGAACACACCGCTATCTACGCCACCATCGCGATCGTCTATCTCGCGATCGTCCTGACGGCGACGGTACTGATGAGCCGCGTCGAACGGGAGGTCGCTATCCCCGGCCTGGGTCAAGCTGAGGGGCGCTACCAGGGGAAAACCGAAGGCGAGCGGGAATAATCGAGAGCGGAACCTATCGACCGTGGGGGTTCTCCAGGTACGGGAACTCGCGGACCGACATCTCGTCGAAGTACCGCGTCTCGTCGAGGTCGTGAATCGCCCCGCTGGCGATGCGTCGGAACGTCTCCACGTAGACCGTGACGGTCGCGTTGATCGTCGTTCCGACGGCCATCTGGCCCCGGTCTTCGCTCTGGTGGGCGACCTCGTAGAGGAGCGCCGCGGCGTCGGTCTGTGGCGGCAGAGCTTCCTCGTAGGATCCCCAGAGCGGGCCGTACGGATACCGGTTGATCTTGTCGAGCTTCCCGCCGCCGCGGGCCTGCATCGCGTCCTTCGCGAGGATTCCGAGCTGGAGCGAGCGCTTCTGTGCGTCCTCGCTCAGGAAGACGTTGCCGCCTCCCTCCTCGATGTCGTCGGAGATGTCGGCGTAGGCCGGCCCCTGTGGCGCCATCACGCTCATCACGGTCTGCCAGTCCGGACCGGACTCGTCCGTCGAATCGGGATCGATGGCCGCTCCCTGGTGGTGGTGGGTGAACGCCCAGTCAGGATCGGCCTCGAGATACGACTCCGTTATCGCGCGGGTTTCGGGATTGAGACGCAGGCCGTGATTCCGAACGGTTTCCGGCGGGTCGTCGATCGTCGGCTCGAGCGGGATCTCCTCGGTCGGCAGGTTGTACGACGACCCCTCCCACCACTCCTCGCGTTCGTCCTCGATCGGCGTGAAGTCGGGGTCGACGCTGAAGTCGCGATTGAGGTCGTAGCCGCCGCCAGTGGGGTACTCGTAGAAGTAGTTCGGCTCGGAAAGGGAGTCGCCCTCCTCCCACTCGGTCGTGTTGATCCGTCGCTGGATGCGATCGCCCTCCTCCGCGAGTCCGCTGTCACCCCGGAACTCGCTCCCGTCGGGGTTCGCGTCGGGAATGATCGTCAGCGTGAGATTGTCGAGGATCCCCTCGATTTCCGGCGAGGTGCCCCGTGCGAATTGCTCGATGACCTTGACGGTGGCTTCGACGCCGGCCGGTTCGTCGCCGTGGATCCCGTTGATCATGTGGACGTTCTCATCGCCGTCGCCGAGCGTTACCTCCCAGATCGGATCGTTCCGGCCCGCCGATCGGCCTCTCTCGGCGAGTTCGACGCGATCGCTTCGGCGATCGATCCGCTGGAGCCGCTCGGCTAGCTGCTCGTTATCGAGGAACGACTCGTAGTTAACCGCGTTCTCGTTGGGTGCCCACGGACCGCCCGGTCGATACCGATCGTCGTCCGCACTGCCGACGCCGACGAGTCCCAGTGCCGAAAGCGATACACCTGTCGACTTGATGAACATCCTCCGGTCCATTGAATTAATCTCGGCCGGGCGTTATCAGTGGGCCGAAAAGTAGTCTGGGAGCCGGGACAACATCTGCAACTGACCGAAATCCATATACCGAAACAACGAAGTGACAGGTAACGTTCGGGTGGAGACGAGTCGATCGGACGGCGTCAGATCAGACTCGCGCCGTCGAACTCGCCGCGGCTGTACTCGATGTCCAGCAGGTTGAGGATCGTCGGCGTAATGTCGAAGAGGTCGGCGTCGCCGATCGACGCGTCCGGATCGTCGATGTACAGCGAGGTGTCGTCGAAGCTGTGCATCCCGTTGCGCGGTCCGGTCGTGAACACCTCGGAGTCGGCCTTGAATCCGGACTTGAGGTCGAAGCCCTTGTTCGGAATCGCGACCAGGTCCGGCGCGATGTCGTCGTGGTCGCCGCGGAAGGCCTCTTCCTTCTCGACGACGCGGTCGACGACGTTCCGCCCTTCGGGACCCTCGAGCGCCTCGAGATCCTGCTTGAGCTGGTCGCGAACCTCGTCGTACTCGTCCTCGGGGACCGATCCGCGGGGCTCGCGACCCTCGAGATTGATGTAGAAGCGGCCGGGGATGAACGAGTAGGCCTTCGTCTCGTCGGCGATGTCGCCCAGTTCCTCGGGTTCGTCCGTCCCGAACGAGAGCCAGCCCTCCTGCTGCAGCCACTCGTTGAAGTGGACCTCGTAGTCGAGGCTGGTAAAGCCGTGATCGGAGGCGACGATGAGGGTGACGTCGTCGGGAACCGCCTCGCGGAGGCGACCGATGTAGTCGTCGACCTTCTGGTAGAACTCGAGGAATTCGTCCTTGTACTGACCGTCTCGCTCGTAGTCCTTGAACAGGAAGTGATTGACCCGGTCGGTCGTCATGAAGACGCCGAAGAAGAGATCCCAGTCGTCCTCCTCGATGTAGTGTTCGAACGCCTCGAACCGGGCGTCGATCGTCTCGTGGGCGTCCTGGATGAACTCCTCTTTTTTCTCCTGGTGGCCGAGTTTCGGATTGACGTCGATCCGGTAGTCGAGCGTCTCGAGATAGTCGCGGACGTCGTCGGGATACGCGGCCTTCTCGAGGTCGGGAGAGAGGAAGCCGGAGACCATCCGCTGGACGTTTCGCTGCGGCGGGAACGTGACGGGGACGTTCATCACCGTCGCCTTGAGACCCTCCTCCTGGACGCGGTCCCAGACACGATCGGCCTGGACCTCGCGACCCATCGGAACGTAGGTGTCGTAGGTTCCGACTTCCCGATCCTGGAAGCCGTAGACGCCCGTCTCACCGGGGTTTACGCCGGTCGTCAGCGACGGCCAGCACGCGCTCGATTCGGGTGGGACGATACTCGAGATCTCGCTGGCCGTCCCGTCCGCTGCGAGCGAGGCGAAGTTCGGGAACAGATCTTCGTTCTCCGAGAGGAGACTGTACGGCACGCCGTCGACTCCGATAAACGCGACTCGGGGGTTGTCGTCGCCCCGTAATCGATCGAACAGACCCATAGAGGCCCGTAGTCCGACCGCACACAAGAAGGTTCGTTTCGCGACACTGTTTCCGAGAGCCGGTATCGACGTCGTCCGGAGTTCTCGCAGCGGCTACCAGGGTGCGGATGGATGCGTCGTTCGGGAGGCTACGTGTCCGACCGGCCCGCCGTCCGCTGGTCGGAGTCGAAGTTCGTCGGAACGACCGTCAGATGGGACATTCCGGTACCGGATTCGACCGGCTCGTCGGCCGACACGGACTCTCGTGGGGACGGGTTGGTTGCTGCCATGACGGACGTCACTACGACGGCCCACTCAATAAAATTACTCATGCTCATAATGCATGCGTTAGCGGGTCGAAGATAACTCTGGTGAATCCGGTGGAACCGATACCGAGAGAAGAGACGGTGACCCGTTATTCGAAGTGCTCTTCGTAGAGGTCCTGTGCGTGCTCGATCGCGTCGTAGGCGGCCTGCCTGTCCTCCCAGCCGAGCGTCTCGACTTCCTTGCCCTCCTCTAAGTTCTTGTAGGTCGCGAAGAACTCGTCGATCTCGTCGAGTTGCTGCTGTGGAATGTCCTCGAGGTCCTCGATGTGATCGTAGCGCGGATCCTCGCTCGGGACGGCGATCACTTTGTCGTCCTGCTCGCCGTCGTCGTCCATCTTCATGAGTGCGACGGGGCGGGCCTCGATAACGCAGCCGGGGAACGTCTGATCCTCGACGAGGACGAGCACGTCGAAGGGATCCTCGTCGTCGTAGTACGACTGCGGGATGAACCCGTAGTCAGACGGGTAGTGAACGTTCGAGTGGAGCACGCGATCGAGGACGACGCCGGGAACGTCCTTGTCGTACTCGTACTTGTTGCGCTCGCCTTTGAGACACTCGACGACGGCGTAGATTTCTTCGGGCGCGTTCGGTCCTGTTTCGAGGTCTTCCCAGAGATTGACCATGTACCCGGAAACTCCACGGTGGATCAAAAAGTACTTTCGTAATCGTGTTGGAGATCACAGGTGACGGCTGATAGACAGCCGGCAGAGGCAGGTCTGGATACAGCACCGTGTCCGGGTTAACAGGCCGGTTAGACGCAGTCTGACCGGTCGATTCGAACGAATAGTTGACAAGTCTTAAATAGTTTGGTGACATTTGCGCAGCTATGTCAGAGGCACAATCAATCACCGGCGACCAGAGTATCGCACGCGAACTTACCGCATTCCAGAACAACATCCTCATCATCCTCGCAAAGGAGCCGATGTACGGCCTGGCGATCAAGCGGGAACTCGAGGATTACTACGGAACCGAGGTCAATCACGGCCGACTCTATCCCAACCTCGACGAGCTCGTCGAGCTGGGACTGGTCGAGAAGAGCGAACTCGACAAACGAACCAATCAGTACTCCCTGACCGACGAGGGCTATGAGGCCGTCCTCGACGGTATCCAGTGGACGCTCTCGAAGGTCGTCACCGACGACGACCGCGCAGACGAGATCAACGAGATCGTCGACGAGAGCTACTGAATAGTAGCCACTGAAAGTCAATGGACACCCGAGCGTACGACGACTGTGCGATCGGCGTGTAAATTGCTTCAGTTGGTACCGGAAGACGGCTGCGTCCGGAACTCGGGCACCGGTTCCGCAGCTGTCTGGAAGACGAGACGGATCGATTCATCGATCGCGTCCCGTTGTTCTGCCGACGGCCACGCGTTCCGTACGAAGTAGTCCCGACAGAACTCCTCGAGCTCCGCGGCCGTCGCGTCTTCGATCGGCTTCGCGTAGTGATTCCCGAAAAAGTCCGCGAGCGCGATCGCGTTGTCGCCGTGGACGTCGCCGTGGGCGTCCCTGACCTCGGCGGCGAGTTCGCGGTTGCGCTCGTCCACCGCGTCCCAGTCGTCGGGATCTTCGGCTCCCTCGAGCGGAATTTCGACCGCGCGCGAGATGTCCTCGATGTGGTCCGTCCTGATAACGCCGTCCGCGTTCCACTCCGCCGGGTGGAGCACGAGGGTCGCGTCGTCGTCCTCGCGAACGCGAGCGGTGAAGTCGTACACCTCGAGCAGTTGACTGCGTCGATCGAGGTGGACGCGGCGCTCGTCCTCGGCGGTCGTGGTTCGGGCGAGTCGCGTGAGCCGTTCGGCGTCGTCGACGACGTCGCTTGGGAGTTCTTCGGCAGCACCCTCGCTCTCGTCCTCGTTTTCGAGGTCGCCGTCGCCGGCGGTTCGATCGCTCATACGTCCGCTTGGCACTCGAGGTTTTTTCGCTTGCCGATACGCGTCCGGGCGGCGAGGCTTACGGCGGAAGAGAGGCGAAAGCCTACGGCGTCAGCCGTGAGAGGATATCAGCCCTGATCCAGCGCCTCGTTCGCGAGTCCGTCCGCTCGGTCGTTGACCTCGCGCGGGACGTGCTCAAGCGTCCACTCGTCGAACGAGGTGAACAGTTCAAGCGCGGTCACCCGCTTCTCGCGCAGTTCGGGATTGTTCGTGTCGTACTCGCCTCGGACCTGTTTGACGATGAGTTCGGAATCGCCGCGCGCGTGTACCTCGTCGTAGCCGTACTCGCGGGCCGCTTCGAGCGCCGTAATCAGTGCGGCGTACTCCGCCTGGTTGTTCGTCGCGCGGCCGATCCGTTCGTTACCCTCGGCGACGATGCCGTCGCCGGTGACGATCAGCCAGCCGATAGCCGCGGGACCGGGATTGCCGCGGCACGCTCCGTCGAAGTAGACGTGCGCCCGACCGCCGCCGTCGCGAAGCAGCGACTCGAGTTTTCGCGGAGTTTCGCCCTGAATCACGACCTTATCGTCGTAGGCAACCGCCGTCGCATCGCCGTGAGAGGCCCGCCAGCGCTCGTGGTCGGTGTTTCCGGGCTCGACGGTTACGCCTGCTTCCTCGAGACGGTCGCGGGCCGCGTCGACGTCACACTCGATGACCGGCATTCGTGACTGTGGTCGAGCAGAACCGGATAAATGTTTTCCGGTTTCAGTACGTAAACCTCGACCCTGAACGCCTGTGAGTGCCGTTTTCGGCGAATACTGGTTAGTAGACGAAAACGAAAACCCAGAACTTATATACCATAGTAGTACTACTATAAAAGCGCGATGACACGGTCCACCCGCCAGCGGGAGCGAACGCGTGAGACGGACGAGACCGAGGATCAGGAGGGGGTACGTGCCTGCCCCGAGTGTGAATCGGATAACCTCGTGAAAGACTCCGACAGGGGTGAGCTCATCTGTGAAGACTGTGGGCTCGTCGTGGAGGAGGAGAAAATTGATCCTGGTCCGGAGTGGCGGGCGTTCAACCACCAGGAACGTCAGGAGAAGTCGCGCGTCGGTGCGCCGACGACCCAGACGATGCACGACAAGGGGCTGACGACCACGATCGACTGGAAGGACAAGGACGCGTACGGTCGTTCGATTTCCTCGAAAAAGCGCAGTCAGATGCACCGACTGCGCAAGTGGCAAGAGCGGATCCGAACGAAGGACGCCGGCGAGCGCAACCTGCAGTTCGCGCTCTCCGAAATCGATCGGATGGCCTCGGCACTGGGTGTGCCGCGGTCGGTTCGTGAGGTCGCGTCGGTCATCTACCGACGCGCGCTCAAAGAGGATCTCATCCGCGGACGATCCATCGAGGGCGTCGCCACCTCCGCGCTGTACGCTGCCTGTCGGAAGGAAGGCATTCCGCGCAGTCTGGAAGAAATCTCGGAAGTCTCACGCGTCGAACGAAAGGAGATCGGTCGCACGTATCGGTACATCTCGCAGGAACTCGGCCTCGAGATGCGCCCCGTCGACCCGAAAAAGTACGTCCCGCGCTTCTGTTCTGAACTCGAGTTGTCCGAGGAGGTCCAGACCAAGGCCAACGAAATCATCGAGAAGACGGCCGAGGAAGGACTGCTGTCGGGCAAGTCACCGACCGGCTACGCCGCGGCCGCGATCTACGCCGCGTCCCTGCTCTGCAACGAGAAGAAGACCCAGCGTGAGGTCGCAGACGTCGCGCAGGTGACCGAAGTCACGATCCGGAACCGGTACCAGGAACAGATCGAAGCGATGGGAATCCACGGCTAACTCCGTCACAGCCTCTTTTATCGCGAACCGCGCTGACCACCGTGTCGAGCCCGTACTGGCTGGTGAGTTGCGAGTCACGCCTCGATCGGTGGGCGAGGCGCTCTTCGCGCCGGTCGCCGTTGAGCGCGTTCGGTCCGTTCGCGAAGAAATGCTGACCGGTCGTGAGCGGAATCTCGACCGGCGAGTAGTTCACTCGTCCGTTTCGTTATCTTCCTCATCCGTTTCGTTGTCTTCGGCCGTTTCGTTGTCTTCGGCCGTTTCGTTGTCTTCGGCCGTTTCGTTGTCTTCGGCCGTTTCGTTGTCTTCGGCCGTTTCGTTATCTTCGGCCGTTTCGTTGTCTTCCGGTTCTTCTGCCGGCTCTTCCGTTTCGTTATCTTCCGGCTCTTCTGCCGGTTCCTCCTCCGGCTCTTCTTCTGGCTCGCCGTTACATCCTGCGAGTGCGGCGACGCTAACTGCACCACTCATCGCGATCAGGCGTCGGCGTGTGACGTAGTTATTCATGTTCGATCACTCCAGCAAAAGCCCCCGGGACGCCGAATGCAAAGAGAATGCGCTGCCTATCATCATTGCTGTTGAAACAAAGTGTAGTTACGTACGGTCAGTTTTCGGACGATACAAACTACGTCACTCGAGGAGAATTATACCGCAGTGTATGTGTGTGTGGTATGGGAGGAAACCGTGGATCGATCGACGACTCCGATCGGTTTTCCGGGAAAACTACAATTATCGTCTCGAACCGATCGGATACGAGATCTGAACGCCCCCGGTGCGGCGAGATCAAGGCCCGATACGGACGATTTCGTCAGTCCTCCTTGCCGACGCTGATGACCTGCAGCAGCGAGTAGACGGGAACGCCCTCGAGTTCCTCGAGGCCCTGTTTGTCCGCCAGGACGACACATGCGAGCGGCTCGCCTCCCTGCGAGCGGATCGCCTTGATCGTTTCACGCATCGTCGTGCCGCTGGTGATGGTGTCGTCGACGACGTAACACTCCCGGTTGCGGATCCCGGCGAAGTTACGCGAGAACGTTCCGCCGAGGTCCTCGATGTCGCCTTCCTCCCACTGGTGTTTGGCCGGCGTGTACGTCGAGAGATCGGTCCCGAGCTCCCGCGCGATGAGCGTGGCGATCGGACCACCCGCCTTCTCGATGCCGACCGTCAGATCGACGTCCTCTCCGTGTTTGGCGAGCATGTCGGCCATCGCCTCGGCGATCGAACCCATGCGCTTGCTGTCGCGGCCGACCGCGGACCAGTCGACGTGGATGTCCTGCGGACCGCCAGTTCCGGTCGCCGGCTCGCTGGTCTGGCTCGCGGGCTCGGCCGTCACACCGCTGCGCTCGACCAGCCAGCTTGCGGTCTCTCGAGAGACGTTCAGTTCGTCCGCGATCTCGCCCTTCGAGAGACCCTGGTCAGCGAGTTCGGCGGCACTCTCGATGAGGTCGTCGACGTTTTTCATACCCCGAAGTTAGTACGCCGTTTTTATAGTCGTATCGCAGTCGACGAACGTCGCCTGGAAATCCGCGAAAATCGGGGGCGGATGCGTGAGTTCCGGAAGCGTTCCGCGAACGTAACGAGCCGATCTCCTCTTTCCGTGCATCTTTGCCCGCGCTCGCTCGTCCGTTTCGCCTCGATCTCTGCTCGGACGGCTTCGGTTCCCGATTCCTGGTCGCGTCCGGCAAGCCAGACCCCCTCGAAAAACTGTCAGTATCGGCAATCGTTATCCCCTGCGTCTCCCGTATATCAGGTATGGAACGCTACGATCTCGTCTACCAGCTTTACGACGAGTACGATACGAAGACGCTGCGGGAGTACCAGGAGTTCGTCGACGTCTTTCCCGCGATCGACTCGCGGGTCGCTCTCGAGCACTGGCAGGAGGCAAACGAGGAACTCGAGGAACGAAAGGACGAGATCCGATCGTCGTTCGCGGCCGGCGAGACGTTCGCAGAGGTCGCCTCGCGGGCGACCCGCGATCAGGCGTTTACCGCGCTGGATCTCGACGCCAAGTACGGCCGCGCGGTGAACGTGCTCGTACTGGACGTCGACGAGACGCTGCGCTCCGCCGGCGGGACCGACAACGAGATCCCGCGGGACACGCTGCACATCCTGACGGAGTTTCACGAGGCCGGCGTGCCGATCGTGATCTGCACCGGGCAAACCCTGGAGAACGTCAAGGGCTTTGCCATCCAGGGACTGGGCAGCGAGATCGTCCACTCGGGCGAACTCTCGATCGTCTACGAGGCGGGAACGGGCGTGTTCACGCCGGGCCACGGTGCGGAGACGAAGCAGCTGCTCTACGAGGAACTGAACGACGAGATCCGCGACGTCTTCGACGACGTTCGAACCCGAGTCCTCCCGGAGGCGCCCGACTCGCTCCGGCGCGGCTGTCACCTGCAGGGCAACGAGTTCAACGTCACGATGAAGCCCAACTACGAGACCGGCTCGGCCGACGCCAGAGAGATCATCGACGAAGCGCTGGTCTACCAGATCGACCTCCTCGCGGACGCCATCGGTGATGCCGTCGAGTACGACGCGAACGGTGAGAGCGTCGTCGACTGGACGCGCGCGTTCTACGCCGCCCAGGACCCCGAGATTCGCGCCGTCCTGGAGGAGAGCGGCGCCTACCCCGACCTCGACGCCGACGGCGTCCCCGACGTGCTCGCGGACGTTCTCGAGCGCATCGACGTCGCCTACTACGAGGCCGACGCCGCCGAAATCGGCAGTCTCGAACTGAACAAGGTGGTCGGGGTCGAGCGCGCGCTGGAGGTGCTCGGCGTGGACGATCCGTTCGCGCTCGTGATGGGCGACTCGAAGAGCGACCGCCGCGTGATGCAGTGGGTCGACGAGAACGACGCCGGGATCGCGGCCGCCCCGGAACACGCCTCGCAGGACACCCTGGAGCACGTCCTCGAAACCGACGAACTCGTTTTCGATCGCGGACGGAGCGTCGACGTGTTACAGACGGTGTACGCCCTCAACCGGCTGGCGAGACTCGGCTGATCGGCTTTCGAACCTTCTTAAAGCACTGGAATAGATAGGCCTGTCCATCAACCGTCTCGGAGCTGTCTCTCCGTTCAACACGATCCGAGCGTCCCGTCAACACTACGCACGAGACGTGTGCGGACGACAGCCGGATCGGTGGTCACTATGATAGGTCTCGAGTCCCAGCGCGTCGTCGGCGACAGTATCGGTCAGCAATCGGACTCGACCGCGCCGAGCGAGGTGTACCGACCGTGACGACGATTGCAGAGCTTACGCTGTCCCCCGACGATTTCGCGCTCGGAGAGACGATCCGGTCGCTTCCCGAACTCGAGTTACGCGTCGAGAGCGTCGTCGTCGAGGACTCGACGCGAACGGCGCCCCTCGTCTGGTTCTGTGGAGTCGACTGCGACGCCGTCGAGGAGGCGCTCGAAGCTGACTCCTCCGTCGACGAGTTCGACGGGCTGCTCGAGCAGCCGGAAGACGCGGAGTGGCTGTACCGGATCCGGTACGCCGACGAGACCGGCTCGGTGTGTAACGCGATCCACGCCAACGACGGCACGGTTCTCGAGGTGAGAATGAACGACGGTCAGTGGACGCTCCGACTGCTGTTTCCCCACCGCGAGGGGCTCTCGAACGCCGTCGACGACATCGAGGAGTACGACGCCCGGGTCGACGTCAAACGGATGGTCGAGGCGGACCAGGACGGCGACCTCGAGATGACGGCGACGCTGACCGAGCCACAGCAGGAGGCGATTGCCGAGGCCTACCGACAGGGCTACTACGACGTTCCCCGCGAAATCTCGCTCGAGGAGTTGGCACGAGAGCTCGAGATCTCGCACCAGGCGCTGTCCGAGCGGCTCCGTCGTGCGAACCGCGTACTCGCGGGCGAACAGCTCGAGAGCGGGGGGCCGGCCGACCAGCTGCGAATCAACTGAGGAGTGCCGCTCCGGTCGTGGTTTCGACGCGAACGGCGGCCGACGCATGTGGTGGTGATTTTTGCCACCGCGCTCGAATGGGTCCGTATGGAACTTACCGAGGAGCAGGCGGCGGTCCGGGACGTCGTCCGAGAGTTTGCCCGCGAAGAGATTCGACCGACCGCGCTCGAGGCCGACGAAACCGAGGAGTTCCCCGAGGACGTCTGGGACGGTCTCGCGGAACTCGATCTGACGAGCCTCACGGTTCCCGAGGAGTACGGCGGCTACGACGCCGACCCGGTCACGGCGGCCGTCGTCAACGAGGAGGTCGCCTACGGGATGCTCGCCGTCGCGACCGCCCTTTCGGTCCACTCGCTCGCTACGTCGTGTCTCGCCGAGTTCGGGAGCGAGGACCTGAAGGGGCGCTGGCTGCCCGACATGGCCGAGGGGCGTCCAGTCGGCGCGTTCGCGCTCTCGGAGCCACACGCCGGCTCGAACCCGGCGGAGATGTCGACCGAGGCCCGTCGCGTCGAACGCGCCAGCGGGCGCGCAGGCGACGAGTACGTCATCAACGGCGAGAAGCAGTGGATCACGAACGGACAGCGCGCGGGCGTCTACGTCGTGTTCGCCAAGACCGACCGCGAGGATCCCTCGACGGTGACCCAGTTCCTCGTGCCGGCGGACGTCGACGGCCTCTCCGTCGGCGAGAAGGAAGACAAACTCGGCCTCCGCGCGAGCGACACGACGAGTCTCACGTTCGACGACGTCCGAATTCCCGCCGAGAACCGACTGACCGAGGAAGGGAAGGGGCTCTCGGCCGCGTTCCACATCCTCACCGGCGGCCGGATCGCCATCGCCGCCCAGTCCGTCGGACTCGCACAGTGCGCGCTGGACGAGGCGCTCGCCTACAGCCAGGAGCGCAAGCAGTTCGACCAGCCGATCGGCGACTTTCAGACGATCCGGCACAAACTCGCCGAGATGGCCACGCGAACCCAGGCGAGCCGTCTCCTGACGCGAGACGCCGCCCGCCGGCGCGCGACCGGCGACGCCGCGCTCACCGCGAGCATGGCGAAGTACTTCGCCAGCGACACCGCCATGCACGTTACGAACGAGGCCGTCCAGATCCACGGCGGCTACGGCTACGTCACCGAGGGCGAGGTCGAACGCCTCTACCGGGACGCCAAGATCACCGAGATCTACGAGGGGACCACCGAGATCCAGAAGAAGGTGATCGCGCGGCACCTGCTCGAGTAACCGCGCGTGATGCGGCTTCCGAACGGGTTCCGTCTCGCGGTCGTCGCCACAATCGACGACGGTCGTCGCTGGCCGTTCGAGCGCGACCGTCGAAACATCGAATCGGTCTCCGTCAGGCCCGCTGATCAGAACAGGAGCGAGCGCGTTCTGACGGATCCACTGACGACGAGAATCCGGTTGGACGCGTCGACCTCGTACTCGCTGAGGGTCGCCCACCGGTCGTCGAGGTCACGGTTGGTATCGACCTGTTCGCGAAGGGCATCGGCGTCCGCGGCACTCGCGGACTCGTAGAGGAACGCCTCGGTCAGTTCGGTCGTTTCGTCCTCGATCTCGAGCGAGCGGATCGATCCCACGAGGCCGTCCTCCCAGTCTTCGATGTCGATGCTGTCCTCGACCGACTCGAGTTCGCGGTTGACCTCCTCTTCGAACGACGCGACGTCCTGCTCGATGTCGTCGCGGAGCCGCTCGCGTTCCTCTTCCGGTACTTCGTCCGGATCGTCGACTCCGTACCACTCCCGAAGTTGATGGTCGACCAGTTCGTCGACATCGGTGGTCGCGATACCGAGCCGTTGCTCGATCCGGTGAGCCAGCAGTTCGTCGGCATCGGCCGTCTCGACGCCGAACTGCCGTTCGATTTGCTCCGCGATAAGGGTCTCACGATTGTGCGGTTCGTGAAGTTCTCCCTCGGAGAGATGACCGACGCCGGCCCGATCCAGCAGCTCCTGGACCTCCTCGTCGTCGGTCCAGCGGTCCGTACCGGTTTCGCGCCCGTTCAGCACCGCCTCGAGGGCAGCTGTGGTCTCGATAATCGACTCGGTCTGGACCTCGATGACGCGGTCGGAGCCGACCGCGAACCCGTATTCGCCTGCCTCGTAGAGCTCGTATCCGTCACGCTCGCCTTCTCGCGAGAGGCCGTCCTCGTCCTCTTCGTCGTCCTCCGTCTCGTTCTCGAACTGGTCCTCGGCCCAGCTTTCGAGCGCCGTTTCGATCTCGTCGGGATCGAACGAGCCCGCGAGAACGTTGATCCGGACCCTCGCAGAAGCGGTTTCGCTCTCGGCGGAAAACTCCCAGTCTACCCGCTGGCTGAGCTGCCACTCGAGGTCGATCGCAGGGATCCCAGTCCTGTCGCGCACTCCCGTGGCGTCTTCCAGCGGCCAGTAGACGACCAGTTCCTCCTCGTGGTCGAACACCGCCTGGACGTCCGTGTAGTCGAATTCACGGTCTCGGAGTTCCGCGTCGACGACGTCGACGTCTCCGTACGCTTCCGTCAGTCGGTCGTCGTCGAGGATCTCCGCGAGCCCTGGCTCGGCGAGCCAGCTCCCGATCTCATCGTTCCCGGCCCCGTCGTCGCTCATTCCCGGGAGACTGCTGGTACACCCGGCCAGTCCCGCCATCCCGATTGCCAGCATACTACCCCCTCCGTTGCGGACGAATTCTCGTCGCGAAATATCCACCATTACATCAGTATCTGTGAAAGTATCGTAATTTAATACTTCTGATCCGGACCGGGTCGTTAGCCCGAAAGAACCGGGATAACAGCCGATTCGAAGACGGCAACTCTTGCTATCGACTCCCGGTGGAGGGAACCGACGAAACGACACCGAACGAGAACGAGAGGCGATCGTCTAGCGCCGTTTCGAGTAGTCACCGACGTCGAACGCGGCTGGCTCCAGCCGCCGCCTGGCGACCGAAGTTGCTATTCCGTTCCCGGCCGTACCGACGACCGTGACCGAGTACGACGCTATCGTCTACGACCTCGACGGGACGCTCGCCGCCCTCGACGTCGACTGGGCGGCCGTCTCGACCGACGTCCGGGCCGTCTACGATGACGCGGGCGTGACGCCGCCCAGCGACGGCCTGTGGGACATGCTGGAGGCCGCGGCCGACGCCGGACTCGCCGCCGACGTCGAGTCGGCGATCGCCGAACACGAACGCGAGGGGGCGCGGCTGTCGAACCGACTGAGCCACGCGGACGAGTTGCTCGACCGATCGGTGCCGGTCGGGGTCTGCTCGCTCAACTGCGAGGCGGCCTGTCGCATCGCGCTCGAGGAACACGGACTCGACGACGTCGTCGAGACGGTCGTCGGCCGCGACACCGTCGCGACGCGGAAGCCGGAACCGGAGCCGCTGCTCGAGACCGTCCGCGGGCTCGACTCGGAGCCGGAGACGACGCTGTTCGTCGGCGACTCCGCTCGAGACGAGCAGACGGCGGATCGGGCCGGCGTCGACTTCGAGTACGTCGGCGCCGGCCCGTCGGGCGTCTGAACCGGACGAACGAACTATCCTTGCTTGTGTTTCGCGTACGCGAACACCGAGAGCGCGACGACCATCCAGATGACGGCACCGACGCGGACGGCGAACTCGGCTCGCGAACCCCAGGTCGGCAGGTCGACGCCGGTCGACAGGAAGGCGACGATCGGCGCGCCGACGAGGATCGTGACGACGAAGGTGACCTGCATCACCCATCCGTAGTCGACGCCGTCGGGTGTGGTCGTTTCGACGGGTTCTGGCACGTCCGAAGGTGCTAACCCGCTCCTCTTAAGCACCGCGACTGTGGCTCTTCGTCGCGGGCGATGGCAAACGATGACGTTTACCTATGGGAGACGAACGAGGTGGTATGCCAACGGTACGGGAGCTCAGGGCGATGGCCGGGGAGGAACCGATCACGATGCTGACGGCGTACGACGCGCCGACGGCCGAGATCGTCGACGAGGCCGACGTCGACGTGATTCTCGTCGGAGACAGCGTCGGGAACACCTCGCTCGGCTACGAGACAACGCTGCCGGTGACCGTCAACGACGTGGCGAGACACGTCGGAGCGGTCTCGAGAGCGACCGGGGAGGCGCTGATCGTCGCCGACATGCCGTTTCTCTCCTTCGGCGTCGACGAGGCGGACAGTCTCGAGAACGCCGGTCGAATGATCAAGGAGGAGGGCGCTCACGCGGTCAAACTCGAGTGCGGATCTCACACCGTCGAGCTGACGGAGACGATGGTCCAGCTCGGCATTCCGGTGATGGCACACCTTGGGCTGACGCCGCAGCACGTCAACCGGTACGGCGGCTACCCGCGCCAGGGGACCGACCGGGAGGCTGCAGAGCGGATCCTCGACCTCGCCGTCGAACACGAGGCGGCCGGGGCGTTCGCGCTCGTCCTCGAGCACGTCCCCGCGAACCTGGCGGCCGAGATCACGGCGGCGCTCGAGATCCCGACGATCGGGATCGGTGCCGGTCCGGACTGTGACGGACAGGTGCTCGTCGTCGACGACGCCGTCGGTCTCAGCGGGTGGTCGCCCTCCTTCTCGAAACAGTTCGGGAACGTCCGCGAGGAGATGGAGTCCGCGATCGAGCGGTACGTCGCGGCGGTCGAGTCCGGCGAGTTCCCCGCCGACGAGCACAGCCACGAGGAGCGCGACCTCGACGAACTCTACTAACGCGTCGTTAGCGCTCGAGATCGTCGAGAAACGCCGCGACGTCGTCGTTGAACGCCGCCGGCTGCTCGAGCATCGTCATGTGTGCCGCGTCCCCGATCTTGACGAGTTCGCTCTCTTCGATCTCGTCGGCGAGATACTCGTGGAACCACGGCGGCGTCAGCTGGTCGTGTTCGCCGTAGATCGCGAGCGTCGGAACGTCGATCTCGCTGACCCGATCGCGGACGTCGAACTCGTGGCAGGTCAGAAAGTCCCGCCGGGTGACGGCCTGCCCGCACGTGTACATCTGTTCTATCGACCGCTCACGGAGTTCGGGATCCGGGTCGTGAAAGAGCCGATCCTGGCCGTGAAGGAACTCGACGGCGCGGTCGAAGTCGTCCTCGAGCCAGTCGAGGAGATCCTCGAGTACGCCCAGTCGAGCGCCGGTTCCCGTCAGGATCGCCGCCTCCAGATCGAGATCCCGCTCGAGCAGGACGTGCATGACGACGGCACCGCCCAGCGAGTTGCCGACCAGCGCTCGAGCGTCGGTGGCCTTGATGACGGCGACGAGGTCGGCTGCGTAGGCCGACAGCGTCCCGTACCCCGGATCCGCGTCGACGTCCTCGGAGTCGCCGTGACCGCTGAGGTCGAGGGTGACGACCGGGTGGCGGTCGGCGAGTCGATGCTGTGACTTCCAGACGTCCCGCGAGCCGCCGCTGCCGTGAACGCAGCAGAGTGCCGGACCCGACCCCCCTCGGTCGGCGATCTCGTAGGCCGTCTCGCGGCCATGGTGACGAACCGTTTCCATACCCGGTTCAATGCGGGGTGCCAGTATAAAGCCTCGAGCCGCGACGCGAGATCGCTGGCAGTACACGTTTCCGGTGATCGGTCGATAGCTCCTGACGGAGAGCGGTATCTGCCGCGCACCGCGCGGACTCGTCGCGCTGTGAACCGCGAACAATCTCTTTCGACGGTACCCCGGAGCCGTATCCGGGTACCTAGGCGAAAGTTTTATATAGTAATATAACTTACCCTGGGTTAGTACCAAATGACACTCGAACAATTCACCCAGTCGGACGGGCAGATCGCTCGTCGCTACGACTACGAGGACGAATCGGTGTTGGCCGTCGACTTCGGATCCGCGGATGCGGACGCTACCTCCGATCTCGCCGATGGAACAGTTATCGTCGTCATCGACGACGAGCAGTACGAGTTCGATCTTCCGGAGGGCGCAGCTGACGCGCACACGTTTATCAGAAACGGGATCCTCACTGTCGAACTGGAGGGCAACCAATGAAACTCACCGTCAAACCCCTGAAACAGAAGGACGCCGGACGCGGACTCGCCGCGATCGATCGCGTCTCGATGCGTGAACTCGACCTCGAGAACGGAGACTACATCGTCATCGAGGGCAAGAACGACAGCCAGGCCGTGGCTCGCGTCTGGCCCGGCTATCCCGAAGACGAGGGGCGCGGGATCGTTCGAATCGACGGCCGTCTCCGGCAGGAGGCCGAGGTCGGTATCGACGACAACGTGTCGATCGAACCCGCGGACGTCAAGCCCGCCAACTCGGTGACGGTGGCGCTCCCGCAGAACCTGCGGATCCGGGGCGACATCGGACCGCTCGTCCGCGACAAGCTGAGCGGACAGGCCGTTACCGGGGGACAGACGGTCCCGTTCTCGCTGTCGTTCGGTCCGATGGCGAGTTCCGGCCAGTCGGTGCCGCTGAAGATCGCGAGTACCGATCCGTCCGGCACCGTCGTCATCACCGACTCGACGAACATCGAGATCTCCGAGACGCCCGCGGAGCAGGTTAGCTCCACCGGCGACAGCTCGCCCGAGGGCGTTCCGAACATCACCTACGAGGATATCGGCGGTCTAGACAACGAACTCGACCAGGTCCGCGAGATGATCGAGCTGCCGATGCGCCACCCCGAGCTGTTCCAGCAGCTCGGCATCGAGCCGCCGAAGGGCGTCCTCCTGCACGGCCCGCCGGGCACCGGGAAGACGCTAATGGCCAAGGCCGTCGCCAACGAGATCGACGCCCACTTCGAGACGATCTCCGGTCCGGAGATCATGTCGAAGTACTACGGCGAGAGCGAGGAGCAACTCCGCGAGGTCTTCGAGGAGGCCGAGGAGAACGCGCCCGCGATCATCTTCATCGACGAACTCGACTCCATCGCCGCCAAGCGCGAGGAGGCCGGCGGCGACGTCGAACGACGGGTCGTCGCCCAGCTCCTCTCGCTGATGGACGGCTTAGAGGAGCGCGGTCGCGTCACCGTCATCGCGGCGACCAACCGCGTGGACGCGATCGATCCCGCGCTGCGCCGCGGCGGCCGGTTCGACCGCGAAATCGAGATCGGCGTCCCCGACAAGCAAGGTCGCAAGGAGATCCTGCAGGTCCACACCCGCGGGATGCCCCTCACCGAGGACGTCGACCTGGATCAGTACGCCGAGAACACGCACGGCTTCGTCGGCGCCGACCTCGAGAGCCTCGCCCGCGAGGGCGCGATGAACGCGCTCCGGCGCATCCGACCCGACCTCGACCTCGAGTCCGAGGAGATTGACGCCGACATCCTCGAGTCGCTCGAGGTCACGGAAGACGACATCAAGGATGCGATGAAGGGCATCCAGCCCTCGGCGCTGCGGGAAGTGTTCGTCGAGGTCCCCGACATCACCTGGGACGACGTCGGCGGCCTCGGGGACACCAAAGAGCGGCTCCGCGAGACGATCCAGTGGCCGCTGGACTACCCCGAGGTGTTCGATCAGATGGACATGCAGGCCGCGAAGGGCGTCATGATGTTCGGTCCGCCGGGCACCGGGAAGACGCTGCTCGCGAAGGCCGTCGCCAACGAGTCCCAGTCGAACTTCATCTCGATCAAGGGACCCGAACTGCTGAACAAGTACGTCGGCGAGTCCGAGAAGGGTGTCCGCGAGGTCTTCGAGAAGGCCCGCTCGAACGCTCCGACCGTGATCTTCTTCGACGAGATCGATTCAATCGCCGGCGAACGCGGCCAGCGTCAGGGTGACTCCGGCGTCGGCGAACGGGTCGTCAGCCAGCTACTGACGGAGCTGGACGGCCTCGAGGAACTCGAGGACGTCGTCGTGATCGCCACGACCAACCGACCGGACCTGATCGACAGCGCACTGCTCCGTCCGGGACGACTCGACCGGCACGTCCACGTGCCCGTCCCCGACGAGGAGGGACGCAAGCGGATCTTCGAGGTCCACACCCGAAACAAGCCGCTGGCCGACTCGGTCGACCTCGACTGGCTCGCGAGCGAGACCCAGGGCTACGTCGGCGCCGACATCGAGGCGGTCTGTCGCGAGGCCTCGATGGCCGCCAGCCGCGAGTTTATCAACTCCGTGGATCCCGACGACATGCCCGACACGATCGAAAACGTTCGCATCAGTCGGGAGCACTTCGAGCGCGCACTCGAGGAGGTCCAGCCGAGCGTGACGCCCGAGACGCGCGAGCGCTACGAGGAGATCGAAGAGGAGTTCCAGACCGCCGAACCCGAGACCGAAGATCAGGTCGGCCGGACGTTCCAGTAATCTGATCGTCCGTACTGTCGGCCGTAGCCGTCTGTGGGATTCGCCGGGCCGTCTCGGCGAATCCAGCTCACTGACTTACAGCCGGCAGTACTGCTGTCGTTGCGTGATGTCGATGCGAACCGCTAGCTGAGCCGTCGTATCGGCTACCCGATTCCTCCGTCGACGGCTCCGTCTTCGCTCGAGTCTCGTTGGAGCGCAGACAGGGCTATACCCGCACAGTACCTGTACTACGTATGAGTTCCCCGGAATCGACGCAATCGACGGAGGAGCGGGTTCGAGAAGCAGTCTCGCTGTTTTTGCAGCGGAATTTTCCGCAGATCCAGGCCCACGGCGGCGACTCCTCGATCACCGACGTCGATCTCGACGAGGGCCACGTGATGATCAATCTCGGCGGCGCCTGCAGTGGCTGCGGCATCAGTCCGATGACGACGCAGGCGATCCAGAGTCGGCTTCCGAACGAGGTCGACGAGATCGATTCCGTCTCGGTGAGCACCGGATTCGACGGACTACCCGACGAACAGCCCTCGTTTCGCGACGGATCTCCCGCTCCCGACGCGCCGTTCTGAGCGATCGGCGGATCGGAGTGACCTTCGGAATCGGCGTTACGGCGTGACTTCGGGCGAGTCGGTTTCGATTCCCTCGAGGACGTCCGCCGCGTGTCCCTCGGGGGAGACGTCCTCGTAGACCGCTTCGATGGCCCCGTCCGGGCCGACGACGTAGCTGTTGCGGAAGACGCCGTCGAAGGTGTTGCCGAACATCTGTTTCTCGCCGTGAGATTCGTAGAGCGTCGCGACCTCTCCCTGTTCGTCCGAGAGCAGGTCGAACTCGAGGTCGTGCTCGTCGGCGAACGGCTCGAGGTCGTCGACGGGGTCGTCGCTGATCCCGACGACGCTCACGTCCCGCTTGGCGAAGCGGGACCGGGCTGCCTCGAACTCGCTGGCTTCGGTCGTGCAGCCGTCGGTGTTGGCTCGCGGATAGAAGTAGACGACGAGTCGTTGGCCCTCGAAATCGGAGCGGCGGACGGTCTCGCCGTGCTGGTTGGGCAGTGCAAACTCGGGCGCATCGTCACCGACGTCGAGCATAGTGGTGGCTTCGAGAGCGATACCCTATACTTTCTGATTAGTCGGTGATATGCCCCGATAATCCGCAGAACGAGCGGTAGATTTTATTCGAGCTGTTCCGCAGCGTCGCGCTCGAGCAGCGGCGACGCGTTCTGTTCGGGGAGGGTGACGACGTCGTCGGACGACAGCGTGTACTCGCGATCGTCGACGCCGAGGATCGAGCCGACGTCCCGCGTGATCCGAACCGTCACTCGGTCGACGGCGGCGTCTGCGTCGCCAGCGTCAACGGTTGCGGTAGCGTCGTCGCCGGGCTCCGATTCCGCACCCGTGTCGGAACCGTCGCCCGCTCGTTCGCGCTCGAGTGAGTCGCTTCCGTGGTCGTCAGAACCGGCACCGGTCTCGTCGACCGTCGGCCCGTCTCCGCCCATGACGTCGGCGGGCGTGACGCTACCCGACTCGCTCGAGGGCGGCTGATCGTCGCCGACCGGGTCGATCTCGGTCGGATCGGTGTCGGCCGCGGGCTCCGGCGGCGTCGGCGGACCGTCGTCCGCGCGGGTCGGATCCGTCGGCCTATCGGCCGGTCCGGCGGCGTCGACCGCGCTCGAGTCCGTTCCTCCCGCGCCGGCACCGGCGTCGGCGCTGGTGTCCGGTTCGACGTCGACTCCCTCGAGCACGTCGAGAACGCGGGTCTTGTTCGACTGGATGCGGTCGACGAGGTCGTCGAAGAGATCCGCCTCCTCGGCGGTGAGACCGTCGTCGTCGGCTGCCATCCCGGCAGCCGCGAGGCTGGCCTGTTTGACGAGCTTTCCCATCCGCCGCTCGTAGATCGCCTCGACGACGTCCTTGGCGGTCTCGATCTCGTCGGTGAGTCGGCCGACTTCCGGCGAGGAGAACGGATCGTCGACCTGCCCGGCGACGCGTTCGCGTTCGTCCTCGAGGTCGGCGATGTACTCGCCGACCTCCTGGTAGAACGAGGGGCGCAGATTCTGGAGGCTGTCCTTCTGGCGCTCCTTGCTCTGGACCGAGCGTAACTCGTCTAGATTCATTCTTTTTCCTTTTCAGCTCTCCCGCGCGCCATGAGAAACACGGCAACGTACTCCGGGAGTGACTGGTCACCCTCCGAGACCGTAAAGATATCGCCCCCGAGTTCGACCTCGCCACCGTCGGTGACGTCGACGGTAATCTCGTGGCCCGTGAACGTCTCCGGAACGGCGTCGACGAGCGGCTCGAAGTCGTCGAGCTCGTCGCGCCCGAGGCGAACCGTCTCGAGCCCGCTCCCGCCGTGGAGACTCCCGGGCAGACGGATGAGTCGGTTCGTGTCGGTCGTTACCGGCTCGTCGATCGGCGCGTTGTCCCGGTCGACCGCCCGCTGAGCGAAGCGCTCGGCCAGCTGAGAGACCGCGGTGTGGACGGTGACGTTGCCCGCCTCGAGCTGTTCGCGGTTGTTGCGGGCGGCGTTCAGCGTCGCCGTCGCCTTTCCTTCGCCGATGCCGTCGAACGCCTGTAAGCGCTCGAGGGCGTCGTCTTCCTCGAGTTCGAGCAGCTCGTCGACAAACGCCATGAAGTGGTCGTGGGTCCGCGCGCCCCACCCGCCTTCGGTCCGAAGACGGCGGCGCTCGGTCGGCGTCTTCCGACCGAGTCCCGCGACGGTCTCGGTCTCGATCAGCTCCTCGAACTCGAGGCCGATACCGCGGACGTAGTCGACGATCTCGCGGCGGTGCTCCCGGTCCAAGTAGAGCACGCTCTCGTCGCGGACGTGAACGTGGTAGCCCCGGCCGCCCGAGAAGACGATCTCCAGCTCCTCGAACCCGAAGTCGTCCTCGAGAAAGTCGAGCAGCCGGAGGAGGGCGGTCTTACACTTCGAGAGCATCTCGGCGTAGGAGTCCTCGCCGAGCGTGACCCGCGGCAGGTGGTCGGCGTCCAGGTCGAAGACCAGATCCGACGAGCGCCACTCCTTCTCGCTCATCGACCCCGCGCCCGGATCGCGGTAGCGCCCGGCGGAGAAGTAGACGTGGCGCGGTCGCTTCCGGACGAGAAACTCGGAGAGATCGCCTAACTCGAGCAGCGAACGGTGCCGGACCATCGTCGTCCCCGGTCCCTCGGTCCAGGGAATGAACCCCCACTCTCGCTCGTTGGCCTCGGGCGGCGGCGTGATCTCCGTCCGTCGGTAGTGATCACGAAATCGGCCGCGAAGGTAGGCCCGCGTTCGCTCTTCCATGCGCCTCGCCTACTCGTCGTGGGTCCGGTATAATTGTATTGAAGTGGCGGCGAGAAGTATCGAACCGCCGAGAGAACCGCGGTACAGGTGCACGAACGCCGCGGGTCAGCGCCGCACGAGTTCGGAGATGCGGTCGGCGAGGCCGGCGTCCGAACCCAGTTTCAGGTAGTAGGCGTCGCCGCCGTCCTCGTAGTAGTTGTCGATCCGGCGCTTGATCTCGAAGCCGAGGTGTTCGTAGAACTGTAACGCGTTCTCGTTGCTCGTCCGGGCGTGACAGGTGATCGTATCGTGCTCGTCCGCGACGCGGGCGACGAGCCGTTTCCCGAGCCCCTGCCCTCGACAGTCCGGGGAGACGGCGAGAAAGAGAATGTAGCCGTCCCGTCGGACGGCCGCGAACCCCACGAGTTCGTCCTCCTGCAGGTAGCAGTAGACCGTCGAGCGGCGGTACGCGCTGGTAAAGAAATCGTACCGCTGTTTGAGGACCCCCTCCTGGCGGTTTATCGCTTCCTTGAGCTGCCAGGCTTCGTCGACGTGATCGTCACTCCCCGAAGTGACGACGCGACTGTCGATGTTGACGCTCACTACCACACTGTAACAGCGTCGTCAATATAATTCCACCGGGAGCGCCGTCGTCCGACGGGAAGAGCGCATCAACGGATTGACTGAACTGGAGGCGTCGCGCAGCTCCAAAACGAGTGCCTTCCCGCCGGAATCCCCGTGCGTCGGAAGCGACGAGCATACGTCGGGAGCTCGAGAATACAGCCTATGGAATACGAACTTCGGGATCACACCGCTGACGTCGCCGTCGCGGCGACCGGCGACACGCTCGAGGGAGTCTTCGCGGCGGTAGCCGACGGGCTCGCGGCCGCCTCGTGCGAGGACGTGCCGGCCGACGTCGGCGAGCGGTTCAGCGTCTCGGTCACGGCGGAGAGCCGCGAGGCCCTGCTGTTCGACTTTCTGGACGAACTGATCTACCTGCGGGACGTCCGAACGGCGCTGCCCGTCGACCACCGCGTCGAGAAGATCGACGAACTGGACACCGACGGCTGGCGACTCGAGGCCAGCGCACGCGAGGTCCCGCTCGGAGCGATCGACGCCCGCGAGGTGAAGGCCGTCACCTACTCGGAGATGCGACTCGAGGAGTCCAACGAGGGGTGGGAGGCGTACGTCGTCTTCGACGTCTGAGCGGCGAGTGCAATCGTACGGTCCGCGAGAGCGGGAAGGCGTGCGCTTTTCCGTCACATTCGCCTCCGACTAGCCAATGAAGCTCGCTCGCCGCCCGCGACCGCTCGAAACCGTTCTCTCCATCACCCTCTCAATGCTGTTCCTGGCGGGCGCCGGCATCGGATCCGCGAGCGCCCACGAGGAGTACGTCGTCGACGACGAGTACGACGTTTCCACCGGCGAATTTCTTGCGGACGCGCTGACCGATCCGCTGGTCGTCGGGCCGTTGCTCGCGGGTGGATTGGCCGCTCTCGTCGCCGTCGTGGCCTACCGTCGAATCCGGCCCGTTCCGCGGGACGTCGCGGCCTTCAGGGACGCGATGGGCGAATACACCGGGTACGTGCCGTGGCTGTTGCGGATCTCGTTCGGCATTCCACTGATCGGCGCCGGCTTCGGCGGCTACTTCATCAGTCCGGACCTCGAGGTCGACCTTCGTCTCTTGCAGGTCGCACTCGGCTTTCTGTTGCTGTTCGGGCTCGGGTCCCGGATCGTCGCCCTTCTGACTCTCGGCGCGTATCTCGTCGGCGTACTGCTCTGGCCGACGCTCCTGTTGCAACTCGAGTTCGCGGGCGGCCTGCTCGCGATCGCACTCGTCGGCAGCGGCAAGCCGAGCGCCGATCACGTGCTCCAGCGGATGGCCGGCACGCCCGGAACCGTCTACGGACGGTTCGACGTCGTCTACGACTACACGCGCCGTTTTCAGGACTGGAACGCGGCCCGCGAGCGGTATCTGCCGACGGTCACCCGCCTTGGACTCGGCGTCACGTTCGTCTACCTCGGCCTGACCCAGAAAATCCTGCGACCGGGTATCGCGCTCGCGGTGGTCGATCAGTACGATCTGGCCGCCGTCGTTCTCGTCAGCCCGGAGCTGTGGGTGCTGGGTGCGGGACTGGCGGAGATCGGGCTGGGAGTGGCGTTAATCGTCGGCCTGTTCACCCGCGCAACGGCCACGACGGCGATCGCGATGTTTTCGCTCACGCTCTTTGCGCTCCCCGACGACCCCGTGCTCGCTCACGTCGGCCTCTTCGGGATGGCCTCCGTCCTGCTGATAACCGGTAGCGGACCGCTCGGTCTCGACGGCCGACTGACGATGTCGAATCGGACTGTCACCGGAGATGCCGAGTAAAGACTGTACGGGTAGCCCGCAGCAACTCTCGGTTGTGTGACGTGTGGTCGCCCCCCGGGGCCGGAGGGAGGCGAACGTTCTTTGATCGTCGCGGACCGACATTCACGTATGACCACCTTCGACGCAGACGGCGTCACGCTCGAGCGCGTTCGCGAGTACGTCTGGGAAGTTCCCCAGGAGGAGGGGATGCGCGTCCCTGCCCGAATCCTCGCAAGCGAGGCGCTACTCGAGGAGATTCAGGAGGACAAGACCATCGAACAGATCAAAAACACGACGCACCTGCCGGGGATCACGAACTACGCGATCTGCATGCCCGACGGTCACCAAGGTTACGGCTTCCCCGTCGGCGGCGTCGGCGCACTCGACGCCGAAGACGGCTGTATCTCGCCGGGTGCGGTCGGCTACGACATCAACTGCGGCGTCCGGATGATGCGGACGAACCTCACCTACAACGAACTCCAGGGTCGCGAGGAGGAACTCGTCGACTCGCTGTTCGCCAACATTCCGTCGGGGCTGGGCGGCGGCGGCATCGTTGAGGCCGGCGTCGACACCGTCGACGAGATTCTGGCTCGAGGGGTCGACTGGGCGCTCGAGCACGGTCACGCCGTCGAGGACGACCTGCGCCACTGCGAGGACGAGGGGATGCGCGAGGGCGCGGATCCCGACAAGGTCAGCCAGAAAGCGAAAGACCGCGGCAAGAACCAGATCGGCTCGCTGGGCTCGGGGAACCACTTCCTCGAGGTTCAGCGCGTCACGGACGTCTTCGACGACGAGGTGGGCGCCGCGTTCGGGCTCGAGGAGGACCAGATCGTCGTCCTGATCCACTGCGGCTCCCGCGGGCTGGGCCACCAGACCTGTAACGACTACCTCCGCAAGATCGAGCAGCAACACCGGGGGCTGCTGGACCAGCTGCCGGACAAGGAACTGGCCGCGGCGCCCGCGGGCTCGCAGCTCGCCGAGGACTACTACGGCGCGATGAACGCGGCGATCAACTTCGCGTGGGTCAACCGCCAGCTGATCATGCACCGCACGCGGAAGGTGTTCGAGCGCGTGTTCGATCGCTCGTGGGAGTCGATGGAGATGGAGCTCCTGTACGACGTGGCCCACAACATCGCGAAGAAAGAGCTTCACGACGTCGACGGGGAAAAACGCGAACTCTACGTCCACCGGAAGGGCGCGACGCGGGCGTTCCCGGCGGGCCACCCCGAGGTTCCGAAGGCGTACCGCGACGTCGGCCAGCCGGTGATCATCCCCGGCAGCATGGGTGCGGGAAGCTACGTGCTGCGCGGCGGCGAGAACTCGATGGATCTCACCTTCGGCTCGACCGCACACGGCGCGGGACGGCTGATGAGTCGGACGCAGGCGAAAAACGAGTACTGGGGCGGTGACGTCCAGCAGGAACTGGAGGACCAACAGCAGATCTACGTGAAGGCCCAGTCGGGCGCGACGGTCGCCGAGGAGGCACCGGGCGTCTACAAGGACGTCGACGAGGTCGTCCGCGTCTCCGACGAACTGGGTATCGGCGACAGGGTCGCGCGGACGTTCCCCGTCTGCAACATCAAGGGGTAGCTCAGTTCACTCGGAACGGGTTGTCCTCGTCGCCTCCGTCTTTGCCGTCTCCGTCGCTCTCCTCGTCGCTCTCGTACGGTTTTCGGGCGGTGATCGTCACGGACGCCTCCGGATCGTCCTCGTCGGCCCACGGGCTATCGTAGGCCGAAATCTCGAGGTCGGTGACGTCCCAGCCTTCGGCTTCGACGAGTTCGACGAGGCGACGCTGGTCGGCGAGCATCTCCTTATCCATAGCGGGCCTTCGACACCGACGGTGGTAGGTGTTCTGCCGGAGCGGGCCAGCGAAACGGTCACTCGTCGACCTCGGAGTCGGCGACGCCGACCGCCTCCTCGACGAGAGATCGATGTGCCCGCCGCAACCGCTCGGACAGCGCCTGATGCGAAATTCCGAGTTCGCTCGACAGTCCCTCCATATCGATCGTTCGCGGGATGTCGTAGTAGCCGTGATCCAGCGCCGAGACCAGCGTCTCGTGCTGGGCGTCGGTCAGATCGAAGCGACTGTGGCGGGTCTCGTCGAGTCGGTGGATCTTCTGGAGTTCGATCGACACTCCCTGATCCGTCGCGAACTCGTAGGTCCGGGACAGCACGTCTCGTTCCGGGAAGAGCGCGCGAAAGCGCCACTGCGTGTCCTCGACCGTGGCGTCGAGTACCGTCGACCGGTCTCCGGTCAGCAACTGGAGGACGACGGTGACGTCGTCGGTCCAGTCCATCGCGTACAGGCGCTCGTCACCGAGATCGGAGAGCAGTTCGGCCCGCTCGACGCTCGAATCCGTCGCGAGGGCGTCGTCGGCGTCCTCGAGCGTCGACTCGTCGCCGAGAAGCCAGACGTAGGGCATGACGCGGTCGGGATCGTAGGCGATGACGCGCTCGATCTCGACGCCGAGACCGGTCGTGGCATCGAGCGTCTGCCACAGTGCGAACTCCTCGGCGGGAACGGTGAGTTCGGCGATGGTACTCATAGCAGTGCTCACAACCTCCGTCCTCAAGAGTTATACACCACCGCCGCCGCGCCGACGCGGCGCTCGCACTACCGAATGAGCGGCGCCGGCGTGGCGACCGCGGCGTGACGCGCCGATCCGCCGACCTTCGAAACCAAAACAAGTTACATCGGTGTGGGTTTTCCGGCGTATTTAAGCAGTTTCACCTGCAAAGGGTGAGTATGCTCACCGACGAGTTCGGGCGCGAGGTGACTGGGGTTCGGATCTCGCTCACCGATCGGTGCAACTTCGACTGCATCTACTGTCACAACGAGGGGCTCGGAGACACCCGTGGTCCGATGGATCCACAGGACGACGAGATGACCGCCGACGACGTCGTTCGCTTCCTCGAGGTTGCCGCCGAGTTCGGCGTCGACTCGGTCAAGTTCACCGGCGGCGAACCCATGCTCCGACAGGATCTCGAGGAGATCATCGAACGCACGCCCGACCAGATGGAGGTCTCACTGACGACGAACGGCACGTTTCTCCCCGGCCGGGCCGAGGACCTCGTCGACGCAGGCTTAGAGCGAGTCAACGTCTCCCAGGACGCGCTCGATCCCGAGGACTTCGCCGCCGTGACCAAGAGCGGCGCGTACGAGAAGGTACTCGAGGGCGTCGACGCCGCGCTCGAGGCCGGACTCGACCCGGTCAAACTCAATATGGTCGTCTTCGAGCACACGGCGGGTTACGTGCCGGAGATGGTCGACCACGTCGCGGAAAACGAGGGACTGCAGCTGCAACTGATCGAGTACATGCCCGAACTCACCGGCAAGCCGGAGTGGAACATCGACATCCAGCGGGTCCACGACTGGCTCGCCGAGCAGGCCGACGAGATCGAACGCCGCGAGATGCACGACCGGAAACGGTACTGGGTCAGTAGCGACAACGGCGACGGGCGAGGGATGGTCGAGATCGTCGACCCCGTCGAGAACCCCACCTTCTGCGCGAACTGCCACCGCGTCCGGGTCACCCACCAGGGCTACCTGAAGGGCTGTCTCAACCGCAACGACGACCTTCGGCCGATGGGCGAGATGTCCAAGGCCGAGATCCGCGAGGCCTACCGCGAGGTCGTCGCGAACAGGGTCCCCTACTACGGCGAGTACATGATCAAGAACGACGACGACGAGTGGGAGGTCAACGACGAGTACATCGAGGAGTACGCCGAGGTGTAGTCAGCGACTCCGGGTAGCGGTAGTGGGAATCTATTTTGGCGCGTGTCAGCGCCTGTGTGGTCGGTTTCGCCGACCCGATGTCGAACCCTTCGACCGCCGGCTGCCGAATCCGACGACGATGAGTACCGCTGCGACCACCAGCAGCACTACTGCAGCGATCGGCTGTCCCTCGCCTCCGACGACGTAGACCGCGTAACCGGCCGTCCCCGACAGCAGGCCGACTAGCAGACTCGAGACGATTTGCACCGCCTCGAGCCGGCTCGTCTCGGCTTCCCGGCCGAGCTGATCGCCGAGGTCGACGGCGCCGTGACCGACGTCCCAGGCGACGACCGTCGCGACCGTTCCGACGACGGTCGGCTCGACCGCGAGCGTCTCGATCCCGCCTGCGACGACGCCGAAGAAGAGCACGATCCCCCCGGCGTCGACCGCCCGGCGGTGGCCGCGTCCCAGGCCGGCGGCAAGGATCACGAACCCGAATGCGGCGAACGCGAGTCCGCCGGGCGTCCCGATCCCGGCGGCGAAGACGGTGACGAGGCCGGCGAGACCCGCGACGACGCTCGAACGGACCGCCGGCCGGCGCGTGATCTCGGTCATCGGCGACCACCCGCGGAGTGGCGGGCGAACACGTCGTCGATCGATTCGTCGGCGGGCCAGTCGACGACCGGGATTCCCGCGCGCTGCAGGTCGAACCGTCGAACGCGGCGGGCGACGCGAGCCAGCCGTTCGCCGGCGGTCTCGTCGGCCGTCGGATCCGGACTGACGACGGTGACCGGGTGTCCGTGCGCGTCGAGTCGGCGGGTGACGTCCGCCGACACGTAGTCACAGAGCGGCGTGAGGAGGACGATCTGCGTCTCCGCCGAGAGTCGCCGCCTGATCGTTCGTAGCTGCCAGAGCCACCGTCCCTCGTCAGCAGGCGGCGACGCCGAGAACTGCGGATGCGTCGCGAGCAACTCCGCGAACTGGACCTCGTGGTGGCGGCCCGACGCGGGCGCGAGCCAGCACGCGTCCCCGACCGATTCCGTGCTGTCGTCCCTGGCGACCGGGCCGAGCCCGGCGAGTCCGACGGTGTCGCCCTCGGCGAGCAGCGAGGCGGCGATCCGTCCCGCGGCGGCGACCGACCGATCGATGGCGTGAGTGGCGTCGGATTCCGGGGCGAGGTAGGCCGCCTTCCGCGCGTCGACGACCACGACGACGCGCGCCGCCCGCTCCTCGTGGAACTCGAGCGTCGCGAGGTCGCCCGTCTTGGCGTGGCGGTTCCAGTCGACCCTGGAGAGCGGATCGCCCTTGCGGTACTCCCGAACGGAGTGAAACGTCGTTCCCGACCCCCCTTCGGTCGTCCGGAGCCGGCCCGAGAAGGAGGTCGCCGTCGCTCGTAGCGGGACGGGCGCCGCGACCGGTCGCAGTTCCGGTTCGCAGACGATCGTCGTCTCGCTGCCGACCAGGTACTCGCGCTCGGTCGACCGCGAGAGGTCGCGCACGACCGCGAGCGCGGGGTCGAACACGTGATTGCCGCGCCCGACGGTGGCGGTGTACTCGAGGGAGACCGACTCGCCGGGCCGCAACGCGGTGCCAAGCCGGCTCGAGCCGTCGGTGACTGCCAGTCCCGAGGGGACGCCATCGACGAACCGGAGGTCGGGGACGAACCCGTCGCGCTCGTTCGTGATCGTCACGGTGACGTCGACCTCGTCGCCGGGCACCGGTTCGTCGTCGCTCAACTGGCGGTCGACCGAAAGCTCGAGTTCGGGGGGCTCGAGCGCGCGAGCGAAGGCGGCGTAACCGACGCCGACGACGCCGGCGAGCACGACGGCGGGGGATTCGGAGACGACGCCGATACCGACGGCGAACAGCGCGACGACACTGATCCCGTACCAGTAGTCGGTCGAGCGCTCCCGCGTGCGAGTGACGCCATCGACGGTCTTCGTCGTGGTTCGTGCCGCACGATCGGTGTCGTCGCGTTCGTCGTCAGTTCGATCGTACCGCGGCAGGGACCGCGCTGCGGCGTCGCCGGTCTCGTACCCGATCGCGGCGATAGCGGCGACTGCGCGTCGAACCTGGGTGTAGAAACGGCTCTTGCGGCTGGCGACGGCCGCTAGTCGGTCACGAACCGATCGCGATGGGGGCTCGATCGAGGACGAGAGGAACGCGGCCGCCACCGGATCGTCGGTCCAGGTTCCGTCCTCGAGTTGCTGGGTGGCTTCTTCCTCCGTGCGGCCGTCGAAGCGGGTGAGGGCGGCGATCGCTGCCGCCCGCAGTCCGTCGGTCGTTCGTCGGCTGGTGGGCGTATAGCTGGTCTTGGCCGTTCGAAACGCGCCGATCGATTCGGCCAGCGTCTCGCCGGGAACGGGAACGGCGGTTCGACGCTCGGGATCCGGCGTCGGTGTGCGGTTCGCGTCACCGCGGTTGAGAAGCGACCTGATCCCGATCACGACCGCGAGCAGACCGACGATGACAGCGATCGATTGGGAGAGAGCGATCTCGAGTACGCCGAACAGGGCCGCGACGCCGGCGGTGAACGCGGCCAGGCCCAGCACGAGCAGCGTCGGTCGGACGTTCACGTCGAACCACCGCCGTCGGTGATCCTGCGGTCGTCTCCAGTATCGGCCGACTCCGATTCGTCTCGAGCGTACTCGGTCTCGATCCGGCGAAGGACCGAGACCGCACGCTCCTCCATCGCTGCCGTGGTTTCGACGTCGCCGTACCTGACGTCCTCGAACAGCCGGGTGAGTTCCTCGACGTGGTCGCGCTCGAGTCCGGCGTCGACGGCCGCGTCGGCGAACTCGCGCGGCGTACTCGACTCGGGACGCTCGACCTCGAGCAGGGCTGTCATCTCCCGCCAGGCGCGATACACCTCGTTGTCGACGGCGGTCCCTTCGTCGATTCGATCGGCCGCGCGACCGGCGGCGGAGCCGACCGCGGCGGCCTCCGCCTCCTCCGTCGTCGGTGCGGCGGCGCCCGGTTCGGCTACCGCTCCGTCGGTCCCGCCGGAATCGCGTGAGAGCAACACTCCGCCGACGAAGACGGCGGCGAGCAGCGCCAGAACCACGAGCAACGGACTGGTCGGCATCGAACTGCCGTCGTCACCGGATCCCGGTTCACCACCGTCGCCGGGAACGACGGGGGATTCGTTGGCCGGTTCCTGGGGAGAGACGTTCGACGAGAGAACGACGTCGCCCGCGGTCACGAGTCCGTACGCCAGTACGACGGTGACGAGGGCGACGATCAGGCCGATCGCGATCAGTTTCACCGCCTCTCGCCGATTCGCGAGGAGGTACCAGACGACGACGACCGCGACGAGGGCGACCACCACGTAGACGAGGTACTCGAGGAAGGGTGGAATCTCGCCGCTCCCAGAGGGATCCGCCGGCGGCGGTTGGCCGGTACCGGAGCCGGAACCACCACCGCCGGTCCCGCCGGAACCGCCGGTCTCGAGCGGAGAGCGGACGGTCGCCGCTGCCAGCGCGATCGCGACGATTCCCGCGACGGCGGCGACGAGCCGGATGAATGGTTCCCTTCGTGACACTCGTTACGGTCGGTACGAACGCGACGGTAATAAGCGGAGGTCCTTCGTTCCCGGCGGACGGCCGACAGCTCCCTTTCGAGGGGCGCTTTCCGTCGCCATTCGTTGCGCTTAAGTACCCATCGCCGATAGGTTTGCATGCAATACGTGCAGGGGACGCAGTCCCCGAGTCCGGACGGGCGACGATAGACAAACGGTGTCGTGGTAGCCAAGCGGCCCAAGGCGCATGGTTGCTAACCATGTGGCGTCAAGCCTCCGGGGTTCGAATCCCCGCCACGACGTCGGTTTCACTCGACCGGCACTTCAGCCGGTCGTCTTTGCAACGCGCGCACACCAGACACACATACACAACACATGAGCGAGGAAGAACCTCAAGAACAAGAGGACGAAGACCTTCAGTACTTCGTCCGCATCGGTCAAACCGACCTCGACGGGACGAAGTCCGTCGAGCGCTCGCTCTCGGAGATGAACGGGATCGGTCGACGGACCGCCCGAATCATCGCCAACGAAGCGGGCGTCGACCGAACGGCGACGTTCGGCCGACTCGACGACGACGTCATCGACGAGGTCGTCGAAACCGTAGAGAACTACGCTGACGAAGTCCCGAACTGGCTCAACAACCGCCAGCACGACTTCTACTCCGGTGAGACGAGCCACGAGATCGGGAACGATCTCCAGTTGACCCGGCAGCACGACATCAACCGGATGAAGATGATCGACTCCTACAAGGGATCGCGCCACAAGCGCGGTCAGAAGGTTCGCGGTCAGCGAACCAAGTCCACGGGTCGTACCGAGGGCACCATCGGAGTCAACGTCGAAGAGATCCGCGAAGAACAGGCAGAGGAAGCTGCCGCCGAGGAGGATGACGAATAATGCCGCTCGGAACTGACACCAAACAGTACGAGACGCCGAACCACCCGTACCAGGGAGAGCGCATTTCGGACGAGCACTCGCTGGTCGACCGCTACGGCCTCAGCAACAAAGAAGAGCTCTGGCGAGCGCAGTCCGAGCTTCGTTCCTACCGGCGCGAGGCCCGCGACCTGCTCGGTCAGGCCCAGGACGACGAGATCGTTATTCGTCGCTCCGAGGAGTTCCTCGGGCGACTCAAGCGCGTCGGCATTCTCGACGAAGCGGACGAACTCGGCGACGTCCTCAGTCTCGAAATCGAGGACGTCCTCGAGCGTCGTCTCCAGACCGTCGCCTACCGCAAGGGGCTCGCCAACACCACCCAGCAGGCCCGGCAGTTCATCACGCACGGGCACATCGTGGTCGACGGCCAGCGCCACTGCATCCCGTCGTACGTCGTCGACGTCGACGAGGAAGACCTCGTCGCCTTCGAGGAGAACAGTCCACTTGCAGACGAACTCCACCCGGAACGGGCGGAGGGTCAATAACATGAGTCAGGACGACGATAAGTGGGGAGTCGCCCACGTGCACGCATCGTTCAACAACACGGTCATGACCGTGACCGACCTCACGGGCGCGGAGACGATCGCCAAGTCCAGCGGTGGCACGGCGGTCAAGCAGAACCGCGACGAGGCGTCGCCGTACGCGGCCATGCAGATGGCCGAGTCCGTCGCCGAGGAGGTCAAGGCTGCCGGCATCACGGGTCTGCACGTTCGCGTGCGTGGCCCCGGCGGCAACCTGCAGAAGTCCCCCGGACCCGGCGCACAGGCGACGATCCGCGCGCTCGCCCGCTCGGGCATCGAGATCGGTCGCATCGAAGACGTCACGCCGATCCCGCACGACGGATCGCGCGCGCCGAAAGGGAAGGGCGGCTACTAACCCATGAGTGAAGAGTACGACGTCGAGTTCGTCGAACGCGAGGATCGCGAGGCGCGGTTCCTCGTCCGTGGGGTGACGCCCGCGTTCGCCAACGGCATCCGTCGCGCAATGGTCGCCGACGTGCCGACAATGGCGATCGACACCGTCCGGTTCATCGAGAACTCGTCGGTCATGTTCGACGAGCAGATCGCACTCCGGTTCGGGCTCGTCCCGCTGACGACGCCTCCCGAAGGCGAGTTCGTCGAGGACGATACCGTCACACTCTCAATCGACGTCGAAGGACCGGCCACCGCATACTCCGGCGATCTCGTCTCGAACGACGACCTCGTCCAGCCTGCGGACGAGAACGTCCCGATCATCGAACTCAAGGACGGACAGCGTCTCGAGGCCGAGGCGGACGCCGTGATCGAGCGCGGGAAGAATCACGCGAAACATCAGGGCGGCGTTGCGGTCGGCTACCGACACCTCCAGCGCGTGGAGGTCGTCGACGACCTGCCGGAGTTCGAAGAGCAGGAGTCCCAGATCGTCCGCGGCGTGATCGAAGAGGACGGCGAACTCGTGTCGACGTCCGAGTTCGACCACGACCTCTCGAAGCGATATCCGGGCAAGGAAGTCCGGACCGAGGACGTCCCGAACGCCTTCGTCTTCCACGTGGAGACGGACGGATCGTTCACGATCGAGGAACTGGTCACGCGAGCCGCGGACACGATCGAGGCGCGTGCGACCGAGCTCGAAGAAGCAGTACAGCTATAAACTAACATGAACCGACGCCCCCAATCCCATATCGCCGAAGCCGCCTTCGCCAGCGCCGTGTGCAACGAGACTGGCGAGGCTTCGGCAGTCGGAATCGAAAGGGGTTTGAAGGGGCGACGGGTAGACAGAAGTGCGAGCAGGGATAGCCAAGTCAGGCCAACGGCGCAGCGTTCAGGGCGCTGTCTCGTAGGAGTCCGCAGGTTCAAATCCTGCTCCCTGCATCACTTCTATCAGACCGATTCAACGATCGGCGAGACGGTTCCACGTGTCGCCGAGTTTGCAGTACTTGGAGGAAATCAATGAGTAGCAAAACGAACCCGAGGCTCAACGATCTCATCGCCGAGCTGAAGTCGACGTCCCGCGAGACGGACGCCGACGTCTGGCGAGACGTTGCGGATCGACTCGAGAAGCCCCGTCGAACCCACGCTGAGGTGAACCTGGGCCGCATCGAGCGATACGCACGTGAAGAAGAGACCGTCGTCGTTCCCGGCAAGGTGCTGGGATCCGGCGCACTACAGAAGAATGTCACCGTCGCCGCCGTCAACTTCTCGTCGTCCGCAGAGACGAAGATCGACCAGGTTGGTGACACAGTACCGCTCGAGCAAGTGCTCGAAGAGAACCCGGAAGGATCCGACGTACGGGTGATTCGATGAGTATCGCAGAATTCGACGCGGACGTCGTCGTCGACGCCCGTGACTGTATTCTCGGCCGCGTCGCCAGTCAGGCCGCACAGCGCGCCCTCGACGGCGAGCGTGTCGCAATCGTCAACGCCGAAGACGCAGTGATCACCGGCGACAAGGAGGACATCTTCGGAACCTACCAGAAGCGACTGCAGCTCGGCTCCGACAGCGGGCCGTACTACCCCCGCCGACCGGATACGATCTTCAAGCGATCCGTTCGCGGGATGCTGCCGTACAAGAAACAGCGTGGTCGCGACGCGCTCGATAACGTCCGCGTATACGTCGGCAACCCCTACGAGGACGACGACCGCGAGACCGAAGTCCTCGAGGACACGTCGCTGGATCGACTCTCGAACATTCGCTTCGTGCACCTGCACGAGGTCAGCGAACAGTTAGGTGCTAACGTCACATGGTAACGAACACGAGTGGCAAGAAAAAGACCGCCGTCGCCCGCGCGACCGTTAGCGAAGGTGAGGGCCGCGTCCGAATCAACTCGAAGCCGGTCGAACTTGTCGAGCCCGAGATGTCGCGTCTCAAGATGCTCGAACCGTTCCGCATCGCTGGCGACGAACTCCGCAGCGAGATGGATATCGACGTTCGCGTCGAGGGTGGCGGCATCAGCGGCCAGTCGGACGCCGTCCGCACCGCCATCGCGCGCGGAATCGTCCAGCACACGAACGACGCCGAACTCCGCGACGCCTACATGGAGTTCGACCGCTCGCTGCTGGTCAACGACGTTCGCCAGTCCGAACCGAAGAAGTGGGGCGGCCCGGGCGCTCGGGCGCGCTACCAGAAGTCCTACCGCTAAGGTGATTCAATCATGATGGTACCGGTCCGGTGTTTCACGTGTGGCAACGTCGTCGGCGAACACTGGGAGGAGTTCGACGAACGATCCAACGAGGGCGACGAGGATCCGGAAGAAGTGCTCGACGAACTCGGCGTCGACCGCTACTGCTGTCGACGCATGCTCGTCAGTCACAGGGACCTCGTCGACGTGGTCTCCCCCTACCAGTGATGTCCATGCAACAGGAACGCCACAACCGATACGAGAAAGCACGCATCCTCGGCGCGCGAGCGTTGCAAGTCTCCTACGGGGCGCCGGTACTGATCGAGACTGATCAGACCGAGCCGATCCTGATCGCCGCTGAGGAGTACGACGCCGGTGTGTTGCCGTTCACCGTCAAACGAGGAAGCAACTAATGACGCTCATTACAGACATCCGGCTCCGACGAATCCTCGACTCTCGCGGAAATCCGACGGTCGAGGCGGACGTCGTGACCGAAAGCGGCGGGTTCGGACGCGCAGCCGCGCCGAGCGGGGCGAGTACGGGCGAGTTCGAAGCCATCGAACTCCCCGCGGACGAGGCGATCGCTGCGGCCCGCGAACACGCCGTTCCGCGCCTCGTCGGCGAGGCCTACGCCGGAAACCAGCGTGAAATCGACTCGATCCTGCGCGCCGCGGACGGCACCGACGACTTCTCGGAGATCGGTGCCAACAGCGCGGTCGCGATCTCGATGGCCGCTGCAAAAGCGGGTGCCGACGTACTCGGCGCGCCGCTGTTCCAGCATCTCGGGGGCGCGTTCCGGGGCGAGAATTTCCCGACACCACTCGGTAACGTCGTCGGTGGCGGCGAACACGCCGCCGACGCGACGGATATCCAGGAGTTCCTCTCCGCACCCGTCGGCGCACCGAGCGTCGAGGACGCCGTCTTCGCCAACGCCGCCGTCCACGGCGCCGTAGCGGACTTACTCGAGGAGCGCGACCTCCCCTCCGGAAAGGGTGACGAGGGCGCGTGGGCGCCGTCGGTCGACGACGACGAGGCCTTCGAGATCGTCGACGAGGCCGTCTCGCAGGTCGAAGACGAGGTCGGCTTCTCGATCGGCTTCGGTCTCGATGTCGCGGCCGCAGAGATGTACGACGAGGACTCGGAAACCTACGAGTACGAATCCGCCGGCATCAGCCGCGACACCGACGAGCAGATCGAGTACATCGCCGAACTGGTCGACGAGTACGATCTGGTCTACGTCGAGGATCCGCTCGACGAGAACGACTACGACGCGTTCGCCGATCTCACAGACGAGGTCGGCGATCAGACGCTCGTCTGTGGCGACGACCTGTTCGTCACCAACACCGACCGTCTGACCGAGGGCATCGGCCGCGGTGCGGCAAACAGCATCCTGATCAAGCCGAACCAGATCGGGACGCTGACCGACGCCTTCGACGCGATCGAACTCGCGACCAAGAACGGCTACGAATCGGTCATCTCCCACCGCTCGGGTGAGACCGAGGACACGACGATCGCACACCTCGCCGTCGCGACCGACGCACCCTTCATCAAGACGGGTGCCGTCGGCGGCGAGCGAACCGCCAAGCTCAACGAGCTCATCAGAATCGCAGACGACGCGACATGACAGACAACGACGCAACCCAGGAAGGGCTCGACGCCGCTGACGAGGAAATCGACGAGGAGCCGGCCGAAGGGCCCGGCCCCGCCGCCGAACCCGACGAAGACGTCGAGCCTGCGGAGGAACAGGACGCCGAGGCCGAACTCGAGGCCGAGGCCGAAGCAGAAGACGAGGGGCCGTCCCTCGACGACGACGTAATGTCCGACGAGGAAGCGGACCTGCTGATCCCCGTCGAGGATTACCTCGGCGCCGGTGTCCACATCGGTACCCAGCAGAAGACCAAGGATATGGAGCGGTTCATTCACCGCGTCCGGACCGACGGGCTGTACGTCCTCGACGTCTCGAAGACGGACAACCGCATCCGGACGGCCGCAGACTTCCTCGCGAACTACGACCCGGAGCAGATCCTGGTCACCTCGAGCCGCCAGTACGGTCGGTTCCCGGCCAAGAAGTTCGCCGAGGCCGTGGGCGCTCGCGCCCGCACCGGCCGCTTCATCCCCGGAACGCTGACCAACCCCAAGTACGACGGCTATATCGAACCCGACGTCCTCGTCGTCACCGACCCGATCGGCGACGCACAGGCCGTCAAGGAGGCCATCACGGTCGGCATCCCGGTTATCGCGATGTGTGACTCGAACAACCAGGTCAGCAACGTCGACCTGGTCGTCCCGACGAACAACAAGGGTCGCAAGGCCCTTTCGGTCGTCTACTGGCTGCTCGCCAACGAAGTCCTCGACCGCCGCGGCGCCGAGCCGTCCTACTCGCTCGAGGACTTCGAGAGCATGGTCTAACCGGCGTTTTCGATTACCGCTGTTTTCTCTTGTAGCGTCACCCGCAGTCGAGCGGGCGCGCTCGCGGGTTCCGACGGAGCGACAGAATTAGGTCGACGACGACGAATCGAACAGTATGCTCGACCGAGTATTCGAGTTCGAAGAGGAAAAGATGCCGCTGCCCGTCCTGCTGTCGACGGCCGGGTTGATAGCGATCTTCGCGCTCGGAATCGTCTACCGTCTGGTTTCCTTTCTCGTCTTCTGACACCCGTCCGGAATCGGATCCGATCGGTCCGACCGGTTCGATCGACGTGGACGTGACTCGAGTGCCGGGGGGCGATCGCGTCCGGATCTCCGCGACGGGGCCGGAGGCCGACGCGACACTGGATTCGATCGAGGACGCGTTCTCCGAGGACTGAACCGGGAGCCGCGGTTCCGGAGTCGGTGGACCGACACAGACAGGTTTTACTCCCGATCGTTCGAACGGTCGGTTATGACACGCTCGAGCGCTCCCGGGAAGGTGTATCTCTTCGGGGAGCACGCGGTTGTCTACGGCGAGCCCGCGGTGCCGTGTGCGATCGAACGGCGGGCCCGCGTCGGCGTACGACGACGGGACGACGGGAAACTCCGCGTCCACGCCGAGGATCTCAGTCTGGACGGGTTCACGGTCGAGTACGGCGGGAGCACGAACCAGCAACCGGACGTCGACGTCTCCGAATCCCTCGTCTCGGCGGCGATGGGCTACGTCGACGGCGCGATCGAGCAGGTTCGCGACGTGACCGGCACCGAAGACGCCGGCTTCGACGTAACGATCGAGAGCGACATCCCGCTGGGTGCCGGTCTCGGCTCCTCCGCGGCCGTGGTCGTCGCCGCCATCGACGCCGCGACCCGCGAACTCGGCGTCACCCTTGAGCCGACCGAGATTGCGAAGCGCGCCTTCCGGACGGAGTACGAGGTCCAGGACGGCCAGGCCTCCCGCGCGGACACGTTCTGTTCGGCGACCGGCGGCGCGGTCAGGGTCGAGGGCGACGACTGCGGCCCGATCGAGGCGCCCGACCTCCCGCTGGTGATCGGCTTCGACGGCGGCGCCGGCGACACGGGCGAACTGGTCTCCGGCGTCCGGCGCCTCCGTGAGGAGTATCCGTTCGCGAGCGACACCGTCGAGGCGATCGGCGACGTCGTCAGGAACGGCGAGGATGCGCTCGAGGCGGGCGATCTTGAGGAACTGGGCCGACTGATGAACTTCAATCACGGACTGCTGTCGGCCCTCGGCGTCTCTTCGCGCTCGCTCGACTCGATGGTCTGGGCGGCGCGAGACGCCGGCGCCTACGGTTCGAAACTGACCGGTGCCGGCGGGGGCGGCTGTATCGTCGCGCTCGATCCCACCGACGAGACCGAGACGGCGCTCTCGTACACGCCCGGCTGCGAGGAGACCTTCCGGGCGGAGCTCGCCGACGACGGGGTGAGGCGGCTCGAATGATCGTCCTGAAACTCGGCGGCAGCGTCATCACGGACAAGGAACGCGCGGAGACGCTCGACGGCGAGTCTCTCGGCCGGGCGGCCGACGCCGTCGCCGCCGCGCTCGAGGCACCGACGGACTCGCTCGCGGAGGGACTCGTCGTCGTCCACGGTGGCGGCAGCTTCGGCCACCACAACGCGAGCGAGCACGGCGTCAGCACGACGGCGGGAACTCACGACACGGCTGCGATCCACGATATTCACGGCGCGATGAAGACGTTGAGCGCGTTCGTGCTCTCGCGGCTGCTCGAGCGCGAGGTGTCGGCGGTACCGGTCCACCCGTTCTCCGCGGGTTATCGCGACGCCGACGGGAGCCTGCAGTTCCCGACGGAACAGATCACGACGCTGCTCGAAGAGGGGTTCGTCCCCGTCCTCCACGGCGACGTGATCGGACACGCGGGCCGGGGTGCGACCATCGTCAGCGGCGACGAACTCGTCGTCGAACTGGCGCAGGCGCTCGAGGCCGACCGCGTCGGGCTCTGCTCGACCGTCCCCGGCGTGCTCGACGCAGACGACGCGGTCATCGACCGCATCGGCTCCTACGCGGACGTCGAGAGCGTGCTCGGCGAGAGCGAGGCGACCGACGTCACCGGCGGGATGGCCGCGAAGGTGCGGGCGCTGCTCGCGCTCGAGGCCGACGCGTCGATCTTCGGACTCGAGGAGCTAGAAGGGTTCCTCGAGGGGACGGAACCGGGGACGACGATCGAGTAGCCGAAAATCCTTCGTCAGCGAATATTTCGCATTCGGACGGCTGAGCCGGGCGATATTCGTACTACTGGTTCCGTTGAACTCCTCTTTGGAGAGACGTCGTCCGAGCAGCGGTTCCGTACGGCGGCGAACTGATCGGCGATTATACTCGATCAGGGTGAGTAATTAACCCAGATACTCACAACAATTGAGTCGTAATGACGGATGAAACCGAGAGCGAGCGAGCAGCAGCGATCTGCGAGAACTGTGAAACGATCCACGCAGCGCACATCGGTTCCGAAGGAGATATCCGGCCAATTGGGACCGGACAGTGCACGTGTGAAGAGGGTGATCTTCGCATCGTCCGTACTGATACGGACGTTCTGGACGAGGTGAGTCCGGAGACGTCTCAGTGAAGCGATTGACCGTACTGGGAGCCGTAACGTGGTCGTGCTACGCCGAACAGCGAGGACCACTGTCGATCTTCTACCGAGAACTGCGACGAAGCCGCACGTTCGACCGAGAGGACGCTCGAGGGACGTCGATCCCGCGTCGTGTCAGGATCGGGACGGCTCGAGGAACGAACGCGAGCGACGCGGTGAGCCGCGCGACGCTGAGTCCGTCAGTCGAACAGGATGCGGTCGAGGATCGGTCGCAGGAACGACCCTCGGCGCGTCTCCTTGGAGTGGACCAGTAAGACGGGCTGTTCGATGGCCGCGGCGAGTCTGTCCGAGCGCTGTTCGATGAGCAAATCGGGGAGCCGACGGTGCGTGACCGTGCTCAGCATGACCAGGTCGGCCGACCCGAGCTCCCGCGAGAGCCCGGCGATCTCGTCGTCCGTGCGGACGATGGTCGACTCAACGGGGACGATACAGAGTTCGTCGAGTTCGTCGTGGTACTCCTCGATCGTCTCGAGCAGTTCATCGGGCGCGTTCTCGGAGACGGCAAAGAGGAACCGAACCGAGGCGCCGAGGGTGTCGGCCATCGCGTCCGCGAGCTCGACCTTGAGTGGATCGTTGAACGGACTGCGATCGGTGACGACGGCGATCTCGTCGACGCCGACGCGCTGTTCGTGCTGGACGAAGACGACGTCACAGGGGGCGTGCTCCAGGATCCAGTCGGCGTCCCGACCGAACAGGGTACCCAGCCGGCTCGTCGCCTGCCGGCGAGCCAGCACGAGGTCCGCACCGGTGCGTTCGGTGAAGTTGACGACCGCGTGGCGCGTATCGTGGCTGACGATCTCGCCGACTTCGACGGGGACCTCGAGATAGCGGACGAGTTCGTCCGTTCGCTCCTCGAACTCGACTTCGGCCTCGGAGAGCTCCTCGGCGGCTGTGTCGAGGGGTATCTGGTCGGGGACTTCGTCGAACCGGACGACCCGGATGCGGCCACCCCTGCGGCGAACGAGCGGCGCGGCCATCTGGATCAGGGCGTCCTCCTGCTCGCGGGTGACGTCCCGGCGGATCGGGATGAGAACCTCGTAGCGATCCTCCTGCTCGAGTTGCTCCTCCGTATCGCGGACGAACTGTCGGCCGGCCTCGCGACGGGCGAGCCCCTTCGCGACGCCCTCGCGCTCGACCTTCTCCTCGGCGTACCACTTGAACCAGAGGTACCCGAGGATCACCATCCCGATCGAGCCGACGATCTCCTGGGGATCCATCTGCGCGATGATGAAGATCCCCGAGACGATCCCGAACAGCTGCACCCAGGGATAGCCCGGAGTGAGGAAGTCGGGATTGTACCACTCGAGGTCGCGTTCACGGAAGGCGATCAGGGCACCGCAGACGAGGATGTAGACGAGGATCTGGAAGGCGCCGGCCATCTTGGCGATCTCGTCGACGTCCTGGGTCGCGACGATGAAGATGATGATCGCACCGGTGGTGAGGATCGCGGCGAACGGCGTGTTGAATCGTGGATGAATGTACTCGAACCTGCTCAAGAAGAGGTTGTCGCGGCTGAGCGCGAGCGGGTATCGAGATGCAGTCAGGATCCCCGCGTTAGCGGTACTGACCAGCGCCAGCAGGGCCGCGAGGATGATCGTGGCGACCGCCAGGAAGCCGACCGGAAATCCACTGCCGAACACCGGAACGGAGACCGACAGTCCGCCGAAGAGCAGGTCCGTCGCCTCCGCCATCGGCTCGTTCGAGTCGGCCAGTTCGCCGCCTTCCATCACGCCGACGAGCACGAATACGAGCAGGGCATAGAGAAACGCCGTCACGATCAGCGAAAGCAGGAGCCCGAGAGGGAGATTTCGTCCGGGATTCTCGATCTCCTCGGCGACAGCGGCGACCTTTGTGACTCCGGCGTAGGAGACTAACACGAGCGCGGTTGCGGTGAGAATGCCGTCCAGTCCCTCGTCGAAGAACCCGTCGAAGTTCGCGCCCTCGACCTGAACGATCGAGGCGACGACGAACCCCGAGAGGATTACGAGCATGATGATGACCATGATCAACTGGAGCCCGCCGGTCTGTTTGACCCCGATCAGGTTGACGGCGATGAGCACGAGCGCGAAGGTGATTCCCAGCGCTCGAACGCCGGGGATCGGGAGCGCCATCCCGAGTCCGGGAAGCGCGAGGCTCCAGGTCGGGAGTTCGTAGATGAAGTTGATGTAGAACATCCCGCCGTACAGCGCCAGCGATCCCTTCAGCATGAGCATGAGCCAGGTTCCGAGGCCGGCGATCGTCCCGAACGACGGCCCGAGCCCCCGTTCGATAAACACGTAGTCGCCGCCGGCTTCCGGCATCGCCGTCCCCAGTTCGGCGATGCTGAGCGCGGCGGGAACGACCAGGATCGCCGCGATGACGAACGCGAGGATGACCGCGGGACCCGCCTCGGCCATCGCGATTCCCGGCAGAATGAAGATGCCGCTGCCGATCATCGCACCCATACTGATCGCAATCACGGCAAACAACCCAAGGTCGCGCTCGAGATCTTTCGCCATTAGCTGGCCGTTTCCGGTGAAGAGTAAGAAGCCTTGCCGTTCCGGAACCGAGTGTGATTTTTATCCCGGCTAAATTAAAAACAAGGAGATAATCTCTACTCGCCCGGAACATATGTTGTTTTCCAGTCGAGCCGATCTTCCGCGGTGTGAGCGGGGAAATCAACCCACTGCGTTTTTAACACCTGAGCGTGTAGGGTGGATCAACGAACCCGCGGGCAAGTGCGTTCGCGGTTCACAGCCTTGCTGTGAGCCACTCGGCGGGATACTCCGCCGTGAGCGCATAGCGGGATGGCCGACGCGCTGTAAGACGCCGGGGCCGCATAACCGGGAGTCCGCGGACCGTTTCAGTGAGAGTCCACAACGCGGCTTTCAGTGCTAGCAACCATGGAAATTGAAATTGCAACGATTGGCGGTTACGAGGAAGTCGGACGGCAGATGACTGCCGTTCGCGCCGGTGACGACGTCGTTATCTTCGACATGGGGCTGAACCTCTCGCAGGTTCTCATCCACGACAACGTCGAAACCGAGCGGATGCACAGTCTCGATCTGATCGACATGGGTGCGATTCCCGACGACCGGGTAATGAGCGACCTGGAGGGCGACGTGAAGGCCATCGTCCCGACGCACGGCCACCTCGACCACATCGGCGCCATCTCGAAACTGGCCCACCGGTACAACGCGCCGGTCGTCGCGACGCCGTTCACGATCGAACTCGTCAAGCAACAGATCGAGGGCGAACAGAAGTTCGGCGTCGAGAACGACCTGATCAAGATGGAGGCCGGCGAGACGATGTCGATCGGCGACTCCGGCGAGGTCGACCTCGAGTTCGTCAACGTCACGCACTCGATCATCGACGCGATCAACCCGGTGCTTCACACGCCCGAGGGCGCGGTCGTCTACGGGCTGGACAAGCGCATGGACCACACGCCGGTCATCGGCGATCCGATCGACATGGAGCGCTTCCGCGAGATCGGTCGCGAAGGCAACGGCGTCCTCTGTTACATCGAGGACTGTACGAACGCGAGCAAGAAGGGCCGGACGCCCAGCGAGAACGTCGCCCGCGAACACCTCCGCGACGTCCTCTACAGCATGGAGGACTACGACGGCGGCATCGTCGCCACCACCTTCTCCTCCCACATCGCCCGCGTGAAGAGTCTCGTCGAGTTCGCCGACGATATCGGTCGACAGCCGGTCCTGCTGGGGCGCTCGATGGAGAAGTACTCCGGCACCGCCGAACGCCTCGACTTCGTCGACTTCCCCACCGACCTGGGGATGTTCGGCCACCGCAAGTCCGTCGACCGCACGTTCAAGCGGATCATGAACGAGGGCAAGGAGAACTTCCTGCCCGTCGTGACTGGTCACCAGGGCGAACCGCGCGCAATGCTCACGCGAATGGCCCGCGGGGAAACCCCGTACGAACTGGAGGACGGCGACAAAGTCGTCTTCTCCGCGCGAGTGATTCCGGAGCCGACCAACGAGGGGCAGCGCTACCAGGCCGAGAAGCTCCTCGGCATGCAGGGCGCCCGCATCTACGACGACATCCACGTCTCCGGCCACCTGAACCAGGAAGGCCACTACGAGATGCTCGACGCGCTCCAACCCCAGAATATCATTCCCGCACACCAGGACCTGAAGGGGTTCTCCAGCTACGTCGATCTCTGTGAGAGCGAGGGATACAAGATGGGTCGGGACCTGCACGTGACGCGCAACGGCAACCTCATCCAGCTTGTCGACTGATATGACGAGCCCCGAGGCACGCGAAGAAGCAGTGCTCGAGGCCGTCGGGAAGCGCCGGGAACTGGTCAACGAGGCCATTCCGGACGAACTCCCGATCCAGCGACCCGAACGGCTTTACGAGGCGTCTCGGTACCTGCTCGACGCGGGCGGCAAGCGCCTTCGCCCGACCGTCCTGTTGACGACCGCGGAGGCGCTCGCCGACGTCGAACCCCTCTCGACGGAGTATCGAGAGTTTCCCGCGCTCGACGGGAGTACGATCGACGCGATGGCCGCAGCCGTCAGCGTCGAGGTCATCCAGTCGTTTACCCTGATCCACGACGACATCATGGACGACGACGACCTCCGTCGGGGCGTCCCGGCCGTCCACAAGGAGTACGATCTCGAGACGGCCATCCTGGCCGGCGACACGCTTTACTCGAAGGCGTTCGAGATCATGCTCGAGACGGGCGCCGACCCCGACCGGGCGGTCGAGGCGCTCGGAATCCTCGCGACGACGTGTACGAAGATTTGCGAGGGACAGTCGCTCGACGTCGCCTTCGAGAACCGCGGCGACGTGACGACCGACGAGTACCTCGAGATGATCGAGCAGAAGACGGCCGTCCTCTACGCGGCATCGGCGTGTCTACCGGCCATCTTGCAGGGCGCCGACGAGGAGACGATCGACGCCCTCTACGGCTACGGGCTCGACATCGGCTGTGCGTTCCAGATCCAGGACGACGTTCTCGATCTGACCGTTCCGAGCGAGAAACTCGGGAAACAGCGCGGTAGCGACCTCGTCGAGCACAAACAGACCCTAATTACCGTCCACGCCCGCGAGAACGGCGTCGATATCGAGGGGTTAGTCGACACGGAGGACGTCGACGCGGTAACCGAGAGCGAGATCGACGCCGCCGTCGCCGAACTCGAGGCGGTCGGCTCGATCTCCTACGCGAACGAGACGGCTCGCGAACTCGTCGATCGAGGGAAGGGCCGACTCGAGGTGCTGCCGGACAACGAGTCTCGCGAGTTGCTGTGTGACATCGCGAACTACCTGATCGAGCGCGGCTACTGACGGCGCTGCAGTCGTCGATTTTTCGGTCTCGAACCGAGCCCCGAGCGGTGCGACTGCGTTCCGGACGTCCCTGCTTTCGTCTACGGGTCTTTCGATCACCACCTACACGAGACGACCGCGAATCCGTCTCCGACTGACCGGGCCACGTCGCGGTGACGCGCGCTGGACGACAGTGAGCGACAGCGAGGCTCGAGCATCGTGAGTGCCTCGAAAGGAGACTAACGAAGGACGCAAGCCGTCGTCTGCCACTGCGCGAGCGAATCAGCTGGGGATGACGTGATGATTCCGTAATGCCAACTGAGCATAAAATCCAGCACCGTGTGCCGATCCTACAGAGCAGAATAGAGAGCATGAATTTAGCACGGCGGCTTCGTTTGTTCCACGCCGAAACCGATGAACCGCCTGCTCAGTAGACCTGCTTATTGACCGCATCTCCACTCAGACACCACTGATACGGACCGCTGTAAGTCATTTCCGGAGCAACTGCGACCGCCCTGCGATTGCTCCGGTAAACAGTTACAGCAATCCGTATGACAGGCCGTCACAGAACGTTTGTCACGGGTGTGTTAACAATAGACCTGTCCTGTCCTCAGTCGGGTGATTAGCGGTTTCACCCGTGATTTAAAGAAGCCGATTACGCTGATATCGACCGCAAGAAAGCGTCGGGGTGTGTGAGCCTTTCTGTGACGGCCACATCCGTATGAAGTAATCCAAGCGCCATATCGTAAACAAAAAGTTGCCTACACGAACTCACAACTCAATCGGTTCGTCGAGATCCGGATCGATACCGAGGATCTCAGACAGATGAGGCTGTAGCTGGTCGAACTGTTCCGTTGGTTCCACGAGTTGACGTTCCGAATCGTAGTCAACAACCCCTGCCGATTCTAACTTCGGAATGTGCGTTTTGTATAGCGAGTGCTGAATTTTCGTCAGCACCTCTTCAGAAACTTCGGTAACTGGCGTATGATGATTATAGGTGAGAATCGTCCTCCTGAGGTCATTCACCGTCAACGAACGCTGTTCTTCTGCGAGTACTGCGAGGACGATGCGACAGTGCTTATCTTCACACAGGTCGAGCACCGTGTCGAATGTGATGGGACTCTCGCTCATTATACCATTTTAGAAGACCTGTGCGAATTACGGTCACTTTTTAGTATCCAATATGTTTTTAAACCCTCTATTGAGAGCGAGCCGATATGTCGGATAGCGTGTTCCCGAGGATGTGCTTGATTCCGCGCCGAAGTCTGGATGCGACGGCCTGCTGTGTGATGCCGAGATCGTCGCCGATTTCTTCCATCGTTGCCTCGCGCGGGGATTCGAAGTAACCGTGCTCGTAGGCGAGCACCAGCGCTTCTTGTTGGGTGTCGGTTAGGGCCGCCTCGGTAGCCGTCTCGACAGGCGTAAGCGCGTGCAGCTCCGTAAGTGTGATCGGGATGTCCAACTCCCGACAACGGGATTGAAAATCAGCAATATCGCCACGAGTGTCACCACGAATATCGAACGTCCACTGCGTGTTCGTTCCGACGGCTTCGATGAGCGCGACCTTCGTCTCCGTCAGCGTGGTTAACACGTCGTCGTAATCCAACGCCCACTCGACGCGCAACAGATTCTCGTCTTCGACGGAGTCAATGAACTGGATTTCCTTCACGCCCGGATGCTCCGAGAACGCCCCTTCCACATTTTCAACTGTGGTTCCCCGAACCCAGAAGTAGGGGATTACCACGTCTCGGGCGGGGATAATTCGCTCCAATTCGACCGACACATCTGGCAGTTGCTCGAACACCGTCCCCAGCGGGAACTCCTCGGACGGTACCGTAAAGGAAGCCTCTGTAGCCATCGTCCAATCCGTGGTTCCCTGAGCGTAAATATCCACCACGGACTATGGAACGGAGTCACGAACAGATTCGCGTTTCGTGTTCGGCACCGACTCGGTATGTCTTTGCCCTGTCCTGAGCGATCACTACTTTCGCAAATCGAGCCAGACCTCGTGCGGCATTCGCGCCCTGAGTTCAGCATTCACTCAATGAACTATTCGGGTACTGTCAGAAACGCCGTGACCGGCTCAGAGGATATATGCAACAGGGCCAGTTTGTTTATTTCACCATCACTGGGCTGAATCAGCCGATACATACAGATGCGAACTGATCGTCAGGATCAAATCAAATATTATATACTTTCACCGAGGCGTACAGAACCTAAAGTACAATATTCAGGCGTAGTCAGCGTATGTTGACCGCCTGAAAAAAACGTCTTTTGGGTTCGTCCTGTAACGGTACATATGGTCTCCGACGAGCTCGATAATGTAGACAAAGGGATTATCTACCTCCTCCAGCAGGACGCCCGAAAACGAACGGTCGCCGATATTGGCGAGAAAGTTGGTGTCTCCTCCAGTACGGTCGCCAATCGAATCGACGGGCTCGAAGAACAAGGTATCATCAAGGGCTTCCACACAATCGTTGACTACCCGGAAGCTGGGTTAGGCCATCATCTCCTTGTAACTGCGACAGTTCCTCTAACGGAAAGAGAGGAACTATCAGATGAAATTATGGAAATATCCGGTGTTGTGAGCGTACGTGAATTATTGACAAATAACGAGAATTTGTCGTTAGAATTAGTTGGTGCCTCCCAAGAGGACATAGAAGAGAGCCTTGCGGAACTGGATTCACATGGCGTTCATATAGAACGAATGGAGATAATGAAGCAGGAACGAGCCCAACCCTACAACCACTTTGGCCAAAAATTCGCAAATGAGGATAACACTGGCTGATTTCCAGACCCATTTAAGTATCACCGGATATTGTTTATTATACGACATGTTTAAAAGGAGTGACGGACTAAGGGCTTCATGAACAAGATACAGGCCGAAGTAGCAGAGGAGAGTCGTGTCAGTCAAAAAGTGGTTGAAGCAATTGCTGAAGCGGAAGAAACCGAGCCTATCGAACTCACACCCCCCTTGTATGAGGTCATAGACCTTGAGACCTTGGAGAACCTCCTTACCAATAACCGGACACTTGCAAAAGTTGTTTTTAACTACAACAGTTGTGAGGTTACTGTTTTCTCCGATGGCTATATTTCGGTCATGAAGGAGAGTATATAATTACGATTATCAAGTGGTAGATCTAGTTGATTTGACCGAGATAGAGCGCAATCTTCTGCTGAGTTTGATCCCCTCTACTCAGTACGTGGCTATTGAGTCAAGATAGATTGTACCCCGTCACGGTACGTCGCTCTCCTGTACCGACTGATCACCACTTTTGCAAACCAAGCCGAATCTCGTGCCACATTCGCGCTTTGTATTCAACACGGTTCTATAAAAATCACCGGTAGCTGACAGAAGTAATAGCGTTAGGTACGCACTCTCTACGTACCGGAGTAGCCGGTTCGAATCCGAACCCGACTCGTCTCGACGGAAGTACGGATCGAGGACCTCCCCGAACGACACCGCCATCCGAACCGACACCGCGGAGGTTTTGACAAGGGGACGAATACCCCACGGTAATGGACGACGATCTACGCGAACGCGTCGAACGCGAGGCGGAGAAACACGCCCTGCTGAACGCGGTGAAACATGAAAGCGACGCCGACGTCGGCGCCGTGATGGGACCGTTGATGGGCGACAACCCTGAGTTTCGTGAACACGCCGACAATGTGCCGGGGATCATCGGCGGCGTCATCGGTCGGGTCAACGACCTCGCATACGCCGAGAAGCGCGACCGACTCGAGGAACTCGCACCCGAGGAACTCGCCGAGATCGAGGCCGAGGACGAGGAAGACGAACACGACCTGCCGGACCTCCCGCGGGCCGACGAGTACAACGAGATCCGGATGCGGTGTGCACCGAACCCGAACGGACCGTGGCACGTCGGCCACGCCCGAATGCCCGCGGTCATCGGGACCTTCAAGGAACGCTACGACGGCTGGTTCTGCGTCCGGTTCGACGACACCGACCCCGAGACGAAACGGCCCGACATCGAGGCCTACGACGCGATCCTCGAGGATCTGGACTACCTCGGCTTCGAGCCCGACGCGACGTTTAAGGCGAGCGATCGCCTCGACATCTACTACGACCACGCCCGGAAGCTGATCGACATGGGCGGCGCCTACACCTGCTCGTGTTCCGGCGAGGAGTTCTCCGAACTGAAGAACAACGGGGAGGCCTGTCCGCACCGAGACAAGGACCCCGAAACGGTTCTCAGCGAGTTCGAGGACATGATCGCGGGGGTCTACGACAGCGGCGAGATGGTGCTGCGGATCAAGACCGACATCGAACACAAGAACCCCGCGCTCCGCGACTGGGTCGCGTTCCGGATGATCGACACCCCTCACCCCCGCGAAGAGGCCGAGGAGTACCGCTGCTGGCCGATGCTCGACTTTCAGTCGGCGATCGACGACCACATCATCGGTATCACGCACATCATCCGCGGGATCGACCTCCAGGACTCGGCGAAACGCCAGAGCTTCCTCTACGATTATTTCGGGTGGGACTACCCCGAAGTCGTCCACTGGGGACACGTCCAGATCGACGCCTACGACGTGAAAATGAGCACCTCGACGCTGGACGAACTGATCGAGGACGGCGAACTCGACGGCTGGGACGACCCGCGAGCGCCGACGCTCAAGAGCCTCCGTCGACGCGGCATCCGCGGCGAGGCAATTGTCGAGGCGATGATCGGTCTCGGAACCTCGACCAGCGACGTCGATCTCGCGATGAGCGCGATCTACGCTAACAACCGCGAACTGATCGACGACGAGACTGACCGTCGGTTCCTCGTGCGCGACGGTACTCGGGTCCCGCTCGGCGGCAGCCCGCCGGACGAGGCGAACCCGCCGCTGCACCCCAACCACGAGGACCGCGGCGTCCGGGAGATCCCCGTCGGCGACTCCGTCCTGCTCGAGCCCGAGGACCTCCCCCAGCGCGAAGAGCGCGTCTGGCTCAAGGGACTGGGCTGTTTCCAGTACACCCGTGACACCCTCCAGTACACCGGCGAGGATATCGACGTCGTCCGCGAGGGCGACGTCGACGTCGTCCACTGGGTGCCGGCCCGCGAGAGCGTCCCCGTCCGGATGCGGACGATGGGCGGCGACGTGACCGGACGCGCCGAACCCGGCGTCGCCGACCTCACAACCGACGAGATGGTCCAGTTCGTGCGCGTCGGCTTCGCACGAATCGATAGCGTGACTCGAGACGACTCCGATGACGAGGAGGTCGTTACGTACTACGCCCACCCCTGAGCGAGGCTCCAAACAGACGGTCATCTCGGGGTAACGAACGGTCGCTCATTCGCACACAATGCGGTGCGAGTGGATCGGGGACTCCTCGAAACGAGTTACGTGTCGAATCGATCGGTATCACCGACCCCGTTCACGGGTGGACGGGAACGGAGTCCGCTGATCAGGTGTCCGTCTCGTTATCCTCCGTCTCGTTGTCCTCTGTTTCGTTATCTTCGGTCTCGTTATCTTCCGTTTCGTTATCCTCGGTCTCGTTATCTTCCGTCTCGTTCATCTCACCCCCGTCTTCGCCGCTCTCGACCTGGAGCTCGCCGTTCATCGTATCCTGGTGGGGTTCGCAAACGTAGGCGGCCATCTCGCTGCTGGCGTCGAACTCGAGGAACTGATCCTCGCCGCCTTCGTCGCTGACTTCGGTCGAGAGGTCATCGACGACCTCGTCGCTGTCGTCGCGAATTTCGATGTTGTGGCTGCTGCCGTCGCCCTCCTCCCAGCCGATCTCGTACGACTCGCCCTCCTGGAGAGTGATCGTCGGGTTCTCCTCGTCCGCGATTTCTTCGGGCTCTTGCCCCTGCCAACCCTGGGTCTCCGCCATGAGGACGATTCGGGTATCTGGCTCGAGCGCCTCACCGCCCCCTCCGGTTTCGTTATCCTCGGTTTCGTTCCCTTCGGCCGGCTCTTCTCCGTTTTCTTCGGCCGGCTCTTCTCCGCCGTTTCCGTTTCCACCACAGCCTGCAATGAGCGCCGTCGCACCGGTGGCACCGGCGATCTTGAGAACGTTACGTCGGGTTATCGGGTCTGTTTCCCTCATATCTCTTCCTATAGAACCCAGCGGTGTTAAACCAAATCCGCGATAGGAAAGAAGTTCTAAAATCCGTTGTACAAATATTTTGGTTGTCCGACGGATTTTTCCAGATATAACAACAGTATCGTACTCCGGACACTCGTCGGGCCGATCCAATCGAACGGTACGCGTCCGTGCCCACCTCAGCGCTCGAGCAGGTCGTCTCCCCTGTCGGGGTCGGGATCCGCGACGACGCCGTCCTGTCGACCGAGAACGCGCGCGTGGGCGGCGCAGACGGCCCTGTTCTCCTCCCACGGAACGTGGAGTTCGACGCAGGCCGCTCGATCACAGTCGTTCTCTGAGCACTCCATACTGGATAAACGACGGCGACGGATTCAGCGTTTCGGTCGTTCGCGTCGACTCAGAACACGAACACCGCGACGAGAAATCCGAGCAGGATCGCGGTCGTCAGCAGAACCTGAACCGCCGTCGAGGCGAGGATACCGACCGTCGCGTAGAACGCCGAACGGGTGCTCCCGTCCACGTCTCCTCCCCGGGCGTACTCGAGGAGGAACACGGTTCCGAAGAGTCCGATCAGCAGGCCGAGGGGGCCGGTAACGATCATGAGGGTGATGCCGACGACGGCCGCGGCACCCGTCGTGGTCCAAGAGGCGCCGCCGGCCCGTGCGGCGATCGAACCGCCGAAGAACTCGACGAGCAGCGTTATCACGCCGAGGGTCGTCAGCACCACGATCGACGCCGGCCCGGGTTCGGTAAACCCGGAGTTCCACCAGTAGAGGACGAGGCCGGAAACCGAGAGCAGGCCCCCGGGAACGAGGGGGGCGACGGTCCCGACGACACCGCCGACGAGCAGGGCAACCGCAAAGAGGGCAACCGCATCGACCATACAGCGGTAGACGTCCGGACGCGGCAAAGGCCTACTGCCTCCAGAACCGTTACGTCGTCGGCATCGAACGTCCGTTCACGGAACGGACGCGCGGAGCGATCGTCGTCGGGAATCGGCGAGGCGCTTGCTCGCGAACTCGCCGCGGAGGGGTACGAGATCGGACTGGCCGCCAGGCGGACCGACCGCCTGAAACGAATCGGCGAGGAACTGCCGACCCGATCGTACGTCGCAACGATGGACGTCACCGAGACCGAGGACGCTCGAGTGGGGTTCGGCGAACTCGCGAACGCGATGCCGTCCGTCGATCTCGTCGCCGTCAGCGCCGGCACCGCCCACGCGAACGACGCCCTCGAGTGGGAGCAAGAGCGACGGACGATCGACGTCAACGTTCGCGGGTTCACCGCGATCGCGACCGCCGCGATGGAGTACTTCGAAGAGGAATCCGAGAGTGACGGCCACCTCGTCGGCATCTCGTCGGTCGAAGCGCACTTCGGGAACGGCGGCACGCAGGCGTACAACCCCTCGAAAACGTTCGTCTCGGCTTACCTCGAGGGCTCCGAAATCGGGCGGCGGGGAACGAGACGGACGTGACGATCACGACCGTCGAGTCAGGATTCGCCGACACTACGCCGTCCTACGGCCCGTTCTGGGAGAGCTTACTCGAGACGGCAGCCGTAACAGATCGCGCGGGCAATTCGGAAGGAGCGCGACCGCGTCTACGTCACCCGCGTGCGGCGACTCGTCGCACGGCTGTTCGAGGCGACGCCGAATCCGATTCTCCGGCGAGTGCTCTCGTAGAACGCTCACGAGCCGGTGAACCGATCCCGGACGTCGAGCGCGACCTGGGTCCCGTACTGATCGACCAGCGGGCAGAACGCGTCGCCGAGCGACCGCATGCACTGCCCCGACGAGTGGTAGCCGAGTCGGTCCGCGACGGTCTCCCACTCCCGGGCCTGTAGTACCCGGAGAACGAGCAGCCGCTCCTCCCGATCTGTCAGCTCGATCGGATCCGGCGCCTCGAGGAAGTAGCGAACGGCGAGTCGGCGGAACGGCCCGGGATCGACGTCGAACAGCCCGGGACCGTACGCGGCGCCGGCGACGACCCGCCACTCGTGATCGGTCAACTCGAGCGGTGGAGTGGCGTCCCCGTCGACGCTTCCCAACGCTGCGCGGGCCACGTCGGGCTCGAGGTCGTCGAGCGCGTCCGAACAGAGCGCGGCGAACCGTCGAGCGAACCACTCCGCGTGGCGGTCGTAGAGGTCGCGTCCCGCCTCGCTCGTCGGGGAGAGCAACAGCGCCGAGTACTCCCCGCTGGCGACGTTGCGCGTCGTCGAGAGGTGAACCGCCGAGTAGCCGTTCTCGCGCCAGAACTTGAGGAGTCCGGGCGTCGCCCCGAACCCGGTGCCGATCCAGTCGACCTCGGAAGCCAGTTCGTCTCGGATCTCCGCGAGCAGCCGCGAGCCGAGTCCGCGTGATCGAACCGCGTGGTGGGTCGCAATACGAACCACGCGGATCCCGGCGGGTTCGCTCGCCCGCTCGTCGCGAAGTTGGCTCGTGAGCACGTCCGGGAGCATGTTGCCGCGGATGCGTCCGCCCTCGTACATCATCGCTCGATCGTCCGCCGGGAGGTTCCCCTCGCGGGCGAGTAACGCGACGCTGACGACGCGTCCCTCGTGGACCAGCGCGCGGGCCTCGAGGTTCGGCGCGTCGAGGAGTCGCGCGAGGTCGTTCGGCTCGGTGCGGTAGTGGGCGAGGACGAGCAGGCCGAACGCCTCCCGCAGGAGGCGCTCGTCGGCCAGCAGGTCGTCGGGCTCGAGCCGGCGGTACTCGACCGATTCGGGCGTCGCGTCCGTCACGAGCGGCTCGACCGGCGGGCGGGCGTCGAGCAGCAGGGCTCGAAAGGCCCAGACCTCGACGGGATCGCCGGCTGCGTAGCGGATCGGCGCCGTTAGCGTCCGTTCGGTAACGGTGTGGTCGCTCTCGTCGAGACGGTCCCGGAATCGGACGGAGAACCCTCGTCCCGCGCCCTCGTAGCCGTGGACCGTCGTCGCGAAGGCGACCCGATCGGCCGCGAGCAGCGATTCGAGGACCGCCACCGGGAGTGCAGCGGCTTCGTCGACGATGAGAACGTCCGCCGTCTCGAGTCGCTCGACCGCCTCGGTCGGCTCCAGGTAGCGGACGCGCCCGCCGGCCGTCGTCTCGATTCGGCGCGATTCGACGGTCGCGTCTCGCTCGAGCGTTTCACAGAGTTCGCCGGCGCGGTCGAACACCTCGCGCGCGTTCCGGGAGCCGGGTGCGGTCACAAGGACGTCCTCGCCCTCGGCGGCGAACGCGCCGGCCGCCAACCCCGCCGCGCTCGACTTGCCCCGTCCGCGGTCGGCCTCGAGCACGACGGCATGCGGGGCGTCGAACAGCGACTCGAACGCGGCGACGGCGTCTACTTGATCGTCGGTAAGGCAGGCGTCGTAGGCCGCGGTCGGAAAGCGGTGGTCGGACGGCGCCTCGATTGGCGCCTCCGTTCCTCGTTTCGGCGGGGGATCGGTCAGGCCGTCGTCGACGACGCGCTCGGTCTCGAGGTCGACGATCCCGACCCCGCGGTGTGCTCGAAGCGTTTCGACCAGCCGGCGCCTGAATCGTCCGGTGACGTCCGACAGCGAGAACGGCGGGACGGCGAGCGACTCGTCGAACGCGCCCCGGCGCTCGGGCCAGGACTCGAGCGATGGCGTCAGGAGGATCAGGAGCCCGCCGCCGTCGACCGTCCCGACGAGTTTCCCGAGCGCGTTGGGCTGGAGTTGCTCGTGAGCGTCGAGGACGACCACGTCCCGGGTCGTTCCGAGCAGCTCCCCGGCGTGAGTCTGTGAGAGCTGTTCGCAGCGAAGGCGGTCCTCGGGACCGACGAGCGTCGTCCGGGTGATCGGGACGGCGAGCCGATCGAGGACCGACTCGAGCGCGTCGTACCCGCGTTCCCGGTCGCCGGCGAGTACCAGCAGCCGTCGCTCGTTCGTCCGCGTCGCTTCCGCGCGGAGCGACCGTGCGAGTCCGACGACGTCCACGTCCGCGGCCATATACTCGAGTTGTCGGCTCACGTGTAAGAGGTCACGGTCTGGGCCGTGCTCTGGCGCGTACGGTGTTCGGGTCAGGCTCTGTTCGCATACCGTCCCTCGAGCCGCCGGAGGAGGTGTCCGACGAAGTACGCCGCGCCACCCAGCACGACCGCCCCGGCGAGCGCGTAGACGGGCCCGAGGGTAATTCCCTCGAGCAGTTCGCCCGGCGGATCGCGCTTGTATCCGAGCAGCCGCGGCGGCGTGTATCGCGTCTCCCACGACCATCGGAGGTAGCCGACGAGCGGTGGGAAGACGAACCGCCAGAGGATCGTGAGAAAGACGGCACCGGCTCCCGCGAACAGGCCCGCTCGCGTCCACCCGGCGTAGAGCGCGATGACCAGCGAGACGTACAGCAACGACGGGGTGAGAACGGCGTCGTACTCGAGCAGAAACGCCGCGGAGGCGAGAGCGGGGACCGAGACGCCGAGAACCGCGACGCGAGTGCGCGTTCGCGGGTCACCAGTCAGGGCGTTTCGAAGCCGCATATGATGGTTTTTCAACCAAATTCTCATAAGCGTTCGTACGGCCGGGAGCGGCAGTGACGCTGCAGATCCAATCCAGAACATCCGGCGTGCGGACTGATCCCACGCGTTCTTGCGTTTGGACACGCTTTTAAGGGGGGCAACGCTACTCGGTAGTACACCCTACGCGGGGTTGATGATGCTCCTAGCTTCACAGGACTTCCGCCGAGCGTAATTCGGCCCGGGACCCAGCCCGGACGGCAGGGGAGCGCGAGCCCGCGCGTAGGAGAGGTGAACAACCAATGTCAGTCTACGTAACAACAGACATCCCAGCCGACCTCGCTGAAGACGCCCTCGAGGCGCTCGAGGTCGCACGAGACACCGGACGCGTAAAGAAAGGAACCAACGAAACGACCAAGGCCATCGAGCGCGGCAACGCCGAACTCGTCTACGTCGCCGAGGACGTCTCCCCCGAGGAGATCGTCATGCACCTTCCCGAGCTCGCAGATGAGAAGGGCATCCCCGTCGTCTTCATCGAGACCCAGGACGACGTCGGCCACGCCGCCGGCCTCGAGGTCGGCTCGGCCGCTGCGGCGATCGTCGACACCGGAGAGGCTTCCGACGATGTCGAAGATATCGCCGACAAGGTCGAGGACCTCGACTGAGGTGACCTGAGATGAGTGCTGAAGAGAACGAAAGCGGCTCCACGCCCGCCGAGGTCATCGAGATCGTCGGTAAGACCGGCATGCACGGCGAGGCCATGCAGGTCAAGTGCCGTATCAAAGAGGGCGAAAATCAGGGACGAATCATCACCCGAAACTGCCTCGGGCCGGTCCGCGAGGGGGACGTACTCCAGCTTCGCGAGACCGCCCGCGAGGCGGACTCCATCGGAGGACAGTAACCAATGGTCGAGAAGCGAACCTGCGACTACACCGGCGAAGAGATCGAGCCCGGCACGGGCATCATGTACGTCCGCAACGACGGTACCATACTCCACTTCGTCGACTCGAAGGCGGAGAAAAACTACAAGCTCGGCCGCGAACCGCGCGACCTCGAGTGGACCGAAGCCGGCCGCGCCGGCAAGGGTCCCGCCGACGCCGACACGCCCGCCGACCAGGACGATGTCGTCGAAGCGAGCGAGGACGAGGACCTCCTGACCGAGGAGGAAGCCGTCGACGAGGACGAAGGTAGCGAACCCGCCGGCGACGAGGACGTCGCCGAGGGTGAGTCCGTCGAGGGCGAAGCCGAGCGCGCCGCCGAGGGCGAACTCGACGACGTCGCCGGCGGCAAAGAGGACAGCGAGGAATAATGAGCGATCACGAACGCACCTTCGTGATGGTCAAGCCCGACGCGTTCGCGCGCGGGATCGTCGGCGAAGTTATCTCGCGACTCGAGGGCCGCGGGCTGAAGCTCGTCGGCATCAAAGTCGAGAACATGCCCCGCGAGCGGGCCGAAGAACACTACGGCGAGCACGAGGACAAGCCGTTCTACGACGACCTCGTGGACTTCATCACCTCGGGCCCGGTCGTCCCGATGGTCTGGGAAGGCCAGGACGCGACCCATCAGGTCCGCCAGATGATCGGCGAGACTGATCCGCTCGAGGCCGAACCGGGTACGATCCGCGGCGACTACGCGCTCGACCTCGGTCGAAACGTCGTTCACGCGGCCGACCACGAGGACGAGGGCGCTAACGAGCGAGAGATCTCGATCCACTTCGACGACGACGAGCTGATCGATTACGATCAGCACGACGCCGAGTGGCTCTACGAGTAACGCGACGACGTAGCAAATCCAGCTGTCGATCACGGTTGCGACGGTCGTCGCTGTAACCGACGGTAACCTTTTTCTGTCGTATCACCGTTCCACTAGGAGTGAAATAGCTGCTATCGGTGACTTCAGGCCCCCTCTTGGGTCACTCTCCTGTGTAGTACAGTTCACATGTATCATTTCAGGTAGACGCAACATCTAATGTGTCTGCTGCAGTAGAAGGTACTGGTGGTTTCGAATGGTAACCAACGGTAGGTGGTTCGCGGATGCGTGAACGGGAGCGAGGGTCAAAACCGATTACTGACAGGACGGCTCCGTCGCTAGACCTCGTTTTCGACCTTCTCTCGAACCGTCAACGGCGATACGTGCTGTATTACCTGTACGAACAACCCGACGGCGTTGCGACCGTCGACGAGCTGACAGACCACGTCGTCGCGCTCGAACACCGGACGGCGAGTTCGGAGGGCGAGGATGCGTCGGACGTCCACCGGGAGACGATACGGACGGAACTGCAACACGTCCATCTCCCGAAGCTCGCCGACGCCGGGATGGTCGAACACGACCAGCGAAGCGATACCGTCCGATACTGGAGCCAACCGTCCCTCGAGGAGTGGCTGGAACACGCCCATCACAAGGAAATTTCGCACTCCTGACACCGGCACCCGGTAATACCGGGACGGTTGTTGTAACAGGCGCCGCTGAAAGGTTTAAGACGCGGTTCGTGGTGGAACCAGCCACGGGGCGACAGATTAGCCGACTGCAACGTGGCGCCCCATGAGGCGTGGTATCATTTCACTCCTCAAAGCTTAACATGAGAGCTACCGATACAAACGGTACGAGGTGTACTTATGACTGATCACGAACTTCCACCACTTCCATACGATTACGACGCGCTAGAACCGGCAATTTCCGAACAGGTCGTAACCTGGCATCACGATACGCACCACCAGGGGTACGTCAACGGCCTGAACAGCGCCGAAGAGGAACTCGCCGAGAACCGCGAGTCGGGCGAATTCGACTCGACGCCTGCGGCGATGGAGAACGTCACCCACAACGGCTGTGGACACTACCTCCACACGCTGTTCTGGGAGAACATGTCGTCCGACGGTGGCGGCGAACCCGAGGGCGACCTCGCCGACCGCATCGAAGAGGACTTCGGCTCCTACGAGGCCTGGAAGGGCGAATTCGAGGCCGCAGCCGGCGCCGCCGGTGGCTGGGCACTGCTCGTGTACGACCCGGTTGCGAAGCAACTGCGTAACCTCAAGGTCGACCGTCACGACCTCCACGCGCTGTGGGGCGCCCATCCCATCCTCGCGTGTGACGTCTGGGAGCACTCGTACTACTACGACTACGGCCCGGACCGCGGGAGCTTCATCGAGGCCTTCTTCGACGTCGTCAACTGGGACAAGGCCGCCGACGAGTACCAGACGTGCCTCGACCACTTCGAGTAGTACTGCCGCCTGCAGCCGCAGTATAAGCGACGACTCGGTTCATCCTCCCGTTTTTTTGCAACCGGCTCCGAAGCGACGGCGACGAGTACCGATCGGGTTGCGAGACTGATAGCCACGGCACACTTTAACAGGCACCGTATCGTCGTCACGTGTATGGCCGCCGAGGAGACAACACGGCGCACTCACGGGAGCGAATCGGTGAATACAGGGCGAGACGGCGATGATAGCGCTCTCGAGGCCGATCTCCGGGAGCGCTGCGCCGGAGACGTTCGCTTCGACGAGTACACGCGGGTGCTGTACGCGACCGACGGCAGTATCTACGGCGCCCAGCCCGCCGGCGTCGTCTTCCCGCAGGATACGGACGACGTCCAGACCGCCGTCCGCGTCGCGAACGAGCACGGTGCGCCGGTGATTCCCCGCGGTGCCGGCTCGTCGCTCGCCGGACAGGCCGTCGGCCCCGGCTGCGTCGTCCTCGATCTCTCGCGACACATGGACGATACTCTCGAGATCGATCCCGATCGACGGCGAGCAGTCGTCCAGCCCGGCGTCGTTCAGGATCACCTCGACGCCGCGCTCGAGCCGCACGGCCTGAAGTTCGCGCCCGACCCCGCCTCCTCGAACCGGGCGACGATCGGCGGCGGGATCGGGAACAACTCGACGGGCGCCCACTCGGTCCGGTACGGGATCACCGACGCCTACGTCGACGAGTGCGAGGTCGTCCTCGCGGACGGCTCGCTGATCCGTACCCGCGACGTCGTCCTCGACAGCCCCGAGTGGGAACGGATCGTCGAGAAGGACGATCGCGAGGCCGCGATCTACCGAGCGGTTCGCGCCGTCGTCGAGGACAACGCCGAGGAGATCGAAGACCGGTATCCGGAGCTCAAACGGACCGTCAGCGGCTACAACCTGCAGAAAGTGATTCGGACGGATCCGGAAGGAAACCGGATCATCAACCTCTCGAAACTGATCGTGGGGGCGGAAGGAACGCTCGGCGTCGTCGTCGAGGCGACGCTCTCGCTCGTAACCCGACCCGAGGAGACCGCCCTCGTCGTCTGCTGTTACGACGACCTGCTCGAGGCCCTGGCTGCGGTACCGAGGGCCCTCGAGTGCGAGGCCAGCGCGGTCGAGCTCATGGACAGCGAGGTGTTCCGTCTCGCAGCGGAGTCGACGGAGTACGCCGAGTACGCCGAGCCGATCCCCGAGGGGACCGACGCGGCGCTGATGCTCGAGTTCGACTCCGAGGTGTTTTCCGACCTGCCGGGCGCGATCGATGCGGCGACGACCGAGCTGGTCGCCGAGGGCGCGGCGTTCGACTCGATCGAGGCGTTCAGCCCCGAGAAACGGAACCGACTCTGGAAGCTCCGGAAGGCCGCTATCCCGCTCTTGATGGGGATGGACGGCGATCCGAAGCCGTACCCGTTCGTCGAGGACGCCTCCGTGCCGCCGGCGGAACTCGCCGAGTACGTCGCCGGCTTTCAGGAGATTCTCGAGGACCACGAGACGACGGCCGCCTACTTCGCCCACGCCGGCGCCGGGACGCTGCACATTCGACCCGTCCTGAACCTCAAGAGCGAGGACGGGATCGAGACGATGCGCTCGATCGCCGAGGACGTCACCTCGCTCGCGCTCGAGCACAACGGCTCGTTCTCCGGCGAGCACGGCGACGGTCTCGCCCGGACGGAGTTCAATCCCAAGCTGTACGGCCCCAATCTCTGGGAGGCCTTCAAGGAGGTCAAGTCGGCGTTCGACCCCGATTGGCGCATGAATCCGGGCAAGGTGGTCTACCGCGAGGACGAAGACGGCCGGACCGACATGCGCGACCACCTCCGGTACGGCGCGGACTACGCCTCGCTCGAGCCGCGGACGAGTCTCGACTTCGACGACGAGGGCAGTTTCTCGCACCTGGTCGAACTCTGTAACGGCTGTGGCACCTGTCGGCAGACGGACGGCGACGTGATGTGTCCGACCTATCGGGCGACCGAGGAGGAGATCACGACGACTCGAGGGCGAGCCAACCTGCTCAGGGCGGCGATCAGCGGCGAGATAGACCCCGACGAGCTGTATTCGGAACGCTTCCAGTCCGAGGTGCTCGACCTCTGTATCGGCTGCAAGGGCTGTCAGAGCGACTGTCCGACCGGCGTCGACCTCGCGAAGCTCAAAGCCGAGGTGAAACACCAGTACCACGACCGGGAGGGCGTCGGGTTGCGCGAGCGGCTCTTCGCAAATATCGACCGACTCGCCGCGGCGGGGAGCACGCTCGCGCCGATCGCGAACCGCGCGCCGGAGCTGCCGGGCGCTCGGACGGTGCTCGAGCGAACCGTCGGTATCGCCGCCGAGCGCACGCTCCCGACCTTCGAGCGTAAGACGCTCGTCTCTTGGTTCGCCGAACGCGGTCCCCGGGTCGATCCGGAAACGGCGACCGCCGGTGTCGTCCTCTACCCCGACACGGACACGAACTACTCGAACCCGGCCGTCGGCAAGGCCGCCGTCAGGGTGCTCGAGGCCGCCGACGTCCGCGTCAGGGTTCCGGACCTCGGACCGACGGGACGGAGCGCCTACTCCCAGGGACTGCTCGACCGCGCGGCCGCGGACGGGCGGGCGCTGCTCGACGACCTCGAGCCGTACCTCGAGCGCGGCTGGTCGGTCTGCTTCGTCGAACCCTCCGACGCTGCGATGGTGACCGACGAGTATCGCTCGCTGCTGGACGACGAGCGGACCGAACGCCTCGCCGCGAACGCCTACGACGTCTGCGAGTACCTCGACGAACGCCGCCTCGTCGAGAAGTTGCCGGTCGACGGAGGGGGAGATCAGCTGACGTATCACGGTCACTGCCACCAGAAAGCCCGCGGAACCGACCACCACCCCGTCGGCGTGTTGCGCCGCGCCGGCTACGCGGTCGACCCCGTCGACTCGGGCTGCTGCGGGATGGCCGGAAGCTTCGGCTACGAGGCCGATCACTACGAGCTCTCGCGAGCGATCGCCTCCCTGCTCGAGGAGCAACTCGCGGCGAGCGACGGGACGCCCGTCGTCGCACCGGGGACCTCCTGCCGAACCCAGATCGGCGATCTCGAGGGGTACGACCGGCCAACTCACCCCGTCGAACTACTCGAACGGGGGCTCGAGGGGTAGACTCCACGCGTTCGCGGGACGATCCAGGACCGGTGCGGTCTTGTGGCACCGCACCGATAGCAACGTTCATGCCAGTGCCGAAATCCGAGTTCGATCAGCTTCCGCCGTGTGACTTCTACACGCCGGACGAGTTGCTCGAGGACGACCAGATGTACACCGTCTACGAGATTGCCCGCCTGCTCCAGGGGATCGAGCCCGACACGGACATCGATCGGGAGACCGAGGACATCCTGCTCGACTGGGCGATTCCCTGGATCATGACCAACGCGGACGAACTCGTGGTCGCGGAGCCACGAGACGAGGACGAGCCCGGATTCTACGGTCTGAAGGAGGAATGATCCTCCTCGTGGTCGGTTCCGATCGCGTCGACGCCGGCAAGACGACGTTCTCGGTCGGACTGCTCGAGCGCACCGGCGCGGTCGGCTACAAACCGCGCGCCGGCAACGACTACTGGTTCGACCACGACGACTGCCGGCGGGCGCTCGGGAACGGACGACTCTACGGCAAGGACGCCGCACGGCTCGCGACTGCGGAGGAATGCGGACGGCTCCCCGAGCAACTCAACCCGGTCCACCGACTGTGGCGGCCCGCACCCGGCGGCGGAACCGGGCTGCTCGGCCAGACCGACCGCGAGTTTCTCGTCGACAGAATCGGCCGCACGGGCGACGCGGCGGAGCCGACGTTCGTCCGGAACGCGACCGTCGATCTTCCCGACGCCGTTTCGTCGGCGCTCCCGCTCGAAGACGCGATTCCGGTCGAGACGGTCGAGGCACTCAACGACGTCGTGGCGGAGCGATACGTCCCGGCCTTCGAGAACCTCGCGACCGACCTCGAAGCGACGGAGGTCGCGGTCGTCGAGTCCTACAGCGACATCGCCCAACCTCTGACGGCGCTCGACCCCGCCGAAATCGCCGCCGTCGCGGCCGTCGAGCCCAGGCGGGCGCGGATCTACCAGGGGGATCGATACTGCCGAGCCTGCGAGGTCGCCAGTTCGAGCCCGAAAGACGGCGCCCTCGAGAAGCGCGTCCCCACCGTCCTCGACTACCTCGATCCCCTCGATCGGGTCCGGCTTCCACCGCTCGGCGGTGAGGAACGGGACGATCCGGCACGGATCGCCGAGGCCTACGCGGACGCGTACGACGCCCTGCTGGACGCTGCCGGACGCGTGTGAGGACAGCGGGTCGTCGAGGACTCGTGACTCAGGCCTGTCGGGCCATCCGGGCGGCGAGTTCGACGTGATCGTAGGGCTGGCTCGCGACGCTCGGGCCGTGGCCCGTATGCATCTCGGCGAGTTCCGGCGAGATCCGCTCGAGCAGCCGGTCGATGCTCTCGATCAGCGTTTCCCGGTCGCCTTCTTCGAGATCGGTCCGACCGAAGCTGCCGTTCTGGAAGACGAGGTCCCCCGCGAAGAGCAGACCCTCGTCCGCCGAGTAGAAACAGAGATGATCGTCCTTGTGGCCGGGCGTGTGGAGTGCGACGTACTCGTGATTGCCCAGCCGGACCGTCTCCTCGTCTGCGATCGCGTGATCGACGCCGTCGATCGACGGATCGTATCCCCAGGCGTCGACGTCGAACGCCGTTTTCACCGACTCGAGGTTCCCCACGTGGTCTGGATGGGCGTGCGTGAGAATCACCGCATCCAGGTCGTCGATACGGGACTCGAGCCGTTCGACGACATCGAAGTTTGCACCGGTATCGACGAGAATCGTTCGCTCACCGGTGACGAGATAGACGTTGCTCGTAAACGCCTGCACGCCCTGCGCGAGATTCGAGATCATGGGCGGGAGTACAGTATCAGGTGGCTTGTGCGTGTCGACACGGTCACGACTGCGTCCCCCGAACCGTCGTGATCGATTCGGGGTCGTGGGGCGCCGTTTCGGGCGATAAAGGCGGATGCTCGGCGTTCCACGCGGAGCCCCGATATTCACAAGGATTTTTAGCTCCGGCACGTAGTGGGTGACGAATGACTCGGCCGGTCTCCGTCGGGGTTGTCGTCCTCGTCGCCGTCGTCGTACTCGCAGGCATCAGTGGTCCGATGATACTGGTCGGGGTTGGAACCGCCAACTCTGCCGGTCCACAGCAGCCGTCGGGGGAGGATACGGTCTCCACGGCGAGTACCGCCGCGTCCGACGACGTCGACTCGCAGGATTTCGATAGCACCACGTTCGAAATCACCGTCCACGAGAACGGGAGCGCCACCTGGACGTTCCGCCACGAGCAGCGGCTCGAGGACGCCGAGGCGGAGCGAAACTTCGACACGTTCGCCGAAGAGTTCGAGTCGGAGGAGACCGGCCTCTACGACCGCTTTACCAACCAGGCGGAGGCGCTGACGGAAACCGGCAGCGAGATGACCGACCGAGAGATGGAGGCGACGGATTTCAACCGCTCGGCGTCGCCCGAACACGGACTCAACACGATGGGGGTCGTCGAGATGTCGTTCCGCTGGGAAGGGTTCGCCGAGGTCGAGGACGACAGGATCGTCGTCGGTGACGTGTTCCGAAACATGTACATCAGCGAGGATCAGTCGATCGTGATCGTTCCGGACGGCAACCTCGTATTCACCGAGGCGGAGCCGGACGGCGAGTACACCAGCAATTCGCTAACGGACGCCAGTTCGATAACCTGGAACGGTGAACAGGAGTTCCTCGACGAACGGCCTCGAGTCGTTCTCCAGGACGCCGACGATGTCGGCGGCAGCGGCTCCGGAAACACTGGCCCCTCGAACAGTGGAACCGAACTTTCCTCGGTATCGGTGCTGCTCGGAATCGTCGTGCTCACGCTCGGTATCGGGGTCGCGGCCCTCTGGTACCGAACCCAGCAGTCGGGCGACGAGACGACGAGCGCAGAGCCGACGGAGACACCGCCAGCCGCAGCGTCCGAATCGGAACCGGAGACGGATGACGATGCGGACACGAACGTGCTTCCCGAGGACGAACTCCTGACGGACGAGGACCGGGTACTCAAACTCATCCGGAAGAACGGTGGCCGGATGAAACAGGTCAACATCGTCGAGGAGACCGGCTGGTCGAAGTCCAAGGTCAGTATGCTCCTCTCGGAGATGGAAAGCGAGGGCAACATCAGCAAACTCCGCGTCGGTCGCGAAAACATCATCAGCCTGGAAGGGTTCGAACCCGAGGCGACGAAGTCGCCGTTCGACGAGTAATCGCAGGGCAAACCGGTTACAGTCACCGCCAGTGGCCGTGTCACCGCTCGACACTGAGGGGACGAAACGGAATCCTTAAACATCAATCTCCACTACGAACGAATGCGGACAAGCACACGAGGCCCGCTCCGATAGTGTAGTCCGGCCAATCATATTGCCCTCTCACGGCAATGACCAGGGTTCGAATCCCTGTCGGAGCACTTCTTTCTGATACCGTCCCTTAACTTTGAGCTCGTGCTAACCGCAAATATCTTGGGATTCGAAATCAACGGCGATCGGCTCTGATCGGCTCTCCAGTCCGACGGACATCTCGAGGAGCATTGCGGCCAGATGCGCTCGCGGTCGTCGGTGAGGACAGCGACGACAGTGCTGTGCGTGCAGACGACGGACGAGCGAGTCCCGCGTCCCCGACCACCTGTTCGACGACGATGCCCGTGGCGACAACGTGTAATCTTCACGGAAAAACATGTGTGAGGCAAACATTCGGGACTCTACGGGGCTTTTTAACCCAGGAGACGTACGATCCTGTAATGACACTGCATAACAGGAATGTCCGTCAGGATGTCCGGGAGCTCGGAGCACTCCTCGGCGACGTGCTCGAAGACCAGACCTCTCGGCGGGCGTTCGAGACGGTCGAGTCCTGTCGGACCGCAGCGATCGACTACCGCTCCGGCGACCTCGAGTCCCGCGAACCGCTCGCGACGGAACTCGAGGCCCTCTCCCCGCACGAGCAGCGAATCGTCGCCCGGGGGTTTACGACCTACTTCGAGCTGATCAACCTCGCCGAAGAGCGCGAGCGGGTGCGGTCGATCCGCACCGGGTCACAGGAGAACACCCTCGAGGATAGCCTCGAGACGGCTGCGGCCGAACTGAGCGAGGCGGACATCGAGACCGTCCAGGAGGTCCTCGAAGACGTGCTGATCGAGCCGACGTTCACCGCCCACCCGACGGAGGCGCGGCGAAAGACCGTCAAGTCGAAGCTCCGGGCGATCGCGACGCACCTCGAGACGCTCGACGAGCGGCTCCTGACCGACAAGGAACGCGAGCAGGTGTGGCGAGACGTCGACGCCGAGGTCACGAGTCTCTGGCAGACGCCGCAGGTACGAAAGCGCCAGCCGGAGGTCGAAGACGAGGCGCGCAACGTCCAGTGGTACCTCGAGAACACGCTGTTCGATGTCGTCGGCGAGGTCTACGACGAACTCGCGGACGCGATCGACGAGGAGGTCGGTCGGAATCTCGAGATCCCGAAGCTGTTCGAGTTCCGCTCGTGGGCCGGAAGCGACCGGGACGGAAACCCGTACGTGACGCCGGAAGTGACCGCGAACACGCTCGAGCGCCAGCGCGAGGTCGTCCTGGAGCAGTACCGTACCCAGCTCAAGCGGCTCTCGGGCGTCCTGAGCCAGGACGGCAGCCGGATCGACGTCGGGCCGGAGTTCGAGGCCGCCCTCGAGGCGGACCAGGAACGGCTGCCCGGCAGCGCTCGCACTGCCGAAGATCGGTACCCGGGCGAGCCCTACCGACAGAAGCTCAAGCTCATGCGCGAGCGCCTCGCGCGCGTCGGCGACGTTCGTCCCGGTGGCTACGAGGAGGTGGACGGACTGCTCGACGACCTCGAGATCATCGCCAAAAGCCTCCGGAACAACGGCGCCGAGAGCGTCGTCGATGCACACATCGATCCGATTCGCCGGCAGGTCGCCACCTTCGGGTTCTCGCTCGCGAGCATGGATCTGCGGGAACACCAGCAGAAACACACCGACGCCATCGCGGCGGCGCTCGAACGCGAGGGAATCGACTACCACGGGCTGAACGAAGACGAGCGGACCGAGCTACTGACGGACGCGATCCTCCAGGACGAGCAGGTGATCGACCTCGAGGACACCGAGGAGCTCTCGGAGGATTCCGCGCGCGTTCTGACGCTGTTCGAGAGCCTCGGCGACTGGCAGACCGAGTACGGGGTCGAAGCGATCGACACCTACGCCATCTCGATGACCGACGAGCCCAGCCACGTCCTCGAGGTGCTGTTCCTCGCCGACCAGGCCGACGTCGTCTCCCTGCCCGAACACTGCGGGATCGACATCGTTCCGCTGCTCGAAACCGAGTACGCCCTCTCCGGCGCTCGCCGCATCATGGGGACGCTCTTCGAGAACGAGGCCTACGCACAGGCGCTCGAGGCGCGGGGGAAGACCCAGGAAATCATGCTGGGCTACTCCGACTCGAACAAGGAGAACGGCTTTCTCGCGGCCAACTGGTCGCTGTACAAGAACCAGCGTCGGCTCGGCGAGATCTGCGACGATCACGACGTGACGATGCGGCTGTTCCACGGCCGCGGCGGCTCGATCTCGCGCGGCGGCGGTCCGATGAACGAGGCGCTGCTTGCCCTGCCGAACTCGACGGTGACGGGCCAGGTCAAGTTCACCGAGCAGGGAGAGGCGATCGCCGAAAAGTACGGTAACCCGCGCATCGCCGAGCGCAACATCGAGCAGATGCTGAACGCACAGCTTCGGTCGCGTCTTCACGCGAAAGACCGGCCCGAAGAAGCAGTCGACGAGGAGTGGGTCGAGGCGATGGAGACGATGGCCGACGCCGCCCGCCAGGAGTACCGCGACCTCCTCGAGACCGAGGGCTTCGTCCGGTACTTCGAGCAGGCGACGCCGATCACCGTCATCGAGAACCTCGACCTCGGCTCGCGGCCCGCCTCGCGGTCGGGCGAGCGGACCGTCGAGGACCTGCGGGCGATCCCGTGGGTCTTCTCGTGGACGCAGTCCCGGTGTATCCTGCCCGGCTGGTACGCTCTCGCGACGGGAATCGACGCCTACCTCGAGGACGGCGGCTCGGAGGAGACCCTCCAGGAGATGTACGACGAGTGGCCGTTCTTCCGGACGACGCTCGACAACGCCGCCCTCTCGCTGTCGCGGACGGAACTCGAGATCGCAGAGACGTACTCGGGAATGGCCGACGAGGACCTTCGTGAGCGCTTCTTCCCGCGGATGAGCGGCGAGTACGAGCGCGCCGCGGAGTTGGTCAAGACGATCGGACAGCGCGACGAACTCCACACCCGCGACTGGCTCGGCGAAAACCTCGAGCGACGGAACCCGTATGTTGACCCGCTGAACCTGCTGCAGGTCTACCTGCTCGATCGCACTCACCGAACCGACATCGAGGAGCGGACGCTGCGGCTGACGGTGAAGGGGATCGCTGCGGGGATGAAGAACACCGGATAAGAACCGGCGACGGCCGTCGAGCGTTTTGCGTTCGAGGACGAGACGGCTACTCGAGCGTCGGCACCGGCACCGACTCGAGGACGCTCTCGATCACCCGATTCCTGTCGACCTGATTGACCGTCGCGTCGGGGGTCAGGACGAGTCGGTGAGCGAGCACCGGCTTCGCGACTCGCTTGATGTCGTCGGGGGTCACGTACTCGCGGCCGACGAGCGCCGCGTACGCGCGGGCCGCCTCGAACAGGCGCTGGGTGCCGCGCGGAGAGACGCCAACCTCGACGCGACCGTCCGTCCGGGTCTCCCGGGCCAGTGCGGCGACGTACTCGAGGAGGTCCTGGTCGACCCGCACGGTTTCGGGAACCCGTCGAAGCTGATCGATCTGATCCGGTTCGAGAACCGTCGAGATCGTCGGACTCCCTTCCTCGCGACTGGCGCGCCGTCGCAGGAGTTCGACCTCGCCGGCCTCGTCGGGGTAGCCCATCGACGTCTTGACGAGGAACCGGTCGACCTGGGCCTCGGGCAGCGGAAACGTCCCCTCCTGCTCGACGGGGTTTTGCGTCGCGATGACGAAAAAGGGGTCCGGCAACTGGCGCGTCTCGCCGTCGACCGTGACCTGGCCCTCCTCCATGGCCTCGAGCAGGGCGGCCTGGGTCTTCGGCGGCGCGCGGTTGATCTCGTCGGCGAGGACGATGTTGGCGAAGATCGGCCCCTCGTTGAACTCGAAGGTGCGCTCGCGCTCGTTGAACACGTGCGTTCCGGTCACGTCCGCGGGCAGCAGGTCGGGCGTGAACTGGATGCGCGAAAAGGAGAGGCCGAGTGCGGTGGCGACGCTCCGAGCGGTCAGCGTCTTGCCGGTCCCCGGGACGTCCTCGAGGAGGACGTGGCCGCGGCCGACGACCCCGACGAGGATCTCCTCGAGAAACGACCGGTCGCAGATGACCGCGTCGCCGATCTCCTCGAGGACGGCCGTACACTCGCTGCTGGCCTGGGTAGCGTCCATGGAATCGTCGTCGAAGCCTCGCCTAAAACGTGTTTCGTTTGGCTGTCAGGTTCGTGCGTGATCCAATCACAGAGGACGAATCGAATCGAAACCGGTAAAAACGTTACCGCGGTAGAGAGGAGTGAGCCGAGATAGCCTAGCCCGGCCAAGGCGGCAGATTCGAAATCTGCTGTCCTCACGGACTCGGGAGTTCAAATCTCCCTCTCGGCGCTTCTCAGCGACACAAGACGACGAACACAGCGAGTCGTCCGCGTTGCTGGAACCAAAAATTGAGATTTGGAGTGGACCGAGGTTCTGCGCGAAGCGCAGGTTCTCGGACACGGTTCAAATCTCACGCGGTATTTCGGTGATCGCGTTTCGACGTCAGGTCGAGGACGTCAGGCCGACGCGGTTTCCCTCCGTATCCGCAACGACCGCGTAGTAACTATCCATTTCGGGAATGTTCTCCTTCGGAATGAGAACCTCTCCGCCGCTTGATTCCACGTGAGAGAGCGCGGTGTCCAGATCCCCGTCAACAGTTAGATAGACGACGGGTCCGCTGTCAACGGTCGGCGTGTACGGAATCGTCGCCCCGCTCTCGGCGGTGAATTCCTCGTTCTCGAGGATCATCCCACCGACGTCGCCGTCCTCAGTGTGAAACATTCCAGCCCTCCCGTTCTGGGAGTCTTCCTCCTCAGGATCGTATACGTCTATATCACGCCCCGTTATTTCCGAATAGAAGTCGACAGCCCTGTCAAAGTCGGTGCTTGGGAGTTCGACCCAAGTAAATGCGTGCGTCATGGTCTTTTTCTCCTCGTAGAGGGCCGCTTCCTCCACTACGCCGTAGGTGCTCAGCGATAGTATAGACGCGCCTAGCGGAGTGTAAGTAGACATATTTTCAATCCCAAGTCTGTGAGATCGGATTCGAAATCACCGCCGATTCGCTCATCCGGATCAGCCGTAACTCAGTTGGAGGCCGTCGGCAGCGGTCGAATGAGACGCGTTCGATCTGGCTGCGTGCGAGTAGTGAACCGTCGGAATTATAGTAGCCACTGAAAGTCAATGCACATCCGATCGCACGACAGGAGCGCGGTTCGGAGCGAGCGAAGCAAGCGAGAACCGCGGACAGTGCGATCGGTGTGTAAATCGTTTCAGTGGCTACTATAGCGAACGACGATACCCGTTCGTACTCCGATACGTTCTCTCTCGGTTCACGCTGTAGTCGCGCTCGCTGCTCGCGGCTCCCATCATTCGCAGGGTGGTTTTTTATCCCAGCAGGAGTGGGAGGTCGCCCTACATGGTGACAATGTCAGGAATTGAAAATGAAAGGGCGGACGGGAGAGGTGGGGTTCTTCGATGAGTTCCGACGACGAGCACCCGGATAGCGACCTCTTCCACCCGTTGGGAGAAGCCGCGGAGAAAGACTACAGGGCCATGCTCGAGGAGACCGAGTACGATGCCGACCTCGGCATGGAGATGGCTCGGGACGCCATGCGGCTCAACAAGGGGGAAATCACGGAGGAGGAGTTCTACGATCGGTACCACGAGGACGTTCTCGAGGAGTTCGGCGAGGACAGCCGTCCGATGGCCGAGCGAGTCGAACAAGCCCGCGAGGAGGAGGGGCGACTCGAGCGGGCGCTGTCCCGCTTCGGCGACGACGAGGACTCCCGGCGGGACGCGATGAAGAAGATGGGTGCCGGCGCCGCAGCCGTCGGCCTCGGCGCGTGGGGGACGGCCGAGAGCGGGGACGACTCGGAGCCGAACGTCGCCGCAGCCCAGGAGGACGAGGGGGACGAAGGTGGCGGTGACGGGACCCAGTGGGGGATGGCCCTCGACCTCGAGGTCTGTGACGGCTGTCTCTCGTGTGTCGTCGCTTGCAACCAGGAGCACAACTGGAACGAGGGGGCGAACTGGATGTACATTCTCGCCTACGACGACGGCACCGTCGAGTCGCCCGAGGCGGACGAGTTCGAGGATACGCGGGACTTTAACTACCTGATTCGCCCCTGCCAACACTGTACCGACGCCCCCTGCGAGAAGGTGTGTCCGACGACCGCCCGCCACACGCGAGAGGAGGGGGGCCTCGTCCTCACCGACTACGACGTCTGTATCGGCTGCCGGTACTGCCAGGTCGCCTGTCCGTACGGGGTCAACTACTTCCAGTGGGAGGAGCCCTACGTTGATGCCCCGTCGGAAGACCTCGGCGAGGACATGATGTACGACGAACGCGGTCGCTGGGTCAGCGGTCGCGGTCCGCGCGGTGTGATGCAGAAGTGCATCTTCGATCCGGCCCGCCAGGACGGTAACCTGGGCGAGGATATGGTCGGCACCACAGCCTGCGAGCAAGCCTGCCCCCCTGGCGCGATCCAGTTCGGCGACATGAACGATCCCGACAGCGACCCACAGCAGTACATCGAGAACGTCCCGCTCGCCCGCGCCCGGGAGGAGGACCCGGACGACCAGGAACTCCAGGACGCGATCACCGTCCTCAAGGAGGGCGAGGACGCGGGCGGGATGACCCAGGAGGAAGCGGAGCGTCTTCTCCGCGGCGAGTACGGGAGCGCCGACTCGACCTTCAAGCTCCTCGAGGAGTACAACACCGATCCGAACGTGATCTACATCGGGAACGAGCCGGGGCCGAACGCCGAACAGGTTCCGGGACCGGTCGCCTACGACGACGTCGGACAGGTCGACAACGAGAAGAACGTCCTCGACGACAGGACGGTTAACGAGGGACTCGAGGGGCTGTCACTGTAGGCAGCCGCAACCGTCGGTATGGCTGCCTCCGACGGGGACGAAGGAGGGGATACGACCGGTGCCTAGACGCTGTAGCCAAAGTTGAAATCGCCCTGCCAGTTCGTCCGTTGGCCGTTGAAGATCGTCTGCGCACGGTGCCGGTTCCCGACCCACAGGACGTTCTGCAGCGTCGTGCGGGAATCGCTCATCACGATCCCCTCGAAGAACGAGTTCGTGATGTTGTGTTCCCTGCCGCTCTCGCCGAACCGGAGGCTCGCCCCGTCGGTATCGATCTCGCAGTGGTCCAGCGAGAGTCGGTCGACGTTCGTTCCCTGCCTGCTGACGAAGATTCCGTGCCGATCGACGTTCGACTGCGGATCGATATCGTACTCGCAGTCTTTGAACGTCACGTTCGACGATCGAACGTAGATCGGATAGTCCGAAATCGTCGGGCTCGACCTGTCGATGAGCGAACATCCCTCGAAAACCGTGCGCGAGTTGTCGTCGTCAGAGACTCGGATCGCGCGCCCGTCGGTGCCTTCGTCGACGATGTGCATGTTCGAGATTCTCGCCGAACCGTCCTGCGTGAGTCGAACGATCTCGGTGTCCTTCTCGACCTCGTTGTGGACTCGAAGCCCGTTGACGACCTGTCCGCTTCCGAGCTGGAGCCAGAGCCCGGACCACGCACGTCCCGGGTGTTCGTCCATCGTGATCCGGCAGTTGTACATGTAGTCGTCGGCGCCGAGGCGGAAGCATCCGCCGCCGCAGTTGCGGGCGTGACAGCCCTGATAGATGTTCCGACCGGAGTTGGACGACGCGTAGAACGCGCTGGTTTTGAAGCCCGACACCTGGCACCCTTCCCAGATGTTCACGCCGACGTTGTTCACTTCCGAACTGAACGCGAGTGCGTACGGCCCCTCTCGGCCGTGGTACGTGTCGCCGTCGTTCAGGTGAACGTTTCTGATGATATTCGTCGTCTCGGGCGTTCTTCCGTCGATCATGATCGTGTGGAGATCACCGCCGTACGCGGCCCCGCGATTGCGCTGTCCTACCAGCCGGATGTTCTCTATACGCCCGCACCCGTGCGTGTACCACCGACCGATTCCAGAATCGTAATCGCCGGTGATGTCGATGCGCAGGTCGCGCATCACCGTCCGCTGGGCTTGCCCAGCCGACGTATTGATTCGTCCGACGGTCATCATCCGGTCAACGTTCTGGTCGTTGACTCTGAGCGTGGCGGTCGGCTCTCCGACCAGGCCGAAGAACCGGTGGCTGGGCAGGTCGAGATTGTTCGACCGGACGAACCACGTCTCGGCCGGGACTACGTACAGATGGTTCCGATTCGCGGGGGAGAACGAGTTGTAGTGTCTCCGTATCGCGGCCCACAGATCGTCCTGTCGCGGGCGCACGCCGAGATCCACGCGCACGTTGACGACGTTCGGGTTCGTCGCACTCTGAACCTGTACACTGTTAGTATCACCGTCTTGAACGGCGGGCGAAAGAGATCCCTCGAAGTCGAGTCGGGTGATACCGTCACTGACGTCGGTCCCCGAGTCACTTACCGTGATTCCGTGCGCGGCACCTTCGCCGTCGGGAGCCGCCGCGGCGACGTCGTTGCCGGACATCGTTGCCTGTACACCCGTTCCCAGTCCGACGGCACCGAGCAACTGCATGTACGATCGTCGCGATACGTCTCTCTCGTTCGATTCGTCGGGGGATTCGTTCTCTGACATCGCGAGATGACAGTCATGATTTCACTAATTTGTAGTCCGCAAGTTACCGAGAGTTCGGTATCGCCTACTCGAGTTTCGAGAAATGAACTTCTAGTATTTCCTATCAGTATTAAAAATAATATATTTAAGCGATAGTATTACAATATATGACTGTAGCTGTTCAGTAACTATTTTAGTCTCCATTGACACGCTCCACACCTACCAGTAAACGGCGTAGACTCTCCGCTTCAATGATCGAACGGACTCCGATACGCTATCACCGTTGCCCGAGAAACTCGAGCGGCGTTGACGAGACGCGAAGCGTCTCGTTCGCACACCAGAAATCGAAGATTTCTGACTGCCAATCAGAACGCATAGCGTTCTGATGACGCTCGCTGAGAGAGGGGGCTTAGCACCTCGATTCAGCTAATTCTGGACGGGGTCGTGATAACGAGCCGATGCTCGCCGTCGATCACGATTGTCCTCGGCAGTTCATTTTCGACTGAAACACCCGCATTCATGCGTCTCGAGTGCGATCCGCTGCGTATGGACCTTCGTCAGCGGCTGATCGTCGGACTGCTCTGGATCGGCGTCGCGGGGCTGATGGCGCTCACGCTCTATCCCGCGCCGTCCCTGTCCCTGAGTGTGCTCGTACGGCTGTTCGTCGTGGCGTTCGCGCTCTTTCTCGCTTTCGTCTACCTGTTCGACCCGCGGGGCGTACTCAGCCGCCAGCCGTTTCACTGATCGCGTCCGGAACGTGCATCGAACAGTGAACGACGAGGGGTCAGTCGTCGGCCGGCGCGAGCGGTTCCGCGTCGGACTCGAGCAATCGGTCGAGCGCGTCGACCATCGCTTCGACGCTCGCCCGCGTAATGTCGGCCTCGCTGCGGGCGACCGTCACCGATCGGTCGTTTCGAACCATCGTCACCTCGACGGTAACGACGGCGTCGGTGCCACCGGTGACCGCGTCGACGTGATAGGACTCGAGTTCGGCGTCGGCCATCGAGCCGAGCGCCTCTCGGACCGCGGAGACGGCGGCGTCGACCGGACCCGAGCCGGTACCGCTGGCGACCCGCTCCTCGCCACTGACGTCGAGTCGGATACTCGCGGTGGGAACGGGGCCGCCGCTCGTGGCGTTCAGATCGAGGAGTTCCACGACGCGGTCTCGGTCGTCGCCGGTGACGTCCTCGGCGACGGCGAGCAGGTCGGCGTCGGTAACGCGGCGGCCGCGGTCGCCGAGTTCGGTGACGCGGGTCGCGATCGCCGCGACCTCGTCCTCGCTGGCGTCGACGTCGTGTTCCTCGAGCGTCGCCCTGACGCCGGCTCGGCCCGTGTGTTTGCCGAGCGCGAGGCGGCGTTCGCGACCGACCGTCTCGGGCGCGTACGGTTCGTACATCTTGTCGTCCTTCAGCGTCCCGTCGGTGTGGATACCGCTCTCGTGCGTGAAGGCGTTCTCGCCGATGACGGCCTTATTCGGCGGTAGCGGGACGCCGGTCGCCCGCGAGACGAGCTGAGCGAGATCGTACAGCTCCTCCAGCTCGACCGACTCGACGTCGTAGACGTGCTCGAGCGCGATCGCAACCTCCTCGAGGGCGACGTTGCCGGCGCGTTCGCCGAGGCCATTGACGGTACAGTGAACGAGGTCCGCACCCGCCGAGACGGCCGCCAGCGCGTTTGCGACGCCCAGCCCCAGATCGTCGTGGGTGTGGGCGCTGACCGGGCCGAGCGCGGCGAGTCGGGAGACCGCCTCGGCCGTGCGCTCGGGGCCGGTGTGACCGACGGTGTCGGCGAAGCAGGTCCGGTCGGCGCCCGCGTCGAGGGCGGTCCCCATCAGTTCCTCGAGGTAGTCGAGGTCGGCACGGGAGCCGTCCTCGCCGATGACCTCCACCCACAGCCCGTGGTCGGTGGCGTACTCGACGAGCTCGGCGGTCGCCTCGAGGTTCGCCTCGCGGGAGGTGCCGACCTTCCCCTCGACGTGGCGGTCGCTCGCGGGGACCACGAGGTGGACCCCGTCGACGTCGCAGTCCAGCGCGAGATCGATGTCGACTTCCATTCCGCGACAGAAACTGGTGACGCGGGCCTCGAGGCCGAGGTCGGTCACTCGCGAGATGGCCTGTCGCTCGCCCGCGCCGGTGCAAGCGCTGCCGGCCTCGATGACCGAAACGCCGGTTCGCTCGAGCCCGCGAGCGATCTCGACCTTCTCGTCGGGTGAGAGCGAGACACCCGGGGCTTGTTCGCCGTCACGAAGCGTCGTATCGAGAAGGCGGACTGTACGATCAGATGCAATTGTCTGCTCCGGAGTGGGGGTCACGAAGGAAGAATTATTTCCGTCCTGGAATTTCGCGCCCAGCCGGGTTGCCCCGACTTCCTCTATCCTCGGAATCCGGCGTTGAGAACGAATCTCGTGCCATTGTACTGTGTGCTATTGGCGCATGCTGACTTAACCCCGCCGGTCGCGGCACCATCTGCGCGGCTGAGAGATCGATCGAAATTACCGGACCGAATCGGATCGAACGACCCGAAGCGAGAGTCGAGGACAACCACCCGAACACCCATCCGTCACCTCGCCGTACCCCGCGTACATGGACGCGAATCTGGAGCCACTCGCCCGATCGCTTCGTGCGGCGCCGATCGTCGACCGGGACGGGTACGAGTACTTCGTTCACGGCGTCACCGACGGAATCCCGCCGATGGAACCCGACGTACTGAACGCGATCGCCGACGGATTCCGCGAGCGGATCGAGTTCGCCGACGTCGACGTGATCGTCGCTCCCGAAGCGATGGGGATCCACCACGCCGCGGCGCTCTCGCTCGCAACCGACGTCCCGTTCGTGGTCGTCCGCAAGCGCTCGTACGGCTTTCCGGCGGAGGTCGCCGTCCACCAGAAAACCGGCTACGGCGAGAGCGAGTTCTTCCTGAACGGAGTCGACGCCGGCGACCGCGCGGTCGTCGTCGACGACGTCCTCTCGTCCGGAAACACGATCGAGACCATCTGCGAGGCGCTCGAGTCCGCCGATGCGGAGATCGTCGACGTCGCAGTCGTCCTGCGGCGCGTCGACAGTGACCGCGAGGAGTTTTCCAGAAGGGTGACGCACCTGCTCGACGTTCGCGTCGAGGACGGAGAACTCGTGATCGTCGACTGAACGGTGTACTGCCGGACAGACCTATTCGAAGATCGGTCTCGAATTCGCGGCCATTGCCGGTGACAACGGCCGCACTCGACCGACCAACTTCTCACCGACTTCTACCCGGCGGTACAGTCGTCTTCGAGCACGAGTTGATCGCCGGGCTCGACGCCGGCCGCCGCGCCAGCGGGAAGTTCGGCGATCAGGTCGCACGTTTCGCGGGCGAAGCCGCGCCAGGGGCGAAGCCGCTCGACGCGCTGGACGACGCCGTCGACGACCCAGACGACGTCGAGCGGGACGAAGACGAACAGCATGTGCACGTCGCGAGTCCTGGCCGTCCCGAACCGGAACGCGAGCGCGTAGTCGTCGGGGAGCGACCGGCGAAACGTGAGCCCGCGGAACTGACTCGCGATCGAATCCGCGGTCTCGACGGTCGAGGCCAGGGTCTCCGCCGGTTTGCGCTCCGACTCGTGGACGAGTTGCACGCACTCGAGTCGCGGTGGATCGGTGAAAAAGGTCCCGTTCGCCGACGATTTCCCTCTAATCCACTCGTGCGTCGCGGCACAGTGTCGGATCGACCGAGGGTTCAAATTCCCGGCGCTCGAACGCGGGCTATAGCATGGAGAAGACGCCACAGGGAACGTCGGTCGGCGTCGACGATCCGTACGAGTTCGCGGGCGTCTGTGACCACCTCACCGGCGAGGGCCGGTGTCGGTACGCGTTCGACCACTACGAACACGACCCCGATTTCGCCCGCGAACGCGCGACCGATGACTACGAGTGTCCCGTCGTCGACCCCGAAACCGACGAGACGTGGACCGACTGTCCCCACTTTCGCTCGCGCAACCGCGACCGCGAGTGCGTCCGCTGCGGACTCGAGGAGAAGCGACTGGCTCACGACGACGAGCGGCCGCTGCTCGAGGAGCACCACCTCTCGTACGCACGCAACGGCGAGGAACTCTCCCACGAGATCACGGTCTACCTCTGTCGGTGGTGTCACTCGAAGGTCCACAACTCGTGGGCGCGGATCACCGACGACGCCGCGCCGGACCCCGACGCTGTCGCCGCGCTCGAATCGCGTCGCGGCCGCGAACGGGACGAACTGGGGTTCGAGTCGGCGGCGACGCGCTACGAGAACGGCGAGACGGGGGAGTAGGCGGGCGCATGCGGACTCCCGAGATAGAGACGTCCTCGAGCGGGGAGCGTCGATTGCGTCGCCACTCGAGACCGTTCGACTCCTCCTCACCGGCCGGATCAGGAAGTTGCAAGTACCGTTCCGACGCGCGCTTCCCGGGCTTCGATCTCAGGGAAGGATATCGCCGACGCGGCGCGGTTCGCCCTTCAGGTCCGGCTGTTCCGCGACGATCTTCAGCACCTCGTGGTCCGTCACGTCGTAGTAGGACTTCTCGGTAGCCTCTTCGATGAGTTCCCGCTCGAGGCGGAACTCGGTTCCTTCGTACACGACGTCGACTCCATCGTCGTCGAACGCGAGCGTCGTCATAACCGCCAGTAGGTGACGGGGTGTTAAAAACCGGACGACTGGTTTCAGCCCGCCCTCAGCGGTGGAGACAGCGGCCAACGAGACATACGCAGACCGAAGTACCACCGAAGGCGGTGGGAATGTCGCTCTGAGCGGGTCTCAGACCGATTGAGACACCCACGAGAGGAATCCCACGACTTCAGTCGCGGGCGGATGTCAACGAAACGGATCCCACTCGAGTCGGATGATCCCCGCGAGTCCGACCATCGAGGCGACGATGAACACCAGGCTGACGACCGTGATCGTCTCCGCCGACGAGCCGGGTTCGACGAACGGCCAGGTGAGCACCAGTAACGCGAGCAACACCGCGTTCATGGTGAACAGGAGCCGCCAGATCGTCGTCATTCGACCGGCCGGAGCGTCGTTTCGTTCGCTCGCAGGTCCTCGACGAACGCGCCGTCGCCGCCGACGCTGAGTCGCTCACCGTCGTCGGTCTCGACGCTGAGGCTGTTTTCGACGGGGAACGAGTTCGTGAACGGCTCGACGAGCCCCTGTCGGATTCCGACGACCCGACCCGTCACGAACCGAGGTTCGTCCGTATCGGTCGTTCGACCCGACACCTCGATTCGAAGCATTCGGCCGTCGAGTTGCGCGAGTACCGCGTTGAGTACCGCCGGTCGGGCCATCGTGTAGGTCGCGGGAAGCGACGCGGAATCGCCGGTGTAGACCTCCTCGCCCGCGGCCCAGAAGCCGCCCTGGAAGGCGCCGAACATCGATCCGACGACGTGGGATTCAGAGACGGCGACGGCTTCCTTGTCGTTGTCGTCGCTCCGGAGGAGTTGCCGCTCGCCGACGATTCCCGATCCCGAATCGCCGGTCGCGACGAACGACATGTCGTGGTGCCACTGACGGACGACGTGCGCGACGCCGTCGAACCGTCGCTCGACTTCTTCGCTCGACTGCGGCTCGACCGCACCCTCGAGCAACACGACCATTACGCCGCGATCGAACGCCGATTCGATCTCGTTCTCGAGTTTTTCGACCGCGTAGTGGGGAAGCGCGAGGAACACCTCCTCGGTTGCCGAGCTGACGATCCGTCGGATCTCCTTGAGCACGGTCTGGCGGCTCTTGATGACGTTGAACGAGGCCGTCTCCTGGGAAGTCTCGGTGAACCGGGTCTCGAGACCCGGTTGGAGCGATCGCAGCCGACTGACGAGCCCCTCGATGGCCTGTTCCGGCGGTACGGCGGCGATCGTCGTCGGTTTCGCGTGGTCTTTCACGATCGCCAGTCCGCGTTCCTCCAGGTCCTCCGCGATCTGGTAAACGTACCGCTGAGAGACGCCGGATTCGTCGGCGATCGCGCTGGTCTTGGCCTCGCCGAGCGCGAGCAACGCGAGATACGTGTCGATCTCCTTCTCGGAGAGTCCGAACGCCGCCAGCTGTGATCTGAGTGTAGCTTCCTGCATACCGTCCCCTGTGTCGAGACGATGGAGCTCAGTGGGTTTCAAGGTGTGTGGATTCGGCCCCCTCGAGGAGGTCACTGGACCAGTACTCGTGGTCCGGATCGTCTCGGAAACACTTCGCGCAGTGGCCCCGGTCGTCCGCCTCGCGCTGCGAGAGCGCGGGCGTTTCGGACGTGCAGACCGCCCGCGCCTCGGGACACCGCGGATGGAACCGACAGCCCGCCGGCGGGTTCACCGGATCGGGAATGTCGATGTCGCGAACGGGCGGCTCCGTGGCGTCCCAGCTACTCGGGTCGACGTCCGCGGTCGCCCACCGCAACACCTTCGTGTAGGGGTGTTGCGGATTCTGGAGCACCTCGTCTGCGGGGCCGATCTCGACGATCTCTCCGAGGTACATCACCCCGAGGCGGCCGTTCGCGTTCTCAGCGAGGTAGCGGGCGTTCGAGAGGTCGTGGCTGATGAACAGGAACGACGTGCCGAACTCCTCCTGGAGTTCGAGCAGCAGGTCCATCGTCTCCACGCGCAGGGAGACGTCGAGCGCGGAGACGGCCTCGTCCGCGAGGATGAGATCCGGATTCATCAACAGCGCCCGGACCAGCGCGACGCGCTGTTGCTCGCCGCCCGAGAGCTGGTGCGGGTAGCGACTCGCGTAGTCGCCCGGCGGCTTCATCCCGACGCGCTCGAGCATCCGCAGGACTCGCGCCCGGCGATCCTCGCTGTCCATGTCGGGTTCCCACCGGGCCAGCGGGGTCGTGAGGCTCTTCATCACCGTCCGGTTCGGGTTGAGTGCCCCGCCGGGATCCTGGTGGATGATCTGCAGAGACTTGCGAATCTGCTCGTAGGGGATCTCTCCGGTACCGTCCTTGGCCTCCCAGATGTCCTGTCCGCGGTAGCGAACGCTGCCGCCCGTCGGACGCTGGACGCCGATAGCGGTCTTGCCGAGCGTCGTTTTCCCGCAACCGGATTCGCCGACGAGCGCGACGACGTCGTTCTCCGGAATGTCGAGCGAGACGTTGTCGACCGCCTTAACGCGGTCGGGATCGTTGAACAGGCCCTCGACCAGACCCTGTTCCTTCTCGAAGTGCACCTCGACGTTCTCGAGGGAGACGACGTGGTCGTCGGTCATCGGTTCACCTCCGTCTCCCCGTTGGCCGTCTGCGCTTGCGGATCGAGATCGACCGCCTCGTCGGCGTCTTCCCAGTGGAAACAGGTTACCGCGTGTTCGCCGCCGTCGTCGACCTCGTGGAAGTGCGGTTCCGTCGTCCGACACTCCTCGTCCGCGATCGGACACCGTGGCGCGTAGGTACACCCCTGCGGGATGTTCACCGGGTCCGGGGCGGAGCCCTCGATCGGCTGCATCGTCTCGAGCGGCGCGTCGAGGTTGGGGACCGCCTTGAGGAGCGCTCGCGTGTACGGGTGCGAGGGATTCCGGACGACGTCCTCGGCCGGTCCGACCTCGCGGAGGTCGAAGGCGTACATGACCGCGATCCGGTCGGCCAGCCCCGCCACGAGCGGGAGGTCGTGTGTGATGAACACGACCGTCAGCTCGTACTTCTCCTGAAGGTCCGACAGCAGGCTGAGGATCGACCGCTGCATCAGCAGGTCCAGTGCGGCCGTCGGCTCGTCCATCACCAGCACTTCGGGCTCGAGGATGAGACTGAGCGCGATCAGCGCGCGCTGGGACATCCCGCCGGAGAGCTCGTGCGGGTAGGAGTCCAGCACGCGCTCGGCGTCGAGATACAGATCCGAGAGCAGCTCGCGGGCGCGCTCCATTCCTTCCTGGCGGTCGGCGCCGTGAGCGTCGAGCGTCTCCTCGAAGTGGCCCCGAATCGTCATCGTCGGGTTGAACGACCGCGAGGCGCCCTGGAATACCATCGCCACCTCCTCCCAGCGGAACTCCTTGAGTTCGCGATCCGAGAGTTCGAGGACGTTGATCGGGTCGCCGTCTTCGGGGTAGTAGACCACGTCGCCCGTGAGCCGACCCGGTTCGTCGACGGCGTCGAGCATCGCGTTCGCGAGCATCGACTTGCCGGAGCCGCTCTCGCCGACGATGCCGACGATCTCCTCGCGATAGACCTCGAAGTCGACGTCGTCGACGACCCGGGAGGTCCCCCGGTCCATGTCGAACTCGACGGTCGTGTTCTCGAGCGAGAAGACGACGTCGTCCGATCGTTCGTCGCTCGAGTCGTGCTGTCCCCCTGCGGTTCGTTGTGTCGCGTTTGCCATCAGGAACTCACCTCGTCGTCAGTGTCGTCTCCGCCGACCGTCTTCGCGTGGCGGGCGCGCACCCGCGGGTTGAACAGGCGGTCGGCCGACTGTGCGAACAGCGTCAGCCCCATCGAGAGGAAGATTACGGCGAGCATCGGCATCAATAGCCAGTGGAACGCCACCATCGACGAGGTCGCGCCCGCCTGGGAGACCGCGTCGTTCATCATGACGCCCCAGTTGGTCCGGTTGTACGGGAGGATCCCCAGGAAGTACAGTCCGACGGAGCCGAAGATCACTGCCCGGGCCTGCTGGACGAAATTCATCGTGATGTAGGGCATCAGGTTGGGGATGATGTCCGTGGTGAGGATCTTCGGCGTCGAGACGCCCATGATCCGCGAGGCCTCCACGTACTCTGCGTCCCGCAGAGTCAGGACCTGCGACCGCAACGCGCGGGCCAGTCCCGCCCAGGCGTTGATCGAGAGCAACACGCCGATCAGGTACGGGTTCCCGCCGATATCCGTAACGCCCGCGAGGACGATCACCAGCGGCAGCCCGGGGATCGTCAGCATCACGTCGGTCACCGTCATCAGCCCCTGATCGACGGCTCCGCCCTTGTAGCCCGAGGTCGTGCCGACGACCGTCGCGACGACGACCGAGAACACCGCCCCGGCGGTGATCATCTGAATCATCGGCACCGTCGCGTAGACGACCTGCGAGAGGATGTCGACGCCGGAAGCCGTCGTCCCGAGGGGGTGCTCGAGCGTGCGGAACGCTCCGACGAGTCGATCGCCCTGGTTCGTCCGGGGTTCGTCGACGAGCCGGACGCCGACGGTCCCCAGGAAGAGGAAGAAGGCGATGATCGTCACGGCGATTCGCGCTCGCCAGTCGTGCCAGACGATTCTGGCGGGTGCGAGCACGAACTCGTCGACAAGCTGGCGGTACCGCTCCGATCGCGTGAGGTTGGTCTCGGAGACGGTCTCGAAGTCGGAGGCTGCCTCAGTACGACTCACGGGAGCCACCTCCTTTGGCGCGGGGGTCGAGTTTTCCGTACGTCAGGTCGGCGATGTAGACGCCGATGACGACGGCGATCGTGATCAGGATGAACGCGCCCATCATCACCGGGTAGTCGCGCTGGTCGATCGCGCTGATCAGATAGAAGCCGATGCCGGGATAGGCGAAAATCTCCTCGATGATGATCGCGCCGCCGAACATCAGTCCGATGGCGATCATCAGGTTGGTGTACATCGGCAGGATCGCGTTGCGCGCGACGTACCGGAGCGCGATCCGGTGTTCGGAGAGCCCGCGCAGCCGGGCCACGTGCAGGTAGTCAGCGCCGAGGACGCGGATGCTGTTGCCTCGCATGTCGAGCGCCCAGCCGCCGAAGGCGACGACGGCCATCGACAGGACGGGCAAGGCCCCGTGGTAGGCGACGCTCGCCAGAAACTCCGGGTGAATCCCGGGCTCGAGGCCGGAGGCGTAGCGCCCGCCGGTCGGGAACAGCCCGGTCTGGTGGCCGAGAAACGTCAGGGCGAGCAGCGCGACGACGTAGTCCGGGATCGAGTTCAACAGCAGCGCGACGCCCGTCGAGGAGACGTCGAACGTGCTCCCCTCGCGGTAAGCCATGTACGCGCCGAGGCTGATCCCGACGACGAACGCCAGGAACAGCGACGTGGCCATGATGAACACCGTCCAGGGGAGCGCGCTGCCGAGGATGTCGGCGACGGGTTCGTTGTGCCAGGTAGAGATACCGAAGTCCCCCGTCAGGATGCTCGCCATGTACTCGGCGTACTGGACGTACAGCGGCTCGTCGGGTGCGATGTTCATCTGCGCCTCGATCTGGCGATTGATCTGCTCGCTCGTCAGATCGTTGCCCTGTTCTAGCATCTGCGCCCGCATGGACTGTGCGGGACCGCCCGGAAGGAGCCGGATGAGCGCGAACGTGAGCGTGATCGTGGCGAAGACCGTGAAGATCGCCTGCGCGGTGCGCTTGAGTATGTAGTGCATGCTGGTGGTAACTGGCGAATCCGTCGGCTACTCCTCCTGGGCCATCGTCGCGAGCGAGTCGACGATCTCCGCGGGATCGACCGCCTCGCTCTCGCGGACGTCCTCGTGGAGCGGCTCGACCTCGAACTCGTCCGGGAAGCTCCCCGACTGCTGGAGGCTGCCCTGGCCGCCCGTGTAGATGTGATCGTAGTGGTAGTACGGGTACGTGTGATCGAAGCTCGCCCAGCCTTCGACGGCGGCGACGAAGTCGCCCTCCGGGAAGTCCTGTCCGAAGTACGTCTCGTTGCCGCGGGTGAGCATCGCCGCGTCGAAGCCGAACTCGTCTAACTGGTCGACGAGCGTCTCGACGCCCGACACCCAGTCGGAGAACCCTTCGGGCACTTTGACCGGGATCTCGATCGGCTCGCCGTCCTCGTCGACCCACCGGCCGTCCTCCTGACTGTAGCCCGCGTCCTCGAGCAGCTCCGCGGCGCGATCCTCGTCGGTCTCGTAGCGGTTGAACTCGTCGGCGACGCCCTCAAGCCACTCGTCTTCGACTCGGCCGGTGAAGTCGCCGGTGAGACCCGAGGGGATCGTGACGCCGAGTTTGGATCCGGTGCCCGCCGCGGAGTTGTCGGCGACCAGTTCGCGATCGATGACGTGGGCTACCGCGTGGCGAACCGCCCGCTCGCTCATGTGCTCGTCGTCGTAGTTGAAGACGAGTCCCATCCCCCAGTGGCGCGGAATTTCGGCGATCTGGACGTCGTCCGAGAGCTGCTCGACCTGGTTCTGGGGCATGAACAGCGTCGCCTCGCCGTCGAGTTCGCCGCTCTGGAGGGCGTTCCAGCGGCTCTCGTTGTCCGGCATGTACCGGTACTCGGCGTAGTCGAAGTTGATCTCGTCGGCGTCCGGGTGGTCGTCGAACACCGAACAGAGAACGCGCTGTGAGTCAGCCTCCTCGAACTGGAACGGGCCGCAGCCGATCGGCTCGTCGATCGATAGCTGGGTGAGGTCGCTGAAGGCGTCGAGTTCCTCGTCCTCGTCTTCGGCCTCGTCCATGCGTTCGACGTACTCGCCGTAGACGCTGTCCTTGGCGGCCAGGTGCGTCGGCTGGAGCGTCCCGACGACGACCTGCGTGTTGAGCGTAGTGTTGAAATCGATCCGTACCGTGTCGTCGTCGATCGCTTCGACGTCGTCGCTGACGTCGTCGATGAACGAGCGGAGCGTCCCGCCCCCGTACATGTCGAGTTTGACCTGATTGGCGACGTCCGTGGCGGTGACGTCGTCGCCGTCGTGCCAGATCAGGCCGTCTCTGACGACGAGCTCGATCGAGTCGCCGTCGAACTCCCAGTCGGAGATGGCGTACCCTTCGTACTCGGCCTCGACGATGTTGTAGCTCATGAATCGATCGTAGATGCCGCGGTGGGCCTCGGGATACTGCGTCAGGTTCCAGGGGTTGTACTGGGCGTCCGCCGGCACGTCCCACTGGGTGAGGCTCAGCGTGTCGTCGTCGCCGCCGGCCCGCCAGTCGCCGAACCGCGGGAGCCACTCCGTCGGCCAGTAGTACATGAGGTCGGACGTGTCCGGCTCTGGCACGTCCCACTCGTCGGTCCGCTGGAACGACTGGGCGAGTTTCTCCATGACCGGCAACACGGGGAGTTCCTGGTTCGTGATCCAGGCGAGCTCCTGGATCATCTCGAGTTCCGCTTCGGTCGTCTCGATGGTATCGCCGGCCTCGAAACCGTCGTCATCGTCGTCACCGTTTCCGTCTCCGGCTTCCTGTCCACCGCATCCGGCCAGCAGTGCCGCACCGCCTGCGGCACCGATTCCTTTCATAAATCGCCGGCGAGCGAACGCCGGGACCGCCGTGCTGTGAGAGTCCTTCTCGCGCATGAGGAAGGCGAACAGACCGATCCGTAATAAAAATTAGGTCGAAATATTACTTCTAGAATTTGTTCCACGTTAGTTAGCATTAATATATATAATATAGATCGTGATTTCTCATAATTATCATCATCGATAGTCTCGCACGTAACGTTTAACGAGACAACTAGGTAACATCAGGAGTCGGCCGGCTGAACGATTCGGTTCCGAACGACCTACACTACCATCTCGTTGAAAAAATTCAACGCGTTTTTGTCACCCGTCGACGACGGTACTGACGATGACTAGCAATGACCACGGCGGCGACCGCCGGTGGTGGAAGGAAGCGGTCGTCTATCAGGTGTATCCGCGGAGTTTCAACGACTCGAGCGGAGACGGCGTCGGTGACATTCCCGGCATCGTCGAGAAGGTCGACTACCTCGAGGCGCTGGGCGTCGACGTCGTCTGGCTCAACCCGGTCTACGAGTCGCCGATGGCGGACAACGGCTACGACATCGCCGACTATCGGTCGATCCACCCGCAGTTCGGGACGATGGACGACTGGGAGCGCCTGCTCGAGGAACTTCACGCCCGGGACATGCGCCTGATCATGGACCTGGTTGTCAACCACACCTCGGACGAACACGAGTGGTTCCGCCGCTCGCGCGAAGAGGACGCGGAGTACGAGGACTACTATTACTGGCGGGAGGGCGAAGCCCCTCGCGCCTCGGAAGAGTCGAGCGGTGGGAGGCGAGAACGAAGTGAGGTCCTCGATGAAGCGAACGGCGAAGCCGTGAGCGGCCCGCGAGGCGGTGATAACGGGGAAGAGCCGCCGAACAACTGGGATTCCTTCTTCGGCGGCTCCGCGTGGACGTACGACGAGGAGCGCGGCGAGTACTACCTCCACCTGTTCGACGAGAAGCAACCGGATCTGAACTGGCGCAACGAGACGGTCCGCGAGGAGGTATACGAGATGATGCGCTGGTGGCTCGAGCGGGGGATCGACGGCTTCCGGATGGACGTCATCAACCTCGTCTCGAAGACGCGAGGGCTCCCGGACGGCGATCCGGACGACGGGATGACCGGCGACGAACACTTCGTCGACGGCCCCCGCTCGGCCGAGTACATCAGCGAAATGTGCGACCGCGCGCTCGCGGAGTACGACGTGATGACCGTCGGCGAGATGATCGGCGTCGACGCCGACACCGCCCTGGAGTACGTCGGCGAGGACGGCTGCGGTCTGTCGATGCTGATTCACTTCGAGCACATGGGCGTCGACACCGGCGACGGCGGCAAGTGGGACGTCGCGGACCTCGATCTCCTCGAACTGAAGGGGATAATCACCGACTGGCAGGAGACGCTCGCGGACGAAGGCTGGAACTGTCTCTACCTGAGCAACCACGACCAGCCGCGTGCGGTCTCCCGGTTCGGCGACGACGGCGAGTACCGCGAGGAGTCGGCGAAGATGCTCGCCACGTTCCTCTTTACGCTGCAGGGGACGCCGTTCGTCTACCAGGGCCAGGAGATCGGGATGACGAACACGACGTTCGAGGATCCCGGCGACATTCGCGACGTCGAGGCCGAGAATTTCGTCGACTCGAGCCTCGAATCCGGCGAGTACGACTCCTACGACGAACTGCGGCCGATCGTCGAGTCCCGGAGCCGCGACAACGCGCGGACCCCGATGCAGTGGTCGGACGAGGAATACGCAGGGTTCAGCGAGAGCGAGCCCTGGATCGGCGTCACGGGCAACTACGAGGAGGTTAACGTCGAGGCGGCCCGCGCGGAATCGGATTCCGTCTGGCACTACTACCGCGAACTGATCGACCTGCGCGAGGAGCGCGATATCTTCGTCTACGGCGAGTACGACCCGCTCCTACCCGGCCATCCCGAGGTGTTCGCCTACCGGCGGACGCTCGAGGACGAGGAACTGCTGATCGTCTGTAACTTCTTCGACGGCGAACCCACCGTCGACCTGCCGCGGCTCGCCGACGTCGAGGCGCCCGAACTCGTGGTCGGCAACTACGAGGACACCGAGCCGAAAGACGGCGCGCTCGAACTTCGACCGTACGAGGCGCGCGTTTACGAACTGTAACTCGGCGCTTCGACGGCGCTCACACCGCCGCTGGAACGGTTTCGGTGACGATCCCGGGCGTCTCGTTCCGAATCACCCCGTTATCGTCCGCCGCCCGTCAGACATCGCGCGAGGTTTATTACCCGGCGTTCACATTGGTTGCGAGTGTGGCCTTCAGCAGGGATCCGCTCGACGAACTCGCCGTCCCCGACGGGACGGAAGCCAAGGAAGTCGCCCTCGAGACCGACGGAGACGTCCTCATCGGGAGTCGCTCGACGGTCGAGTTCGGCGTCCGCGGACGGAACGTCCTCGCGGGCGAGAGCGTCGAGTTCGGCGGCGACATCGAGGCCGAAGGAGACTGTCGACTCGACATGTGGTGTGACGTCGCGAACAACGTCCTGGTCGGCCAGGACGCCTACATCGGCGAGCGCGTCCACGTCGCCGGCGAGATGAAAGTCGCCGGCGACCTGGACATCGGCGACGACGTCGAGATCGAGGAAGGGTTCGAGGCGAACGGCTGGATCGTCATCCGAAACCCGATGCCGACGATTATTTTCCTCTTCGTCTACCTCAAACAGCTACTGCTCATCGGCGAGGAGGACGCCGCCCAGCGGCTCATCTCCGAACTCGTCGACGAGGAAGAAGAAGTCGAGGCCGAACCGCTGATCATCCCCCGGAACGCGACCGTCAGCGACGACGCCTGGCGGGTCTCGACGCCCGCGACGATCGGCGACGACTGCCGACTCCACGGCAACATCCGGGCCGAGACGATCGACGTCGGTCGCGACTGCGATATCTTCGGCAGCCTCAGGGCTCGCGGCGACGTCACGGTCGGCGAGGGGACGCGCATTCACGGCGATCTGACCACACGCAGCGGCGACGTCGTCGTCGAACGGGACGCCCGCATCCTCGGCGATGTCTCATGTGAGAACCTCGAGCTCGGCCCGGAAGCCGAGGTCGACGGCTCGATCCGCGCGAACGGCGAAATCACGATGCGGACGACCGAGCGCGAGCAGGAGTAACTCGAGTTCAGTCGGTCCCGGACAGTGGGAGAAGTTTTCTGCGCTCGTTACCGACGAGAATCGTCCGTCCGACGAGAGTCGGCGTCGCGACCGCGACCAGTACCTCGTAGCACTACAGCGTCTCGCCTCCATTGGGATCGATGGCGTGCAGCCGCCCTCAAGCGGCGACTTTCACCCCTATTCTTAATAGCCATAGTTGCGATAGGATGATACGAGAATGGCAAGCGAAACCACATCACACGCACAGGGGGGAGTATGCGATCGCTCGTACTGACGAAGGGCGTCCCGGACTTTTCCGAAGGAGCGGTGTCGTTCGACGAGGACGGCCACCTTGAGCGCGGGAAAACGCCGACGGTGATGAATCCGAACGACGAGTTCGCCGTCCGGGCGGCGCTGCAGACGAAGGTTCGCCACGGCGGGCACGTCAGCGGGATGAGCATGGGTCCGCCGGGCTACGGCGACGTCCTGCAGGAGGCGATGGAGTCAGTCTACACCGACGACAGCTACCTGCTCTCGGATCGGGAACTCGCGGCGTCGGACACGTGGGCGACGGCGATCACGCTCAGCGCGGGCATCGAGAAGTACCGGGAGGAGGTCGCCGACGTCGACCTCGTCTTCGCGGGGTTCAAGACGGCCGACGGGGAGACCGGCCAGACCGGCCCCCAGACCTGCTGGGCGCTCGACTGGCCGATCGTCACCCACGTCATCGCGCTGGACATCGACCCCGACGAACGCCGACTCCGCGCGAAGCGCCTCGTCGAGGGTGACGTCGACGAAATCGAGACCGTCGAGGCGCCGCTGCCCTGTATGGTCATCACCGATCCGGAGTTCGAGCCCGCCTATCGCAAGGCCTCCCACCGGCTGACGCACAAACGGCTCCGGGACGAGACCGAAGAGCGGGCGGCCGACCACGACGAGCACCTGACGACGTGGGATCACGTCGACCTGAATCTCGATCCCGACTATATCGGACTCGACGGCTCGCCGACAATCGTCTCCTCGGTCGATCCGATTCCGAAGGCGCCGTCGGAGCGGGAGGCGACGATGATCGATCCCCACGACGGCGACGCGATGGAACCGGTACTCGAGGAACTGCAGCCGTTCGCGGGGAGTGACTGACCATGGCACTGGATCCAAACGACCACACGGTGGACGAACTGGCGGACGAACTCGAGACGGTCGACGACGTCGACGAACTCCAGGCGGCGCTCGAGGCCGAGCAGGCCGGCCGGGATCGCAAGACTGCACGGGAGGCGATCCACCGGCGACTCGAGATCCTCGACGAGGCGGGGAGCGATCACGAGGGCGTCGAGGAGGGAACCGAGACGGAGGGCGAGTACGAGGAGACGAAGGAGGACGTCGGCGACGAGGCGGAGGGCGAAGAGGTAGACGAGGTCGACGACGGCGACGAGGGTGCGGACGAGGAAGCGCCAGCGGACGAGGAGGATGACGGTCTCTCTCGTCCCACTCGAGACAAGAAGCACGTTCGAGCGCTCGACGGCGGCGAGTACGCCGACATGTGGGTGTTCTGTGAGACCCAGCAGGGCGAGTTGCTCGAGGTCTCGCGGGAGATGCTCGGCAAGGCTCGAGAGCTGATGGACCAGTTCGAGGAGGATTACGGCGAGGAAGAGCGAGTCGTCGCGTTCCTGATGGGCGACGACTGCGAGGGACTCGCCGAGGAGTGTATCGCCTACGGCGCCGACGTCGCGGTCTACCACGACGACGATCGGCTCGAGCGGTTCCTCCACAAGCCCTACACCGAGGTCGCGGCCCACATGGCTCGCGGCCAGGGCACCGTCGAGAGCACCGACTGGCGCGAGTACGACGCGCCCAGATACGTCCTGTTCCCGGCGACGAACAACGGACGGGACCTCTCGGCGAAGGTGCAGGCCGAGTTGGACTCCGGGCTCGCTTCGGACTGTTCGGACCTCTTCATCGAGGAAAACGAGGTGTCGAACCCGGTCAAAACCGGCGAACCCGGCGTCAAGAAGACCTTTGAGAAAGTGCTGCACATGAAGCGGCCGGACTTCTCCGGCTTCGAGTACTCCACGATTCTCTGTCTCGACAACCCCGGCCGGGACTTCCACCCGCAGGGCGCGTCGATCATCCCGGGTAGCTTCGAGCCGATGGAGCCCGATTACGATCGGGAGGGGATCGTGATCGAACACGACATGGAACTCGAGGACGACTGGTTCCGCGTCGAGATCACCGAACACGACGAACTCGAGGCCGGAATCGATCTCACCGGCCACGAGGTGATCGTCTGTCTCGGTCGGGGCATCGCCGACGACCCCACTGAGGGGATGGAACTCGGCCTCGAACTCGTCGACGCCTTCGAGGACGCCGAACTGGGCATCACCCGGGGGATCGTCACCTCCGCCTACCAGTTCGAGGGCCACGTCGAGGAGTACTCGAAGGAGGAACGCCAGATCGGCGAGACGGGACAGGTCGTCGCGCCCGACCTCTACATCGCCGCGGGCGTCTCCGGGGCGGTCCAGCACAAGGTCGGGATGGACGAGTCGGACACGATCGTCTCGATCAACACCGACACCGACGCGCGGATTCGCGACTTCAGCGACTACTTCATCGAGGGCGACCTGTTCGAGGTGCTGCCGCGGCTCAGGGCGGCGGTCGAAGCGGGCGAGACGGAACTCGAGACAGTTGCGGACGGAAGCGGTGACGGAGGTGACGACCAATGACGGAAGAGAGAGAACACTACGAGGCCGTCGTCGTCGGCTGTGGCCCCGGCGGAGCCGCGGCGGCCGCCCGACTGGCCGACCACGGCGTCGAAACGCTCGTTCTGGAACGCGGCGTCGAGGCGGGCTCGAAGAACGTCTCCGGCGGGCTGATCTACGCCGAGGAGTCGGCGCCCTACACGATCGACGACCTCTTCGAGGGCTTTCGCGAGGAGGCGGCCGAGCGACCGGTTACCGACTACCAGATCCACAACATCGCCGGGAACAAGGTCAAGAGCTACGATCTCACCGACCTCCACGAGCACGACACCGACTGGTGCGACGCCGTGCTCCGCCGGAAGATGGATTCGCGGCTCGAGGCCCGCGTCCACGAGAAGACGAGCGAGACGGGCGGCGGCGTGCTGACGAACGTTCGGGTGAACGGGCTCCTCCGAGACGACGGGGAGATCGTCGGCGTCACCTGCGACGAACTCGACCCGATCGAGGCGGATCTGATCGTCGCGGCCGACGGCGTCAACTCCGAACTGGCCCGCGACGCCGGGCTCATGGACTGGGAGGAACCCGACGAGTGGTTCCAAGGCGTCAAGGCCGTCGTCGACATGGAGCCCGACGTCATCGACGACCGGTTCGACATCGACGAGGACGAGGGCGCCGCCCACCTGTTCTCGGGCGACCTCTTCGAGGACGTCCGGGGCGGCGGCTTCCTCTACACCAACGAGGACTCGCTGTCGATCGGGACGGTCTTCCACCTCGACAGCCTCGTCGCGGAGCAGGCCGAGCCCCACGAACTGCTCGACGCGCTGCTCACTCACCCCGTGATGGCCCACTGGCTCGGCGACGAGTACGACGAGCGCGAGTACGGCGCAAAACTCGTCCCCGACTCGAAGAAGGTCGCCCACCGTGAGCCCTACCGCGACCGCCTCGTCCTCGTCGGCGACGCCGCCGGCCAGATGCAGGCCCAGGGCCCGATCATCAAGGGGATGAACCACGCCGTCACCGGCGGCGCGCTCGCGGCCGACGCCTTCGCCATCACCCGCGGGAACGCCGATCCCGAAGCCGCCGGCCGCCGGTACGCGAAACTCCTCGAGGAGTCGGGCACGATGGACAAACTCCGCCCGCGGCGGTACGACCTCGCCCGCACGGTCGGCGAGCGAGACGTCGTGACGAACGCCGTCGAACGCGTGCTCGACTCGCGAGTTGGGAGCCTCGCGCTCGGCAATCCCGTCGCCGATCGAGTGCTGAAGCGGGCGTACAACTCGCCGTTCCTGGTGTCGATGATTCCCGACACCCGCACCGGCTACGTCACGGTGCCGGCGATCGTCGGCGAGGAGCACGGTCGAACGATCCGCTGGGAGAACGGCGTCGAACCGCCGAGCCTCGAGGCCCGAATCGGCGGCCTCACGTACGATACGGACGTCGGCAACCCCCACATCGAACTGCTCGACGACTCCGCGGAGGCGAGCGAGGCCGCCGTCTACGCCTGTCCCGTCAGCGCTGAGGACTTCGGCGGCGGCTGCTACCGAACCGAGCAGGTACAGACGAACGGCGACGAGGAGACGGTCGTTAGCCTCGACACTCAGCCATGCGTCGAGTGTGGCACCTGTGCGATCGTCGCCGACACCGCGTGGGAACACCCCCGCGGCGGCAAGGGCGTCGAGTACCGCGAGGGGTAACGTGGACCGGTACGGACCCAGAATCGCCGCGCTCGACCGCCAGGCCGAGCGCGACCGGAAAGCCTTCGATCCCGACGCGTCCGGCCCGGAGGACGGACTCGAGTACCTGCGTGAAGGGGCCGGCCAGGCGATCTGGCTCTACGTCGAGGCTCGAACCGGCGGCCGACTCGTCCCGTTCTCGGAGGCCGAGTTTACCGCCCTCGAGTCCGCGATGAACCGGTGGCTCGAGTGTTACGCCCGGTGTTACGGCGTCGACCTCGAGGCCGACTTTACGATCAGAGCGGCGGCCGAACTGCTGCTCGAGACGAGAAACGTTGTCGATACGGCGCAGTTACTGACGGGCGTACCCGAACGGAAGCGAACGCGAGCGCCCGAAACGGGTCGCTCGACCGATCCGTGACGCCAGCCTGAAACGGACGTTCGCGCGGCGTCTCAGGCCGCAGCCTGTTCGATCCAGCTTTCGGCGCGTTCCTCCGTCACTTCGGCGGCTTCCGCGACGGTCTCGACGTCGGCGTACGCGAGGTCGTCGAGCGTAGTGATGTCCGCATCCTCGAGACGCTCGCGGTACATCGAGTCGAGGCCGTCGACGAGTTCGAGTCGGCGCTCGAACGTCCGCTCACGGTTCGCCGACTCCGGCGAGTCGCGTCGTCGCTGGAGCGTTCCGGTGTCCGACCGCGATCGGTCGGCAGCGCTCTTCGTCGACTGGTGCTCGGAAGACGGCTTCGGTGGCTCTATCGATTCAGCAGCCTCGACGGGATCGGGAGTCACCGCCCGGAACAGTTCGAGCCCCTGGCGCTGGAGTGCCGTCTGCCCGCGGAGCGCGCTCAGTGCGATTCTGTTGACGTCCCGCTGGACTGCGAGTCCGTCCTCGAGCAGTTGCTGGCTCTGTGCGATCGCCGTTTGCTGCGCATCGAGCATCGCCCTGACCGGCGACTCGACATCACCTCGCTCCCCGCGGCTTCGATTCGCCTCGTCGGTCACGGATTCGTTCGTCGCCGCCGGCTCGTCAGTATGCTGATCGAGCACCGGCTCCGCCCCGAGAGCCGCGTGACTCGTCGACTCCATCGAACGAGGGGCGGCCGCGTCGGACGTCGTCTCGGTGTCAGTTTGCGGACCCGGGAACGCGTCGGCGTCGACTGCGGCGCCTTTCTCGGAGTCCGTCTCCGCCGCCGGTTCGACGTCGACTCCCTGATCCAGTTCCTCGACGAGGTCCATCTCCTCGGTCGGCTGCTCGCCCACATCGCGGTCGGACGTCGCCGACGGCGCGTCCTCCTCGATCGCGTCGAAATCGACGCCTCGTTCGAGTTCGTCGGCGAGATCCATCTCCTCGGTTTCGGGCCGCTCCGGCGATCCCTCCGACCGGTCCGCTTCCGACACGAGGTCGCTCCCGCGGGATAGCTCGTCAGCCGCGTCTCTCTCCGCAGTTCGCTCCGAGGCGTCGCTCTCGGCGTCGACCGACTCGAGATCGGTGCCGCGATCCAGTTCGTCGGCGAGGTCCATCCCTTCGGTCTCGCGCTCCGCGTCTTCGACGACCTCGGACTCTGTGTCCGTGGCGTCCCCGTCGTACTCGGGTTCCGCGTCGTCAGTATCCTCGTCCGTCTCGAACGCTTCGTCACCCTGCGACTCGTCGATTACGTCCATCGATTCCGCGTCTCCGGAGCTCCCGCTCCGGCCCAGTTCGTCCGGTTCACTTCGTTCCGCGGCTTCTGCTCTCTCCGCGGTCGAGTCCGACTCCGAGGTGTCGCGGTGCTCCTCACTCGTTGCCAGTTCCTCAGGTACGTCCGTCATCTCGGCCGTCTCACCGCCCGCAGTTTCGGTCGCCTCGTCGATCGCGTCACGCACCTCACTCTCTGCCGGCGGCTCGACCTCGGGTCCGCGGTTCAGTTCGTCCTCGAGATCCTGCTCGGTCGCGGTCGTCTCCGGGGAAGGGTCCGCCGTCTCGTCCGGTTTCCGTCGTTCTCCGCCCTCGAGGCGGTCGATTTCCGGACCTCGAGTCGAAGCCTCGTCGGACTCGAGCCCCGCGCCGCGGGCCGTTTCGTCCGGTACGTCGCCCGTGGGTCCCGACTCGTCGGCCGCGGGTCCCGCCGCTTCGTCCGCTTCCAGCGGCTCCGTCCCGAGGTGAATTACCTCATCGGTGATCTCGTCGACTGCATCCGCCCGGACCGAGACGGCTTCCCGCGTTCGCGTCCACCCGAGCGTCGCCCGGATCGAGTCCATCACGCCCGCCCTGGGTTCGACTTGCGCAACGTCGCCCTCGACCGCCGTAACGGTCCCGATAGTTTCCCCGTTCGCGTCCTCGACGGTCTTCTCGAGGTCGTCGTCCGTAAACTGTGCACTCATGATCGGAGCTAGCATCTCTCCGAGACAAGCGTATGCTGCCTGCATCCGCGGGGACGATCGCGGTGGTGCAACCGTCGGTTCGGTACCGTCCGAAACCGGCTGTCGGATCGTCACGGAAGAAGCGAAACGGAGCGGTCAGTAGATGAGTTCGTCGTCGTTCTCGACCATGTACAGCGTTCGCGCGGCGATGTTCACCGCGTGGTCGCCGACTCGCTCGAGGTCGCGGATCGTCAGGAGGAGTCGGGAGACGTCCTGGAGCACCTGTTCGATCTCGTCGGGTGAGTCGAGTTCGCGCTCGATGAGGTCCCGGACGACGATTCCGCTCGCCCGCTCCGCGAACTGATCGACGTCGTCGTCGCGGACGGCGAGCTCCCGGCAGCCGTCGGTGTCCTCGGTATCGTAGGCGATCATCGCGTCCTCGACCATCTCGAGGGTGAGTTCGCCCATCGCCTGTACGTCGACGTCGGGGAACCGGTCGTGTTTGGCCTCGTGCGTGTACTCGCCGAGGTTGACCGCGAGGTCGCCGATCCGTTCTAAGTCGGTGATGATCTTGAACGTCGAGGCGATCAGCCGCAGGTCGCTCGCGACGGGCTGTTGGAGCGCCAGCAGTTCGATGCAGTCCTGCTCGAGGTCGAGATACAGCTGATTGACCTCGCTGTCGCCCTCCATCACTTCGTTGGCGAGCTCCTCGTCTTTCTGCTCCAGAGCGTCGAGCCCCATGCGGAGTCGCTCCATGACGACCTCGCTCATGTAGAGGACGTCCTCGCGGAGCGCCGTCAGTTTCTCCTGATACGACTTTCTGGCCATACCTCACACACTTCTCCCCTTCTTGATGTAGCTTGCGCCTGATAGCGTTTTTGTGTCGATCCGTTCAGCGGACGACGGCAGATGATTGGTGAACCACTCATCTTCTTGCCAGGGCACCCAATATCTGTCACCTGATCTGCGACAGCCTGTTCAGGACGTCAGGAGGACCTCGTGCCGCCCAACTCTCGGTCGTCGGACCGTTCGAGCATCTCGGATGGGGCGTCTCGCTGTGAACGGTACCGAGTTCCAAGTGGCGCCGAATTGGGGGCCGACCGCTGATCTCGGGCGGTGGTGGCCGACTTCATCTCCGATTACGTCGAAATCTCGCGCTCGTTGATTCACGACCTCGAGCCCCGCTTCCGAACCGCCGTTTCTGTCCACCCCGGTGAAGTTGCCGACTATCGTCTCGAAACGGAGGTGCGGATCAACTCGCGCCCTATCCGTAATATCGCGCTACAGTTCGAAAGCGTCCGCCCCATTTTACACTCGAAACACCGGCTATCGGATATGGATACGACCCTCCACCGCCGCCGGATTCTACAGGCGGAGCAGGCCGAGTGCCTCGGGGCTTGACCCCGAGGCGGTTCACCGCTGACGGCGAGATCTCGCGGACGGATACCGAGTAAGTCGTCCGTCTCGGAACGGCGAATAGAATCTTACTCCGAGGCTGGTATCGTACCCGATCGAACACGGCGTGGGTTCTGGTCGCAACTGCGACTCCGACCGAGATCGAAAAAGTCGACACCCCGCCGACTCAGCCGAACTTGCCGGTGATGTAGTCTTCGACCCGATCGCTCTGGGGGTTCTCGAAGATCTTGTTGGTGTCGTCGAACTCGACGAGGTTGCCGCCGGTGAGGAAGACGGCCGTCTTGTCGGAGATTCGAGCCGCCTGCTGCATGTTGTGAGTGACGATCGCGACCGTGTACTCCTCGGCCAGGTCCTCGATGAGGTCCTCGATCTTCGAGGTCGCGACCGGGTCCAGCGCCGAAGCCGGTTCGTCCATCAGGATGACCTCCGGGTCGGTCGCGATCGCCCGAGCGATACAGAGGCGCTGTTGCTGCCCGCCCGAGAGGTCGAGTCCGCTCTCGTCTAACTGGTCTTCGACCTCTTCGAGCAGTGCAGCCCGCTCGAGCGCCGTGTAGACCTTCTCCTCGACGTTGTCGTCCTTGCCCTGGACGCGGAGACCGTAGGCGACGTTGTCGAAGATACTCTTTGGGAACGGATTCGGTTTCTGGAAGACCATACCGATCTTTCGGCGGAGGGCGACGGGGTCGACGTCCTCGTCGTAGATGTTCTTCCCGTGGAAGTAGAGGTCGCCTTCGACGCGAGCGACGTCGATGAGGTCGTTCATCCGGTTGATCGAGCGCAGGAAGGTGGACTTGCCACAGCCCGAAGGGCCGATGAGCGCCGTCACCTGCTTCTCGGGGATGTCCATGGAGACGCTCCGAAGCGCCTGGTCGTCGCCGTAGAAGACGTCGAGGTCGCGCACTTCGAGGATCGTCTTCTCGCGGGATTCGCCGATTCGATCGGCGGGGCTGGCGGTAGTCGACGTCGGCACGGTTCGCTGATCGTCGGTCTGTTCCGTCTCGAGGGAAACCTGTCGTGTCATTGTCCGTTCTTCCGCTGATACTTATTTCGGATGAGGATCGCGATCGAGTTGATCGACAGCAGGATGACCAGCAGCGTCACCACGCCGGCCGCGACGACGCCGTACTGGAACTCCATCTCGGGTCGATCCGCCCACGTGAAGATCTGCATGGGCATGGCGCTGATCTTGCTGAACAAGCTGTTGGGAACGCCGAATACCGCGGTCGGAGCGCCGATCATGATCAGCGGGGCCGTCTCGCCGATCGCGCGCCCGAGCGCCAGGATCGTTCCGGTGAGGATCCCAGGCATCGCCCGCGGCAGGATGACGTTGCGGATCGTCTGCCACTTCGTCGCACCCATCCCGTAGCTGGCTTGCCGCTGGGAGTCGGGAACCGAGCGGATCGCCTCCTGAGCCGAGATGATGACGATCGGCAGGATGAGCAGCGAGACGGTAAAGCCCGCGACCAGCAGCGTCCCGAATCCGATGTTTAGCAGACCCACGAACAGCCCGAGTCCGAGCAGTCCGTAGACGACGGACGGGACGCCGGCGAGGTTCGCGATGTTGAGCTGGATGAACCGCGTGAGGTAGCCGTCACTGGCGTACTCCTCGAGGTAGATCGCCGCGCCGACACCCAGCGGAAACGTGATCAGCGCGATTACGATCATGAGCGCGATCGAGCCGACGATCGCCGGGAAGAATCCGGCGTCGTACGGATCGCTGAAGCTCGGCGGGTTCGTGAGGAACTGCCAGTTGAGCCACGGGCTGTACTCGGGCTCGAACAGTGCGAGCGCGTCGACGAGGACGTTCAGCAGTAACACGGCGAGCGCGACGATTCCGACCAGCGCCGCCGCGAGGGTGAGCCACCGGAACGCCACGTCCTTCGTTCGACTCACGCGGCCGAAGTTCGATTCCGACGCGTCGACCGGGTCCGAGCGTTCGGTTTCGGACGACATTAGCGGTACACCTCCCGGTAGCGCGACGAAACCCACTCGCTGATAAGATTCATGGCAAAGGTAATGACGAACAGCGTCAGCCCGACCGCGAAGAGGCTCTTATACTCCGTCGATTCGCCGATGACGTCGCTGGCCCCGATCTGGACCATCGCGGCGGTCATCGTCTGGACCGACTCGAGGAACATCCCGCCGGGATCGGTCAGGTCGATCATACGCGAGGTCTGCCCGGCGGCGATCGCGACGATCATCGTCTCGCCGATCGCCCGCGAGAGCGCGAGGATGTACGAGGAGAGGATCCCCGACAGCGCCGACGGCACGACGACGGACGTCGAGACGGTGAAATTCGTCGCCCCGAGGCCGTAGCTCGCCTGGCGTAGCGAGTCGGGAACCGCGCTCATCGCGTCCTCGCTGATCGAGGAGACCATCGGAATGATCATGATCCCGACCATGATCGACGCCGAAAGCGCGTTGAACGTCCCGAGTGGAAGGATCCGGTCGAGTACCGGCGTGATGTACACTAGCGCGAAGTAGCCGTACACCACCGTCGGTACGCCCGCGAGAACCTCAAGGGCGGGTTTGAGGTACGCCCGTCGGCGGTCAGTGGCGTACTCGCTCAGATAAATCGCCGTCAGCAGCCCGATCGGGAGGGCGATCAGCGCCGAGCCGAGCGTGATGATCAGCGTGCCCGATATCAGCGGCCACACGCCGTATACCTCGTTTTCGGGCGTCCACGTCGTCCCCGTAAAGAATTCGACGGGGGAGACCGCCGCGAAGAAGTCGACGGCGTCATACAGCAGCGTCGCGACGATCGCGACCGTGGTGAGAATCGAGAGGAACGCACACAGTGCGAAGAACACCTTGAACGCGGCGCCGCGAGCCGATCTGGCTCCGTCGTGTGTGAGATCGGGCGCGCTCATTCGTCGGTCACCTCCTCAATCGCGTCCTCGAATCGTTCGAGGTTCTCGTCGCGCACCTCCTCGGTAACCGGGACGTAGCCGACCTCGTTGACGAGATCGGTCGACGACTGCTCGAGGTAAAAACGGACGAAGTCTCGAACTTCGGGCCGCGCCAGCGACTGTTTCGCGACGTAGATGAAAAGCGGCCGGGACAGCGGCGTGTACTCTTCTTTCTTCGCCGTCTCGAGCGACGGCTCGACGCAGCCGTTTCCGTCGTCGATTCCGAGGGCCTTGATCTCCTCCGGATTCTCGTCGTAGTACGCGAACCCGAAGTAGCCGACCGCGAACTCGTTACCCTGTACCCCCTGTACGATCGTCCGGTCGCGCTCGGTTGCGTGGTAATCGGTTCGGTGGGTCGCGTCCTCGCCGAGGACCGCCTCGACGAAGTAGTCGTACGTTCCCGAGGTCGTGTCCGCGCCGAAAAACTCGATCTCCTCGTCGGGCCACTCGTCGCGGACGTCGCTCCACCGTTCGGCGCCGTCGGCGCGCCATAGTTCGCGGAGCTCTTCGATAGTGAGACAGTCGATCCAGTCGGCCTCGGGACTGACGACGACGGTCAGCGCGTCCGTCGCGACCGTGAACTCGATCGGCGTGACTTCGTTATCTCCGCACTGTTCCACTTCGGGATCGGCTATCTCGCGGCTGGCGTTGTTGATGTCCGTCATGCCCGGACAGAAGAAGTTCGAGAAGCCGCCGCCGGTCCCCGTTTGGCTGATCGAGACGGTAACGTCCTCTCGATCCTTCGAGAACGTCGACGAAACGACCTCGGTGATCGGGAATACCGTCGAACTGCCGGCGATGTTCACCTCTTTCGCCCTATTCGAGACCGAAGCAACGCAGCCGGACAGTCCGGTTACCCCTGTGATGGCCGTCCCGGCCAAGAAGTGCCGTCGTCCGAGTTCGAACGACGGTGGTCCGGTGGTGTCTTTCGACATCACTAGAGGAACGCTAACTGCCGGATAAGTACCCTACTATGATAGATATATAGACGAATATAGATCGGGCGGACAGTTAATCGTGATCGAGACTACGCCGTTATCAGCCAAAAGTAGCCGAGTAACACCACGATACGGCCCGAGAGAGATACAGAGGGGCTCAAATACCGTGGGTGTGATGAGACTGTCAAGTCGTCCGCAATATGGTATATAGAATAACTCGTGAGTACGGTAGCCGTCGCTCGCCGTCCCGAAACTCCGTATACCTCGACATTCAGATAACAGACGAAAAAGCCGAACCGATAGCAGGACCGCATACCATACGAAACCGACCTGATCCACCGTCGCGACGGCGACGTTCGAACGACCGAGTCGGTTTCGCTCGATCGTTCGGTCGTTATCCGAACTTGCCGGTGATGTAGTCTTCGACCCGATCGCTCTGGGGGTTCTCGAAGATCTTGTTGGTGTCGTCGAACTCGACGAGGTTGCCGCCGGTGAGGAAGACGGCCGTCTTGTCGGAGATTCGAGCCGCCTGCTGCATGTTGTGAGTGACGATCGCGACCGTGTACTCCTCGGCCAGGTCCTCGATGAGGTCCTCGATCTTCGAGGTCGCGACCGGGTCCAGCGCCGAAGCCGGTTCGTCCATCAGGATGACCTCCGGGTCGGTCGCGATCGCCCGAGCGATACAGAGACGCTGCTGTTGGCCGCCCGAGAGGTCGAGTCCGCTCTCGTCTAACTGGTCTTCGACCTCCTCGAGCAGTGCAGCCCGCTCGAGGGCGGTGTGAACCTGCTCGTCGAGGTCGTCGTCCTTGCCCTGGACGCGGAGGCCGTAGGCGACGTTGTCGTAGATGCTCTTCGGGAACGGGTTGGGTTTCTGGAAGACCATGCCGATCTTTCGGCGGAGGGCGACGGGGTCGACGTCCTCGTCGTAGATGTTCTTCCCGTGGAAGTAGAGGTCGCCCTCGACGCGGGCGACGTCGATGAGGTCGTTCATCCGGTTGATCGAGCGCAGGAAGGTGGACTTGCCACACCCCGAAGGGCCGATGAGCGCCGTCACCTGCTTCTCGGGGATGTCCATATTGATCCCGTTCAGGGCCTGCGTGTCGCCGTAGAAGACGTCGAGATCCCGGGCCTCGATGAGGGCGTCGTCGACCCGGGGCGAACCCAGCGGCCTGTCGGCACTCGACATTTCGACGCCGGTCGTTGATCCCGTTGCGGTCGTTGATCCCGTTGCGGTCGTCGATCCCCCTTCAGTTCCCGGACTCTCGACCGCCTCGGATTCGCTGGTGTTCGCAGTCATACCAGTTGTGTTGGCATTGGCTCTGAGCAAGTTACCTGTTGTGAAACGCTCGCGACCAGGGTTGATCGACGCGAGCGTCGATTTCAGCCCGTCGAACCGGCCGTTCGTCTCGTCACCCATTACGTAGTTCGAGCGACGGGGCGCCTAAATACCATACTATGTCTTCTATATAGTGCTATAGTCTCCCGCGGCCGATCGGAGGCCGACGACACGGAGCACCGGCTACTCGAGGAGATCGATCGAGAATCAGCGACGGGTCGAGAACTACGTCCGCCGGTCGTACTTGTTTCTGATGAAGATCGCGACCGCGTTCATCAGCAGCAAGATCGTCAGGAGGACCACGATCCCGGCCGCAGTCACGTGCTGGAACTCCGCCTCGGGGAGCGTCGCCCACTCGAAGATCTGCATCGGCATGGCGCTGAAGGCGCCGGTGGGGCTGTACGGCGGGCGGAACATCATCGTCGCCGCCCCGACCATCAGGATGGGGGCCGTCTCGCCGATCGCGCGCGAGAGCGAGAGGATAATCCCCGTCATGATTCCCGGAACCGCTTCCGGGAGGACGACGTTGCGGATCGTCTGCCACTTCGTGGCGCCCGCGCCGTAGGATGCACGACGCATCGAGTCGGGGACGGCTCGAAGCGCCTCCTGGGAGGAGACGATGACGATCGGTAGGATGAGCAGTGTCAGCGTCAGCGCGCCCGCGATGAGGCTGCTTCCCATCTGCAGGGCGCGAGCGAACATCGCCAGCCCGAGCAGCCCGTAGACGATCGACGGAACGCCGGCGAGGTTCGAGATGTTCGCTTCGATGAAGCTCGTAAACCGGGTATCGGGAGCGTACTCCTCGAGATAGATCGCCGCTCCGACGCCGAGGAACAGCGTGAACACGGCAGTGAGCGCGATCAAGTAAATCGAGCCGATAAGCGCGGGGTAGATTCCACCCGGACCGGTCTCGAGACCGCCGTAGTTCGCGGGATTATAGTTCTCGATAAGGTTCGACGGGGGGTAGGTCAGGAACTCTATCGTGAGCCACCCCCACGCCTCGTAAGCGACGTCGGCGAGCAGCGCGATCAGGGCGACGATGCCGACCATCGTCGCGGCGAGACACGCGCCGAGGAACACTTTGCCGAGCAGTCGCTTTCGTCGAATCGCCGAGCCGTCGAACTCGTACTTGGATCGGGTCGTATCCGTACTCATTGGTACTCCTCCCGGTATCGGGACCGGACCCACATGCTGAAGATATTCATCGAGAAAGTCATGATAAACAGCGTTAAGCCGACCGCGAACAGGCTCTGGTAACCGATCGAACCGACCGAGACGTCACCGGTCCCGATCTGTACCATGTACGCGGTCATCGTCTGAATCGGTTCGAACGGGTTCGTAGTGATCTGCGGAAGCATCCCCGCTGCGAGCGAGACGGCCATCGTCTCGCCGATCGCTCGCGAGATCGCGAGGATGTACGCGGCGACGACCCCGGATATCGACGCGGGAAAGACCACCTGCGTCGAGACCTCGAGCCGCGTCGCGCCGAGCCCGTAAGCGGCCTGCCGGAGGTCGTCGGGAACGGAACTCATCGCGTCCTCCGAGAGCGAGGACACCATCGGGATGATCATGATCCCGACGACGATCGCCCCTGCAGCGGCGTTGAACGTTCCCGTTTCGGGGTAGATCCGCTGGAGGATCGGCGTGATAAACGACAGCGCGAAGAATCCGTAGACGATCGTCGGGACTCCCGCGAGGACCTCGAGAACGGGCTTTACCGTCCGTCGTACCTGCGGATCGGCGTACTCAGAGAGGTAGATCGCGGTCAACGTCCCGACCGGCAGCGCGATCAGTGCCGATCCGGCGGTGATCAACAGTGTTCCGTAGATCAGCGGGAGGACGCCGTAACTTCGCGGTCGGATACGCGGCGACCAGTTCGTGCCGGTGAGGAACTCGACCAGCGACACGTGGGAGAAGAAGTCCATCGATCCTTCGATAAGGACGAGGATGATCGCGACGGTCGTGATCACCGAAAGGGACGCACACGCGAAGAAGACGTAGCGAGCCACCCGGTCCCCGATCGTGCCGACGTCGTTACTACCTCGAGAGAGGTCTATCCGTTCTTGGGTCATTCGTATTCCTCGATTCGCTCTTCGAGTTTCTCGCGCTGTGCTTCGATCGTCTCGTCCGGGATCGCGTAGTAGCCGACTTCTCGCGCCGTCTCCTGCGTATTATCGAGATAGAAGCGAGTGAACTCGCGAACTTCCTCTCGCTCGAGTTCCCGCAGCCGGATGTAGATGTACATCGGCCGGGACAGCGGCGTGTACTCGTTGGTCTCGATCGACTCCTCGGTCGGCTTCACGCAGCCGTCGCCGTCGTCGACGGCGACCAGTTTCAGATCGTCCTCGTTCTCGTAGTAGTAACCGGCGCCGCCGAACCCGATCGCGTCCTTGTTACCGCTGACGCCGCGAACGATGACGTTCGTGTCCGGCGTTCCCGTGTAGTCCGAGCGGATGTTCCCCGCCTCACCGTTGATCGCCTCGGTGAAGTAGTCGAAGGTGCCGGAGGCGGAGTCCCGGCCGTAGAGATCGATCTCCTCGTCCGGCCACGAATCGTCCAGATCGCTCCAGGTCTCGACGTCCGATCCCGACTCCCACAGCTGATTCAGTTCGTCGACGGTGAGGCAATCGACCCAGTCGTTCTGGGGATTTACGAAAACCGCGAGTCCGTCCATGACGACCTCGAGTTCGAGCCACTCGACGCCGTTCGCCGAACACTGCTCCCGTTCGTCGTCCGTGATCTCGCGGCTCGCATCCTGTATTGTGCTCTCACCGGCACAGAACCGCTGGAAGCCGGCGCCCGTCCCGGAACCGCGGACCGGAATGCGAACGCGGTTGTTCTCCCACATGAACCGCTCCGCGACTGCGGCGCTGTTCGGGAGCAACGTGTCGCTTCCGTCGATAATGATCTCACCTTCGAGGCCGCTATCTTCGCCGCGAACGAGACAGCCCGACAGCCCCGTCAACCCCGCACCGACGGTACCGAGCAGTACCTGACGGCGCGAGAGCGCGCCACCAGAACCAGATCCCGGATCAGTTCCCATCAGTGCACTCTATAGAAGATCGCATCTAAGTACTCTACTATGTTTTCTATATATCCCTATGTTCTAGACCAGTTCCCAGTGTGTCCAGTTCCGCCTACGCGGGTGAGAGGTCGCCCGACGAATCCGGTCTCCAGGAACGCGTATTCGTCGCCAGCTCTATAGAGTGATGGCATTTATACGCACCCGGTCGAAATCGCGCGTATGGAGACCCGCAAGGTCCAGGTGACGGGCGGCTCTACGTTCACCGTCTCGCTTCCGAAGACCTGGGCGACCGACAACGGCGTTAGCGCCGGCACGACCGTCGAGTGTTATCCGGAGGACGACTCGCTGTTGCTCACACCGACCAGCAAGACGGATCGCCAGGAGGGAACTCTCGACGTCTCGGATCTCGAGGGCGAGCGGCTCACCCGCGCGGTGATGACGATGTACGTCAGCGGCTTCGACATCATCCGCCTCGAGGCGACCCGTATCACGACCGACCAGCGCCGAGCGATCCGCGACGCGACCCAGAGTCTGGTCGGCGTCGAGGTCTTAGAGGAGACGACCGACAGCGTCGTCATCCAGGACCTGCTCGACTCCTCGGAGCTGTCGATCGTCAACGCCGTCTCTCGGATGCGTCTGATCGCCCAATCGATGCTCGAGGACGCCGTCACCGCGCTGATCGAGAACGACGACGACATCGCCCACGACGTCATCCAGCGCGACGACGACGTCGACCGACTCTGGCTCGTCGTCTCCCGCATCTTCCGGGCGACCCTGCGCTCGCCGCGAGCCGCCGAGGAGCTGGGCGTCCTCCGCGAGGACTGCTTCGACTACCACTCGAGCGCCCGCCAGCTCGAGCGCGTCGCCGATCACGCCGCCAAGATCAGCAACCTCGCGCTCAAACTCGAGGAGATTCCGGAGCCCGTCGCCGAGGGGCTCGTCGCGCTCCACGAGGACGCCTTCGACATCCTCGAGAAGTCGATGGACGCGCTGTTCGCCGACGAGACCGACGAGGCGAACCGGCTCGGCCACGCCGCCCGCGAGGCGATCCTCGAGATCGATCAGCACACCCGGGAGATCGACGACAAGCTTCGGGGTCTCGATCCCGCACAGGCCCAGTCGCTGGGACTGATCGTCGACTCGCTTTCCCGGAGCGCCGACTACGGCGGGAACATCGCCGAGACGGCGCTCCAGAAGGCCGCACCGCGACCCTGAACTCTCGGGGCTGTCGTCTCTCGATCGGGCGCTGTAGCGACTCCGACCGGTCTCAATCGCCCGAGGGCCGTTCGATCGGCGGGGAGCTCGTTTCAGTCGGTACCGTAACCGGTTTTCGACCGTATCGGCCGCGGCTCCTGACGAACCACGAGGCGTACGGACGGCTCAATAGTACAACTAGCAATCGCCTTATGACGATTCCTCGTCGGACGACGTGTGGCACTCAGTGCCAGATCGATCATGCATAGACGCTCCAGCGGTGACGACGAGCCAGTCCGAGAGCAACGGACCGATCCCGAATCCGCGGCTTCGACGCCGCCAGCGCTCGAGGCCGACGTCGTTACATACGAAACCCGACCGGATCGGCAGACGATCTACCCGTCCGACTGCACGGAGGATCGGAAGCTGACGGCGTGGCTGAGCGCGAACACGAGCGCGTTCGTCGATCTCGGAGACCGCCGCTGATCCGACCGCGCGATTCGCGAGGCCATCGCTGTCAGGATTCGAGAAGCGGTCGAAAACGGTTCGTCGGCGAATCGGCGATTACTCGAGAAGAACGGCGTTGACCTGACCGCTCTGGCCGGGTCGGGACGTGACGCGTGCCTTCCCTTCGGAGGTTTCGACGACTGCGCCCTTCGTGATGATGTTTCGGCGGACGTAGTTCGGGTTGGCGTCGTTTTCGACGACGTCCTCGATCTCGGCGGTGACCGTCTCGTCACCGTCGTTGACGCTCGCCACGTTGGTCGCGAGTGCACGGGTCTTCGTGCCCTTGCCGCGGACGTCGACGATCCGGAAACGGGGCTCGCCGACCTGCGTCTCCGTCGGCAGTCGACCGATTTCGGACTTTCGGCGTTTTCGGACGTTCTTCAGTCGGCCTCCGGTTCGCTTGCGCGTCGAGTTGCCCTGGTTTTGCATACTCGGATAACGTTCTGGCGGATACTTGAATGCACGCTTTCACGCCGACCTTTTTCCGTTCGGGTAGCTCACTACGTTCACCACCTCTCTCTGCTCGCGAGCGCGAAGCGCTCGTTCACGGGTCACTCCGTTCCACGTTCTCATCGCGGTTCTCGCTCACGCCGTTCGCTCCGAACCGCGCACCGTTCGCACGGCTCGCGGGACCTCCGGTCCCGCGCTAACGCAAAAAATCTCGACCAAAAAGAGCCGCTCACTCACTCCGTTCGTTCGCGGTACTACTCGTGAGTTACTCGGTTCACTCATCTTCGACGAGACAGTAGGCGTGACCCGGCGCCTCGAGGATCGTCTCCTCGTCGTCGTCCCAGTAGTTCGAGAAGACGCCGCGCTCGGCGTAGTAGATCCGGCCGTCGTGGAGAACCGGCGCGCTCGTGACGTGGCCGCGGTTCTCGACCCGCCAGCGGCGCTCGCCGGTTTCCTTGTCGAGCGCGTACAGGTGCGAGTCGTAGGAGCCGACGAGGATCGTCTCGGCGGTGGCCGTCAGCGCGCCGATGATCGACCCGTTGACGTCCGTTGACCACAACTCCTCGCCGGAGTCGCAGTCGAGGGCGTAGACGTGGTCGTCGTTGCTTCCGGTGTAGACGACGTTTTCCTCGGGATCCAGCGCCGGGTTGGCCATGATTCGCCCGTCCGTCTCGAACGCCCACTCCTCGCCGCCGTCCTCGAGGTCCAGACAGTAGAAGTGTTCGTCCCAGGAGCCGAAGTAGCCGTACCCGTCGTGGGCCGCGATCGTTCCCTTGATCTCCGCGCCGAGGTTGAACTCGCCGTCGGCCTTCGACTCGCCATCGGGACCGTCCTCGCCGCCGGTCTGGAACTCCCAGGCGAACTCGAGGGAAGGGAACTTCCAGCAGTAGACGGCGCCGTCGTTCGATCCGGCGCAGATCCGGCCCGTCTCGAGGTCCACCGTCGGGGAGGGATGGGCCTGCCCCCAGATCCGGTCGTCGCTCCAGGTCGGGTCGCCGGTTTCGGCGTCGAGCGTCCAGAGCGCACCCGAGGAGGGACTGCCGTACTCCGCGATGACGTAGAGCGTGCCGTCGTAGTAGACGGGACTCGAACCGATCGCCAGCGTGTTCTCGAGGTCGCCGGATCGCGTTCGCCAGACGATGTCGCCGGTCTCGACGTCGAGCGCGTACATGTCGCCGTCGTAGCCGCCGACGTAGGCGGTCCCGTCGACGATGGCCGGCGAGCCGTGGAATCCGAGATCGGTCGCGCCGGTCCTGGTCGCCCAGCGGAGCTCGCCGGACGGCTCGACGGCGTGAACCCAGCCCGTGTCGCCCGCGATCACGATCGTCTCCCCGTCGGGCGTCGGGAGCGGACTCGACTTCGCCGCAGCGTGGCCGACGTTGTTGATCGGGAACGACCAGTTGACGCTGACGGCGTCCGGAACGACCTCGTCCGGGAAGTAGCCGAGTCGACGCAGTCCGCGACGGAACATCGTTACGTCGTCGTCCGGATGGGTCACGTACTCCGAGACGGTATCGGCGACGCCGTCGGACGAATCGGACGTCCTGTCGGGCCCGGACTCGTCGTCCGTCGGTTCCCACAGGGTACAGCCGGCGAGTCCGGTGGCTGCGGCGACGCCGGCTGCGCGGAGAAACGTCCGTCGGATACGACCGCCATCGGCGGATCGGAGGGTATGAGGTTCATCTGACATACGGCGAGACTCTGCCGGAACTCGAGCGGTGAGTCGATAAAAGAATCCCGATGTCCGTCGAATTCCGTGACAGTTCGGTTTCGAAACCGGTCGCTCGCTACTCGTTCTGGGCGTCGACCACCGCGACGCCCGCCAGGTTGACGATGTCCTTGACCTCGTCGCCCCGCTGGAGGACGTGAACCGGTTTGTCCATGCCGACGAGCATCGGTCCGATCGCCTCCGCGCCGCCGAGGCGCTGGAGCAGTTTGTAGCCGATGTTGCCCGCCTCGAGGTTCGGGAAGACCAGCACGTTCGCGGGCTCTTCGAGTTCCGAGAAGCCGTACGTGCCTTCGAGAATGTCCTCGACGACGGCGGTGTCGGCTTGCATCTCCCCGTCGACGGGGAAGTCGACTTCGGGATCGTTCTGGAGGAGTTTCGCGGCCCGGCGGGGCTTGCGAGTGCCCTCGTTGTCGACGCTGCCGAAGTTCGAGTACGACAGGAGGGCCGCCCGAGGTTCGACGTTGAACCGGCGGGCGAGCATCCCGGTCTGTTTCGTCACCTCCGCCAGGACGTCCTCGTCGGGCGACTGGTTCACCGTGGCGTCGGCGATGAAGACCACGCGGTTCTTGAACGTGAGCATGTAGACGCCGGCGGCGTAGTCGACGTCCTCCGCGGTGCCGACGACCTGTAGCGGCGGACGAAGCGCCGAAGGGTAGTGGTGGGAGAGGCCGGTCAGGAGCGCGTCGGCGTCGCCCTGTTCGACCATCACGCTGCCGAAGTAGTTCGAGTCGCGCTCGACGAGTTCGCCAGCCTCGGTCCGCGTGATGCCTTTCCGCTGGCGCAGTTCGTGGAGTCGATCGGCGTACTCCTCGTAGTCACCGACGGCCGGGTCGGCGACCTGCGGTTCGAAGTCCAGTCCGAGATTCGCGGCCGTCTGTCGGATCTCGCTCTCGTCGCCGATGAGGATCGGCATGGCGATCCCCTGCTCCTCGATCTGGTAGGCCGCCCGGATCATCTTCTCGTTTTCGCCCTCCGCGAGCGCGACCCGCTGGGGATCGCTCTTGGCCTTGTTCAGGACGACTCGCATCATCTCGCGGGATTTGCCCAGGCGAGCCTCGAGTTCCTCCTCGTACTCCTCGAGGTCGATCTCGGTTCGGGCGGCGCCGGACTCCATCGCGGCTTCGGCGACCGTCGGAGCGACCCGAAACAGCACGCGCGGATCGACCGGCTTCGGGATGATGTACTCGGGGCCGTATTGAAGGGGTTCGTCCCCGTAGGCCTTGACGACGGCGTCGGGGACGTCCTCGCGAGCGAGGTCGGCGAGCGCCCTGGCGCAGGCGACTTTCATCTCCTCGTTGATCTCGGTGGCTCGAACGTCGAGCGCCCCGCGGAAGATGAAGGGGAAGCCGAGCACGTTGTTGACCTGGTTCGGGTAGTCGGAGCGTCCGGTCGCCATGATGACGTCGTCGTCGCGGGCCGACTTGGCCTCCTCGTAGCCGATCTCGGGATCGGGGTTCGCCATCGCGAAGATGATCGGATTGTCGCCCATCGACTGAACCATCTCCTGGCTGACGAGGCCGCCGATCGAGAGACCGACGAAGACGTCCGCACCCGCCATCGCGTCCGCGAGGTCGCCTCCCGAAGCGTCGCGAGCGAACTCTCGTTTGTACTCGTTGACGTCTCCGGCTTCGGCGCGTCTTTGCGTAATGATCCCGGAGGAGTCACACATCGTGATGTTCTCCTTCCGGCAGCCGAGCGAGACGTAGAACCGAGCCGTCGCGATGGCGCTCGCGCCGGCTCCCGAGAAGACGATCTCGAGGTCCTCGAGGTTCTTCTCCGCGATATCGGCGGCGTTGACGAGCGCGGCGCCGGAGATGATGGCGGTGCCGTGCTGGTCGTCGTGGAAGACCGGGATGTCCATCTCCTCGCCCAGCCGTTCCTCGATGGTGAAACACTCCGGGGCCTTGATGTCCTCCAGGTTGATCCCGCCGAACGTCGGCTCCATCATCTTCACGGCGCGGATCAACTCGTCCGGGTCGGCCTCGTCGAGTTCGATGTCGAAGACGTCGATGTCCGCGAACCGTTTGAACAGGACGCCCTTCCCCTCCATCACCGGCTTCGAGGCCTGCGCGCCGATGTCACCGAGACCTAACACGGCGGAGCCGTTCGAGACGACGCCGACGAGGTTTCCCTTCGCCGTGTACGTGTAGGCATCCGTCTCGTCCGCGTCGATTTCCATACACGGCGCGGCGACGCCCGGCGAGTACGCGAGCGACAGATCGCGCTGCGTATTCGTCGGTTTCGTGGTCGATATTTCGATCTTTCCGGGGGGGTCCGTCCGATGGTACTCCAGCGAATCCTCGTCAAGTCCCATACCGATGGCACTGTGGGGGGAATACTAAAAACAATGTGAAAGAGGGGTTCGACGGTCGTCGAAATAGTCGTTCAGACGTAACGGCCGATTGCGTCCACGGAGTCGACCGTTTTATACGCACCGCGCCAGTGAGATGGGGTATGGACGTCGCGCTTGGTGGGACGTTCGACCCCGTTCACGACGGCCACCGTCGGCTGTTCGAACGGGCGTTCGAACTCGGAGACGTGACCGTGGGACTAACGAGTGACGGACTCGCACCGCAGACTCGCCACGTCGATCGGCACGTCAAATCGTTCGACGAACGAACGCAGGCTCTCGAGGAGGAACTCGAGCCACTCGCGAGCGAACACGACCGCGAGTTCGAGATTCGTCCGCTGGAGGAACCGACGGGAATCGCGACGGAGCCGCAGTTCGAGTATCTGGTCGTCTCGCCGGAGACCCTCGAGGGTGGTAAACGCATCAACGAGATTCGCCACGAGCGCGGGCACGATCTCCTCGAGATCGTCGTCGTTCCGCACGTCCTCGCCGCCGACGACGAGATCATCTCGAGTACCCGGATCGTCAACGGCGAGATCGACGAGCACGGGAACGTTCTCGAGGCGGACGCCGAAACGGGTCAGCAGGATCCCGACTGACCGACCGGACGGTTCATCAGCCACTGTTCGTTCAGCCTGACTGCCAGTTTGTGGTCACGTTTACGACCGTCGGCACTGTTTTCGTCCGCGTATCGTTCACTTACGCGGACGCAGGATCGGAATGCCTCGCTGAAACGATTACCAGCGCGGTGGCTCGAGCCCGGCGTCCTCGAGCAGGGCCTTCCACCGGGACTGAATCGAGAGTCGAGAGACGTTCGCGGCGTCCGCGACTGCACCTTGCGTTCGGCCGTCGCCGGCGACGAGTGAACCGGCGTAGAGGCTGGCTGCGAGCAGCGCTCGCTTCGAACGGTCAGCCTCTGGGACGTCCGTCAGGAAGAGTTCCGTAGCACACGACCGCGCCTCGCTCGACAGCTCCAGCCGGTCGGCAGCCTGTTCGAGTTTCTCGAGCCAGGGTTCGTATTCAATGCGATCCCGGGCGCTATGCATACGACGAGGTATCGCTCCATCCGGGATAAATCCACGGTCCGCGTCAGTGTCTCGAGCGCGAGCCAGTAATCGCGGGCCGATTCGATCGTCTCACCGCCCAATACTGGGCTAGGAACGGCAACATTCAGCTACGAACGACTCAGCAAACCGGCCGTTCACCCGCGATTTCACTAGGATACAACTACTAAAGCCCCAAACCACCGAACCCAGGATTGACGTCCGTCGCTCCGACGAGGCCGGCGGTTCGCGTTACCATGAAAGAACCAACATGCAAGCTGGTGTGTACCGGGTGTGGCCTCGAGATGCCGTACCGGGATCGATCGTTGGCCGAACAGGCGGCCGAACTCCACCAGCTTCGCGATTCGGAACACGTGACCTTTATCGTTCCACCCGACTGGTCTCCCGAGGAGCCGGTAAAACACGAGTGAGTCGGATCGACAGCTTCTTACTCGATTCGTGACAAGCGGGGGACGAGCGCGGGTAGCCAAGCTAGGCCAACGGCGCAGCGCTTAGGACGCTGTCCCGTAGGGGTCCGCCGGTTCGAATCCGGTCCCGCGCATTCTGTCGCGAGCAAACTCGCGAGCGACAGCAATCGCATGTCCGGTTCGAATCAGGGAGTGACGCGAACGAAGTGAGCAGAACGACCGTGGTTCGAATCCGGTCCCACACACTGTCTACAAATCTCCGATTTGAATCCGGTCCCGAACAGGATCGGCCTTGCTCGAGAATCCGTGATAGACGCTAGCAAGACGGGCGTCAGACACTCCACAATGCTTATTCGCGCGGGTGCGGCTTGTATGAGCAATGGCCGGGTTAGACGATGTCTTCGGGGACCTCTTCTCGAGTGTGGATGCAGTCGCACTCTTCTCACCGAGCGGATCGTACTACGAACGGTTCGCGACGGTGGACGAGGTCGACGTGATCGTTATCGGGACCGAGAACGACGTCGGTGCGGAGACGTTCGTCGAACTGCCACTCGAGTTCGACAACATCTCCGACCGGATCCGTTTCGGGCTCGAGGGCGCGCTCGATCAGGACATCATCGAGGACGGCGACACGATAGCGTGTGCGACGAGCGTCTTCAGCGACGACATCGACACGGTCTCTCGCGTGCGTGCGGACGCAGATTCCCGCACCGGAATATACGACCTGTTCGCGAAGTCCCGCGCGGATCCGGAGGTAATCAAGTCGGTGCTGGAACTGGCGATCGAACTGGGTCAGAAGGGTCAGAAGGGCAAGCCGGTCGGGGCGCTGTTCGTCGTCGGCGACGCGGGCAAGGTGATGAACAAGTCCCGGCCGCTGTCGTACAACCCGTTCGAGAAGTCCCACGTCCACGTGGGCGACCCGATCGTGAACGTGATGCTGAAGGAGTTCTCCCGGCTCGACGGCGCGTTCGTCATCTCGGACGCGGGCAAGATCGTCTCGGCGTACCGCTACCTCGAGCCGTCCGCGGAGGGGGTCGACATTCCGAAGGGGCTCGGTGCACGCCACATGGCCGGCGGCGCGATCACGCGAGACACGAACGCGATCACGATCGTGCTTTCGGAGAGTGATGGTCTCGTCCGGGCGTTCAAGGCCGGAGAGATCATTCTGGAGGTCGACCCGGAGGCGTACTGAGTATGGTAGAGTGGCAGACGCTCATCGACGAGCCGGCGGTCATCGCGACGGCGGTATTGATCCTGGGTATCGTCGTCGGCTACCTGGTCGGTCGACTTAACGAGGAGTTGCTGACGGCCTCGGGTGTGCCGGAGGCCGTCGAGGGGACGCCCTTCGAGCGGACTGCCCAGTCGCTCGGGACGTCGACGGTCGAGATCGTCGCCCGGTTGAGCGCCTGGTTCATCTACGGAATCGCCGTGCTGACGGCGATCCACATCGCCCAGTTGCTGGATACCGACGCTTTCTGGCTGCGCGTGACGGAATTTATCCCGCAGGTGTTTATCGCCGTTCTCGTCGTGATCGTGGGGTTCATCATCGCGGACAAGATGGAACTCGCCATCAGCGAGTATCTCCGCGGCGTCAAACTGCCGGAAGTCTCCCTGCTCCCGAAACTCGTCAAATACTCCGTTCTCTACGTCGCGCTGATCATCGCGCTGGGACAGGTCGGCGTCCACGTCCTCGCACTGATGATTCTCCTGACCGTCTACGCTGCGGGCCTCGTTCTCGTCGGCGCCTACGCGTTCCAGGACTTCCTCGTCTCGAGTGCGGCCGGGATCTATCTCCTCCTCAACCAGCCCTACGGCATCGGCGATCGGGTACGGATCGGAGAGCAGACCGGCATCGTCCAGGAGGTCGACCTCTTCGTGACCAAGATCGAGGACGACTCCGAGGAGTACATCGTGCCAAATCGGAAGGTGTTCGAGGACGGTATCGTCCGGATTCGAGAGTAGAGCGGAACCGAAGGTTCCGCTAACGAACGATAACCAGCGGAAACCGTGAGTAGCGAGACTCCTTCGGCCTCTCGAAAGACGAGCGGTGATCGATAGAAACTGAAGACCGAGGGACGCCGAACTCGAGATCCAGTCACGACTGCGTGTAGCGCGTCGGACCCATCGCTGTCGACACGATTGGATATCGAAGCGACCGCGACCTCGAGCCGCTGCCACTCCACGACAATTCTAAACTGATTCTGTAAGCCCAGACAGCTATCTGAGTAAACAACGTTGCGAGAACATACATCTTTATCAAACAGTACCACAGTACAGAGGGATAATGGAAAATTATGGTATAATAAACACCAAGGTCGGACTCGTCGGGGCGACGGTGCTCATCGTGGGTAACGTCATCGGGGTGAGCGCGTTCGTCCTTCCCGGACCGCTCGCCGGCCAGGCCGGGCCGAGTATCGTACTCGCGCTGTTGCTCGCGATGGTCCCGCTGTTCTTCGGGATTCTCATGTCGCTTCAGTTGGGCAGCGCGATTCCCGCCGCCGGGGGGAGTTACGTCTACGCCTCGAGGCTCGTCGGCCCCTTCTGGGGATTTCTCTTGCCCTGGATCGCCATCCCGGGCGTCTGGGCGGGGATGCTGTTCATCGGCATCGGCTTTGCGGAGTACGTCAACTTCATCTCGACGGCCGTCTCGATCGTCCCGTCGGTTCCCGAACTCGCGCTGATCTACGCGCTGCTCGTGCCGTTTATCGTGCTGAACGTGCTCGGAATCCGAATGGTCGCGATCGTTCAGTTCCTCATGGTCGCGGCGATCGTGCTCGGAATGCTCGCGTTCATCGTTCCAGGCGCGTTCCTCGTCGACACGGGCAACTACGCGCCACTGTTCCCCGAGGGCGTCGGCCCCTTCGTCGTCGCGGTCGTCTCGATGTACTTCCCGCTGCGCGGATTCCGGCTCGTACTCGAACTCGGCGAGGAGATGGAGAACCCCGCGAAGAACATTCCCCGCGTGCTGGGCCTGTCCGCGGCGGTCTCGCTCTCGCTGCTCGTCGGACTTGTGGTCGTGCTCGTGGGGACGACGAACTGGCAAGCGCTCGGCGGGATGGACGCCGCCGTCGCGCAGGTCTCGCTGGACAACTTCCCGGCGCCACTGACGGCGCTCGTCCTGCTGGCGGCCGCGATGGGCGCGCTCACCTCGATCAACATGACCTACACCGCCTACTCGCGAATCCTCATGCGCGCCGGGCGAGACGACGTGATCCCCGCGGCCCTGGCCCGGGTCCACGATCGGTACGACTCGCCGTACGTCGCCATTATTCTCCTCGGCGTCCCGCCGCTGCTCGTCGCGCCGATCTCTCCGGGACCCGTCGTCCTCTCGGTCGCGCTGTCGATGGCCATCCTGTTCGGGCTCGCCGTCGCCGGAATCGCGCTCTGGAACCTGCCTAAGGTCTACCCGCAACGCTACGAGTACTCGATCTACAAGCTCCCGCCGTGGCTGCTCAAGGTGACCGCCGTCGGCGCGGTCGGCTCCGCGACGCTCCTGTGGGTCCTGGTCGCGACCCAGCTTCCGGCGATGGTCGCCGTCCTGCTCGGCTGGCTCGTGTTCGGCTACATCGTCTACCGGGCACGGGTCCAGTGGTTCGAGAACAGGGGTGTCGACCTCGAGACGCGAATGCAACGGCTCCACGAGAACGAGCGACTCGAGACCAACTGAGTCGTCAGTCTCAGTCCTCGAGCGAGAGGCCGGCGTGCCAGCGGTCGACGCCCGCCTCGCGCTTTTTTTGGTCCATTTTCGCGAGCAGGTGGGTCGCGAGCGTGGCGGTCTCGGCGGCGCGCGACTCGCCCTCCTTGCTGAACTCGCCGCCCTGTCGGTCGGCGTAGACGGTACAGACCGCGCCCGCGCGGAGTCCGTAGATGCTCGCCAGCGTAAGGATGGCGCTCGCCTCCATTTCGATGTTCTTGACGTTCGCCTCGGCGAGTTGCTCGACTAGGTCGGTCGAGCCGGCCGCCTCGAACCCCTCGAAACCGGGCCGTCCCTGGCCGGCGTAGAAGGAGTCGGCGCTCATCGTGACGCCGGTGTGGTAGTCGTAGCCGAGTCGCTCGGCGGCGGCGACGAGCGCGGTGACGACCTCGTGGTCGGCGACCGCGGGGTAGTCCTCCCGCACGTACTCGTCGCTGGTCCCCTCCTGGCGGAGACCGCCGGTCGTGATCACGAGATCGCCGACGTTCATCTCGGGCTGGACGGCGCCGCAGGAGCCGACTCGAATAAAGGTCTCGCAGCCGACGCGGGCGAGCTCCTCGACGGCGATCGCCGCGGACGGACTTCCGATTCCGGTCGAGGTGACCGAGATGGGCGTCCCCTCGTAGCTCCCGGTCGCGGTCCGGTACTCGCGGTGGTGAGCCCGCATCTCGTGGTCGTCCCAGTAATCGACGATGACCTCGAGTCGCTCGGGGTTCCCGGGCAGGAGCACGGTGTCGGCGACGTCGTCCGCGTCGACCTCGAGGTGGTACTGTACGTCGGCGTTCGGATCTTCGCTGTCTCCGGGCATTCGGGTCCGCCGATTCGCACCCGCGCTGTATATAAATGCCGGGCGGTCGTAGCCCAGCTATGGGAGACGCCGCGCTCACGGACACGTACGTGGCCGCGCTACAGCACGATCTGGCCGACCTACCGGCGGACGCGACGCTGGTCGGCGTCGTTCGCAGTCCGACGCCGTGGTTCCACGCGGCCGTCGACGAGAACGTTCCCGAACTCGGCCCGCCGCCCGACCTGCTCGAGTCGATCCGACAGACCGAGGAGGACCTCAAGATGCAGGGGATCTGTGAGGAGGGCGCGCACAACGCCGCGTGGGAACAGGTCGACTTCGGCGAGCAGTACCAACGCCATCTCGAGGACTCGACGGAGGCACAGGCGGCGCTCGAGTCTCTCGCGGATCGACTCGCGTCCGGCGAGTCGCTGGCGCTGGTCTGTTACGAGAACACCGAGAAGAAGCGGTGTCACCGGACGGTTCTTCGGGAGCGACTCGAGAAACGCGCCGGGAACTGAACCAACGGCGTGCTACTCGAGCGTTTCCTGGGTGATCGTATCGGGCAACAGTTCCCCGAGCGTGTACTCCGAGACCGGTTCGTCCTCACCCTCGTCACAGAGCACGACGAGGTCGTCATCACAGAACTCCGTCAGAGTCTGTCGGCACATTCCGCACGGCGTGACGCCGTCCCGGCGGCCGGAGCTAACGGCGATCCGTTCGAAGTCGCGGTGTCCCTCCTTGACCGCCTCGGCGACCGCGACCTCCTCGGCGTGGAGACTGTTGCTGAAGTTCGCGTTTTCGAGGTTACAGCCGACGAAGACCTCGCCGTCGGTCGTCTCGAGGGCGGCACCGACCGGATACTCGGAGTAGGGAACGTGGGCCTGCGACTGGATCTCGCGAGCGGCGTCGATCAGTTCGTTCATGGACGCGATACGTCGATGAGATCCAAGAAGGCACCGACCCAAGGCGACTCAGACGCTCAGTCCTCGTCGCCGTCGTAGGCTTCGCCGGCCGCCTCCGGCAGCCGGGTCTTGCCGACGAAGACGAGCACGACGATCACCGTCACGTACGGGATCGTCCGGATCAGCTCCGTCGGCACCGCGTAGCCGAGGTTCTGGAGCTGGATCTGGAGCGCCTCGAGTCCGGCGAAGAGGAACGAGCCCAGCAGCGCGCCAATCGGATGGTAGTTCGCGAAGAGGTAGGTCGCGATGGCGATGAATCCGCGGCCGCCGATGGCCGTCTCGCCGCCGCCGGCGAACGTGCCGAGCTGACCGAGCGCGAAGCCGGCCCCGCCGAGGCCTGCGAAGACGCCCGAGAGCACCACCGCGGCGTACCGGACCTTGCGAACGTCGACGCCCGCCGTGTCGAGCGCCTTCGGGTTCTCGCCGCTGGCGACGACCCAGCGGCCGAACGCCGTCCGGTTGAGCAGGTACCAGCCCGCGGCGGTGGCCCCGAGCATGAGGTACACCTGCGGCGGCGTGTCGAACAGCAGGTAGCCGAAGAACGGGATCTCCGACAGCAACGGAATCGTCACGTTCTGGAACCGTCCGACTCCGGCGGTGTTCGGGCTGTCGAAGACGATTCGGGAGGCGAACGGAGCGAGTCCGAGCGCGATCAGCCAGACCGCGAGCCCCGCGATGATCTGATCTGCCTTGAAGTCGATGCAAACGATGGCGAAGATCAGCGCGAAGAGGGTGCTCGCGAGGACGCCGACCGCGAAGCCCCACCAGTGGTGAGAGAGCAGCATCGTCGACTCGCCCGATCCCAGCCAGAACGTCACGATGATGGCCGAGAACGCCGAGACGATGAGCAGTCCCTCGAGCCCGATGTTGATCACGCCGCTCTTCTCGGCGAAGATCCCGCCGAGCGCGGCCAGCGCGATGGGGACGGCGAGACGAAGCATCGCCGTGTGCGTGCTCGGGCTGGCGGCGATCGAGAGCAGCACGCCTGCCCACGAGTCGGGGAACGCGAGACCGGCGACAATCCACAGCGCCGTGAGCGCTCCGACACTCCGGAGGATTCTCCGCCGAGAGAGGCCGTCAATCATCCGCCTCACCTCCGGCGGACCGCGCCGGCGCAGCGTCGTCGACGTCGACGAACCGACGCCCGATCATGCGGAAGAACTCGGGCATCGCGACGAAGAGGATGATCAGCCCCGACAGGATCCCGACGAGTTCCGGCGGCACGTCCGTCGCGGTGTTGATCGACCGCGAGCCGCTCGAGAGGATGCCGAAGAGGAATGCCGCGGCGCCGACCCCGAGCGGGTTGTTCCCCGCCAGGATCGAGACGGCGATGCCGTCGAACCCGAGCGGCGGAACGTTCTCGAGCCAGTAGCCGTGTTGCATCAGCACCCAGAACGCGCCGGCGATACCTCCGAGAGCGCCCGACAGGGTCATGCTCGCGACCGTCATGCGCTTCTCGTCGACGCCGCCGTAGGCTGCTGCCTCGGGCTGGACGCCGCTCGTCCGGAGTTCGTAGCCGAACGAGGTCCGGGCGAGCAGCCAGGCGACGAAGATCATGAGCACGGCCGCGAAGCCAAGCGCGAGCAGCGAGAAGTCCATCCGGCCGCTGAAGCCGACGAACGGAACGTTCGGAATCTCGGCGTACTCCGGCACCGGTCGGGTCTGCGGGTTAGCGCTATCGGGGTCTTGGAACCGCCAGGAGAGCAGCGTCGACGTGACGCCGACGGCGATGAAGTTGAGCATGATCGTCGTGATTACCTCGTTGGCGTCCGCGTACGCCTTGAGCGCACCCGGTATCGCGCCGTAGAAGCCGCCGCCGATCGCACCCGCGAGGACGCCGATCGGGACCAGGAGCACGGTGCCGACGAAACCGCCGGGGACGTACGACGCCGCGAACAGGACCGTCACCGCGGTCAGCAGGCCGCCGACGATCAGCTGTCCCTGCGTTCCGATGTTGAACAGGCCTGCCCGGAAGGCGACGGCGACGGAGAGACCGGCAAAGATCAACAGAGTCGTCTGGCGGAGCGTCGTCGCGAGGCTGTAGTTCATCGGACTCCAGTTGCCCCCGAGCGGGTGGCCTAGCGAGCCGAGGAACAGCTCGTAGTAGACCTGCATGGGGTTGTAACAGAAGGTCATCCCGGCAAGATCGAGCCCGGTTCGACAGGAGGCGAACCCGCCGGAGATGAAGACGAGAACGCCGCCGATCAGGATCGCCGCGAACAGCGCCGCGAAGCTGATGACGACGCGCTCGACAACCGACGCGTGGACGAGTCGGTCGAGCAATCGCTCGATGTCGTCCCGCATCACCGCTCACCTCCCTCGGCGGGCTTGTCGACGTCCGCCGTCGACTCGCGGTCGTGGCCGTCCGGCTGCTCGCCGGCCATGAGCAGGCCGAGTTCCTCCTCGGTAACCGCGTCCGGATCGGTGACGTCGACGAACTCTCCCTCGTAGATGACGGCGAGTCGATCCGACAGCGCCTGCACCTCGTCGAGCTTCGAGGAGACGAGCAGGACCGCCTTCCCCTCGCGACGGAGTTCAAGGAGCCGGTCGTGGATGAACTCGGTCGAGCCGATGTCGACGCCCCGCGTCGGATGGGTCGCGACGACGAGCTCCGGATTCCGCTCGAGTTCGCGTCCGACGATGAACTTCTGCTGGTTGCCGCCGGAGAACGACTCCGCGTCGGCGGCGGCGTTCGGCGGTCGGACGTCGTAGGTCTCGATGACGTCCTCCGCGTGCTCGCGAACGTCGCTCCAGTCGATGCGACCGTTGGTGGCGAACCGCGGCGACCGCTGGCTGCCGAGGACGGCGTTCTCGACGAGATCGAACGGCATGACGAGCCCCTGTTCGTGGCGGTCCTCCGGAACGTGCGCCATGCCGGCGTCGATCCGGCGGCGGCGCGACCAGGACGTTACGTTCTCCCCGTCGAAGTGGACCGTCCCCTCGTCGGGCGTTCGGAGCCCCGTGATCGCGTCGATTAGCTCGCTCTGTCCGTTGCCGTCGACGCCCGCAATGCCGAATATTTCGCCGGCACGAATCTCGAGGTCGGTATCCGAGACGAGTTCGACCCCGCGGTCGCCCTCGACGGTCAGGTCCGACGCCGAGAGGATCGGCCGACCGACGTCGACCGGTTCGCTGTCGGCCTCGAGGAGGACCTCGCGACCGACCATGAGTTCGGCGAGCTCCTCGCGGGTGGTCCCGTCCGGTTCGACCGTCCCGACCGATTTCCCGTCCCGGAGGACGGTGATCGCGTCGGCCGCGTGCATCGCCTCGCCGAGCTTGTGGGTGATGAAGATGATCGTCTTCCCCTGGTCGGTGAGCTCCTCGAGGACGCCGTAGAGGTCCTCGACCTCCTGGGGCGTCAGTACGGCCGTCGGCTCGTCGAGGATGAGCACGTCCGCGCCGCGGTACAGCGCCTTCAGGATCTCGACGCGCTGCTGGGCACCGACGCTCAGCTCTTCGACGGTCGCCGACGGGTCGACCGAGAACCCGTAACGATCACAGAGATCCTCGATCTCGCGCTCGATCCGGTCGTGGTCGACCGCCAGCCCCCACCACTTCCGCGGCTCGCTGCCGAGCGCGATGTTCTCGGCGACGGTCATCGTATCGACCAGCATGAAGTGCTGGTGGATCATGCCGACACCCGCGTCGATTGCATCCCGCGGCCTGTCGAACGACCGCCCCTCGCCGTCGACGACGACACGGCCCTCTGTGGGCTCGTAGAGCCCGTAGAGGACGTTCATCAGCGTCGTCTTGCCGGCACCGTTCTCGCCCAGTAGCGCATGGACGCTCCCGCGGTCGACGCGGAGGTCGACGTCATCGTTCGCGACGACACCGGGGAACCGTTTCGTGATCCCGTCGAGGTGGACGGCGAGCTCCGCGTTCGGTCGTTCACCCCGCTCCGTGGCTGTACCCGGATCACTCATGGCACTCACAGCTCGTCCGGTACCTCGATCTCCCCGTCGATGATCTGCTGTCGGGTCGATTCGACCTCCTCCGTGATCTCGTCCGGAATCTCGTCGCCGATCGACTGTCCGTAGACGTTCTCGATGGCGTCGTCCTCGAGTCCGAGTTCCTCGACTTCGCCGCCCTCGAAGGCGTCGTCGATGACGGACTCGATCGCGGTGAACACCGCTTCGTCCACGCGCTTGACCATACTCGAGACGATGACGTCCGCGTAATCCTCCTGGCTCATAGACTGGTCGTCGTCGACGCCGATCGCGAACCGGCCCTCGGATTCGGCGGCCTGGAAGACGCCGACCCCCGTCCGACCCGCGGCGTGGAAGACGATATCCGCACCCGACTCGTACATCAGGCGGGCCGTCTCCTGACCTCCCCCGGTGTCGTTGAAGTCGCCGACGTAGCTCGAGAGAACCTCCGCGTCCGGGTTGGCGTGTTCGACGCCGGCCTCGAAGCCGGCGTGGAACGACTCGATCAGGGGCGACTCCTCGCCGCCGACGAAGCCGACGGTCGACTCGTCGGGGTTGGTCTCGCCGTCGCCGGCCGCGAACTCGGTGTCCGTCAACAGGCCTGCGAGGGTGCCGACCAGGAACGAACCCGCGGGTTCGTCGAAGACGTAGCTCCGGACGTTGTCCGCCTCGACGACCGTGTCGACGATCATGAAGTTCTGGTCGGAGTACTCCTCGGCGTTCTCGCGGAGCGCGTCCTCCTGGGCGAAGCCGATACAGCTGACCAGATCGTAGTCGCCGGACTCGGCGAAACTCCGCTGTGCGCCGTCGAAATCGCCGACGGAGCCCGGTTCGGCCTCGTCGAACGAGACTCCGAATTCCTCTTCGGCCTGGAGGACGCCCTGTTGTGCCATGTCATTGAACGAGTCGTCGCCCAGCCCGCCGGTCGCGTAGACCATGCCGACGTTGGTATCTTCGCCCTCTCCTTCGTCGCCGAACCCGCCGACGCAACCGGCAAGCGCCGTGAGACCGGCCACACCCGTGCCGTACAAGAACCGCCGTCTATCACGCACCATGATAGTGGGGTAGTGCACGAGAGTGGGTTAAGTGATGCGGATTCGCGGCCTCTGACTGGACGCTCGTGCATTGTGAAGCGCCTCGGGATCAAGCCCCGAGGCACTCGACCTGTTCCGCCTGTAGAAGCTACCAGCGTTCGTAGTAAGTTAATAAACGTATCAGGGTGACGGATCGCAAATCCCTCGACCGATCGATGGGGTCACGGCCGAACTTGAGCGGGCTGGTCGAACTATCGTACCGATTCGATCGACCGATCGACGACGGCTCGTCCCTCGGCGACCAGCTCGTCGACCTCGTCGCTCTCGGCGTAGAGCCGAACGTAGGGTTCGGTGCCGCTCGGTCGGACGAGTATCCAGGAGGCGTCCTCGAACTCGAGGCGAACGCCGTAATCCGTGTCGACGGTCGCCTCCGGGAACGCGTCGGGGAGGTCGGTCTCGAGAGCGGCCATCGCGTCGGCCTTGAGCCGGTCGGGACAGTCGATGCTCACCTTCCGATAGGGGCGTTCGGTGACGGGTGCCCGAAGCGTCGCGGTATCGCCGGCGTCGGCGGTGAGCGCGGCGACGACGGCCGCGCTCGTGACGCCGTCGATCCAGCCGCCGAAAGCGGTGTGAATGTGCTTCCAGGGCTCGGCCGCGAAGGCGACTTCGGTGTCATCGTCGCCGCGCGCGCGTTCTCGAGCAATACCCTCGTGAAGCGAGCCGAGTCGGACGCGTTCGACGCGCCCGCCGGCCTCCCGAACCCGCTCGTCGATTCGGGCCGAGGCGTTCGGGGTGGTGACGACGACGGGGTCGGCGGCCTCGCTGGTCTCGGTGTAGTGGGCCGCGACGAGGGCGAGGACGGTGTCCTCGTGGATAACCCCGCCGTCGGGTTCGAGCACGACGAGGCGGTCGGCGTCGCCGTCGTGGGCCAGGCCGAGGTCGAACGATCCCTCGGCGAGGAACGCGCTGAACTCGGTCAGCGTCTCGGGAGTCGGTTTGCTGGCGCGCCCGGAGAAGTAGCCGTCGACGTTCGCGTTGACGGCGACGACCTCGGCGCCGAGATCGTCGAGGACCTGCGGCGTCGCGAGCGCTCCCACCCCGTTGCCGCAGTCGACCGCGACCGACAGCCCCGCCAGCGGATGTGCCCGCTTATCGAATCGAGTGCGAACGTAGTTCTCGACGGCGTCGCGGTACTGCTCGAGGACGTCGGCGGTGGCCGAGTGGCCCCACTCCTCCCACGACGCGAGTCCGGACGACTCGCCGGCGACCTGTTCGTCGATCAGGCCCTCGGCCTCGCTGTCGTACTCGACGCCGTCGACGAAGAGTTTGATTCCGTTGTCGCTCGGCGGATTGTGACTCGCGGTGAGCATGACGCCTCGACGGCCGCGCGAGGCGAACGCGAGCGCCGGCGTCGGCAGCTGGCCGGCGCGGAGGACGTCGGCGCCCGCGCTCTCGAGGCCGGCCTCCACCGCCGCCGCGAGCGCCGGCCCCGTCTCTCGGCCGTCGCGTCCGACGACGAACGTCGTCCCCGGTTCGCCGGCGGCCTGGCCGACGGCGAGGGCGAGCGACGGCGATACGTCTTCGACTGGGCCGCGAATCCCAGCGGTCCCGAACAGTGTCATGGTGGCTCGTTCCGCGAGGAACTACTTATAGTGCCTGACGTTTGATCCGCGCAGCGACGGATGTGCGGGGGTCGGCAACCGCTCCGTTACGCCTCGGGCAGGTCGTCGATCAGGACGACGGCCTCGCCGTTGACGACCGTCGCGTCGGCGTCCTCGTCGCGAACGATCGTCTCGAGCCGGTACTGGTTGTTGCCGAGATCCTCGAGGATCTCGACGCGAGCGGATACTCGATCACCGATGCCGACGGGGCCGGCGAACTCGAGGTCCTGGGAGAGGTAGATCGTGAGTCCGGGCAGGCGGGCCAGGGCGGCGCTGATGAGCCCGGAGACCAGCGTCCCATGGATGATACGCTCGCCGAATCGGGTGTCGGCGGCGAACGCGTCGTCGAGGTGAAGACGGTTCGTGTCGCCGCTGATCTCCGCGAACGCACGGACGTCTTCCTCGGAGAGCTCCTTCTCGAACGTGACGGCGTCGCCGGCGCCGAGGTTCGCCGGATCGTCGACGCTGCGGTCGAACACCCAGTCGGTATCGGAGTACTCGAGCGACGGGATCGCTGCGTCCGTCGTCTCGGCGATCGATCTGCCGTTCGTCTCGGTCGAATCCATCGCGGAGACGACGGCGCGGTTCGCTGCGGTCGCGTTCTCGAGGAGGGCTCGGGTCGTCGCCGACCAGACGTTCGCCAGGGTGGCAAAACCGTTCTCACCGGCGTTCTGGTGTGACATCTCGTGAACGCATAGGTGTGAGGAGGTTATGACTCCTTTGAATGGACTAATTCAGAATTACCGCCATTATTCTCGGTAACGGTCGGTTGCGCGGCCCGCTCGAGGGTGTGAGAGCCGTCGATCGGTCGCGGAATCGGCGGGGCCCGGGTCACAGATACAGTGAACACCATTCAATGACATTCAATGGTATTCAGCGGAAACGCTTATCAAGGATGACGACGTAGAGACTGGTGATGACGGACGACTCCGACCAATCGCCCTGGTTCCCGCCTGCGATGTTCGCCGAGCAGATGCAGGACGCCGGAGAGCAGGTCGCCGAATCCCAGCAGGAGATGTTGAAACAGTTGCTGCAGGCGAGTTCCGCGAATCCGCTTCAGAACGCGTCGAACCCTATGAACATGGGAACGGCGACGTTCAAGGCTCGCGTCCAGAGCGGCGGTCGGATCAGCATTCCCGAACCCGAACGAGACGCCCTCGACATTCAGGAGGGTGACATCGTTCAGACGATCGTCGTCCCCGTCAAACGAAACCGCGAGGAGTAACCAATGACACAGAACCCATTCACCGCAGTCTTCGACGCACAGCGCACCGCCATCGAACAGAGCCAGAACTTCACCCACGACGCCCTCGAGGCGCAGCAGACGTCGTTCCACGCCTTCGTCGACGCCGTCGAGTCCTCGAGCGACGTCGTCGAATCCAACGCCGACCTCACCAAGGGTGCCGCCCACGCCTACCTCGACGCCGTCGAGGCCTCGCTGCCGGAGGAGAGCGCCGACTTCGAAGCGCTCCGCGAGATGATTGACGAGGGCGTCGACTCCGCGACCGAGGCCCAGACCGAGTCGCTCGAGTCCATCGCCGACGCGCTCGAGGAGTCCGGGGCCGCCTACGACGAGTTCGCCGCCAGCTACACCAACGTCGTCGACAGCTCCTTCGACGCCGCACTCGAGGCCCACGAGCAGATCGAGCAGAACGCGTCGGTCGTCGCCGAGAACGTCGAGGACGCCGCCGACGAGTTCGACGTCTCCGCGTAACCGTCCACAGCCTTTTGTTCACACACCCCAAATTTTCTGCCAATGACAGACTCACCACCCCAGTCACAGAACTGGAACGCATTCGTCGAACAGTGGAACGAGCAGTTCCTCGACGCGCTCGAGGACAACATGGAAGCGCAGGCCCGATTCGTCGAAAGCTGGTCCGAGACCGTCGGCGAGATGTCCGAGGATGAGGAGATCTCAGAGGGGGTCGAGGGCTACGCTCGGGCCTACGAGACGTGGATGAACGCCTCACAGCAGATGGTCGACCGGATGAACGACACGCTCGAGGGCGAGGACGTCGAACTCGAGGAGTTCCGCGACGTCTGGCTCAACACGGCTAACGACGCCTTCAAGGAGGTCATGTCGACGACCGCCTTCGCGAAGATGACCGGCGAGACCGTCGGCGACGTGCTGGAACTCCAGCAGCAGGCCGACGAGGCCGCCGAGGAGACGCTGCACACGCTCGGATTCGCGACCGAAAGCGACGTCGTCGAGGTTGGCGATCGACTCGTCGAACTCGAGCGCCGTCAGCACGCCGTCGAGCAAAAACTCGACCGCGTTCTCGACCACCTCGAAGAGCAATGAAGAACCCGTATACGACCGTCCTGGAGATGCAACGCCAGGCCTGGGAGGGCGCCGCCGGCCTCGCCGAGAAGACGCGGGTCGCTCCGGATCGGACCGAGACCATCGAGAACACCGAGGTTGGACAGACGCCGAGCGAAGTCGTCTACGAGGAGAACAAGCTCAAACTTCTCCACTACGAGGCGAAGACCGAGGAGCAACACGACATCCCCATCCTCATCGTCTACGCGCTGATCAACAAGCCGTACATCCTCGACCTCCAGCCCGACCGCTCGGTGGTTCAGACGCTGCTCGAGGCCGGGTTCGACGTCTACATGATCGACTGGGGCGAGCCGTCGGCGCTCGACCGCTCGCTCTCGCTCGACGACTACGTCAACCGCTACATCGATAACTGCGTCGACGAGGTCCGCGAGCGCTCCGGTCAGGACGCGATCAACATCCTCGGCTACTGCATGGGCGGGACGATGTCGGCCATGTACGCCGCCCTCGAACCCGAGAAGGTCGAAAACCTCGCACTGATGGCGGCCGGTCTCTGTTTCACCGGCGAGGGTGGCGTCCTGGAGCTCTGGGGCGCCGAAGACTACTACGACCCCGAGACGGTCACCGACACCTTCGGCAACGTCCCGGCGGAGTTCTTAGACGTCGGCTTCGCGCTGATGGATCCCGTCGCGAACAACGTGACGAAGTACGTCCGGTTCTACGACAACATGGAGGACGAGGACTTCGTCGAGAACTTCGCCCGGATGGAGCGCTGGCTCGACGAGGGAATCGACGTCGCGGGCGTCGCCTACGAGGAGTTCATCGAGGACATCTACCAGGAGAACAAGCTGGTCGAGAACGAACTCGAGCTCGGCGGCGAGCGCGTCGACGTCGGCGAGATCGACATGCCCGTCCTCCAGATCGTCGCGGAGTACGACCACCTCATCCCGCCGGAAGCGTCCAAACCGTTCAACGAGGCGATCTCCTCCGACGACACCGAGATCATGGAGTTCCCGACGGGACACATCGGCATGTCCGTCTCCTCGCGGAGCCACGCCGAACTCTGGCCCGACGTTTGTGACTGGTTCGAAGCGCGGTCGGACGGGGAGGGCGAGACGCCTCCGGCGTCTCGTGAAGGCGGCGAAGCCGTCGGTGCCGAGGCGACCGAACCGGAGACGCCCGCGCCCGAGGAGCCGGACGCCGCTCTCGCCGAAGACGTCGAGGGCAACGAGACGGGTCCCGAAGACCTCTCGGAAGAGGGGGGTACGACCGCCGAAACGGCCGAAGCGAATCCCGGTGCCGACGTTGACGCCGAGACGAGCGAGCACCACGGCGCGGACCGATCGGACGAAGAGATTATCGAGCGCGGCGAGGACGACATCCAGGAGGAATCCGCCGAACCGGGCGAGATGAACGTCGACGAGGACATCGTCGAGGAGGTCGCCGACGAGACCGCTTCGTCGGCGATCGAGTCCGAAACGGACGACCTCACCGACCTGAACGGCGTCGGACAAGCCTACGCCGACGAGCTCGCCGCGGCCGGCGTCGAGACGTTCGACCAACTCGCCGCCGTCGACACTGCGGAACTCGCCGCCGAAACGGAAATCCCCCCGAGCCGGATCGAAGACTGGATCGAACAGGCCCAGCAGCGGTAACGGACTCGCGATACTCCGGTTTCTGCGACCTCACTCCGTGCGCTTCGGGCGGTTGCACGGTTCGAAACGGCCGAGAACGGCGCCGACCGAAAGTGTTCTTCTCGATAGCGTGTACTGAACCCTAGCAGGTCGTTATATACCGTCGGTCGTCGAATATTCAGTAACGATGTCCATGGACGGACGCACCTGTGTCATCACAGGATCGGCGCGCGGGATCGGACGCGGGATCGCAGAACATCTCGGCGAGAAGGGGGCAAACGTCGTCATCAACTACCGGTCATCCGAGGGGGCAGCACACGAGGCGGTCGAGGCCATCGAAAGCGCCGGTGGAAGTGCCGTCACGGCGCAGGCCGACGTCTCCATCCTCGAGGACGTCGAACACATGCGTGAGGTCTGCCACGAGGCGTTCGGCCCGGCCGACGTCCTGGTGAACAACGCCGGCATCACCGCCGACAAGCAGTTCACCGAGATGACCCGCGAGGAGTGGGACCGCGTGATGGACGTCAACTTAGGCGGGATGTTCAACTGCACCCAGACGTTCTACGACGACATCTGGAACGCCGACGAGGGACGGCTCATCAACATCTCGAGCGTGGTCGGCAAACAGGGGAACTTCGGCCAAGCGAACTACGCCACCGCGAAAAGCGGAATGTTCGGGTTCACCCGGACGATCGCGCTCGAACTCGCCCAGGGCGGTTCGACGGCGAACTGCGTCGCACCGGGTTTTACCCGAACGGACATGGTCGAGAGCGTTCCCGACCACGTGCTCGATCGCATCATCGCCGGCATCCCGCTCGAGCGCCTGGCGGAGGTCGAAGACATCGCCGCCGTCGTCTGTTTCCTCGCGGGGCGGAACTCCTCGTACGTCACGGGCGAAGTGATCGACGTCAACGGCGGGATGGACCTGTAGCCGCGAGGAACCGATTTATCGTCGAGTGCGACGGCGCCTCAGTTCTCCGTTCTCGAGCGCGTCGCTAACCGCGATCTCGTCTCCCGGTTCGACGTCCTCCGAGAGCAAAAGCGCCGTCCCCGTTCGAGAGCGTCAGCGGCGGGCGTCCGGTCAATCGTCGATACGAGCGTGACTGCTATCCGTCGAATCAGGTCGAACGAGCGGCGGATGAGAGATATTGTGTAACTATGTTACTAAAGATATATAAGAAGAGATAAATACAACCGATCGGATTCATTCGTCGGAATGGATGAAAATAACAACGGACTAGATGACTCGTACGTAAGCCGCCGATCGCTTCTTCGTGCAGGCTCGAGCGCCGTCGCCGGCGTCGGGCTTACCGGTATCGCCGCCGCGGATTCCGGAGAGAATCTCGAGGTGAACGTCGGATTCGAGAACGAACGCGGTCGGAGTGCGGCAGCAGAGGCGGCGACGGAGGTCCGCCGCGAGTTCGCTTTCGACGCGATGACGATGACCGTCCCGGAGCAGGCGATCTCGGGACTGCAGCGCAACCCCAACGTTCGCTACGTCGAAGAGGACGGCGAGATGCAGGCGTTCGACCAGGAGACCCCGTGGGGGATCGAGCGGGTCGACGCGCCGGTAGCTCACGACGCTGGTGAGGACGGAGACGGTGCGGATATCGCGATCATCGATACCGGGATCGACTCGACACACGAGGCGTTACAGGGCGTTCTCGGCGAGGGGGCGTCGTTCACCGGCTGCGGCGGGCTCACCTGTCTCCTCGGCGGAAACGGGAACGACTGCAACGAGTCGTGGGACGACGACAACGACCACGGAACGCACTGTGCGGGGACGGCCGTCGCACCGGACGACGGAACCGGCGTCGTCGGCGTCGCGACGCAGGCGACGTTGCACGCCGTCAAAGTCCTCAGTTGCCTCGGAGCCGGCTCCAACTCGGATATCGCCGCCGGTATCGAACACACGGCCGAGCAGGGCTGGGACGTCGCGAGCCTGAGCCTCGGCGGCGCCCAGTCGGACGTCGTCTCCGACGCCTGCACGTACGCCCACGATCGAGGCGTCTTCCTCGTCGCAGCCGCGGGCAACGACGGCTCGTGTTCCGACTGCGTGAGCTATCCCGCCGCAGAGCCGGAAGTGGTCGCCATCAGCGCGACTACCGAGGACGACGAACTCGCGGGCTTCTCCTCGACCGGTCCGGAAGTCGAACTCGCCGCACCGGGCGAGGACGTCTACTCGACGGTCGCTGGCGGCTACGATACCTTCTCCGGCACGTCGATGGCGTGTCCGCACGTCGCCGGCGCGGCGGGGCACCTCATGTCCAACGGGTACACCCACGAAGAGGCTCGCGATCGCCTCTGCGAGACGGCCGAGGATATCGGCCTCGACGACAACGACCAGGGACACGGTCTCCTCGACGTTGCCGCCGCTCTGGACGTATAGACGAGACGGCCGTTTCGACTTTTCAGCGCGTTCGCTTCTCCTTCTCGAGCACGCGGACGTTCTCGATGCCGGTGTCCGGATACTGGCCCTCGGCGTCCTTCTCGACGGCCTTGACCATGTCCCAGACGACGTTCAGTCCGGTCGTGACGCCCTCGAGGGCCTCCATCTCGCAGCCGGTCTTGCCGGTCGTCTCGACGGCGACCTCGAGTTCGATCCGGTCCTCGCGCAGGTCGAACTCGGTGTCGACGTTCGTGATCGGGATCTGGTGACACATCGGGATCGTCTCCCAGGTGTGTTTCACGGCCTGAATCGCGCCGACGCGGGCCGTCGCGAGCACGTCGCCCTTGCCGACCTCGTTCTCGCCGATCGCCTCGATCGTCGACGGCTGCAGGCGGATCTCACCCGCAGCGATCGCCCGGCGCTCGCTGTCCGGTTTGTCGCCGACGTCGACCATCTGGACGTCGCCCTCGTCGGTCGTGTGCGTGAGGTCGTCGGCTGCGGGATCGTCCGCGGACGGGGTCGCTCCCGTTTTGCGCTCGTCACTCATCGGCACCACCCCAGAGCACCGGGGGAATCTCCTCGAGCAGATCCGACGCGAAGTAGCCCTCGCCCATCGTCTCCGAGGTGCGTTCGCCCGCGACGCCGTTGACGTAGGCGGCTGCAGCGGCGGCGTCGAGCGGGTCGGCGTGCTCGAGCAGCGCGGCGGTGATGCCGGCCAGAAGGTCGCCGGTGCCGCCGACGGCCATCCCCGGCGTTCCCGAGCGGCTGATCCGAGTGCGCTCGCCGTCGGTCGCGACGTCGTCGACGCCCTTCGCGAGCACGACGTGACCGAGGTCGGCGGCGAACGATTCGACCGCGTCGGCGTCCTCCTGCAGCGAGTCCGTGTCGGGGCCGCCCATCTCCGCGAGTTCCCCGCGGTTAGGCGTACAGACGATCGTCGCCTCGGTTTCGATGTCGGGGACGATCGAGAGCGCGTCGGCGTCGACGACCGCAGGGCCGGTGTAGGACTCGAGGAACTGCCGGGCCGCCTCGAGCGTCTCCTCTGCGGTCCCGAGTCCCGGGCCGAGAACGACCACGTCGTCGTGGCGCTCCGCCGTCTCGACGAGGTCGTCGACCTGGTCGGGAGTGAGCGCGTCGCTCTCGTAGGGCTGGACGATGAGGTCCTCGGCGTAGCCCTGGATCTCGCCGGCGACAGAGTCGGGTGCGGAGACGAACGAAAGCTCCATCCCGGCTCGCAGCGCGGCCTGTGCGGCGAGTGCGGGTGCGCCCGTGTAGGGGCCGCCGCCGATGACGAACGCGCGGCCCGCTCTGCTCTCGGGTTTGGCGAGCGTGACGTCGCCCGGACCGGCGAACCGCTCGGCCGCGGCCGGGATACCGATGTCGGCGACGGTCACCTCGGCCTCGAGGTCGGGAAGGCCGGGTTTCTGGTCGTGGAACGTGACGACGCGGTCGGCCTCGACGGCGTCGTCTGCGCGCTCACCGTCGTCGGTGTCGAACCCGGAGGGGACGTCGACCGCGATCACCGTCGCGTCGCTCGCGTTGATGGCCTGTGCAGCGGTCGCCGCGGGCTCTCGCAACTCGCCGCTGATTCCGGTTCCGAGCATCGCGTCGACGACCACGTCGCAGTCGGGAAGCTCGAGGTTTCGGGAGTCCGTCACCTCGCGAGTATCGTAGTCGGCCGCCCGCAGCGCCTCCCAGTTCTCGCGAGCGATGTCGGTCCCGATCGTTTCCGCGCGCCCGAGCAGGAGCGTCGTGACGTCGTACTCGTCTAAAAACCGGGCGGTAACGAACGCGTCCCCGCCGTTGTTCCCGCGACCCGCGACGATGGCGACGCTCGAGCCCGGTTCAGCCACCTCGCGGACCACGCGTGCGACCGCGTGTCCGCTCGACTCCATCAACTGCTTTCGCGGTACGCCGAGTGCGTCGGCGTTCTCGTCGACGGCAGCCATTCGCTCGCTTGTGATCATGGTCGTGGGTTCGACGGGGCCGCCGTTGAAGATTGCGGACGAAACGCTCAACGGAGTCGGGCGCCTACGACTGCCGTGAACGTCTTCTGGCTCGACCAGGATCCGCGGCTGGCAGCCCGCTATCACTGCGACGAGCACGTGAACAAACTGCTGCTCGAGGCCGCGCAGGTGCTGTGCACCGCGGCCCGCGAGAACGGATACGACGCCGAGTTCCTCTACGCCTCGACCCACGTCGGCCACCCGGTCACGCAGTGGGCCGCGGAGTCGCGGGCGAACTGGCTCCGCCTGCGAGACCACGCCGAAGCGCTCAATTCCGAGTTCGTCGAGCGCTACGAGAAGGAGACCGACCACGCGAGCTGGCAGGTGATCGAGCGGATCGAGCCGGACGCGATCGAGTTCCCCGCCGACGAGCCGACGCCGCGACCGCAGGCGATGCCCGAGGAGTACAGACGGCCCGGCGATCCGGTCGCCGCCTACCGGGCCTACTACGCGGGCGAGAAAGCCGACTGGGCCACGTGGGCTCACACCGACGAGCCGGCGTGGCTCGCCGAGTACCTGTCCGCAAGCGACGACGCTCACGCCGAACGGTAAGCGAACTCAGTACCGGACCTCGAAGCCGTCCTCGCCCGCTGGCTCCTCGTACTCGACCGCGACGTCCTCGACCTCGGCCGCGGAACTACCCTCGTGGCAGAACTCGAGCATCGACTCGACGGCGTCTTCCGGCCCCTCGAACACCGCTTCGACGCGGCCGTCCTCGAGATTTTTGACCCAGCCGTCGACGCCCTCCTCGCGAGCCGCGTCGCGAGTGGTTGCACGGTAGTAGACGCCCTGTACAGTGCCCGAGACGAAGACGCGTGCGCGGGTTCGATCGGCCATGTGCGAGCCGTCACCGGCGACCGGCAAAAATCCAGCCGTCTCGTCCCGGACGGTCGTCCACTGATCGGCGGAAAACCGATAACGGGAGAAGCCTCGAGCCCGAACGTCGACGGTGTTGTGACGGAACGCTGTCGCGGCGGAGGCCGCACTGCCCTCGAGCGGACGAACGCCGACGGGATCGACGCGGAGAGGTGTCGCTGATGGGACCCATCGACCGCTTCGAGGAGGAGTTCCTCGACGTCTCGAACGGCCGCGCGACGCTCCGCGAACTGCTCGAGTTGCTCGTCGGTTCGATCGTGTTCGTCCTCGCGGCGAGCGCGCTTACGTTCCACCTGCTGGGATCGACGGCCGCGATCTACGTCGCCGGCGGACTCGCGGTCGTCTTTACGATTACGATCGTTTCACAGGCGTATTGGGGTATTACCGGACGTGCAGATTACGGCGAGTGAACCGGTTTCGAGCGAACCGCGCGGCAGAAATTAGTCCTCGGTTCGCAGGTGGTGGAAAACGTACGTCTGCGCGTAACCGGCGTACTCGCCGCCGAACCGTTCCCGAAGCGCTCGCGAAGTCGCCGCGTACGAGCCGCAGTCGCAGTCGGGATAGTGGTCCTCGATCGCCGATCTGAGCCACGTGTCGAGCGGGACGGCCTCGTCGAAGCCCAGCGAGAACAGCAGGGTGCAGTCGGCTACCTTGTCGCCGACGCCGACGAACCGCGTCAGGTAGTCGCGGGCATCCTCGTACTCCAGGTCGCGAGCCTCGGCAGGGTGGGCCTCGCCCTCGGCGACCATCTTCGCAGTTCGAACGACGTACGGTGCTCGATAGCCGAGCCCGAGGTCGCGAAGTTCGCCTTCGGTCGCCGTCGCGAGCTGGGCCGGCGTCGGGAACGCGTGGTAGGTCTCGCCGTCGAACGAAACGGCGTCACCGTACTCGCGAGCCAGCGTCGAGACCATTCCGTGAATGCGGTCGACGCGCATCTGAGCCGAACAGATGAACGAGATCAGCGTCCCGAACGGCGGATCGTCGACCAGGCGCATCCCGCGGTGGGCCTCGTAGGCCTCCCGGAGCAGCGGATCGTCGGGGGCGGCCGCGACGATAGCCTCGAGATCGTCGTCGAGGCGCAACAGCCGGCGAACGAGCGGTTCGGCGTCGATCGTCGATTCCCACTCGAGTCGTCCGTCCCGGCTGCGAACGCGGACGACGGCGCGGGACGAAGCGGTTTCCGAGCCGTCGACAACGGTGTAGTACCACTCGTCGGATGCCGGCGTACCGCCGTACATCTCGCCGTCCGTCCGCCGCCAGAGGTAGCTCTGACCGCTCTCGAGCGTGCGGTACAGATCGAATCCGCCGGACAGGTCATCGAGTGCGATTGCGCCGGTCTCCATCTGTGCGAGCCTTCGCGAGCGACGGCTTGGGCCTTTCGAACCGACCACGAACTGGCCCGCCCACGGCGGCCTCTCACGCTTCGGGGCGAACCTTCATACTGTAGGCGACGGTATGATTTCGTATGCACTGCAGGGTTGTCGTCGAAGCTGCCGTGCCGGTATTCGACGTGGAAACGGAAGACGAGTCGATCCGTATCGCCATCTCGAAGACGGGCGAGATGTTGAACCCTGATCTGAACTACGTCGAGATCAACATGGGCAAGCGTACCTCGCCGTCGGGCGAGGAGCTCCCGCCGGCGTTCATCGCAGCTGACGAGGCGCTCGTCGCACTCGAGCTGGAGATGACCGTCTTCAACGTCGAGCGCGAGGAACACGCCTCGCGTATCGCACGCAAGGAGATCGGTCAGCGCCTCGAGAACATTCCGCTCGAGGTTATCGAAGTCGAAACGATCGAAGACGAGGACGACGAGGACGAAGCCGAGAGCGAGAGTTCGGAGTCGACGGCGGACGAGGAGACGGCCGACTCCGAGGCGGAATCGGGCGACGAGGACGACGAAATCCTGCCGGAGTTCGAGGATCTGGTCGAGTAGTTCGATACGTTTCGTCCAGTTCGATTCAGTTCAGGAGCTCGGCGTCCGTCGTGAACTGGAGAATACCGAGATCTAGTCTCGCCAGTGCCCAGGTAACGATCGAAGGAGACTTCGTGACGATTAGTCTGCGGTAGCGGCGACGGCTTCCTGCTCGTCCTCGCGCATGTTCGTCGTGATTCCGCCGGCGAGCGCGAACACGGCAGCCTTGTGATCAGTCTTCGATTTGTGGATCGATGTCGGTCGAATACCACGCGACTCGTACTCTTCAAGATCAATCTGACAACCGTTCCACTCCGCACACTGATTCGATACCTCGGCGAGAAGGCCGTGAAGGTGAATGAGCTCCTGCTTCTTCATAACCATCCATTCCTATCCACTGCAGGGTTATATTATTATCTTGAGTCGCGCTAGCACGGAACCCCTGTCGAATCAAGTGCCTGTCACCATTCCGATTGAATCGAAGGGGCTGCTTACACGGCTGAAATCACTCGACTGTGCCGGTGATAACGATTCGTTTCGGTTCTAATCCGGGGTTTCTATCCAGCTTGTGACATACAAATTCAGGGTAGTTAAAACGTCGTTATTACGTGAACTATCCGGAACGAAACCGGCGACCGAAAAAGGCGGTAGCGAACCGTTTATCCGAGTTGTTTCAGCGTCTGGAGATCGCGGTCGGTCCGCGTGAACTCCGCGGTCCGACGAGAGGCGTGACAGTTCGGGCAGTGAAACATTTCGGCGGCGGCGGGAAGTTCACCAGGAGAAACCTGCCAATCTTTCGCACACTCAGGACACAACAGTTGAACGGTCGTTTCGTCCATGCTACACTGTTTCACACAGGAGTTGAAAAACTTTGTCGCAGTCGTATTCCAGGTAGCGTAAAAAGGCGGCTCGAATCCCCGAGTACCCAACCGCTTCGTTACGCCGGCGCTGCCGAGTCGGAAGCCTCGAGCAGTTCCTTGTAGCGGTTTCGGATGGTGACCTCGGAGATGCTGGCGACCTCGCTGACGTCGTTCTGAGTGACCTTCTCGTTGGTCAGCAGTGCGGCCGCGTAGACGGCGGCAGCGGCGAGGCCGACCGGGGACTTGCCGCTGTGGACACCCTCCTCGCGGGCCGAGTCGAGCAGATCGCGAGCCATACGCTCGGTCTCGTCGGAGAGGTCGAGGTCGCTGACGAACCGCGGGACGTAGTTCTCGGGATCCGCGGGCTGGACCTCGAGACCGAGTTCCCGGATGATGTACCGGTAGGTTCGGGTCAGCTCCATCTTGTCGACGCGGCTGACGGCCGAGATTTCGTCGAGGCTGCGCGGCGTGCCGGCCTGACGGGCGGCCGCGTACAGCGACGAGGTCGCGACGCCTTCGATCGAGCGACCCGGGAGCAGGTCCTCCTCGAGGGCGCGGCGGTAGATGACCGACGCGGTTTCGCGGACGTTCTCGGGGAGGCCCAGCGCGCTGGCCATCCGGTCGATCTCGCCGAGAGCCTGCTTCAGGTTGCGCTCTTTGGAGTCGCGGGTGCGGAACCGCTCGTTCCAGGTGCGAAGCCGCTGCATCTTCTGGCGCTGGCGACTCGAGAGGGACTTGCCGTAGGCGTCCTTGTCCTGCCAGCCGATGTTCGTCGAGAGCCCCTGGTCGTGCATCATGTTGGTCGTCGGGGCGCCGACGCGGGACTTCTCGTCCTTCTCGGCGGCGTCGAACGCTCGCCACTCGGGACCGCGATCGATCTCGTCCTCTTCGACGACGAGACCGCAGTCCTCACAGACCGTCTCGGCGTGCTCGGCGTCGGAGATGACCCGACCACCGCACTCCGGACACTGCTCTCGCTCTTCCGTCTGCGAGGTTGTCTCTTCCTCTTCCTCGTTCTCTCTGGTGTACGTTCGGATGTTCGAGTCTGTCATGGTGTATTGGGATGGTTACTCGGGGCTCCCGGGTGGGGTAACCAGAAGAAACCCGGTCGCCTCGGCTAACATATAGTTAGACCGTAATCCATATAAAGATTTCGCCTACTTTATAAACTAACCGGCATTCCTGTTATATATGTTCCGGTTACATAGTGATTAATCGTGATCGTGAGAAGTGTCGATCGATCTACGCGACCGTAAACAGGTGGCCCTCGGTCGGAACGTCGAAGAGACCGACGCGAGCACCCGCGTCGAGCCACGCGTGACCGTACGAAAACGACGCGAGCGCGTTGACGAGGTCGTCCCGTTCGCGAAAGTGCCGTCCGTCCTCGAGATACGACGCCGCCATCTCGTAGCAGTCGTCCGCCGCGTCGGCCATCGGCGTTCCTGCCGGTGGAGCGACCGACGCCGCCTCGAGCGCCTCCGCGAGCAACTCGCCGTACCGATCCGTCTTCTCCTCGAGATCCGCAGCCATACCCGACTCTTGTCGGTCGCAACCGTAAGTGCGTCGTCGAACGGCGAACAGTATCGGGAGAACAACAGCACACATTTCAGGATGGGTGGGAGACACTCGTAAGATGCGATTGCTCCAGGTGCTCGTTCCCGGCGAGAAACGGGACGAAGCACTGCGAGTGCTCGACGACGAGCAACTCGACTACGTCCGGACCAACGAGTGCAGCAACGAGGCCGACGCCGAACTCATCACGATCCCGGTTCCGACCCAGGCCGTCGAACACGTGCTGACGTCGCTTCGAGAGACCGGTATCGAAGACGAGTTCATCGTCGTCTCGTCGATCGAAACCGCACGTACGCCGCGGATCGCGGAACTCGAAGAGCGGTTCGTCAACGGCCGCGAGGAAGACGATAGCATCTCTCGTGCAGAGATCCGGAGCAAGGCGTTGAATATGACTCCAGGACGGGTCACCTACTACGTGATGACCCTGCTGAGCGCGATCGTGGCGACGGCGGGGCTGTTGCTCGATTCGCCCGCGATCGTCGTCGGATCGATGGTTATCGCGCCACAGATCAGCGCGGCGCTGACCGGGACCGTCGGCCTCGTTCTCGACGATCGCCGGATGTTCTTCGACGGCGTCTTCTCGATGGTCGCCGGACTCGTCGTCGCCATGCTCGGCGCGTTCGCGTTCGCCTGGTTGGTTCGGTCGGGCGGGTTCGTTCCGGGCATCATCGACATTACGGCGATCGAACAGGTGCAAAACCGGATTTCACCGGGGCTGCTCGCACTCCTTGTCGGCGTCTGTGCCGGCGCTGCGGGCGCGTTCGGTCTCGCGACGGCGATCCCGGTCTCGCTGGTCGGCGTGATGATCGCCGCCGCGCTCATTCCGGCGGCTGCGGCGGTCGGTATCGGCATCGCCTGGGGAGACGTCGGCGTCACACTCGGCGCGTTCGTCCTAGTCGCGGTCAACGCCACGTCGATCCTGCTCGCCGGCCTCGCCGTCTTCTGGTATCTCGGCTACCGACCCAAGGAGTGGAACCCCGGAAACCTCCGGGCGAATCTTACCAAGGACCGACTCGGCGCGGTCGCCGTCATGATCCTCGTCAGTGTGGTCGTCCTGGCCGGCGCCGGACTCGTCCTCGGACAGCACGTCGCCTTCGAGAACGAGGTCAACGACGAGGTCAGGTCGGTGCTCGACGACGACACCCACGAGGAGATCGAGCTGGTCGAACTCCAGACGGAGTTCTACGACGGCGGACTGGTCGCCGACGAAACGAAGGTAACGATAGTCGTTCGCCGCCCGGCAGACGCGCCGTATCCGGAGCTCGCCTCGATCCTGGAGCGGTCCATCGAGGACCGGACCGGCCACGACGTTACCGTCTCCCTCGAGTTCGTTGAGGGGGCGGCTGCGGACGAACAGACGGCGCTGTACGCCCGACCGGTGTCGAGAACGCAAGGGGTTTAGGCGCAGTTTCCTAACAAAGGGGTATGAGCGAACAGCCCCGCGTCGAGATCTATACCAAGGAGGAGTGCCCCTATTGTGAGAAAGCGAAGGACCTCTTCGACAACAAAGGGGTTGCATACGAGACGTACAACGTAACCGGCGACGACGACCTGTTCGAGGAGATGATCGAGCGGGCCGACGGCCGCAAGACCGCTCCCGAGGTGTTCATCGACGACGAACTGATCGGCGGCTGGGACGACACCAGCGCGCTCGAGGAAACGGGCGAACTCGACGAGAGGCTGGGCATCGCCACCGACGGCGGCGAGGAGGTCGAACACCGGAAGCTGATCATCGCCGGCACCGGTATCGCCGGGCTTACCGCGGCGATCTACGCCGGCCGCGGTGACAACGAGCCGCTGGTCATCGAGGGCGACGAACCCGGCGGCCAGTTGACGCTGACGACCGACGTCGCGAACTACCCCGGCTTCCCCGAGGGGATCAGCGGTCCCGAACTCGTAAACAACATGAAAGAGCAGGCCAAGCAGTTCGGGGCCGAACTCGAGAACGGTATCGTCGACTCCGTCGAGCGCGTCGACCCAGGCTCGACCGCAACCCGGAACCCGACGGGTTCGGGTGACGCCGACTCCCACCTGTTCCGCGTCGAACTGACGAACGGCGACGTCTACACCGCCGACGCCATCATCGCCGCCTCGGGCGCGAGCGCCCGCACGCTCGGCATCCCCGGCGAGGACGAGCTGATGGGCTACGGGCTCTCGACGTGTGCGACCTGTGACGGCGCGTTCTTCCGCGACGAGGACATGCTCGTCGTCGGCGGCGGCGACGCCGCCATGGAGGAGGCGACCTTCCTCACGAAGTTCGCCGACACCGTCTACATCGCCCACCGGCGCGAGGAGTTCCGCGCCGAACAGTACTGGATCGACCGCGTCCACGAGAAGGTCGAAGCGGGCGAGATCGAGATCATGAAGAACACCGAACTGACCGAGATCCACGGCTCCCAGGCGGAGGGCGTCGACCACGTCACGCTGGTCGAGAACGATCAGGGCCACCCCACCGACCGGCTCGACGACCCCGAGACCAACGAGTTCGAGTTCGACGTCGGCGCCGTCTTCTTCGCCATCGGCCACACGCCGAACACCGACTACCTCGAGGGCACCGGCGTCACGATGGACGCCGAGGGCTACCTCCGCACCCAGGGCGGCGACGGCGGCGGCCAGACCGAGACCGACGTCCCCGGCATCTTCGGCGCCGGCGACGTCGTCGACTACCACTACCAGCAAGCCGTCACGGCCGCCGGGATGGGGTCGAAGGCCGCCCTCGACGTCGACGAGTACCTCGAGGATCTGGAGCGAGCCGACTCGAGCGCCGAAACCGAGGCGGCCGCGGCGGACGACTAACCGTTCTACAGGCGGAGCAGGCCGAGGCGGTTCACTGCGCTCGTTCTTCCCAGCGATTGGCGACCAGCGCCGCGATCACGACGCCGAACGTGAGTCCCGACGACGCGCCGAGAAAGAGGTCGTCGAAAATCGCGACGAAGCCGACGGCGATCACGATCCCGCAGGCGAAGCCGATCGCGAGCGCTTTCGCGGTTCGTTCCCGGTCCGTCATCGCGGTTTCGCTCCGTTGATCGGCGCGTTCTTCATCGTCGTCACGTGATCAGCGCGACGGCTTCAACTGTTCGGCTCGCGACTCGAGTTCGCGAACCGAGTCAACAGTCTCGCTCGATGACCGTGTAGTGATTCGGATCGTCCTCGTACTCGCCATCGATCGGGCTAGACTGGATGAGCCGGTACACCGTCACCTGCTCGACCTGCCCGTCGTGCTCCGCGTTGGCTTGCACGCACGCCCAGTCGGCGTACTCCTCGGCGACGATGTCGAGGGTGTCCTCCCGTCCGGAATCACGGACCAGGCTCATGTACTTGCGGTGGCGGAAGGTGTCGTACTCCTGGGACGCGTCCGGGGGCCGGTCCATGGTCACGTTTCCGCCCCGAAACGCGTCGACCGACTCTCCGGTTTCTAACTCGGCTTCGACGACGTACCAGCCGTACGATTCGGACGGATCCGGTGCGTACAGTCCCCACTTTTGCTGGTCGACGTGGGTGTGATCGATCTCGTCGGGAACGTCCACGCCGGCCGCGTAGCTTGCGCTGAACAAAACGATCCAGACGATAGCGAGGACGCCAGCGACCGTCACGAGCGATCGACCGAACTCGACGGTAAACGAAGCGAGCGACTCGTAGCCGTTCCTCTGGAGGCGATCGAGCGCGCGACGTTCGACGGGGGGCCGGCCGAGCGGACCGAGCTGTGCCGCCGTCGGACGACGATCGAGCCACCGAGACGGGATCGGCCGCGCGAGCGCGTCCCAGAACGGCGCCGTGAGATACGGGATCACCGACGCGGTCAGCACGAACGGAAACAGGCCGACGGATAACGACACCAGCATCCCCGCGAACGAACCGATGTAGACGAGCGCGAAGAACGCGCGTGTCCGTCCGTCGGTCAGCAGAAGAAACGCGATCGATCCGGTCAGCAGGAGTATCCACGCCCAGTTGAACGCTTCCAGGAGCGACGGATAGGCGCTGAGGTGGTTCCCGAGGTAGACCGTCATCACGTCGTTGGCGAGCGCAATCCGGACCGCCTCTCCGGCGTACCAGGATTCACCCCCGTGTTTGAGATAGGCGTTCGACGCGAACACGGCGAGGGGCTGGGCGAGAAGCGCGACGGTTCCGAAGCTGACCACGCTGGTTCGAGCCGAGCCGCGACGAAGGGCATCGATCGACCACCGCTCTCCTAACGGAGTCAAAAGCGCGACCAACAGCAGGACTCGCAGCAACCGGTCGCCACCGTTGAGAAGCGCCGGGTTTCGCGCGTGTAGCGAGAACACCAGTACGAGCGAGACGAATCCCACCAGCCGGGTCCGATAGCCCAGGATCAGCGCGAGGGCGAACAGTCCGGCGAGCGCGAACATGAACTGCTGAAACCACAGTTCGCCAGACGCTGCGTGGAGCGAGAGGCCGGTGTACTGACTGTACGTCGTCTCGTACGCGGCCACCGAGTGGACGCCGTTGTCGGTGTAGAACACATCGATGTACGCTGCCCGCTGGAGCAGGTCGAACAGGATGATCGAGCCGAGCGCGATGCGGAGGGCGGCGAGGGCTCGCGTATCGATCGTGAACCGCGACCGAACGCGCTTGCGCGCCGGCTCGAGGGCGTCCCAGAGCCGGCGGCAGCTGTCGGCGAGCGGCTGTATCCGACCGTCTCGTTGTTGCGTATCCATGGTTCTCGCGTCCGCCTCGGCTAGAGCGACCGGTGCCGGATCGCGCGCATCCGCGGCCCGGTTGACTCCGCGTTACGTTGCTGGAGGGCGACGTGATAGTCTGTGTGAATTTCACCAGTATAAGTTTTCTGTACTGATACGTTGGGTAGACCTCGGGTGTGAACTAGTGAGGAACGTGTCGTACTCGTTCGACGCTCGAACCGCTTCGGGAGGGAACGTCTCCGACGGGCGATCGCCACCAGCTCGACGTGGACTCGTGTTCGGCGGCTCGTCGTGGCGGGAACGCCGTCGCTCGGTGAGGTCCATCGTTGTACAATGCGTTTCACGAACGCGCCGTCAGCTACGGTCTCGAGGCTGTGTAAGCGCTTCGAGAACAGCGACTGCTGTCGCTGGCGGCGTAGCGTCCGAAAGAAAGGCGAAATGTCGCAAGAGCCGGACGAAGTCCGGTAGTTAGTTACCGTTTAGTTCTGGCGGCGGAGCGCCAGCATGGCGGCGGCGAGCAGCGCGACGAGTGCGACAGCGACACCGAAGCCGGGCGTGGAGTCGTCGTCCTCGCCGTCGTCCTCGGTACCGTCGTCTTCAGCTTCGTCGTCTTCAGCGTCGTCGTCTTCAACGCCGTCGTCCTCGACGCCGTCGTCCTCGACGCCGTCATCTTCTTCGCCGTCGTCTTCAACGCCGTCATCCTCAGCCTCGACGGTCAGCGTGCCGGAGTCCGAGGCGTCGTCAACGGTAGCCGTCCACTCGATGTCACCTTCTTCGCTAGTGTCGAAGTCGTAGCTGAAGGTCTCGGACTCACCGCCCTCGAGTTCGAGATCTTCGCTGTATTCTTCGTCACCGACAGTGACTTCGAGCGTCGCGTTACCCGCTTCGTCACCGTCGTTCGTGACGGTCACGTCGAGCGTAGCGTCCTCGTCAACGTCGACTTCAGACGGTGCGTCACCGACGACGTCGAGGGCTGCTTCGCCGTCGTCAGCTTCACTGACGGCACCAGTGGCTTCAGCATCGTCAGCGTCGCCGCCAACGTCCGAGGCCGTCAGATCGAATTCGACGCCATCTTCGAGGTGGGAGAAGTCGAACGTAGCGGTCCAGTCACCGTTCTCGTCGACTTCAGCAGTCTTCTGGCTGAAGAAGGCGTGATCGCCACCCGTCTGGGCAGTCACATCGACTTCAGCACCGGATGCGAAGTTCGAGGTACCGGAGATTTCCTGGCCCTCGTCGTTCTCGAGTTCGTATTCATCTTCCGTGAACTCCACAGTACGCTCGTTCACGGTGAATGCGGTTTCGAGGTCCGCGTCTTCACTCAGGAAGTCGTTCTTGTCAGAGTCGACTTCGAACGTGAAAGTGAACTCTTCACCGTCATCAATGCGGTCATCATCGAGCAGGTTGCTCGTGTCGATGACATAGTAGACCTGGTCGCTGTCCTGGTCGTAGATCGTGTCGTCAGGAGTGAGCTCGACTGGGTCCTGGTTCATACCAGGTTCAGTCTGCTCGAGGGTGACGTCGATACCCTGGTTGGACAGATCGTAGCCGTAGATACCGCTTGCTGCAACTTCGATCACTGCGAGGTCGCCTTCAGCAACCTCACTGTCGTCGTTGAGGTACTCGCGAAGTTCCTCAGCGTCTTCGTAGTCAGCGCCACCGTTGGCCTTCTCGACCGTTGCGCTGTCAACCGAACCTTCCTGCAGGTTCAGCGTACCACGGTCCTTCTGATCGCCCTGCACTTCGAGGCTCGTGTCGTAGGAGCCCGTTGCGAGGACATCAGTCAGGCTTTCGTGGGTGTCAACGTCAACGACGTTGTTACCGTTGGCGGAGAGGACATCCGTATCGTCGCCAACGTCAGTTTCGTCACCGGCTGCAGCGGTGTTGAAGTAGACGGTAACCTCACCGTCGTCTTCTTCATCGTAGACAGTTGCGTTGATCATCCAACCTTCGTCCTCACCGCCGATAGTGAGGTCAGCCTCGTCCGTGTTCTCAAGGTTGATCGTGATCGCAGCAACGTCACCGAGGGTCTCGGAGACAGAGTTGTCATCGAACTGCGCGTCAACGTCACCAGCGTCGACAATTTCGATGTCATCAGATGCAGAGACACCGGTGTCTGCGCTCGTGAAGGTGAACGTGTATTCACCAGTGTCGACGTCAGTGAAGTTGCCGTTCAGGGTCTGGTCGTTTGCAACGTTCGAGATGAGGACCGTGTCATCATCGTGCTTCGTGACATCCTCTTCATCGAAGAGATCGACAAGGTCGTCACCGTTGAGGTTGTCGGCTTCAACGAGGAGGTCCTGGGTACCACGGTCGTCATCAACGTTGATGTCGACCTCCGAACTCATGTCGGTGGCGGTGTCAGCCTGGAATTCAACGCTCAGGTCCTGTTGGAGGAGCGTGAAGGATGCGTTAGTGGCGGTGTCCGTTCCGGTTTCGGCACCGGTCGCATCGAAGGTGACCCACTTGTTGTTGTTGTTCTGAATCGCGAAGCGGTCGTACTCGTCAGCGTCCAGACTGGACGTGTCGAGGGTCGCCTCGCCGTCACGGATGTTGATCTGGGTTTCGAAGCTCGTGTCCTCGTCACCCTCAACACCGTAGACGTTCCAAGTCGCGTTCAGGCTCTGGTTAGTGGTAGTGAAGTCTAGTTCTTGTCCTGCCCAGTACGTCTGTCCGCTATCGAGGTTTTCAGTTTCGTCCTCGTGATCGGCAACAGCAGTGCCCGGAAGGGCAGCTGCCATCGCGAAAACCGAGAGGACCATAAGCGCGGCCAGGAACACTGCGCGTCCCTTTTCGCGGAATGAAGTTTCGCTTGTCATTTATTGTTGTCTTGTCGTTGGTTTGGTTGGTTTGCGTGCGATTCGGGTGGAAAGCGAATCAGCCATATGCCGTGTCGCAGCCGACTCGCCCCGGGTAGGGGTAACCGCTTCTTTTTGCAAGTGTGTAATAAGCTTTCTGTCTTATACCTCTCATTCTCTATAGGTAGTCAGTACCACTATCACCGCGTTTGAGCGATTCTACGCGCTGATCTACAGGTCAGTCACTGAACTTCGGAAGGTACGAATTTACTGAGTATACCGTCTCCAAATACGTATTTTTGAGAAGGAACTCGATTCTACAATCAATGAAAGAGGTCGGACATAGTTGATTCAATCCTTCACCCTTCGAAGCACAAGACAGTATCACGTCCTGACCTGACGCACGAGCGATCGAACCAGAAGAGACTTTATTCAGTTCTTCGAACAGGTCGAAGATGACACTGCACCGACGGAACCTGCTCAAGCTCACCGGCGCGACGGCAGCGGCCGCGGTCGGCACGACCGCGGGCTGTCTCGAGACGGTCGGCCTCGAGGACGGCGGCGAGGTGCCCGCCTACGCGAACTGGCTTCACCTGGACGCGGACGGAGACGTCGTCTTCGCGTACGTCGACCGGGGGGCGCTCGAGTCGCTGGACGAACCGGACCCGGAGGAGGACGAGGACCCGGACGACTGGGGCGACGACGAGGACGCGATGATCGCCTACCCGATGCTCGGCGCGTTCGTCGGCATCATGGGCGCCGGCTTCGGCCTCTGGGGAACCGGCCTGATGGGCCTCGTACAGTCGGAGGGCGATGACGCGGACGACGAAGACGGATCCACCGCCGGCGACTTCGAGACGAACGTCGCGGAGATCCTCTGGGTGAACGACGCGATCGTCCTCGCCGGCGAAATCGACACCGAAGAGATCGACGCCGAACTGACCACCGTGCCGGACGACGACTTCTTCGCGAGCGAGTACGAGCGGACCGGCGAGATCGGCGACTTCGAGCGCTACGAGCCGAGCGACGAGGACGCGATGGGCCCCGCCGTGATCGCCGTCAGCGAGGACGCGATCGTCTTCGCGGGCGACGACGAGGACGTCGACACCGAGGAGCTGATTCGCGGACCGATCGAGGCCCGCGAGGGCGACACCGCAGCCGACGCGGAGCCCGACGTCGAGTGGCTGCTCGAGGAAGCGGGCCACGGCCAGCTCGTCTTCGGCGGCTACGTAAGCGACGGAGATGACGCCGATAACGCGAACGATCCGGCCGACGACGAGGAGGCCGCGGACGACGCGGAGTTCGACCAGTTCGAGCGGGCGACCGGCATCTGTAGCTCGCTCGACCTCGAGGACGACGGCGCCACCGGCGCGTTCGCCGCGCTCGGCGACGATCTGACGGCCGACGAGTCCGAACTCGAGGGCGCACTCGGCTCCTCGGCCGCCGAGGCGACGATCGACGTCGACGACGACCGGATCACCGCGTCCGCGACCTGGGAAGAGGACGTGACCGACGAGCAGGCCTGACGGACCGTTTTCGCCTCCACCTCGATTCATCTCGAGTTCGTGCTCGAGTCAGCAGTTTCGGTCCTCGTCGTGACTAGCCGCAGTCGACGGCTCGCTAGCGAGGAGGTACTGGAGAGGTGCGGAGGAGTTCGAAATTACTCGAGCGCCGACGAACCCTCGACCTCGTCGCGACGGTACCGATCGATTCCCCAGACGAGCACCGCGAGAGCTCCTGCGAGGAGCGCCGGCCACCGGTCGCTGCTCAGGTAGAGCCCGCCCGCGGGCGGCCGATAGTCGGTGAACGGCCAGAAGACCGCGTAGGCCCGCCCGGTCGGGCTCATGAGCGTGAGATCCAGGACGTGGTGCGAGGCGGCGCCGATCGCGACCAGCGCGAGCGCGTGCCAGCGGTACTCCGGAGCAACCAGAAGCGAGACGAGGAGCACGGCGACGATCGTCCCGCCGAGCGTGTGCAGCGGCGACCAGGAGAACGGAACGCCGAGCAGCGACCGGACGACCCAGTCCGAGACGAACAGGTCGGCCTTCGCGAAGTCCGGCGAGAGCGCGCCGAGCATGACCAGCGTGACGTGGGCCGGTCGCATCCGCTCGTACCTGAACGAGAGCACCATCCCGATCACGTAGCCCACGATAACGTGGGTGAGGACGTCAGCCACGACGCTCACCCCCGCTCGAGCGGGCGCTTCCCTGGGTCGCGGAAACGGGTTCATCGCGCGCTCGCGCGTCGGAGGCCGAATCGAACGATCGTTCACGGTCGGTCCCGTCGGTATCGTCACGCGAGCGCGCCCGGTCGCGCGGAACGAACGCGAGTCGCTGGAGGTCGAACCGCCAGTCGCGGACGAGTCGGCCGGCGACCCAGAGGCCGCCGAGCAGCGAGACGAGGACCATGTACCGCGTCTCGGAGGGCTGCTGGACCGTCGCCCGTTCGACGACGAGCGTCGACTCGTCCTCGAGCGTCCCGTAGGCCGACATGTGGTCGCCGGTCTCGAGCGGCTCGTCGGTGTTCTGGACGTGCTCGTCGGCGTCGACCAGGGTGAACCGGCCGTCGCCGCTCGCCCACGTCGCGAGCACGACGGGGTCGGTGTCGACGACGAAGCCGCCGAGGACCACCTGCTCGCCGACGTAGGCCTCGCGATCGGGCGTGACCTCGACCTCGTTCGGCACCTCGCTCTCCAGGGGGGTGACGGGTGACGCGCCCGTCCAGACCAGGAGTCCGACGAGGGCCGCGAGGAGGAGGCCGGCCGCGACGGCGCGACCGAGCTGACCGAACGGTTCCCGTGTCATCCTCTCGAGGGAAGGCCAAGCTCGTCAAAGGTTTTCTGTTTCGGAGGGATGCAACGCGTTCGGCGTGGAAAATCGGTGTCGATCGCGTGGCGTCTGGTTCGAGTACGGCCTCAAGGAACCCGGCCCGCGTTGTTCGTGGATCCGCAGTTCCCCCTCGCCATCGTCAGCGAGACGAGGCAGTCGCGTTCTCGGCAACTCGCGAACCGTGCCGACGTGATCGTTCGTGGTGAGACAGCAAACGGCGTCAGCCGTGAGCGAATAAGGGAAGGAGTTCAGCCCTGTCGACGGAGTGTCAGCATGGCGGCGGCGAGCAGCGCGACGACTGCGACGCTGACACCGAAGCCGGGCATACTATCTCCCTCGTCGTCCTCACCGGCGGCGTCTTCCTCGGCAGCATCATCTTCGTCCGCATCCTCCTCGTCGGTGACGTTATCATCGGACTCTTCTTCGTCACCCTCGTCGTCGGCGACGTCATCGTCAGCATCCTCTTCGTCGGTGGCATTATCGTCGGCCTCTTCGTCCGCGTGCTCTTCATCATCGTTTTCCTCGTCACCATGCTCTTCACCGGCGTACTCCTCGTCGGCGTCTTCCTCGTCAGCGGAGTCATCGTCACCGGCGTCATCGTCAGTGTCTTCCTCGTCAGCATCCGATTCGTCTGTGTCTTCGTCATCAGCGACGTCATCGCCCGTCTCATCGGATTCTTCCTCGTCAGTCTCTTCGTCCGCGTCCTCCTCGTCGGCATCGTCGGTAACGGTGAGGACACCGGAGGCTTCCTCGTCACCGGCGGTGATCGTCCAGTCGTATTCGCCCTCGTCGAAGGCGTATCCTTCGGCAGTGAAGGTGATGGACTCCGTGTCGTCCGAGCCGACAGTGACCTCCTCACTGACCACTTCACCGCGGATTTCGAAGACGACGTCAGTCGTGACCTCCTCGTCACCGGAGTTGGTCACGGTAGCGTCGAACACAGCCGATCCGTTGGTGTCAACCGAGTCCGTCCCGTCGACCGACAGTTCGAGTCCGTCGTTCGCAGACGCATCATTCTGTGCGGTTACCGCGCCTGCAGCCACTACCGACATAGCGACCATCGACACGATCAAAAGTGCGGCGACGACCACTGTACGACTCTTTTCGCGGTACGATGTTTGGGTTTCCATGTGTTTTAGGTAGGTATTTCGGTTGGGGAAGCGATCCACCGACGAGTTACTGCCGACTCATCAGCGTCAACCTGCGGCGACACGTCTTCAGCCTCGAGAGCGGTATCGAGCGCGTACTGCCGGCCAGCAACGGGGGAATAGCGGACGCCGGTCGCGGTTGCTCTCGTCCGCAGACCATCCGGGTGTACACGTGATTCATTCTCATTTTCGGATCGCTTGCTATCGGTTCGATGCTGGCTCTTTCCCGGTGAATTCGTGGCGGTGAGCGGGGGTGGTACCCGTTATGTCTGGTTTCGTTGACTGACGCTCCGCCCTGAAGGACACAGGTATTTATCATAGATTCTTTCCTTGCAAATGCCCCTCGAAGATCGACGCGAAGTTCGAGACCTGGACATTCGACGACCTCAAGATGGATTCGTGGACCTTCGGCGAGGTTGTCTCGTTGGGGATCGACGAGAAAGTTAAGGCCGTACTCGCTGGTGAGGAGGTGGGACGGGAAGCCTCAGCGTCCACGCTGGAGAATGTCACGTTCCGGACGGGCCGGAGTCAAGCGTCATCCTCATCGACGTCCACCCAGAGATGAACGTGGTACTCAGTATCGTCAATCGACGGCTCGTCAGGGACCTCTTCGTCGGGATACAACAGCCACACGATGCGAATGTCGTCGCCGACCATCGTCGGCTCGAGTTCGTGGGTGTGGTGCCACGATTCGTTGTGTGCGAGCGTCGTCTCGAACCGGTCGAGCTCTCGCTGGTCGGTCACGACCGTTTCGTTGACCGGCGTGTCGTTCCCGGCGGTCTCGTTCCCGTCGGCGGGTGGCCCGGTGGCGCTCTCGTTGACCACCGTCTCGGTCTCCTGCTCGAGGACGACGACGGTGTAGTCGGTCGTCTGGTGCTCGTTGTTGTCGATCCCGAGAACGATCTCCTCGCTGTCGCCCTGCGTGAACTCGGTCGGGTAGCCGTCGGCGACGAGTTCGCCGTCGTCGTCCTCGGTGAGGATGTAGATCGCGGAGAACTGTTCGCCCTGCGGCGGGGAGACGACGGCAAAGCCGACGACGCCGACCGCGAGGACGATCGAGCACACCAGCAGGACGTTCAGGGCGCCGTCGAGCCGGGTTTCGGGCTCGAGCAGCTCCGTCCGCCCGGCCGCGTACCACTCGCGGTAGGGCACCTGAAATCGCTCCTCGGCGGGAAGCTCCCACCGGCGGTGGGCCGCGACGGCCGTCGCGGCGACCGTGAATCCGGTCAGCGAAACCATGATCGGCGTCAGCCGGATCCCCCACGGCGTGAAGTTCAGCACGAGGCCGATCAGGGGGACGATGGCGATGCTCAGGCCGAAGGCGAGCGCGACGCGTTCGATGCCGTCGATCCCCGAGCGGAACGGCGCGTCCGCGAACAGCCCGTCGTCGTCCGGATCGTCGGCGAGCTGGTCGGCCGTCGGGGACTCCCCGGCCTCGGGAAAGAGTGCGGCGACGAAGACGTAGCCGGGGACGAACAGCGCGAACGCGAGCCCGAGCGGCACGCGAAGCGGCGTTTCGCGAATCAGGGGCGCGAAGACGGCGACGTTGACGAGAGCGGTCACCGCGATCATCGCCACGAGATCGGCGGGTAGCCTCCGCAATGGGCGGGGGAGCAATAACCGGAGGGACCGTCGGTCGTCCATTCACTACTGCATCAGCGGGACGGTAATAAAAGTCGGTCGATCGATGTCGCTTAGTCGTCGCTCGGATGCGTTGACTCCGAGACTGGCGATCGCGTCGCTTTCCCGTCGGTCTCGCACAGTTGTCGTGTCCGCTCGAGGACGTGCCGCGCCGCCGACTCCGAGATCGAGTCGGGCGTGAACGCGGCCCGCTCGTAGGCCTCGACGATCTCGCGGAGCGAGTCAGCCTCTGCGCCCGAAGCGGCGCCTGCATCCGCCTGCTGCCGGTAGAACTCCCAGTGGGTGAGCGCGCCGGTGCCACCGAGCGTCGCTCCGTGGACGTGCCGAACGGCCGCGTAGCAGGACCGCACCGCGGAATCCGCGCGACCGTCTGCGAGCTGTTCGGCCGCCCGCGAGACCAGCGAGTCGGCGACGGCTCGAGACGGCGCCGACGACTCCGCTGCGCGGTCGCTAGTGGACGAGCCCGCGTCATCCGAGGGTTCACGCGGTAGCTGGCCGGCTTCCGACTGTCGGCGATGCCACCAGCCGATCGCGGTGAGAGTCACAATCGCGAGCAGTGCGCCGAGGACGGCCAGCAGCGAGGACGGCACACCGTCGAGGAGCCCGCCCTCGCCACCAGGTACTGGCACCGCCGCCTCGGTCGTGGCTGCCGCCAGACTCGTTCCCGTCCCCTCGTACGTCGCAGTGACGGTCACGTCTTCACCCCCTGCTGTCGACGGAAGGGTAACGGTGTCGGCGAACTCGCCGTCCGCATCGGTTGTGACCGTCTCGGTCGTGTCGTCGATCTGCAACTGTACCGGCTGTCCCTCGAGGCCTTCACCGCCGGCGGTTTCGAGTGAGCCCTCGACGGCGAGTTCGTCCTCGCCGATCGCCGTCGCCTCGACCGCCAGTTCGGTCTCCGTTTCGGCGACCGTTACTGGCACCTCGGCCGTCGTGGCGGCGAGCGCCTGGTCCTCGAACGGAAGTGACACGCGCACCGTCTGGTCGCCGTCGGAGACGTTCGCGGGAACGGGACCCGACCCCGAAAACGTTCCGTCGGAGACGTTGAGGGTTCCAAAACTCTCACCGTCGACCGTCACGGCGAGTGGCACGTCGTCGACCGGAACCCCGTCGACGGCCAGTTCGCCGCTGACCTGCAGCGTCTCGCCGTAGGCGACCTCGTCGGTCGCCTCCAGGTCGGTGATCGTCGGCTCCTCCTGCTCGAGGTCGACGTCGAGTTCCGCCTCGCTGCCGAGATACGTCGACGCATCGTCGGGGACGTACTCGACGGTAATCGCCTCCGACTCGAGGTCGAGCGTCGTCGGCCGGTACTCGAGTTCGAACCCGCCGTCGGCGTCCTCGGACCACCACTCGCCGCTCTCGCTGTCGACGGTAACCGGCTCGCCCTCGACCAGCAACTGAATCTCCTCGTCCTCGACCGACGATCCGTCGGCCGTCCGGATCTCGCCGTGCACGACGAGCGGATCGCTGAACGATGCCGTCTCGTCGTCGGTCTCGAGATGGAGTTCGGTTTCGACGAACTGCTGTTCGCGAACGACGGTCTGTTCGTCCGCGATCTCGTCTCGCGTCTCGTTGACGGCACCGGCCGCCTCCGAGAGGTCCGCGTCGGTTTCGTTCGTGAGGACCTCGTAGCTGGTGACGGCGTTGCCGCCAGCCTCGTCGATCTCCGCGTACAGTTCCTCGAGTTCTCGGGCGAGTTCGTGAGCCCGTTCGTCGTCCCCGGCCTCGAGCGCGGCCTCGTACTCGGCTTTGGTCTCGCGGTACTCCTCGACGTTGTCGGCCAGTCGCTCCTGTTCCGCGGCGGCTTGCTCGTAGGCCTCGTCCGGCTCGGTCGGCTCGCCGTCCTCGTCACCAGCGCTCGTCGACTCCGTCTCGCCGGTCACTTCGACGTACTGACCGAGCCGGTCCTGGTACTCCTCGTCGACGTACTCGCGCGCCAGGTCGTACTCGCCCTCGCTCAGCGCGATCGTGCTGTCCTGGAGCTGCGAAGAGAGCTGGTTCGACAGCCACGACTCGAGTTGTGCATCGTCACCCTCGGCGTCGTACTCGTCGGGGTTCTGGTGGCGGACCGTGTCGTTCTCCGCATCCGCGTCGTCGGTCGTCGCGAGCGCTCCGAGGACCTGATTCGACTGGGGAGACTCGGGAGCGGCCGGCGCCCCCGCTCCCGCGAGCGCCGTTCCGGAAAGGCTGCAGACCAGCAACGTGGCCACAAACATGCTGACGACCGCGTCGTTCACGACCCGTGATTTGTCGCTCGACACAAAAAGTTGTCCGGTCGAGCTCGCTGAACCTAACCGGCAACCAGTAGGTTCAACATGGCACCGGAAAACCACTGCTGTATATGCGTCCGACGCGTCAGGTGTGGGGAGTCGCGGTTCTCGCGGCTCTTCTCGCCGGCCTCGCCGCCGTCTTCGCTCGCCCGCTGTTACTCGCAGCGACGGTGCTGCTCGGCGCGTGGTTCCTCGGCCAGCAGTACCGCTTTCTCACAGCCCTCCGCGAGACGACCGCGTCGCTGACGGTCGCTCAGGCCCCCGTCGCGAGCGCGGTCCGGACCGACGAGTCGACGCCCGTCACGCTCCAGGCGAGCCTCGAGGGGCCGAGTTCGCTCTTTCTGACCGCAGTCGCCGGCGTTCCGACGGCTGGCGTCGTCGACGAACCACCACGCGTGTCGCTCGAGCCGGGCGAGACGATCGCTCGGCACACAACGGCGGTGAACTGGCCGGTCGCGGGACGCCATCTCTTCGACCAGGCGACGCTCACTGCGACCGACGGCCGCTTCGAAACGACGCTGTCGGTCGGTCCGACGCCCGAGATGACGGTCGAACCCCGGGGTCCGCGGTCCGTTCACGTCGGGAAAGGCGGCGACCGGACGGCGATCGCGCCCGGGGAACACGAAACGGGGTGGTTCGGATCGGGCACCGAGCCCGCCGAGCTCCGCGAGTACGTCCCCGGCGATACGGCCGACCGGATCGACTGGAAAACCACCGCGCGCCACGACGGCCTCTACGTTCGCGAGTACGAGGCCGAGACCAACCGGCCGACGATGGTAATCGTCGACCACCGGCGCGCGCTCGGCGGCGACTCGCCGACAGCGTCGAAACTCAGTTACCTCCGAGAAGCCGCGCTCGCGGCGGTCGCGAGCGCCCGGAACCTCGACGATCCGGTCGGGCTGGTGACGGTCGGCGACGAGGGGCTCACGTCGCGGCTCGAGCCGGCGACGGGGCCGACTCACTACCTCTCGATTCGCCGACAGCTGCTCGACCTCGAGCCGACCGAGACGTCCAAGCGAACCCCGACGCCGTCGACCGGTTCGGCGGTCCGCACCCGCGGTTCCCCGTCCGGCCTCGAGCACGCCCCCGACACGTTCGCGCGCACGCTCGACCCGTTCTACGCGACCCGGGGGTACGATACGCGTCTCGAATCGGATCCGTTGCTCGGAGCCGTCCGATACGCGGTGAGAGAACGGTACGAACGAATCTGGACGGTGATCTGTACGGACGACTCGAACCCCGAGGCGCTCTACGAGGCGGTCCTGCTCGCCCGCCAGAACGACAACGAGGTCCTGGTCCTGCTCACGCCGACGCCCCTCTTTTCGTCGGGCGGACTGGCCGACGTCGAGCGAGCCTACGATCGGTACCGCGACTTCGACGCTTTCCGGCAGAAACTCGATCGCATGGAGAAGGTCACGGCACTCGAGGTTGCACCCGACGACCGGCTGTCGACCGTCCTCAGCGCGGGCCGCAAGCGCGCGCAAGCGCGAGGTGAGCGGCGATGATCGACGGAACGCTGTTCGCGGACGTGCGTGTCGGATCGCGGTTCGGTGCCCGCAACCAGGTTAGTTCGCGGTGGTCGGCGGTCGTCGTGATGCTCTCCCTCGTCGCCGCGTTCGGACTCGCCGGCGGCCCGCTCGGTGTTCTCGCGGGAGCGACGACCGCCCTCGTCTGGTACGTCGTCGGCACTCCGTACGCGATCGCCGTCGGACACGTCCTGCTCGTCGCGGTGTTCCCCAGTGGTATCGATCCGACCGCGTTCGCGGTCGTCGAAGCCGGTTTCCTCGTGATGGTGCTCGAGCCGACGATCCGTTCCGAGGCGCCGGGTCGCGTCGGCGCGGTGACGCTCGGCGCCGTCCTCGCGCTGGGCGGGCTCGCCTGGCTCGTCGTTCGCTCGCAGTCGCTGTGGCTCGCCGCGGCGGTCACGAGCGGCGGTCTCGCGCTCGCGAGTTACGGGTGCTATCGCTACGGACTGGTCACGCTCGGGCTCGTCGAGGATCCAGAAGTGCCACAGAACGATGGTGACGACGAATGAGTACGAACGATTTCGAATTCAACGACCGTACAGAAACGGAGACAGCCGACGATGACGGGAACGCAGATACTGCGACACCGCGCGAGCAGGCTGCAGCGCGTGCGGAACTGCTCACCGAGGAGAATCGCCGGCTCCGGGCGGAGTACGCCCGCGCCCGCCAGTCGCAGTATCGGCGGACGGCGATCGGTCTGGGCGCGATCGGCCTGGTGGCGGTCGTCGCCGGCGTGGCCTTTCCCGGGAATCGCGAGGTTCTCCTCGCGCTCGGTGCCACCGGGCTGTTCGGCGGGCTCCTAACTTACTATCTGACGCCCGGTCAGTTCGTCGCCGCCTCGGTCGGCGAGCGCGTCTACGCCGCCTGGGCCGAAAACGGCGCGGCCATCGCGTCCGAACTCGGCCTTCGCGACGAGCGCGTCTACCTGCCGGGGGCCGGTTCGGAGACCGGCCGGCTGTACGTCCCGCTCCACGCTACCTACGAGCCGCCGACGGACCACGGCGGCCCGATCGTCCTCGAAGGGGACGAACGCGGGCTCGTACTCACGCCGACCGGTGCCACGCTGTTCGAGGAGTTTCGGCGCGTGCTCCCCGGCGAACTCGCGACCGCGGCGACGCCGCTGGCCACGCAGCTCTGTGACGGACTCGTCGAGCAGTTCGAACTGGCCGACAGCGCCGATGCCGACGCGGACGCCGCAGACGGGCGCGTCACGGTCGCGATCTCGAACAGCGCGTTCGGCGCCGTCGACCGGTTCGATCACCCGATCGGCTCGTTCGTCGCCGTCGGCCTGGCAACCGGGCTCGAGCGTCCCGTCACGCTCGAGGTCGAGCCCGGTGACGAGCGTGCGGACTGGCTGGTGACGTGTCGGTTCGAGACCGCAGACGGCGGCTCCGAGAGCGGCGCCTGAGTCGCGGTCAAAACTCGTTCTCGATTCGGCTCGGGCTGGTCGTTCTCAGTTCAGTTCGGGCTGTTCGACTTCGGTGACGTCCGTATCCGGCATCGTGGTGGTGTCGACGATGTCCGCGACGACGTCGACCGGTCGGACGTCGCCAAGTTCGGCCTCGGTGTTCAACACGAGGCGGTGGGCCAGAATCGATTCGGCGAGGGTCTTGACGTCGTCCGGAATGGCGTAGCTGCGGCCGTGAATCGCCGCCCGTGCCTTCGCCCCGTTGAGAAACGCGAGCGACGCCCGCGGGGAGGCGCCGTGGTCGACGTCCGGGTGGTCCCGGGTCGCCGTGACGAGATCGAGGACGTACTCCTTGACGGGGTCGGCGACGTGAACGTCCGTCACCGTTTTCCGGGCCGAGCGAATGCTCTCGGCGCTGACGGCCTGGCCGATCTCGTCGGGATCGAGCGTCGGGTCGGCGTCGAAACGATCGAGCAGTTCGGCCTCCTCGTCGCGCGCCGGCAGGTCGACCGTGAGCTTGAACATGAAGCGATCGCGCTGGGCTTCCGGCAGCTCGAAGACGCCCTCCATCTCGATGGGGTTCTGCGTCGCGACGACCGTGAACGGCTTCGGCAGCGCGAGCGTCTCGCCCTCGATCGTGACCGTCCGCTCCTGCATCGCCTCGAGCAGGGCGCTCTGAGTCTTCGGCGTCGCCCGGTTGATCTCGTCGGCGACGACCAGGTTCGCGAAGACCGGCCCGCGCTGGAGTGTGAACTCGCCGGTGGGTTCCCGGTAGACGTGCGTGCCGGTGATGTCGGCGGGGAGGACGTCGGGCGTCATCTGGATGCGCTGGTACTCCAGCCCGGTCGCCCGCGCCACGAGGTTCGCGATCGTCGTCTTGGCGACGCCGGGAACGCCCTCGAGCAGGAGATGGCCGCGGGACAGCAGCGCGATCGTGAGGTGCTCGATCGCGTCGTCGTTTCCGATCAGGACGCGCTCGGTTTCGGCTCGGATCTCGTCGTAGACCGCCTGCGGGTCACCCGCGAAGAATTCGGTGCCATCGGTCTCGCTCATCAGTCGTCCCGTTTCTGCCGGGATCGGTTAAGCGCTGTTATCATTCGCTGGATGTGCTCCTCGTCCCAGTCGGGATGTCGCTCGCGGAGGTAGGCGGCCCGTTCCTCGTCGGAGAGCCCTGCCTGCTCGGCGGACGGCAGGGCACTCGTATCCTGCGAGCGAGACACGCGGGTTCGAACCGCCTCGAGCGTGGGACCGAGCGGCCGCCGTACACCACCGGCGACGGCCGCGACGGCCAGCAGCCCGAGCAGCGCCTGTAGCGCGGGCAGGTCGCGAACCGTCAGGACCGCGCCCGTGAGCGGCGGCACCTCGCCCGTGTGCGTGACGTCGAAGAGGACCCGCTCTTCGTCGGCGTACTGGCGCTGCAGGAAGGCGGCGTTCTCGGGTTCGTCGTACATCGCGTTGATGGCGATGCTCGGATCGCCGACGACGACCACCTCGCCGTCGCCGACGTCTTCGACGGTCGCGACGGGATACGAGTCGAGTTCCGCCTCGTCGTCGAGTTCGGCGTCGGCCGAGTCGCCGAGGTACGCGTAATCGCTCGTCTCGACGAGCACCGTCGCGCCGTTCGGCTCGACCGCCGTCGCGTGGTTGAGCGTGAGCTGGTCGACGCCGGCGGTCCGCGAGTGGTTCTGGACACCTGTAGCGACGGGCATCGCCGGCCCGCGGTCGTAGTGGCGCTCGTCGAGTATCAGGCGCCCGTCGGTACGAGCGTCGGCGCCGACGTCGGCGAGCAGGGCGTCGGCATCCGGCCCGAAGTTCTCGAGGACGATCAGCGTCCCGCCGTCCTCGACGAACCGCTGGACGCGGGCGGCCTCCTCGGGGTCGTAGGGTTCTTCGGGCGCGATGACGATCGATGCCGTTCCGTTGGCCGGCACCTCCTCGTAGCGGTCGGTCTCGCGGACCAGCTCGCCCTCGACGCCGTCGTCGGTTTCGATCACCGCGCGGAAGTCGTCGGTGCCGTCCCACGACGGGTTGTAGGGGCCGAACGCCGCCGTCGACGTGCTGGCCGCGATCAGGATCGCACCACAGACGACGACCGCGAGCGCGAGCAGCAGGGCGGCCGGCCAGTCGACGCCGTCGCCGTCGCGGAGCCACTCGCGCGGGTTCACGACCCCACCTCCTGGCAGCGAAACGTGAACGGCACTACCACGGGAGCACCTCCGGCGGCAGGATCTCGAGGATCCGCCTGACGACGATAACTGCGAAGCCGACCAGGCCGAGCGCGATTAGCCACAGCAGGCGTCGGCGCCAGGCCGGCGCGATGTTAACCGGCGCCGTCAGCTCCGTGACGATCAACAGGCCGATCAGCGAGAGGACGAAGAACAGCTCGTAGGAGAGCGCGCCGAGCAGCGTCAACGCCACGATGGTCGCGACCATCCAGGCGAGCTGTCCGTGGACGAATTGCATTCGGCGCTGCGTCGGCATCTATTCGAGTGAGCGTGAGGCGAGACCGTAAAAGTCCCGTTCGAGCGCGCGCCTCGGTAGCCGGATTCGCATCGCTCGAACGATACGCGCCGCCACGTACTGCTATTCCCGGGCGAACACGCGAACGCGGCCGGCGTCGTCGACTCGCACGCAATAGTCGAGCGCAAGGAATTCGACCGTCACGGTTCCGAACCCGTCGCCGGTGCCGACGAGTTGATCGAGCGCCTTCGGATCGACCCAGTCGTTCAGCGTGACGCCGAATTCGGTCGCGAACTCGATCGGATCCGTGTCCTCGAGCGCGGCGACCGCTCCGATGACGGCGACGCTCGCCGGCGTTTCCGCGCCGTACCGGCGCTCGAGCAGCGGTGAGTCGCGAGAACCGTTCGTCCCGCCGTCACTGATGTACATCTCGGATGATGGTTCGTTACACCGTGGCACACTATAGCCGTACTGTATTTCCTCATCCGAATTTAGTTCAACCGAAGTGAATAATTGCGTTCGCCGAGACGTCGACATTTATCTACCCCGAAGACGGTCTTCCGAAGCGTACACTCTCGAGTCCATGACCTACCTCCGCGTCCTCGTCGGTCGCTGGTCGCGCCGCGACCGGCTGGCAGTGCTCGTCATCGCGCTCACGGTGGCGCTGCTGGTCGGCGCCACGCTGCTGGTCGTCGCCGCGGGCGATCAGACGAGTAACCTCGCCGCCGAGTACGACGCCAACGCCTCCGTCGCCGCCTACGACTCCGTCGACGCCGCCCAAGAGGCGGCGGGATCCGATGCGGTCGTCCTGCCGATGGCGACGGCGGTCGGCCCCGACGGGGAGCGCCACCGCGTCGCCGCGGTTCCGGACGACTCGGCCGGCCTCGACCTGCCCGCCCAGCCGAACGCTACCGTCGGTCCCACCGCCGAATCGGCCGAGTGGCGACTCGAGGGAGCGGACGGCTCGCAGACCGAAACGATCGAGCCGGCTGGGACGGCGTCGTCAGGGCTCCTGCCGCCGACGTGGCTCCGGACGACGCCCGAGACGCTCGAGGCGGTCGGGCCGACGGACGCGCTGGTCGTCTCACCGGCGAGCAGCGACGCCGGCGCTGGGGACGGGAGTCCGCTCGTCGGCACGCTGGCGTTTTTCGTCGAGGGGACCGACGACGTCCTCGAGATCGTCTGGACCGGCGTCGCTGCGGCCGGCGTGATCATCGCGGTGACGCTCTCGAGCGTCGTCCGGATGACGATCCGGGACCGCGCGCCGACGATCCGCGTGATCAGGGCGACGGGCGCGCCGCCGCGTCGAGTTCGGGCTGCGCTCGCAGCGCGAGCCGGCTTGCTCGCGGCCGCGGGCGGCGTCCTCGGCTACGCGATCGGGGTGATCGTGACGAACGCCGCGGTTACCGTCGCAGTGGTCGTCGGCCTCCCGACGACGCTCTCGGTTCAGGTCACCCCGCGGATCGCCCTGGGCATCCTCGCAATCCTCGCGGTGCTCACGACCGTCGGCCTAGTTACCGGCTACCTTACGGCGCGCATCGCGACGGCGAAACCGCCCGCCCACGTGGGTCGCGACGGTCAGCCGTCCGACTCGAGCGAGTCCCACTCGAAGCTTCCTCACGGAGTCGTTCCGCTGCGCCGCCTCACCCCGACGGTGCTCGCCGCGCGAACGATCGTTCCGACGACGGCGACGCTGTCGACGTTCGCCGTGGTCGTCCTGCTGGTCGCCTCGCTGGGCACGATCGGCGCCTCGGTCTCGACGGACGGGGCAACCATTTCGGATCCCGAGGCTACTCACCCCGTCAACAGCCAGGTACCGTCAGGGTACGCCGAGACGCTCTCGGACCGCAACATCGCGGCCAGCCCCGAGATTCTGCTGTTCACGAGCTACGAGGAGCAGCCGTATCTCGCCCGCGGGGTCGACTACGAGTCGTTCGCCGACGTCACCGATGCGCGCATCGTCGACGGCGCTCCTCCCGAGACGAACGGCGAGGCCGTCGTCGGCGTCGAGTTGGCTCGAACGCTGGCCCTCGAGCCCGGCGACGAACTGGTCGTCGGCGGCAGCACCGAGGAGGCGCTGACGCAGGTGACCGTCGTCGGCACGTACGAGACCGGCGGGCTGGAAGACCACCAGCTGCTCGTCTCGCTGCCGACGGCCCGGCACCTCTCGACGGTCGAACCGGGACAGGTGAACCAGATTCGGACGGACGCGACCGATCAGCCGCTCGCGTCGGCGGCAAACGCGACCGTCGTGGAGATCGACGCTTCCTCTCACGCACAGCCCGGCGAGACGGTCTCGATCGAGACGACCGTCTGGAATCCGACGGACGACCGCGTCGACCAGGAGCTTTCGGCCACGCTCGGTGACTCGCAGACGACTCGAACGGTCGACCTCGAGGCCCACGAGCGCCGGACGGTCAACCTCGAACTCGAAGCACCGTCAGCGGGCGAGTACGAACTCACGGTCGGCGAGCTCAGCCGGTCGGTGACCGTCGCCGACGCACCGCCGCTCGAGCTGGTCACGCTCCCCGACGCCGCACCGACCGGCGAGTCGCTACAGGTCCACGTTCAGGATACGACCGGCGAGCCGGTCGAAGGCGCAACGGTGGCGATCGACGATCGGACGGTCGAGACCGACGCGGAGGGGACGGCGTGGCTCGAGCTTCCGACGACCGCCGACACGTACGACGTGACGGTGGACGCGGACGACCGCGAGCTGAACGAGTCGCTTCAGGTCGCCGACGACGTCGAGCCGAGCCCCGCCGCGGACGTCTCGCTGTCTCCGGACTCGCCGTCCATCCACACGGAACCGACCGCCGAGGTCCGGCTCACGAACCCGTGGAACCGCACCGTCGAAGCCCCGATCGAGATCGAGGGGCCCGCGACGAGCCACCGCGAGCAGGTGAGCCTCGAGCCCACCGAGACGACGACGGTGACGACGACGCTGGCCCAGCAGCCACCGGGCGAGTACCGCGTTCACGTGACGTCCGCCAGTCGGGCGCTCGCGACGACCGAGTACGAGGTCGCCGGCGACGATCGCCTGGTGAGCGCCCTCGCCGCGAGCGGCCACTATCGGGACGGCGGCGGGCTCGGGACCGCGATCGATTACGCGATGGGGAACCTCCACGTCCTGCTCGGCGCGCTCACCGGCCTCGCCGCCGTGACGGTCGTCGGCGCGACGAGCGCCGTCCTCGCGCGTGCCGTCCGCGCCCGCCGACGGACCCTCGCCATCTACCGGGCGACGGGCGCGTCGCCGCGTCGCATCCTCGGGCTCGTCCTCGCCGACGCGGCACGCATCGGAACCGTGGCTGCCGCAGCCGCGGTCGTCGTCGCCGTCGGCGCGCTCGAGACCCTCGCTGTCGCCGGCCGGCTGACCGCCTTCGGGATCGCACTCGAGGCCCGACCGACGGCCGCGGTCGCGCTCGGCGTCTTCGGTGGCGGGCTCGCGCTGACGCTCGTCGCGGCACTCGTCGCGACCGTCCCGCTGCTTCGCGCGTCGCCCGCGTCGCTGCTGTCGCCGTCGCGAGCGAGACCGGCCGATCGGGACGACGACCCTGCGACGACCGACCGAGCCGACGAGCCGGAGGCGCACTCGAGCGAACCGCCGCTCTGAGAGTCCCATCACAATAGCGATTGGCGCCGTATTCAATTTCTGAACAGTCTGAGAATCATTAACAACCTCTCATCGAACTAGTCAGTGTGCCACGAAATCACGAAACACGGCGAAACGTACTGCGGACGATCGGTGCATCGGGCCTTTCTCTCTCGTTCGCGGGGCTCGCGTCGGCGAGCGACGGACGGGCGCGCTACGTCGCGAAGACGACGGGGGACGCAGCCGCGTCGATCGAGGCGGCCGGCTTCGACGTCCTCGCGGAGCTGGCCGACGGGGAAGTCGTGCTCGCCAAGGGGCCTGCGGACGCGGCCGGCGATCTCGCTGCCGTCAGCGGCGTCTCGAGAGCCGTTCCGGACTTCGAGGTCGAACTCGGCGGGCCGGTGTCGGCCGGTACCGACGTACAGAACGCGGCGGCCGAGAGCGCTGCCGACGACGTCGACGCCGAGGACGTCTACGACGAGTACCTGTGGGACAAGCAACTCCAGGAGGTCGAGGCGGCCCACGAGTACGCCACCGGTGACGGACGGACGGTCGCCGTGCTCGATACCGGGGTCGACGCGAGCCATCCCGACCTGAACGTCGATGCGGACCGCAGCGTCGTCATCACCGACGGCCAGCCTGAGCCCGAAGTGGGCGACTCCGGCTTCCACGGGACCCACGTCGCGGGGACGATCGCCGGCACGGGCGACGTCGCGATGGTCGGGACCGCACCCGACGCGACGATCGTCTCGGTGCGCATTCTCGGTCCCGGCACGGGGACGTGGGGAGACATCCTCGCCGGGATGGCGTACGCCGCCGAGATCGGCGCCGACGCCGCCAACATGAGCATCGGGACGGCGCCGATCCCGCCGGAGGCCCACCGCGACGGCTACAATCGACTGCTCCAGTCGGTCGCCAACGCCGTAACCCGCGACGGCACGCTGCTGGTCGGCAGCGCCGGCAACTCCGACGCGAACCTCCAGCAGGAGGGGTACTTCACGCTCCCGAACAGTCTGTCGGGGGTCCTCTCGATCAGCGCGACGACGCCGACCGACCTGAAGACCTACTACTCCAACTACGGCACCAACGAGATCGGCGTCGGCGCCCCCGGGGGTGCCTACGAGACCGCCGAGAAGACCCTCGAGGCCGACGACGTCGAGTACCCGTGGCCATTGAACGCGGTCTTCTCGACCGTGCCGGAGACGGGACTCCTCCCCGCACCGTACCAGGATACGACGATCGACGGCACGCCCTACGCCTGGCTCATGGGGACGTCGATGGCGGCTCCGCAGGTGTCGGGGCTGGCCGCGCTCGTCCGCGAGCGCGATCCGTCGGCGGGGACGCGCCGAGTCGAGAGCGCGATCGCCCACGGCGCCGAGAGCACGAACGGCCGCGGCGACTACGAACTCGGCGCGGGTCGGATCAACGCGTTGCGGACGGTCGAAGACCTGTAAGGCGTCGGGGTTCGCCCCCGCGGCACTCGGCCCGTTTTTCGTCGAGCCCAGCCTGGAAACGAGACGTACAGGTATTTAACGGCTGGCGGACAATTACGCCGCTGTGAACGCTGCCGACCCCGTTCTCGCTGCGGACGCCGTCTCGGTTCGACGCGGCGGTCAGCCGATCCTCGAGGAGCTCTCGCTGTCGATCCCGGCTGGCTCGCGGACGCTCGTGCGCGGCCCGAGCGGCGCCGGAAAGACGACGCTGTTCTCGGTGCTGGGGCTGCTCGAGACGCCCGATGCGGGCCAGCTCCGCGTGGACGGCACCGACGCCAGTTCGCTCTCCGAGCGCCGCCGCGCCCGACTGCGCCGGGACGCCATCGGCTTCGTCTTTCAGGACTTCCAGCTGGTGCCGGACCTGACCGCCCGCGAAAACGCCCTGTTACCCCAGAGCCACGGCGGCGAGCGCGATCCGGACTGGATCGACGAACTGCTCGAGACGCTGGCGGTCGCCGACCGCGCGGATCGGTATCCGGCGACGCTCAGCGGCGGCGAGAAACAGCGGGTGGCGATCGCACGCGCGCTGGCGAACCGGCCCGACGTCGTGCTCGCCGACGAGCCGACCGGCCAGCTCGATCCCGAGACGACCGAGCGCGTGACGGGGCTGTTACTCGACGTCCACGACTCCGCCGACACCGCGCTCCTCACGATCAGCCACGATCCGTCGCTCGCGTCGCTGTTCGACCGGACCGTCACACTCCGTAACGGCCAGCTATCCGAGTTGGAGTAGTCGGTGTTCAGTATCGCACTTCGTACCGATCCGCAGAATGGGGGTCGTTTCCAGCGTCAGTTTGTCGTCGACAGCTCGTACTCCCTGCCGGCGACTGTGAACGCGTCGTAGTAGGTGTCGATGGTCGAGGGATCCATCGTCGGCGTGCCGTGGCCGAGACCGGCGGCCCGCACGCTCGTGTTCGCGTCGAAGTCGGCGAGCAGGTCCTCCTCGAGGTGTTCGACGTTGCTGCCGTCCATCGCCGTGGCGTTTTTGCGGGTCAGGTGGATCCGCTTCCAGGGCTGGTCGCTGCCGGGGCAGTCGCTGTCGCCGGTGAGTTCGGTCGTCACGTCGCGCGTATACCACTCACCCTCTCGCTCGTCGTCTTTCGTCCGGAAGACGAAGTCCAACCCGCTCTCACGGCCGGTGAGTACGAGACAGATCTCGTTGGGCGCCATGCTGGTGTTGGCTTCAGTGGCGTAGTAGTCGTATCTCAGGCCGTCGCTGACGAGGTCCGCGAGCGTCAGGTCCGCGAACGCGAGGTTCTGGAGCGAGATCGCGTAGTCTCTCGTCGCCGTCCCCTGCGAGGTCGCCTGCAGCACCGACCCCCGTTCGCCCGCGGGGTCGTCCGCCGCCGCGAACTGAACGTGGTCAGTGCCGTCATCGTCGATGTCGTACGAACGCGACAGCGCCGATGAAACCGGTTTTTCGAAAAGGTCTGTTCCGTTGCCGACTGCTGCGCTACCGAGTGCTGCGACAGCACTGCTTCGGAGAAGCGATCTTCGTGTTATCTGTGAAGACATTCATGCCATCGTTATTTTCTCTCTAATTAAGTATTTCTATAGCGAACGTAATTGTTAATAATATGACTTCTATAGGATAAGACAATATTCTGAACGATCAAGGGAAGAGAATGTGAACCGGACATCTTTGGAGCGAGCGCTAACGCTGCCGTTCAAACAATTGCTGGGGATCCACGGAGAACAGGGACAACGGCGCGTCGTTGGCGGTAAGTGAGTTAGTAAGTGAATTGCTTCTGAGTTCGGTTCAAGGGGAGTGGCCGGTCGTGGGAACGACGATCGTCACGGATCAGGTCCCGACGTCGTATAATCGTGTACTGGCTCGTGACCGTGAAGAGGCGATGGCCGCTCTTATTCTTCTGTGAGCCCATTGCCGGCAAGTAACGTTTTTTCGTCGTAGTCTCGGAGTAACCCTGCGCTGATATCTTCCTTGATCGTCGAGATTGCGAACTTTGAACTCGTGCGGCGAATTTCCTCGATTGACTCGTAATCTTCGACGAGTCGTTCAACCATATCTCGTGAAGTGAGTCGGGAGATGACAATAAAGTCGGTGTCACCCATCGTGAAGTAGACCTGGTTGACACCCTCGATCTCAGCGAGCTTTCGCCCGATTTCTTCGTGGTATCCTTCGCCGAACTCGGCCCAAACTTCCGAGATAACGGTAATCTCCAGCCCGAGTTTCTCTCGGTCGAGTTCGAACAAATCGTTCGTGATAACGTCGTTTTCTTTCAGGTTCTGGATTCGATAGTGGACTGTCGACTTTGGAATGTCTGTCGCCTCGTGGACCGTTTCGGTGCTAAATGATTCGCACTCCGCGATTGCGCATAGAATCTCGAAATCTCGTTCGTCTAGTGTTTCGCTCATCAATGTTTGCCCTCGTGACGTAATCACTTGGTTGTAGCTATTAATGATACAGTTGATTGATTGTGACTCCTACCAATTGCCGGACGCGACTCCAGTAAATCCCTTCCTTCTGCGAAATCGGACAGTTTCCCCGCGAATGCCCTGTCTATATATTCCTTACAAGTCCGTACATCTAGAACCTGATGTGTGTAAAACCATTTTTCGCTGCAGTCTCCTCGGGAGATGGAGAAAGCGGGCTCGTTGACTGTTCCCTCTGCACTTGAGTCACAAGGGGTACGGCGACTCAGTTGGCGGTGCCAAGGTAGTCGACGATGCTGTGGGCGATCGTCGCTGGTCCATTTCTCGAGGCTGTGGGTCGCGACGGTCGCGCTCTCGAACGCCTCGCTCGTGGACGTCCCCTGATACGAAAGGGCCTCGAACCCGTAAATGTCAGTGGTAATGACGCGAGCGCGCAGCAACAGCGCAGAATCGGGAGGCCGACGATGACGACCCATCGGAGGCAACTGTTCTCATACGTCGCAAATCGCTGACTCTTGAAAGTACTGTGACAGACACAGAGGGAGCGGATCCGCTACTCTCGCGGGACTCCGTACCGCAATAGGGCCAGCGAGAGCGCGGCCCCGACGATTGGGAACACGGCCAAGCCGAGGAAGGTTCTCTCCACGCCGCCAGCGGAGAGGAGGTAGCCGGCAATCACCGCCCCACCCGCGCCGATGCCGAAACTCCCCAGATAGGTGTATCCGTACGAGAGCCCCCGGTCACCGGGTGGGCTGTACTCGGCGATGGTCGCCTGGTACAACGGCTGGAGGGCGAACAGGAGGAACCCGAGCAGTGCGCTCACGACCAGCAGCGGCACGACGCCGGTTTCAGCAGCCGGAACGAACGCGATTGCGACGATGGTCAATGACCCGATCACGACCGCGAGACCGATCTCCGTCCGGACACGGTCGGTCAGCTTGCCGCCAACGTACTGGCCAGCGATCCCTACCATCAGCAGTCCGGCGTAGAGGTAGGAGGCGGGATCGAACTCCTCGGCCATCGGGCTCTCCGGGTCGAACAGTTGCAGCTGGTCGACGACGTTCGGGAGGAAGCTGCTCAGGACGTCGGGCAGAAACGTGAGCATCCCTCGATAGAAGAGGCCGTTCATCATCACCAGAAAAAAGGCGATGGTGAACCCCACGGTAAACAGCGACCGACTGTCGGCGACGAACTGCCGCCACGTCATCCCGTGGGTGTCGGACGCCGGGGTGCCACCGTCCGCCTGCGCCTGGGCGGCGGCGGTCTCGTCGAACTCGACCGACAGCGCGTAGAGCACCGCGACAGCCGCCGGCGCGATTAGGAGCGCGGTCACGAGCCGCCACTCGAAAAACAACAGCAGCACCGCCGTCAGGAGCGGCCCGAGGGCGATCCCCAGATTGCCCGCCATGCCGTGGTAGGCAAAGCCGGTCCCGCGCTCCTCAACGCCCTTGCTGATCAGCGACAGCCCGGCAGGGTGGTATACGCTCGCGGCGAGCCCCCAGATACACAGCGCTACCATAATCATGAGGACGTTTGGGGCGATGCTTAACACCAGGAAGGACGCGCCCATTCCCACAAGACACGCGGTCACGAGTTCCTGCGAGCCGAAGCGGTCGACGAGGATCCCCCCTGGCAGGGCCCCGACGCCGAACAGCCCGTAACCGACCGCGACGACGACCCCCAAGAGAGCGGTACTCACCGAGAACTCGGAGAGCCAAAGCACCATCAAGATCGGGATCGAGAGTTCGTACGTATGGACGATCGCGTGGGAGACCATCACGAACCCAATGATTGATCTATCATTGCTATTCATCCGTCCACATCCTCCAACGATTCATACATACACTGACAGATATTGCCCTCCGCCGGGAGCGGCGCACCGACGACGACTGCTAGTCCCGACGTCTCGAGTGCGAGTCGATCGAGTGCGTCACGGGCGGTGCGAGCGACGGCGCTGTTCGTCGATGCGGTCCGGTCGATCCGGTAGCCGCTCAGGAACAGTTCGGGGAAGACCAGCAGGTCAACCCTGTCCGCTCGGGTCCGCTCGATCTCGTCTCGAGCCCGCCCGGTGTTTCGCGCGACGTCTCCCAGAACCGAATCGCTCTGGACGACTCGAACGGTAATTTCGCTCACGGTCGAGTACTCCCTCCGTGGCCTCGAGAGCGAAAGAACATCGTGGCTCGCTACTCTTCGTAGGTCGCGATCCGTTCGACGTGAGTGAGCGTTACGGCGAGCAACACGATGGTAACGGCGACGATGATGAAGACGACGCTGATGACGTTCACTTCGGGCGTCGCGTGCTGTCGGAGTTCGTCCCAGAGATACGTCGGCAGCGTGTTCGTCACCGTGTCCTTCACGAAGTAGGTGTAGACGAACTCGTTGAACGAGATCGTAAAGGCGAGGAGTCCGCCGGCGACGATACCCGGGAAGATGTTTGGGAGCGTGATCCGGACGAACGTCTGTAACTCATCCGCACCGAGGTCCTTCGACGCCTCCTCGAGGCGGTAATCGAACGCGACGAACGTCGGGAGGATGATGAGCGTCGCGAACGGAAGGATCCGGATGACGTGTGCGATGACGACCGACCAGTAGCCCGACGGGAAGTTGACGATTCCCAGGAAGATCGCGAGCGCCACACCGACGACCACTAGCGGCACGACGATGGGCAGGGTAGCGAGCAACTGCAGCGTGTTGTTTCCGACGAAATCGTAGCGATCGACGGAGTAAGATATCAACAGCGCGAGGACGACCGCGATCGGCGTCGCCACGAGGCTCACTTTCAGCGAGGTCAACACCGAGGAGATCGCCTGATCGTTGTTGAGGAACACGACGTACCAGTCGGTCGTGAAACTCTGTGGTGGGAACGTCAACACTTCGTGTTTGGCGAACGACATGATCACGAGGACGAAGATCGGCGTCCACAGGAACACGATCGCGAACAGGATCGTCGCGTACCCGAACCTGCGGCCGTGCATGTGAACGACCCGCTCGAGGCGGCCGAATGCGGATCCGAGAAGGCTCATGCGTTCTCACCCCGGTCGAGCACGTTGCCGCCACTGGCCACGCTGACCACCAGCGCGGCGATGACGAGTATCGTGACGATCACGCTGATCGCGGCACCGAACGGCCAGTTGAACGCCTGGGTGAACTGCTGTTCGATCACCATCCCGATCATGACGTTTCCGGTGCCGCCCAGCAGCGTCGGGGTGATGAACGCGCCGAAAACGGGGATGGCAACCAGGATGACGCCGACCATGATGCCGCTTTTGGTCATCGGTAACGTCACGGTGACGAACGTCTTGATCGGCCCCGCCCCGAGGTCCTTGGCGGCGTCGATGAGATCGGTGTTCATCCCGCTGAGCGAGGCGTAGAACGGGAGCGTCGCGAGCGGGAGATAGACGTAGACGAAGCCGATGATAACGGCTTCGTGACTGTACAACAGCCCGATGGGTTCGTTGATGAGTCCCGTCGTCAGTAACACGGTGTCGAGCAGTCCGTTCGACTGGAGGATGTTGATCCACGCGTACATGCGGATGATGTAGTTGGTCCAGAACGGCAGGATGACGAGCAACAACAGGAGCGTCGCCCGCTTGGAGAAGCGAACGATACTGTACGCGAGCGCGTAGCCGAGCGCAACGGCGACGACCGTCGTCTGGACCGTGATGACGGTCGTTCGCCAGAGCACGGTCATATAGGTGTCCGAACTGACGAAGCGCATGTAGTTCTCGAGGGTCGTCGGCGCCGGCGGCATCCCGTCGAGAAACGACAGCCAGACCATGACTATGAGTGGTGCGACGAAGAAGACGAACAGGACGCCGAACGGAATCCCGATCAGGACGAACTTCTTGAGCCGGGGGTGGTTCCTGAAGAAGGTAACGACCTCTCTGAGGTTGTCTTGGACGCGGTCGAACGTAACGCTCGAAACGGTCTTCGAACTCATGCGCTCTCTTTCTCCGCCGGGAACACCTGTGCATCTGCGTGTGACCACGTAACGTAGACGTCGTCGTCGACCGAGAACTGGTCGTCCGACCCCTGAATGACGAACGTTCCCAGTGACGTACTGATGCGATACGAGACGTTCTCACCCTGGTAAATGCGGTTTTCGACCGTTCCTGTGAGGGTGTGGGGCTCCGAGGGGGGGTCCCCGTGAAGCTCGAGCTGGTGTGGACGGATACAGAGGTCGATCGTCGATCCGTTGGCCCCGGTGATGTCGGCGAGTTCGCCGACGAGGGTGGCGTCGTCGACGCGAACGGTTTGCTCGTCGAGACGCAACGCCGCGTCGGTTTCGTTGACGTGTTCGACCGATGCCGGGATCACGTTGACGTCCCCGATGAAGTCCGCGACGAACTTGCTACTCGGTTCGACGTAGAGCTCCTCGGCAGTGCCGACCTGCTCGATCTGTCCCTCGTTGAGGAGAACGAGCTTGTCGGAGACGGCCATCGCGACCTCCTGGTCGTGGGTCACGTACAGAAACGAGATGCCGGTCTCTCGCTGAATCCGCTGGAGTTCGACCTGCATGTGTTGGCGGAGTTTCCGGTCGAGCGAGGCGAGCGGTTCGTCGAACAGGACGAGTTCCGGCTCGTTGACGATCGCCCGGGCCAGCGCGACGCGCTGTTGCTCGCCACCCGACAGCTCGTCCGGTTTCCGGTCTTCGTACCCCGACAGGTGAACGACGTCGAGCATCTCCGTGACCCGCTGTTCTCGTTTCTCTTTGGGGACGCCGCTTTGTTTGAGGCCGTACTCGATGTTTCCTGCCACGGTGAGGTGGGGGAACAGCGCCAGTCCCTGGAACATCATGTTGACGTTCCGCTCGAACGGTGGCTGTCCGACCATGTCCTCGCCGTTGAGCAGGATTTCTCCCGACGTGGGAGATTCGAAGCCGGCGACCATCCGCAGAATCGTGGATTTGCCCGATCCACTCGGTCCGAGAATCGAGACGAACTCGCCGTTGTCGACATCGAACGAGACGTCGTTGACGGCCAGTACGGAGCCAAAGTCTTTCGTGAGGTTGTTAATTTCGAGTAAAGACATGTATGTGTTCGTTCAATCGCGTTGTTATGCACTCTTGACTTCGGTCCAGATCTCGTCGAACGTTTCCAGAACGTCGTCGTCGAGCGGCCGTTCGAAGTAGAGTCGATCGTCCCACTCCTCCGGCCACATGTGGAACTCGATCCGTTCTTCGGTGAGGGTGCCGTCCTCCAACTCCGGTTCGTACAGCGCCATGAGATCGTCGTCGTCGACCGGCGGACGGTAGCCGAGTTCGGTCAGCATGTGTTTGATATTTTCCGGCCGGGAGACCCAGTCGATGAACAGCAGCGCCGCTCGCGGGTTGGGGGCATTCGACGGCAGCACGAAGTCGTTCATCCCGTAGAGGGTGCCCTCCTCGGGCACCGTGTAGTCGACGGGTGCCTCGTCGTCGTACTTGGCGATGTACGTCTGCCCGTCGAGCAGGGGGCCGACGACGACGTCCTCGTTGAGGAACATCCCGCGGGCGTGGTTGAACTCGGACCAGTACGTGACGTTCAGATCGCGCTGCTGTATCAACACTTCTCGGATCTCGTCCATGTCGTCCGGATCGAACGGATCCTGGCCCGTGTACAGCGCTGCGATCTGACACGCGTAGTAGGATCGGTCCCACATGAACATCTCGTCGGCGAACTCGTCGTCCCAGAGGACGCCCCACGACTCCGGCGGACTGTCAAAGACTTCCGTGTTGTACGTCAGCGACGGGTTGATACTGAGCGCCTGTGGCAGCGCGTACACGTCACCGTCCGTCGTGTGATACTCGTCTAAGATCTCCTTCAGCGAGTCGGGAACCTCCTCCCAGGCGGGCATCATATCGACAGGGAGCGGCTCCAGGTACTCGTTGTTCATCGCGCGGTCGGTCCAGTCGATGCCCGAGCCGATGCTGTCGATCTCCCCGTTCCCACCCTCGAGCTGGGAGTACCACTCCGACGGATCCGAGTAGGCGCCGGTGTTTACCTCGAGGTCGTACTCGTCGGCGAACGTCTCGGCCGCCCAATCGCGGAAGTCGAAGTACCAGTTCCAGACGTTGAGTGAGTCCTCGTAGTCCTCGGGAGGCCACTCCTCGAGATCCATCGGCCGGAAACCGTCGTCCGAACCCCCGCCACCCATACACCCCGCAAGTGCAGCCGCAGCGACCGCACCGGTTCCCTTCAAAACCGAGCGGCGTCTACGATTCATGTTATCTTGAACCATACAGGTCTCTGGTATCGCGCCCCATATATAATAGTTTGGTATACATCCAGATTTTTGGCCAGTATTTTGAATGCAGATGTCATATATTCTTTATTGCTAGATTGTATTCGGCCCGCCCGCCAGTTTTACAATATCGGTTCGCCTCTACTCACGGGATGGATGCCGATCGATCTAGACGGGCGGTCGTCGATCACATCGCGAACAGTCGCGACGAACTGGTCGACCTGTTGTGCGAACTCGTCGCACAGCCCTCCGTGGCGGGCGACGAACGAGCCGTACAGGAGACTATCGCAGCGAAACTAGACGCGCTCGGACTCGAGCCGGACGTCTGGGAACCCGACGACGAGGCTCTCCGTGATCACCCGGGCTTTTTCGAGACGACCTCCTACCAGCGACAGGGGTACGAGGGCCGGCCGAACGTCGCCGCGCGCATCGACGGTGGCGACGGTCGGTCGCTCGGACTCAGCGGCCACGTCGACGTCGTGCCGGTCGAGGCGGAGTCGTGGACAACCGATCCCTGGGAGCCGACGGTGATCGACGGACGCGTGTACGGTCGCGGAACGATGGACATGAAAGGCGGCATCGCCGCCGCCCTCACGGCGGTCCGGGCGCTCGTCGAACGGGACGTCTCCCTTGGCGGCGACCTCCTCTTGCAGACGACGATCGAGGAGGAAGAGGGGGGCTGCGGCGGCGTTCTCTCCGCGCTCGAGCGGGGGTATCGACCGGACGCGGCGATCATCCCCGAACCCTACGGCGTGCCGAACGTCGGGATCGCCAGCGCCGGCGTCCTGTACTTCCGGCTCACGGTTCACGGGAAGGCCTCACACGCCGCGCGCGGCTACGAGGGCGTTAACGCGTTCGAGAAGGCGACGAAACTTTCCGGAGCGCTCGCGGAACTCGATCGAGAACGGAAAGCGCGCATCTCGTACCCGCCGGCCGCACGGAGCGATCCCGCCGCCGAAGGGAGCGTCACGAACCTGAACGTCGGCATCGTCCGCTCCGGCGACTGGGTCTCGACGGTCCCCTCCAGGGCCGTCCTCGAGTGTCGCATCGGCTGGCCGCCGGGGGAGAGCCGCGACGACGTTCGACGGCAGGTTCGGGAGGCCGTCGACGGCGTCGTCGAAAACGACGAGTGGCTCGCGGAACACCCGCCGGGCCTCGAGTGGTTCGGGTGGAGCGCCGAGCCACACGAAGTGCCGAGAGACGCCGAGATCCTGTCGATAGCGAAACGCCGCGCCGAGGAAGTAACTGGCGACACGACCGAGTACGTCGGCGGACTCGCCGGGATGGACGAGCGATTTTACAACAACTACTACGACATCCCCTGCGTCACGGTCGGGCCCTCCGGAGAGAACGGACACGGCGCGGACGAGTCCGTCGAGATCGAATCGCTGGTTGAAACCGCCCAGACCATCGCGCTGTCGGCGATGGACTGGTGCGGAATCGACGAGTAGCGCCTGCGCCGTCTCACTCGTCGCGGACGCGAACGTCGAGCACCGACGGGCCGGACTGCTCGAGTGTGCGCTCGAGTGCGGGGCCCAGAGCGTTGGGATCGTCGACGCGTTCGGCGTGGGCACCGTGGCTTTTGGCGTTCGCGACGAAGTCGATCGGCGGATCGAAGTCCATCCCGTCGTACTCGTGGTCTTCCGCGTCGCCGCCGAACAGGCGGGTCGCGTTCTGTTTCAGTACCCGGTAGTTCCGGTTGTTAGGGATGACAATCGTGAGGTCGAGGTCGTACCGAACCGCGGTGTAGATCGCCTGCGGGTAGTACAGGTACGAGCCGTCTCCGACGACGCCGACGACCGGACGCGAATCCGATGCCATCGTCATCGCGACCGCCGACCCGACCGTGGCGGGCGTGCCGTAGCCGAGTCCGCCGCTCTTGTTCGAGATCATCCCCTCGGATTCGAAGTTCCACTCGTTGCGGATGTAACGCGCCGTCGTGATAGCCTCGTTGACGAGATAGGCGTTCGGAGCGACCCGCTGTAGCTCCGCGATCAGTTCGCGTTTCGAGAGGACGTCGGCGTTGACGGACTCCTGGCCGCCGTCCTCGCGCTCGAGGCGGCGCTCTATTGTGGCGATCGCCCGCTCTCGTCTGGCCGCCGTCTCCGAGCCGAGTTCGTCCTCGACCGCCTCGGCGACAGCGTCCATCGTCTGCCCGACGTCGCCGAGCACCGCGACGTCCGCCGGGTGGTTCTTCCCCAGTTGCCAGGCGTCGTCGCTGAGATGGAGGAGGGTCGCATCCGGATCGATCAGCGGCTGGTCCGGTTTAAGGTCGGGAATGTGCGTCGAACAGCCGACGAACGCGAGCGCGTCACCGTCCATCCACTCGGCGTACGATTCTGTCGAAGGGGCGACGGTGCCGACCCACTGGTCGTGGTCCGTCGGGAAGTTGACCTCGCCCATGAGGATCTCCCCGTGAACGCGCGCACCGCACGCCTCGGCTAGTCGAACCGCGGCGTCGATCGCGTTGGTTCCGGCGCGGGCGACGCCGTCGCCGACGACCAACACCGGATCCTCCGCGTCGATCAGGCGGTCAGCCGCGCTGGCGATCTGTCCGGCGTCACCGCCGCCGGCGTTCGGAATCGCGCCCAGCTGTTCGGGCTCGGCGGTCGTCTCGGCGGTCATCACGTCGACCGGCAGACCGAGGAAGACGGGACCGGTTGGCGGCGTGAGCGCGATCCGAAACGCGCGCCGCAACATCGCCGGCAGCGCGTCGACGTGTTTCACTTCGGCGCTCCACTTGGTGAACTGCCGAGCCATCCGCTCTATGTCCCCGTGCAGGATCGGCTCCGTGTGTTGATGATCGGTCGAATGATTGCCGGCGGTGACGACAAGGGGAACGCCGGCGAACATCGCCCCCTGGATGTTCGCCAGTCCGTGTGCGAGCCCCGGTGCGACGTGGAGGTTGACGACGCCGACGGGACAGGTGTCCGGCGGCCGGTAGCTGTCGTGGCGGAGCGTGCCCGCGTAGCCGGCGGCCGCTCCGACCGCGACGTCCTCGTGAAGCCCGAGGACATAATCGAGTTGACTCCCACTGAGTGCGTTCATGACGGGCAACTCCGTCGTCCCCGGATTCCCGAATACGTGCTCTACACCGTACTCGAGAAGCGTCTCTACGAACAGATCCGCGCCGGTACGTGCCGCTCTCTCGGACATACCGTCACCCTACTGAAAGCGACCCAATAAGCATTTGGGATGTTGATTTCAGTTCAGAAAAAGACGCTCTCGTTGTCTTCAGTTTGAAGAGTGGCGTCGGTCGGCCGGATTACGACTCCTCGAGCGGCCAGTACGTCTCGTGGTGGGAAACGGCCGCGTCGATCCACCTCGGGAGGTGGCCAGACGATTCGTCGACCCACGCGAACGGGTCGTCAACACCGTATTCGGGGAGTTCGACCGCCGACCCGGTCGCGCCCTCGAGGACGCCGAGCGTGGCGAACGGGAGGTGGCTGATCTGATAGCCGCCCTCCTGGACGATCGCGAGCCGACCGTCGCTCGCCTTGGCCGCGAGCGTCTGCGCCCGACGCCCCAACTCCCGGAATCCGCCGCGGGTCACGACGTTTCGGCCCAGCGGATCCGCCGTCCCGGGATCTTGTCCCGCACTCACCAGCACCAGATCCGGATCGTACGCTGTCACGACGGGTTTGACGAGGCGGTCGAAGACGTCCGCGTACCCCCGATCGCCGATGCCCAGCGGCGTCGGGACGTTGACGGTGTACCCCTCGCCCGCGCCGGTTCCGGTCTCCTCGAGCGAGCCCTCCTGGGGGTGGTACTGCGGGTCCCACGCGCCATGGTCGTGGTGGACGCTGACGTAGAGCACGTCGTCCCGGTCGTAAAAACACTCCTGCGTGCCGTTCCCGTGATGGACGTCCCAGTCGACGATGGCCACGCGCTCCGCTCCCGCTTCCAGCGCTGCCTCCGCGGCGATGGCGGCGTTGTTGAAAAAGCAGAATCCGTCGGGCTGGCCGGGCTGTGCGTGGTGCCCGCTCGGTCGGGCGAGAGCGTAGGGAACCGCCTCGTCGTCGCTCAGCGCGGCCTCCGCGGCGGCGATAGCGGTCCCGGCGGCGTACCGCGCCGCGTCGTACGTCGCCTCGTTCGCCCCGGTCGTCGTTCCGTCGATCCGGCCGCCGCCGTCCGCGCTGAACTCCCGGAGCCAGTCGACGTACGATCCGTCGTGTACACGGAGAAGCGCCTCTCGACTGGCGGGCGACGCGGATTCGAACTGCGCCCGATCGCCGAACCCCGACTCGAGCATCGCTTTGATGTTTTCCACGCGGGCCGGCTGATCCGGATGCGGTTCGTCAACCGCCAGGAAGGGCGCACTCGGGAGTTTGAACGACCCTGCCGGCGGCTCGTGTGCGATGGTCTTCCGGTGCCAGTAGACCGTCAGCGGCATCGTCTCCGCGCTCCCGTCGGCCGGTCTTGTGTCAGTCATCGGCTTCCTGATAATTGACGATCGTGTGCGCGATCGTCGTCGCGGTCTCGAGCAGCGAGTCGACGGTCGTGTGTTCGTCGGCACCGTGGAGGTTGTGGCCGACCGGGCCGACCGACACCGCGTCGACGTCGTAGTACCGCACGAAGAACCGCTCGTCGAGGCCAGCGTTGCCGCCGACGAACTGCCCGGCGGCTCCCGTCACCGCCTCGGCGTTCGACTTCGCGACCCGTACAATCTTCGAGTCCGTCGCTGTTTCGTGGGGCGCGGCCTGCCAGCCGAACCACTCGATGGTCGGCGGATTCGCCGCGAGCCACTCGTCGTCCTCGGCGACGGCCGCGATGGTCTCATCGATCTGCGTTCGGACCTCGGCGCGACTCTCGCCCGGCGGCCAGCCGACCCGCCCCTGCAGGACCGCCTCGCTCGGGACGGTCGAGGGCCAGTCGCCCGCCTCGATCGTCCCCAAGTTGAGGTTCGTGACGTTACCCTCGAGTTTCGGATCGGCAGCGTGAGCGGGCGGATACTCGATCCGCTCTTTCCGCTCGGCGTCGAGCTCCTCGAGCGCTGCGTACAGTTTCGCCGCCTTCCCGATCGCATTGACGCCCTCGTGACCCCACGCCGCGTGGACGCTCTTGCCGGGGACCTCGATTCGAAAGTACATCACGCCGGCGCTGGCCACGCCGATGTTCGGCACGTCGAACGGTTCGGCGATGACCGCGGCGTCCGGGACGTACCCCCGCTCGAGCGCGGAGAGCGCCCCGCCGACGCCGCCGTCCTCCTCCTCGATCGTGCTCTGGAAGAGGAGGTCGCCGCCGAGTTCGACTCCCTCCTCGAGAAGCGCCTCGATCGCGATCAGCACGGCTGCGAGTCCGCCTTTCATGTCCGCGACGCCGCGGCCGTACAGCGTGTCGTCCTCCCTCGTCATCGACCAGGGGTCGCGGTCCCACTCGGATTCGGTCACGTCGACGACGTCGATGTGGCCGCCGACCGTGAGGGTCGGCCCGTCGCCACCCTCGATGCGCGCGGCGACGTTCGGCCGGCCCTCGTAGCCGACGTCCGCGAACGAGGAGGTCTCGAAAAAGCCATCGTGGCCGCGGAGAGCCTCGTCGTCGGGTTCCCAGACGTCCGGCTCGAGCCCGAGGGTCTCGAGTGCGTCAACGATGACCTCCTGACCCGGCCCCTCGTTCCCGGTGACGGTTTTCGTCTCGACGAGCGCCGAGACGAGTTCGAGCAGTCGCTCCTCTCGCCGTTCGATCGCTTCCGTCAAGGCTGCCTTCATGCTTGACGCCACCCGATCGGTCGGTCGTGTGGATGCGGTTCGACGCTGCCAGCGCCGTTCGGATCGATACGGATCGGACGTGTCGTCGCTGTCGATATCATGAGCGTGTCGGGTTCTGAGAGAGCCGCGTGACGTGGCGTACGGGTTCGGTGACGCCGTTCTCGCCGGCCTACGGCTCGTCCTATCCGATGGGCTCATTCGAGCGAGAGATTAAATAGCTTCCCGTGACCGCAGACTATTTTAGACAAACTCCGGAAATAGATGACATGGTTAGTTCGGATTCAATATCTTCTGGAAGAGTTGTACAGTACCGAAACACTTAGCAACCGCTCTGCGGTATTCCGTCGCATGATATCTATCGACGAGGGTCGGTTTCGCGAGACGTTCGAACGATACGCCGACATCGGGCGGACCGAGAACGGGGGGATCCATCGTCTCGCGCTGACGGAAACCGACGGGCGCGTCCGCGATCAGTTCGTGAGCGACCTCGAGGCGCTCGGTCTCGATGTCAGGATCGACGAAGTCGGTAACATCTTCGGCCGCCGCGAGGGAACGGAGCCGGACGCAGCGCCGGTGGTCGTCGGCTCGCACCTGGATTCCCAGCCCTACGGCGGGCGATTCGATGGCCAACTCGGCGTCCTGACCGCCCTCGAGACCGTGCGAACGTTCGTCGACGAGGGAGTCGACCACCGTCGCCCGATCGAGGTCGTAAACTGGACGAACGAGGAGGGGTCGCGGTTCAAACCGGCGCTGATGGGTAGCGGGACGTTCACCGGCGAGTTCGATGTCGACGAGACGCTCGAGCGGACGGACGACGACGGGACGAGCGTCGAGGAAGCGCTCGAGGAGATCGGCTACCGGGGCGAGGTGCCGTGTCGACCCGGCGAGGACGTCCACTCCTACCTCGAACTACACGTCGAACAGGGACCGGTCCTCGAAGAACGCGATGTCGCCGTCGGCGTCGTCGAGGGCATCCTCGGGATGGTGTGGCTCGACGCGACGATCCGCGGCGAGGCCGATCACGCCGGCCCGTCACCGATGCACACGAGACAGGACGCGCTCGTCGCCGCAACCGACGTGGTCCAGGCCGTGCGGCGGCTGTCGAACCGGATAGCCGACGACGTCGTCACGACCGTCGGCGAACTGGACGTCTCGCCGAACTCGATCAACGTTATCCCCTCGACGGTCTCGTTTACCGTCGACGCCCGAAGCTACGACGACGACGTGGTCGCCGAACTCGCCGAGCGAATCGAACGGGAGATCGACCAGGCCTGTCGACGCGAGGGGACGACGTACGACCTCGAGGAGATCTGGCGGATCCCCCACACCGAGTTCTCGCCGACCGTTCGGGATACCGCGTTCGAGGCGGCGTCGGCGACCGACACCTCGACCCGGGAGATGGTCGGCGGCGCGGGCCACGACGCCTCTTATCTCAACGACATCACCGACGCCGGACTGCTGTTCGTCCCGAGCGTCGACGGGAAGACCCACAACGAAGCCGAGTACACCGAGTGGAGCGACGCCGTCGCGGGGGCGACTGTGTTCGCCGAAACGACCAGGAGACTCGCGCGATGACCGACCTCAAGTACCGGTCTCGGGTTGGCCGAATCAGTTCCGATCCCCACGGAACGATCAGAGATATGCCCTTTCCATCCAAATGACCGCCGACATCGACGAGCGAGACGTCGAAATCCTGCTCGCGATCGCCGAAGAGAAGACCCGGAGTACCGAAACGATCCACGAGGTCACCGGAATTCCGAAGTCGACGGTCCACTACCGGATCAAATCCCTCGAGGAAGCGGACGTAATCACGAACGACCTGCTCGAACTGGACCTGGCGAAGATCGGGCTCGAACTGACGGTCATCTCGGAGGTCTGGGCCGAGTTCGACGAAGGCTACCACGACGAGGTCGGACGGAAACTGAGCGACATCGAGGGCGTCAACCAGGTCTTTTTTACGATGGGGGATACGGATTTCGTCGCCATCGCGCGGCTCTCTTCACGGGACACGGTCGTCGACCTCGTCGAGAAGTACGAAACCATCGACGAAATTCAGCGAACAAGTTCGAAGTTCGTCATCACGACGATCAAAGAACACAGCGGCATCGGCCTCCTGAGCAACTACGAGGAAGCGACGTTGCTCGAGGCACACGACCTGGACGAGGACGCGTCGAGCGAGTGACGCCGGTCACGGCTGGCGAGTCTGGACGGGGTGGGGTGACATCCTCCCCGCCGTGAACGGCGGGGCTTCCCACAACAGTGGGATTCCGGCTGTGCCGTAGGTTTCAGTCCTGGTAAGCCGCGAGCGTCATCTGCGAGGATTTCTCGCTCGTCTCGCGGTGGACTGTGGCGCTGTCACTGGCGCTCCCATTCCGTGGCGAGTCATCGCGTTCCGGTTCCCAAGGAACGCTCTCTCCCCACGGATCTACGCGACCGGCGATGTTCGCCGCCGCGTTGATATCTGCTTGGAACTCCGTTACGTGGCAGTCGTCGTTGGTACACTTGAACTCCGCTTGCGACCCACGAGATCCGATGTGACCGCAGGCGTGGCACGTTTGGGATGTGTAGCGCGGGTTCACGCACTCGACCGGAATGCCGGCCTCGGTGGCCTTGTCTTCGATACGGCCCTGAAGCCGTGCGAAGGCCCACGCGTGGAGCCGTCGGTTCATGTACTTGCCGTAGTCCAAGTTCTCACGGATGTACGACAGGTCCTCGAGTACGATCACCGGATCCTCAAAGGACTTGGCGTACTCGACGGCTTCTCGAGACGCCTTCTCGACGATATCCGTGAGTAAATTCTGGTAGTGGTCGAAACGTTCGTCGATCCGCCACTCGGCGGCATCCCGTTCTTGCAGGCGCTGGAGTGTCGTGAACATCTCCTTGCGGAGGTGTCGCGCCCGACTGCCGCTTTCGAGCATCGGCTTCGTCGGCGTGTTGCGCTTGAGGGCACAGCCCGTAATCAACGCGGATTCGCCGATATCGAACCCGATGAACGTCTCGTCACCATCCCTCTCGGATTCTTCGACCGAGTACGTGACGGTGACGTGTAACACCCAATTACTCCGGTTCTGCTGAAGTCGGATCTGCCCGGCCTTGGCATCCTCGTTGAGGAGGTCATGCCAGAGGTCTTCTTGTTCCGGATTGATCCGAAGCGGAATCCAGAAGTTCGTTCCACGGCCGGGTTGCGGGACGTTCCAACAAATCTCGTGGTGACGAGATTCCTCACGATCGAACTTCGCAGCTTGGTTCGTAAGGCGGAGCGGGTGTTCGTCGTCCAACTTGCGGGCGTTGTACGTCGTTCGAAGCTTCTTAACGTAGCTACACAGCGCAGCCTTCGCCTGATACGGAAGATCGTATGGAGTAACGATATTGCTGACTCCACCAAGCGTATCCGCACCAGAGTCGAATGCCTCGTGCAACGCCTCGCAGTAGGTGGAGAGGAGACGCTGGAGGCGAACCTCTTTGCCCTGTGTCGGTGGAGCAAATGTCGCCTCGAGTGTCTTCGCCTCCTCAACCATGTGTATTTATACACACCCGCCACACTTATACATTTTAGGGTTGTATCGTAGCGTGATGGAACGCAAGCAGATAACGATCCGAGAGGATCAGGTCGAATGGATCGACGAGAACCACATCAACCTATCCAGCCTCGTGAGAGGCTGTATCGACGAACGGATGGAATCCGACTCAGCCGATTAACGGCAACTACGTAGTCGAGTGACGCGATTCACGCCCGCCCTAAAGGGCAGGATTCTCTCGCTGTTTGAAGATAGGACGATCTGCGTCAGTCGCGCGGTTCGGTGACGACAGCCTCAGACGACATCTTCTGCCTCGAGCGCATCTATTTCGTCCGCCCGATAGCCGAGTTCGGCGAGCACGTCCGCCGTGTGCTCGCCCAGCTCCGGCGGGTGGCGACGGATTTCGGTTGCCGACCTCGAGAAGTGCATCGGACTTCCCGCCATCTCGATCGGGCCGACCGTCGGGTGGTCGACGGTCTCGCGCATCCCGCGGGCCTCGGTCTGTGGATGCTCGAACACGGCCTCCATGTCGTGAACCGCGCGAGCGGGAACACCTGCTGCGTCGAGCAGGTCGACGATCTCGTCCGTCTCGTACGACGACAGCTCTGCCGCGAGTTCGGCCTCGAGCGTATCGCGGTGGTCGACCCGATCTGCGTTCTCGGCAAACCGGTCGTCCGCGAGGAGATCCGAACGCTCGAGCGCCTCACAGAGGCGTCGCCACAGTTTCTCCGAGGCGGCGGCGACGACGACGTGGCCGTCCCGCGTGGGAAACGCCTGGTAGGGAACGATTGTGGGGTGTCTGCTCCCCATCTGTTCGGGCGACTCGCCCGTCGCGAAGTAGTTGCTGGCCATGTAGGACATCCAGGCGACCTGACCGTCGAAGAGGCTGACGTCGATCTTTTGGCCGCCGTCGTCGCCGAACTCGCGCCGAAAGAGCGCCGCGAGGATCGCCTGCGTGGCGTACATCCCCGCACCGATGTCGGCGACTGCGACGCCGACCCGGACCGGCGACCCGTCGGCCTCGCCGGTGATGCTCATCAGCCCGCCCTCGGCCTGCATGATGAGGTCGTAAGCCGGCTTCTCGGCGTAGGGGCCCCACTCGCCGTACCCCGACAGCGAACAGTAGACGAGGTCGGGATTAGTCGTTCCGAGGGCGTCGTAGCCCAGTCCCCACTCCTCAAGCGTGCCGACCCGGAAGTTCTCCACGAAGACGTCGGCGTCTTCGGCCAGCAACCGCAGGATTTCTCGGCCGCGTTCGCGTTTGAGGTTGAGCGTCATCGACCGCTTGTTTCGGTTGACGCTCGCGTAGTAGGCGCTCACGCCGTTGTCGCCCTCGCCGAACTGCGGCGGGTGCCACCCTCGGGTCTGGTCGCCGCTGCCCGGTCGCTCGACCTTGATCACGTCCGCCCCAAGATCCGCCAGCTGCATCGTACAGAACGGGCCGACGAGGACCTGCGAGGCGTCGACCACGGTGACGCCCTCGAGCGGGCCGGTCTCGGCGTCGGGGTCGCGTGCTTCTCCGACCATGTGTTATCGTGTTTCGTGCCCGCTCATTACTTGTAGGCCGGAATACCGATCAGTTCCTCGCCGAGGACGAGCGTGTGGATGTCGTGGGTTCCCTCGTAGGTGTAAACGGTCTCCATGTTCGCCATGTGACGCATCGGCGAGTAGTCGGTGGTGATGCCGTTGCCGCCGAGCACCTCGCGGGCGACCTTCGACTGCTCGCGGGCCATCCGGACGTTGTTTCGTTTGGCCATCGAGACGTGCTGGGGTCGCATCTCGCCCCGCTCCTTGAGTTCGGCGAGCCGATAGGCTAGCAGCTGTGCGAGCGTGATCTGGGTCGCCATCTCCGCGAGTTTGCGCTGTTGAAGCTGAAACCGGCCGATCGGCCCGCCGAACTGCTCGCGATCCGTGGCGTACTGCCGTGCTTCCTCGAAGCAGTCCCGCGCGGCGCCGACGGCTCCCCAGGCGATGCCGTATCGTGCTTGAGTGAGACACGACAGCGGCCCCTTCATCCCCGAAACGCCTGGCAGGACGTTCTCCTCAGGAACCGAGACGTCGTTGAGGCCAATCTCGCCGGTGATCGACGCGCGCAAGGAGAGTTTCTCGGTGATCTTGTTTGTCGAAACCCCGTCGCGGTCGGTCTCGACCAAGAATCCGCGAACCGGATTCTTGTCGGTCGAGTGATCGCGGGCCCAGACGACGGCGACGTCCGCGATCGGCGAATTCGTGATCCAGGTCTTCGAGCCGTTGAGCACGTAGCCCTCGTCGGTACGTTCGGCGTCGGTCTCCATCCCAGAGGGGTTCGAGCCGTGCTCGGGTTCCGTGAGTCCGAAACAGCCCACCGCCTCACCTTCGCCGAGTTTCGGCAGCCACTCCTCTTTCTGTTTCTCGCTCCCGTAGGCGTGGATCGGGTACATCACGAGCGCCCCCTGGACGGAGGCCATCGAGCGAAGCCCCGAGTCACCCGCTTCGAGTTCCTGCATCAGCAGTCCGTAGGCAGTCTCCGAGACGTTCGGCGAACCGTACCCCTCAAGATTGGGCGCGTAAAACCCGAGATCGCCCATCTCCGAGATTAATTCCTCGGGGAACGTCCCGCTCTCGAAGTGCTCCCCGATGTCGGGTTTGACACGGTCCTCGACGAACTCTCGGGCCGTATCCCGGATCAATTGCTCCTCCTGCTCTAAATCCGCCTCGAGACCCACGAAATCGAGCGTCATTGCCCCTCGTTGACCGCCGCACGGATCGCGTCACAGATGATATCCATCCCGACGGCCGCCTGGCGGTCGGTGAGCACGAGCGGGGGAATCAGGCGGAGCACGTTGCCGTGCCGGCCCGCACTCCAGACGAGAACGCCGTTCTCGTAGCACCGTCGCTGGACGTCGAGGACGAGTTCTTTGGCCGGCCCGTCCTCGTCGGCGAACTCGACGCCGACGAACAGTCCCTTGCCGCGGACGTCGACGATCTCCGGAACGTCATCGGCGACCTCCTGGAACCGATCGCGGATCTCGTCGCCGAGTCGTCGGGCGTTCGCGAGGAGGTCGTGTTCCTCGATGTACTCGATCGCACGGAGGCCGCCGACCATCGCCGGCACGTTGCCGCGGAAGGTGCCGACGTGACCGCCCGGCCCCCACGTGTCCAGTTCCTCACGGAACAGCATCGCCCCGATCGGCAACCCGGTGCCGCCGAGCGCTTTCGCCATCGTGATCGCGTCGGGCGTCACGTCGAAGTGATCGCTGGCGAACCACTCGCCGGTTCGCCCGAGCCCGGTCTGGATCTCGTCGGCGATCAGGAGCGCGTCGTTGTCGTCGGCGATGTCGCGAAGGCCGCAGAGGAAGTCCTTCGGTGGGACAACGACGCCACCCTCGCCCTGGATCGGCTCGACCCAGATACCAGCCGGCGACTGGTGGCCACCGTAGGGGTTCTCGAACTTCCGCTTGACCGCGTCGAGCGCCCGCTCGCTGTCGACGCCGAGCGACGGCGACGGGAACGGAACGTGGACGGCGTCGGCGAGCAACGGCCCGTACCCCTCCTTGTACTTCTTGCCGGCGGTGAGGCTGAGCGCACCGGCCGTGGTCCCGTGGTACGACCCCTCGAAAGCGAGGGTGCCGTGGCGGCCGGTGTTGTGTTTCGCGAGCTTGATCGAACCCTCGATGGCGTCGCTCCCGCTCGGCCCGCCGAAGATCACCGTACTGTTTCCGCTGAGGTCGCCGGGGGCAATCTCGTCGAGTTTCTCGATGAGGTCGAGCCGGGCCTCAGTGGGGAAATCGATAGTGTGCGTGTAGCGCTCGAGTTGCTCCTGGACGCCCTCGAGCACGTACGGATTCGAGTGGCCGACGTTCAACACGCCGATTCCCGCGAAGAAGTCGAGGAACGTGTTGCCGTCGACATCGCGGACGGTCGCACCTTTCGCCTCGTCAAGCGCGATAGGGATGCGCTTCGGATAGGCGACGGCGTTACTGTCGACGTCTCGCTGGCGCTCGAGCAGGACTTCGGAGTTGGGGCCCGGAACGTCGTCGACGTCCGGCTCCTCGGAAAAGTGTAGCTCGTCGGTCGTGAGACTGATTGCCATGCCGTACGATTTGCAGCATCGCACATATATGTTGTTATACGTCTCAATTAACGACCTCAAGTTGGATTCAGTCCAAAATATCTGGCCGCACTTTCGACGACGGTTACGAACCAGTACGGTGCCGTTCCGGTCAACACTCGAAAGCGAAAAATTGCCTCGAGGAGACGGTGATCGGGACCGGAAAGCGGGTTACGCTCCGAATTCTTCGACCGACACCCAGAGGTAAACGTGATACTCGGTGTCGTCAATCAATGGCTCCTCTGAGGTCTCACCGTCGGGGAACAGCAACCAGACGAGACGAATGTCATTATGAGAAGTATATGTTCTGTTCGATAGGTTTATGTTTAATCAATTAGAACTATCTACGGTAACGAATGGTCCCTCAGTTCAAGTCACGACGGTCCCTTCTTCGCGTTGCAACCGTCGTCCTCGGCAGTGGTGTCGGGATCGGAACCGCCGGTGCAGACCGGACGCTCGAGGGCGACACCCTCGCTGAGTACCCGACCAGCTTCTCGGCGACACTCACGAGTGACGCCGTTGCCCACCCGGTCGAGAGTGATGCTAGCGGCGCCATCACGCTCGAACTCGACCCGGATACACGGACGGTCGAGTATACAGTCGAGATTGCACACCTGTGTCAGGTAACGCAAGTCCGCCTTCACTGTGGAGCCGAGACCGACGACGGGCCCGCCGTTGTCTGGCTCTACCCTGAATCGGGGCCCGGGATCCGACCCACGGAGGGACGGGTTGACGGAACGCTCGCCGAGGGCACACTCACTGTCGCCGACTTCGATGGCCCGTTTCGGGACGAGCCGCTGGAGGCCGTCGTGCAGACGCTGGCCAGTGAAGCGGCCTACGTGACCGTCCACACCACGGAACACCCCGACGGAGCGCTTCGAGGCCGGGTCGCGCCCGACGACGCTCCAGGCGGGGACGCGGCGAGCGACAAGTGAGGGCCCCCGGGGTCGGCCCGGAACGTCCTTGCGACGGGATTCTCTCGCTGTTTGAAGATAGGACGCCGTCGAACGGGCGCGATGCCGCTCCGAGCTATCGGCGACACGTACTGGGGCAGCTCGCGGTCGGTGCAGTCGTAGGGGAGGATCGGTGGACCGCTGATTGAGTGGTGCCTCGGCGGGCCAGCCCCGGCCCTCGCCAGTGGACGCGAGCTCGGGTTCGATCCCAGTGCGTCGCTGGCAATCTCAGCAACGCGAGTCACGGCACTCGTCGCTTGCGCCCCTGGATTGGAGAGGCGAGCGGCCCCGCGGTGTGCTTGAGGACTCTACCACCGCTCGAGACAGTCGTCGACGTGCATATTCGACTGCTCTTGGCGGCCGTGCCTGAGAATCGTCATCATTGCCAGCCCTCGAAGACGTCGAGGCCGACGCCGAGATTCCGTATCTGTCGTCGAATCAATCGCGCTCGTTGCTGCGGAAGCCGATCGGACGTTCGAGACCGGTGACTCGCGGCTAGCTGCCGTCACCCCACAACCGGCGTCTCACGCGCAGGTGTCACTCCTCGGTATCGCCACCGCACGTGCGACAGAGGTTCGATTGCCACGGCACTGTTTTCTTGATCTCCCGCTCCTCGCCACAGTGTGGACAGTATGCGTGTATGTTTTCTTGCTCCATTGGTCCCCCACTAGCGAGACATCTCCCGAACAACTCATATATGTTGCGAGAAAATCTCCCATTTGCCCACATTCTCCGGGAAAATCCAATCATTTTGGAAGCATATTTAGATTTGAATATTAGTTAAATTTCCTTAATGTAGTGACTATCGAAAGGTACCGGTCTCCCAGCTTGAGGCACCTCACCGGACCGTTGACGGTCCAGCCCCGGTCGCGGCCGGTGGGCCTGGACCCGGGTTCGCGCTCCAGCACGTCGGTGCCGATCGTTGCGATCACGCTGGGTTGGTGCGCGGCCCGAGGTGGCGGTAGCAAGCGGCCCGTCGGAACCCTCGCGAACGGACAGCATTGCGTCACGACAGTCGGTGACGGATACGGAGGACTTCGGTGTTCATCGTGGGAGTCTGTTCGTCCCGTTCGCGATGCTGCTCGATATGCAGGCCGGCGTCGCCCCACACGCTGGGTCCCCTCGCTCGGCCATCGCACAGCTGGTAGTCACGTGGAGTCGCGTCTTCGTCAGGAGAGGCGGGTCACGAGTTCGGTGACTCGGCCGCCCGGGTACTCGACCTCGTCGATCTTCTGTTCGACAGCGTCGCCCGTCACTCCGCTCACGTTCGACAGTGGAACGACGATCTCTTGGCCATCGTTAGCCGGGCTCGCCCACACGATGTTCCCGATCACTTTGGCCTCCTCGCACTCGATTTCGTGGCGGTCGTCCATCGGGGTCTCGAGGAACACAGTCGTGCTCATGGCGTCTTCCCGTTTATCGCGACGGGGCATCAATCGATGTGTCAGGCGGAGACGGGATGGGGTCCCGGTCAACCCGTCGCTACCCGGCGGGCTCGACAGACCGTCGTACAGTCCGGGATAGAGCCAGAACGAGGCGAACACCAGTTCGTCGGCGCCCTGTTGGATATTGATTGACATCCTCTCGCCCTCGACGGTCCAGTTCCGGTCGCCGCTGGTGGGAGATGGAAAAGATGATTTGACAGGTTTCTGTAGTCGGTCGAACAGCAGGGACAAAAGAGCGTTGCCGTCCCGTATGACAGTCTGGGAATGTGTGTCGCTCACACACCGAATTTCAATTGAAATTCTCTCGGTTACGATTCCCGACGAACAGCAAGAGAGCATCGAGACTAGGAGTACGCAGCCCTAGTTGAGCAGCGCTCGAAAAGGTGGAGAATCAGCGAACGGCGTTGAGTGCGTCGCTTATACCGGTTCGAACTGGTAGCCATCCCAGTCCTGACTCTCGGGCTTTCTGATGCCGGCGCCGGGGTCGCGAAGCTCCTCGACGAAGACCGGCCGGACTTCGTCACCCGTCTCGAGATCGCCGGTCGTCAGTTGGACGAGCGCCCGAACGGATTCGCTGTCCTCATCGGACTCCGTCCGATTATCCGAGGCGTCGACCGCCTCGCTGACGTCGAACTCGACGATCGCGAGGTGGTTCGGCTCGCGCACGCCGGGTGGTGTCGCTGTACTGGTCGTCCACGTCACGACCTCCGCGGTGTGCTCGCTCAGGTCGATCGTCTCGACCGGCTCCGCGCCGTTCCGGCTGCGCGGGTGGCCGGGATAGCTGATCGTGCCGTCGTCGTAGCGGGTTGCTTCCATCGTCATCGTGCTGCCTCCATGATCGTGGTGATAACGCAGTTCCCGAAGCCGCCGACGTTACAGCAGAGGCCGACGTCGGCCTCGACCTGTCGCGGACCGGCCTCGCCGACGAGCTGTTCGTAGATCTCGACGCCCTGTGCGACGCCGCTCGCGCCGAGCGGGTGGCCCTTCGACTTGAGGCCGCCGGAGGTGTTGACCGGCAACTCGCCGTCGCGTTCCGTGTAGCCCTCCTCGACGAGCTTCCAGGCCTCGCCCTGGTCGGCGAAGCCCAGTCCCTCCATCTGGAGGAACTCGAGGATGGTGAACATGTCGTGGAGCTCCGCGACGTCGATATCGTCGGGCCCGTAGCCGCTCATCGCGTAAGCGCCTTTGCCGCTCTCGACGACGCCGCCCATGACGGTCGGATCCTCGCGCTCGTGGACGACGTGCGTGTCCGTCGCGCCATCGACGCCGGCGATGACGGCGTACTCGTCGGTATACTCTTTGGCAACTGACTCCGGACAGAACAGCAACGCCGCCGAGCCGTCGGTGATCGGACAGAAGTCGTACAGCCGCAGCGGGTCCGCGACGATCGGCGACTCGAGCACCGTCTCGAGATCGACCTCCTTCTGGAACTGGGCGTTCGGATTATCGACGCCGTTCCTGTGGTTTTTGACCGCGACTTTCGCGAGGGTCTCGCGGGGTGCGTCGAAGCGTTCCAGATAGTTCCGCGCCGTGAGCCCGGCGAAGGAGGGGAGCGTTACCCCCGCCTTGTACTCGACGGGGTGAGCGATCGAGGCGATAATGTCGGTCGTATCAGCGGTCGACTTGTGAGTCATCTTCTCGCCGCCGACGAGCAGCGTCATCTCGCTCGCTCCACTGGTGATCGATTGCCAGGCAGCGTAGATCCCCGCGCCGCCGCTGGAACTCGTCTGATCGACGCGCTGCGTATAGGCCGGCATCGCGCCGAGATCGTGTGCCAGCGCGTTCATCACACCCGTCATTCCCTCGAACTCGCCGCTGGTCATGTTCGAGACGTACAGGTGCTCGACGTCCGTCGCGTCGACGCCCGCATCCTCTAGGCACTCGAGTCCGGCCTCGGCGAGGAGGTCCTGGACCCAGCCCTCTCGCTGGCCGAACTGGGTCATCGAGGCTCCGATAACTGCCACGCGGTCGGACTGGCGGTCCGTGGAGTGCTCGCCTGCCGTCATTTGTAACTGCCCTCCAGAGGTGGTGAGTTCTGCTGGGTGAGCGTCGTCCATCGGATGGATTGCTGTCCGCTCGTCTCGTAAATCGGTCTGGATCTCATAGGTCGATTCCTCCGTTGATGTCGATCACTTCGCCGGTCACGTAGCCCGACTGCTCGCCGGCGAGGTAGCGCACGAGGCCGGCTACCTCGCTCACGCTGGCGAACCGCTCGAGCGGGATATCCGCGCGTAGACTGTCCTGAATATCGTCCGGAATCGCCTTGACCATCTCCGTGCGGGTGAAGCCGGGCGCGATGCAGTTGGCCGTCGCGTCTGAGCCCGCCAGCTCGAGGGCGAGTGAGCGAGTAAACCCGAACAGGCCGCTTTTCGCCGCCGCGTAGTTCGCCTGGCCGACGTTGCCTTGCTTGCCGATCACGCTCGAGATGTTGATCACCCGCCCGTGATCGACGGCTGTGATGTCGTCGTAAAACGTCTGTGTGCAGTTGAACGTCCCGTTTAGCGAGACGTCGATCACGCGGTGCCAGTCTTCCGCCGTCATCTTCTGGAACGTCCGATCGCAGGTGATCCCGGCGTTGTTGACGAGGACGTCGATCGGCCCGAACGCGTCGTGGACCGCGTCGCGCATCGTCTCGATCTCGGCGCGATCGGTGACGTCAGCCTGGACCGGGTGAGCCGTCCCTGCGGTGTCCGCTTCGGTAATTGCGTCGGCGACCACGTGGGCGGCCTCCTCGGAGGAGCGGTAGTTGATGACGACGGTCGCGCCGTACCGTCCGAGTTCGCGGGCGATCCCGTGTCCGATCCCCCGCGAGGCGCCGGTGACCAGGCACGTCCGGCCGGCGAGCGGCTGACGGGACGGCCGGTCCAGGTCGGCCGGCTCTGCGAGCTTCGCCGTCATTGTTCCTCCTCGGGAAGTGTCGCCTGCTCGTGCTGGAAGGTGTATGTGGGCCCCTCACCTGCATCCGTTTCGATCGTGGAGAGCCACTCATCCACAGTGTATGTCCGCTCCGCACCGGTGTCCGATCGGTCCGTGTACGGGACGACCCCGCGGAGTAGCTCCGTATCCGGGTCCGTCTCGGTGTCGTCCTCGTAGAGCGCCAGTGCTACGATCGGGACCCGAATTCGCTCGTGTGTCTCGTCGGTCCCCAGTCCGAGGGGTGACGACGGTATCTCCTTCCGACGAAACGCCGGCTCGAGCGTGTAGCCGTGCTGATCGGCCCACTGTTCGAACGCGGCCACGAGCTCGTCCCGCGTGGGCTCTCTCGTGTCGTCCGCGTCGGCGATCGCAGGGTGTTCCGGCGGCCAGTGAGTGATCTGACTCTCGGTGATGAATCCCTGGTCCTGAAGGTGCTGCAGGCGCTCGGTGACGGAGCTGACCGCCTTCATGAGAGGAGCAGGCACAGTGGATCGCACGTAACAGTCGACCCGGAGATCCCCCAGGAGATCGGTACCGCCAACCTGAGCCGGGGTGTCCGCAGACTTACTAACTGGCATACCCGCCCTCCGTCCGCTGGGCGAGCCCACGCGCAACGAGCGACGTGAGTATCGGCAGGAGCGTTAGTTTGGGCAGCCCCAGTAACTGCTGGAGTTCGGTCACTGTCGTCTCCTCCGTCACGAGGAGCGTCAGATACACCAGTTTGGCCTGTGGTGAGCCAAGATCGTCTGGTAATGTCGGTTTTTGTTCGCTCGTGGACATCATTCGCATGGAAACCCCCAACGAGATGAGATATAAAGCTTAGTGATTGGTGCAAACATCTCCCACGAAATGAACTGACACGGTGTCGATCACCCAGTCATATTACTGACGACAATGGCTCTACATAATTATTTTTCCATACTGATACGAACGGGGTACTCACCGTTCAGCGTACAAACCCCCTCCAGTGAAGCCGGATGGCGGTCCTCGGTCATCGTCTCCGATGCAGACACGAATGAGGCCTCAACGAGGGTGCGTACTCGCCGTTGCAGTAGGGACTCTCGAGAATCGTGAACTCCGAGATGATGTCCACGAGTGGCCGCTAAGCGGCGGCCAGCCGTGTGCGGCTCCTTCAGATGAATTAACCGCACCCCTGTCTATGTATTCAGGGGATAAATTCGCAACCCCAACATAGTTTGGAACAGAGACGAATCGTGCCGAGATCTCCTGCACTGACGACCTCGAATCCGTAATCACCGACCTCGGTGAGACGATTGCTGATCGCGAGTCCACGCACACGTGCACAACGAGGATTTCCCAGGGGCAGCCCAACTCCTCGGAGAGAACGCACTCGCCATGCAACGAACGGCAGTCGTCACTCTGGAGCTTCGCGAACAGATTCGACGATGCCGATACCAATTCTGCTGAGAGTGCGTGGGGCGCCGGGGTCTCTCGCGCCCGCGCACATCTAAAATCGAATCGATCGGTGTGGAGACTGCGCTCCCTGTAGATACGCCCGTATCTGCAAAGCGCGTTCGCCAGATGTAGTCTGGCGGGCTGTCAGACTCTTCGAGTCTGACAACGTCGTGGAAACAGGAGGCCCCACCCTCATAGAGCGAACGGCGTCAGCCGTGAGCGAGTAGGGTGGGGTAGTTCACTATCACTACTACTCCTGTGAACACCGCCCACGTAAGGCATATCCGTCTCTCCGATCTTTTCTCAGGTGATGTCAAAGGACTACTACAAATGCGGAGAGTGTGACTGCGAATTACACTACCAAACGACGAAACACAACGGCTGTCCGAACTGCGGACTCGTTCCGCTGCATAGTGCTGACTGAGTCGACGCCTGCTAGCGCTGGGATCGCAGTGCTCCCGTGCGGATCAGTTCGTCTTTCGCTGAACCCCTGGCTGTGGTGATCGACCCTCGCTCGAGTGTTCCACACCGGCTCCGTCCTGGAGCTCGCGATACGTCGCACAGTGGGGACAGCCGTGGACCTTGCCGTCGACACCGAACACTCGGATGAAATCGCGGGTGACGTACTCGCCACAATCATCACAGCTGGGCATGAGGTATTCATTGACACTCACCACTGATAACCGTGGTGCCAAAGACGATAGTTAGCCGTCCACGACTCGCACTGCCACGGCGAGGAGATCGTCTCGCAGTCAGCCCACGGAAAGGAGGTAGTTGGCGGTGAGAATACTGCCAGTCTAGACCGGCCTCGAGGCTCCTCACCACTGGCCAGATTTCCGGTGGGCAACCTCCTCGACGACGTTGAGAAACACCGCCTCGAGCTCGTCGGCCGGAAGCTCCTCGAGCGCCTCGGTATGATCGTTCTCCGGAGAACCACCGCCCCGACGAGCTCGGGATTGCGTTCTCGGTGTCGGTCCCGTGGTCGGGCGTGGCTCATTCGGGAATCGGTCCCGGTACGGGCGTTAGGTGTACCGAAGCGACGTCTGGACCCGAACGGTCCGCATTCCACATCCCGCGACAACGAGACATCCCGCGCCTCGAAGGCGGGAACTGACACCCAACTCACTGACGCCAGTCCGGGCCCGATCAGGAGAGACTGCGTTACCTCCCGACCCTGAGCAGTCGTGAATAGTGCTTCACAGCCATATTCGTCCGTGACGTCGTGTCGCTGGGTTTCGATCCAGTCGTCAAGCAACATGCCGATGTTGTCGAACAGCGCGACAAATGCTTGCTCCTTTTTATTAGCGATTAAGGGATATTTCAGTCCTCGAGCGTTGGTTGTTCGGGCGCTTCTGGAGCAGGAGCTGGCGGTTCGTGGGTGCCGAAGTCAGGATGAGTCTCTTCCATCCACAGATACACAATTGCCCCAGAAATGAACATCAAGATGGCAGTCATATAGAAGGCGGCCTCAGCGTTCACAATCTCCATCGAGAGACCAATCAGAATCGCACCGACGCCATAGCCGGCGTCACGCCACATGCGGTAGACACCCATCCCCGCCGACCGCCACGTCGGGTGGGCAGCGTCGCTCGGGACCGTCATGAGATTCGGATAGAGCAGCGCCATCCCGAGCCCGGAAATTCCGGCCAGGGCCGCCCATGGGAGGTAACTGTCGACGAACACCATCCCGAGGACGCCTGCGCCGGCGAGGAACATCCCTGCGACGACCGGCGGGCGTCGCCCGATGCGGTCGGCGAGCCCGCCAGTCCCGATCTGGAGGAAGTACATCGCGCTGTGGACGCCGACGACGACGCCAACGGCTTCGATCGCGAGCCCCTGACTCGTGAGATACAGCGGGACGGCAATCCAGAACAGCGTATCGACGAAGTTCTCGATGTGGCCGGCCTGAGCCGCCGCGAACAGAGTCTTGTCGCCGTAGGTTGCTCGCTTCAGAACCTCGTTGAACGGGAGGTTTGCATCGTGGTGGTCGTCGTCACCCTCGAGATGTGCAAGCTGGACCGTCTCCTTGATGAGGAAAACCGAGATAAGGAACGCTAACACCACGACGGCAGCGAGGAAGTAGAATGGTTCCGGCCGGAGACTGGTCTGGCCGGCAATGACGCCCGTAATCCACGCTCCAGCCGCGACACCAGTGTAGCCGAACGCCTCGTCGATACCGACTGCGAGCCCACGCTGGTCGGGACTCGCGAGATCGATCTTAGCGTTAATCGCCATGCTCCAGGTTAGCGCCTGGTTAATCCCGAGCAGGATGTTTCCGACGGTAATCCAGCCCCAACTCGGCGCAAAGATGAGGATCACCGGTATCGGCAGTGCGGTGAGCCAGCCGAGAATGAGCACTGGCTTGCGTCCGTACTCCTCACCCCACTTGCCGGCGTAGAGGTTGAGCAGCGCTTTGACGAAGCCGAACGAGACGACGAATGAGCCGATAACGAGAAACGACTTGACGCCGAATACCTCTTCGCCCAAGACTGGCACGACCGTACGCTCTGATCCGATGGTCAGCCCCGTCGCGAACACCAGCAGGACATGTAGTGAGAACTGTCCGAGGTGCTCGCGAATTCCCTGTTTCACCTCAACTTTATCCCTCATTACTGTAGTGAATTCTGTAGTTGGATCCAATTTCGATGATTTTTGTGTAAATGTGGAAAACGAGGTCGGATTGATTTGCCCGCTTTAGTTAGCAGCGCAGTTGTTCGGGCCGAGTTCAAGCGCTTCAGCGTCCCCGCTTGGCTGCTGCTTCCCCCAGTTGATCTGCTTGATTTCGTTGTAGTTCGCGGGCTCGTCAGCGAGACTTCCGACGATAGTTTCGACGAACGCCGTTTCGTCGCCGTCCTCAACGTAACTCAGGAGCTCATTCGTCGTTTCTTCCTGGAGTTCCTCAAGCTTTGTAGCGAGCGGTCGAATCTCTTCATCACTGAAGTGCCCCGGCAGAACGACCGTTTCGTCGTCCAGGTTCGTCAGCCGGTCCAAACTGTCGAACAGTTGGCCAGCTGCTTCGCGGACTGCATCTTCAGCGCTATCCTCAAGGTCTGGTCGGCCGACGCTGCGCAGGAACAGCGTGTCCCCGGAGAGGAGTGCATCACCGAACTTGAACGAGACGCTTCCGGGCGTGTGACCGGGCGTATAGACCACGTCGAGTTCACGGTCTCCGACAGTGATCGTCTCTCCGTCCTCAAGTTCTGTGACGCTTTCGAGCTCGCCATCGTCGTCCTCGTGCAGGTAGTACGGAACGTCGAGTTCACCGGCAAGCTGACGAGCGCCCGAAACGTGGTCCGCGTGCGCGTGGGTGTCTGCAACACCAACGATTTCGAGATCGCGCTCGTCTGCCGCGTTCAGATATTCGTCGATGTACTGGCTCGGGTCGACGACGATGGCCTCACCATCGCCGTAGGCGAGATATGAAACGCATCCCGTTCCGGGGCGGACAATCTGGGTGATCCCGTCGACGCCCTCTACCTCGTACTGGCGGTGAACACGTCCCCAGCCGTTCATTCCGCTGTCGATCGACTTCGCGTCGAAGCCGTTCTCACGGAGGAATTCGGCGGCGCGTGCCGACGTGACACCACCGACGCAGACGACCGCGATCTCCTCGTTTTCCGGTAGTTCATCGAGCTTTGTTTCCAGCGTAGAATAATCGTACTCCAGCAGTTCGTCGTAGACAGGGACGTTCGTACTCCTCGGGATCTGCCACTCGTCGTAATCGTCCTCGTTGCGGACGTCGAGGACGAAGAGATCCTCGGCGTCGGCTTCTTGGACACGTCGAGCGACTTCCGAAGGCGCAATCTTAGTCTTGCCCATTACACCCAATACTATGAAACAGCGACTATTAAATCCGTTGGTCGAAATACCACCGAGAAATTCTATTCACCCTTACAGTTTGGACGGTATTCGGCAATTCGCGGCAAATCACATATCGAGCTTCAAAGACACCCGGAGCCACCTTTGGAGAACAGCAGCGTTAACTCTTACATAGTTTAGACACTACTGTGAATTATGAGCTATCATACATACGAGGCTGAGCAAGCCGACAGATTAGAAGATGCAGCGTCTCGCTACCGGTACTCTCCGCTGAAGAACTTCTCTGGAGTGTTTCCCCTTCGGATGACGATGTAATCGCCGATCTCGGAAGTGAACCGGTTTCTATACGGACGATCTTTCCCCACACGTAGGCCAAGCGTATGCTGTCGACGTGCAGGAAGCAATGCATGACTATTACCTCGAAAAGGGGGTTCCCGAGAACGTCGCACTCGTCACAGCAGAAATCAGCGATCTACAGGTTGAACAGGGCGAGTGCCTCGGGGCTTGTCCCCGAGGTACTTCACCGTTCGATACCGACTTCCTTGCTACTGTAGTTTCGACAATGACCTACCACGAGTTCGCTAGTTCCGATGCATTGCAAGAACTCGCACGAGTCGTTAGTTCGGGGGGTCGGCTCGCTATCGCCGACTGGTCAGCTGATGGTCGTGGAGAGGCTGGTCCACCGTTAGACGAACGATTTACTGCCGAAGAGGCGGTGTCCTCGCTTCAGAATCATGGCTTCAAAATTCAGCACGAAGCTACACGAACTGAGACGTTCGTTCTTGTTGGAGTTCGAGAGTAGAGAGATAGATCAGCTTTCGATGGTGGGTGTCTGACCGGACTTGTCACCATATTTTTCGCTGAATTCGCCGATTAGCTGCCCCATCTGTGCGTACCAGTCGTTGAGCATTCGTTGCATCTCCTGGGTAATCTCGTCGGCGTCTCGCGGGAGGTAGACGTGGTAGTAGCCGCCCTGATCGTAGTTGACCTGCTCCTTTTGGATGAATCCGGCCTGCATCAACCGCTGGACAGATCGGTAGGCAGTCGACCGCTCACGATCGATCTCGTCGGCGATTTCGTCGACGGTGAGCGGTTCGTCCATTTCGTTCAGGAGTCGGAACACGTCTTTGTCGATTTCTTTGAGGTTGTGGAAACACTCAAGCAGGCCCTCACACTGCATGTCCTGCCGGAGCATTTCACTCATTGAGTCAGCCATTAGTTATCGGTCTTAGGTGCTGGCCACTCAAAAATATTTGCATAGTCGGCACAATACTGTGCCCATCTATGACGACATGAGCTTACACCATGTCTCAGTACGTTCCTGCCGAAGGGCGCAAATTGCTGCGAGTACGACCGCAGTGCTGACCAAGACCGTTGCACCGAAGATGAGCACGATACTCACCGTGTTAAGCGCTTCAATACCGAGGTAGTTGCTCAACTCTTTGGCTGCGACTGAGAGGCTCCCAGCAAGCAACATTGCGGCGAAGTAGCCCTTGATGTCATCTTCGTCGACCAATTTCGTCGCCCCAGCACCGATACGTGCACCGAGCGCACTCCCGGCGAGGAGCGAGCCGACAACCGGAATCGCTACAGCATCAGCCTGTGCGTAGACGAATGCACCATACGCTCCGGAGATAGTAATCTGGAGGATGTCAGTCCCGACAGCGACCGCAGCGGGCACGCCAAGACCGTACATCATCGCCGGCATTAGGAGGAATCCACCACCGACACCGAGGAATCCAGAGAGAATTCCGATCGCACCACCGAGAGTGAGGACGATCCAGACCGAGACGGAGATGTCACCGGATATCGTAACCATCGGTGGAATGTGAATCGCCTGCACCCGCTCTGCGAGACTGATTCCACCTGATTCCCTCCTCTCGCTTCGCGCATCCTGTAGGGTGAACAGTCCGACGATGGCAAGCAGCCCGACGTAAGCAATGCTGACGACGAGATCGGCCGAACCGAGTTCCTCGAGCAGGAAGACAACCCGCTTACCGAGTTCGATACCGAGGGTCATGCCGACTGTCATCAACGCTGCGAGCTTGTAGTCGACTTGGCCGTGGTCACGGTGTTTGAGTGCGCCGATGACGCTCGTCCCAAAGACGAACGCGAGCCCGCTCCCGACCGCGACCTTCGCTGGATAGCCCAACACCAGTAGTGCTGGCGTCACAAGGAAGGACCCACCCATCCCGAAGAACCCGAAGAGGATGCCGATCAGAAGGCCAAACCCAACGAAAAGGGCGATCATCGCAATACTCAGGCCTAATAGTTCCATCCCTATTCACCTCCGAGGATGTCACGAGCGGCTGGACTGGCCACCTGCATCACTGCTCCGTATCCGATGTAGAGAGCGATTGCTTCAGCGAAGACGAGTCCAACCGTGGTGATGGCCTGGGCTGAGCCTGATAGGGGTTCAAGACCGAACATCTCAATCACACCTCTTTCGATTGTCTAATGATTCCATTTCTATACAATACTCCTGGGCAAACTGTATCTGGTAATTCTGATGGGACATCGGTACTTAGCTGGAAGTAATTTCTGTCATATCGTCGGTGCTGGTCGGCCGAAGTGCTCGCCAGTATCCCTGTGCGTATGCACCGAGGAACATCCCGAAGACTGCCCACAAGATCGGGTAATTCCCGATGCCGACGCTCGCGTAGGCGGCCCCCGGACAGATGCCTGAAAGTCCCCAGCCGACGCCAAAGATCGTCCCTCCAACGACGACGTTGCGATCGAACTCCTTCACTCGGCGCGTGTACTCGCTGGCTGTCAGCGGTGCACGGTCAAGGGATCGCGTGGCAACAGCGAAGGTGATTCCGGTCACAATAGCTGCCCCACCCATGACGAACAAAAGGCCGAAGTCCTCGAACTGGAGGAAATCCAATACGACCTCCGGGCGGGCCATCCCGCTGATCGCGAGACCGAAGCCGAAGATCAGTCCACCGATATAGATAATCGGCATGAACCACGGACTACGGTGATTCTCGCTCATGGTGCCACCCCCATCGCCTGGACGAGTTGAGCAGTCCCGATCGCGACGGCGAGGAACGTCGCCACGTTCACAAGCGAGGTATTCGACAGTGATCCGACGCCGCAAACGCCGTGCCCCGACGTGCAGCCCTTGCCGAGACGGGTTCCCACGCCAACGAGAAAGCCGCCGCCGAGCAGCCGCCACCACTGGACGTCAGTCGTCCAAATCGCTCCCTGGAAGAGAACCGCGTAGACGGCGGCGCCGCTGACGATGCCCGCGGTGAACACGAGCCGCCAGTCCCGCGATTGGACGTACTTGAACCGGTTAAACCGTGGAACGTCGGAGACGTACGACAGCGTCGACTCGAGGAACGTACTCGCACCGGCGATGATCCCCGTGGCGAGGTAGATGACTGCGGCGCCGAGCCCGACGAGCAGTCCACCGAGGAGATACGGCAGGACCCCTCGCGGGAAGAACTCTCCGAGCGCGAGTAGCGGTGTGAGTTCGCTCATCTTAGTTCGTTAGCGCCTCCTCGCTGGCTGCGCAGTTGTTCGGCCCGAGTTCGAGCTCAAACGCTTCCTCGTCGTCAGGCGATTCCTGACCGAGGTTCGTGGCGATGATCTCTTCATAGTTTGCGGGCCGCGGCGGCATGTCCGAGACGATGAACTCGACGAACGACTCTTCGTCCATCGACAGTGCATCCATCGTGTCTCGCAGTTCACCGAGTGCAGCGGTGTACGTGCCGTCATCGTTCGGCGTTGCGGAATCGCTGAAATGTGCAGGTGCGATGACCGTATCATCAGACTGCGTCAGCACCTTCTCGGTGAGCGATTCGTACAGCGTCCTGGCTGCGTCTTTGGCTGCCTCCGGGTCTTCCAAGTCAGGACGCGCGACGCTTTCTGTGAACAGCCCGTCGCCGGTGAACAGCACGTTTCCGACCTTGTATGCAGTCATCCCCGTCGTGTGACCGGGCGTATGAATCACGTCGATTTCCACGTCGCCGACCGTGAGCGAGTTACCGTCTTCGACGGTCTCGTACTGGAGATCATAATCGACGCCGCGCGCCGCAGCTGCTTTGGGCACGACCGCAGTTGCGTCCGTCCGCTCGGCGACTGACCGAACTCCAGAGATGTGATCTGCGTGGATGTGCGTGTCGAGCGCGTATACGAAGTCAGCACCGAGGTTCCGCGCGTCTTGGGCGTAGGTATCGGGAAACGCGCGAAGCGGATCGATGATCGCGGCTCGACCGTCCGAAACCACAAGATACGCGAGACACCCGCTCGACGGACGCTGATACTGCGCGATCGTCGCATCGATGTCGACGTCAAGTTCAGTGTATTCATAGATGCGCGCCCACCCCTTCATTCCGCGCTCGAGATGGTTGACGTCGTAGCCCTCCTCTTCGAGGTTCTCGGCAACCATCTCACTAGAGCCGCCCTTCGCACACAGGGCCGTGATTTTTTGTTCTTCGGGCAGCTCTGCGAGGAGATCCTCTGGAATCCCGTCGAGCAGTTGGAAGTACGGGTAATTCACGATCTCGACGTTCTCGCCATCGATATGCCACTCGTCGAAGTCACCTTTCGAGCGGGCGTCAAGGATGAACACGTCCTCGCCACTATCAATTCGCTCTTTCAGTTCCTCCGGCGTGATCGATTCGACTTCTTCCTCAGCGTTGGGAAGGTCTCCTTCAGTCATCGTCATCCCTCTCTACAGACGGGCCACCAATAAGACTTTGCATAGTATTTCTACTTCTACACAATACCACATCGGTCAAATGGCCTCTAAAACCCTCTACACGCGCGATATAGAATAATATGCTATATAGTAGTGCTCAATATGCAGTCTACTACCGACACACTTTTACTACCGGCACCAATATTGGGCAGTGAAGTCAATACCATGGCTGAGTACAAAATCACCGAGACGCTCGACGTGAAAGGACAGAACTGCCCGATGCCTGTCGTCAAAACAAAGCAGAACATCGACGAACTCGCTGAAGGCGAGGTTCTGGAAGTTCTCGCAACCGACCCCGGGAGTATGAGCGACATCGCTGGCTGGGCAAACACGACTGATGGCGTCGAACTCGTCGATCAGGACGAGGGAGACGACGTCTTCACGCACTACGTGCGCAAGACGGAGTAACAAAATGAGCACGGACACCCAACAGGCGCCTACCAACGATGACGAGACGCTGACTCGCGCAGAGCTCGAAGAACGGGTCGCCGAACTCGAGGACCGACTCGCTGCCGTGGAAACCGAGAGTGGCGACGACCAGCCAAAAATGTCCATCATCGCGACGAAGGGTACCCTCGACATGGCGTACCCGCCGCTCATCCTCGCGAGCACCGCCGCGGCATTCGGCTACGAAGTCACAGTCTTCCATACGTTCTGGGGGCTGGATATCCTCCACGAGGAGAAATCGAAGAACCTGAAGCTGAGTTCGGTCGGGAATCCCAACATGCCCGTCCCGAATGCGATCGCAGCACTTCCTGGTATGGATCGCATGACGACGAAGATGATGGAAAAGCAGATCCGGGACAACGACACGGCCACGATCGATGAACTCATCGATACCTCACTGGAGATGGGAGTCGAATTCCAAGCCTGCCAGATGACGATTGATCTCATGGACTATGACGAGGACGACTTCTACGACGGTGTTACTGTCGGTGTCGGCGCGGCGACAGCTATTCAGGATATGGCCGAGTCCGACATCCAACTTCTTGTTTAGTCGCCGTTTTTGAGTACGCCACACTTCGAGCAGAACCGCTAACTAATAGTAGTCCAAAATATTGTACGTATTAAGAAATACTAAAATGCAACCAGCCGAAGCGGTGAACAGCCTCGGGGTCAAGCCCCGAGGCACTCGGCCTGCCCCGCCTGTAGACCAGCGTGAGAACGTGTTCATCCTCGATATTCGACCGCAGTATGGAATCCGACTCAGCCGATTAACGGCAACTACGTAGTCGAGTGACGCGATTCACGCCCGCCCTAAAGGGCGGGATTCTCTCGCTGTTTGAAGATAGTTTCGAGGAAGAGCATATTCCAGACAGTCACAATCTGCCCATCTACGACCAACTCGAGGGGAAGAATTTCATTGGTCTCGATGCCTCACTTGATGATCTGCCGGAAGATCGAGTTGTACTTTCGGGGTCGACTGGCGGTGAATATCGAGCGTTCGGTCGATACCCTCGAGAAGTCGGTACAGTGTTTTGAATCGAGAGTGGTCCTCCCAGCAGTTGACGGACTGGTAGTTGAGGCTGATAACTGATTCGCGTAGTTTGGTAGTGGTGTACTGCGCGATACAGGTCTTTCCCGCACCGGAAGGGCCGAACAGGAATGATGTTTCAACCTGTTCGCCGTCAGTGATGGGTCGTAGCGCACTGGAGAGATGATTGATCTCGACGTCACGATGCACGACATCTTTCGGTACGAATTCCGACTGGAATACGCGTGCATCTGTTATCGTTGTGGAGTAATGATCCCTGTCTGTCGGCCCAAGGTGAGCGTGACGGTCCCGACCGGGTCCCCACGGTGAGCACGACCTCCCACGTCAGCCCACCGCTTTGGGCCGTTTCTCCCGAAATTAGCTGGCGTTACCAAACACGCGGACGCCGCATCGCCACACTAATGTGAAGCTCCCAACTAGTATAAACAAGAGAATACTATTATGGGGATTGAACGAGATGTGAGGCATAACGAGGATCGGAGTTAACCCCTATGCCACCAGAACGACCGAACGCGGACGACTATATCGAGTATCCTGCTGCCGAGCGCTCCAGCGACTCTCAACGGGGATGCGACATTTGTGGAGCGACGGACTCGCGCTCGGAGTACTCGTTCGGTCCCTCGTCGGATGCCGATTCAACGGCGGTTCTCTGTTCATCCCACTATCAAGTCGCGACTCTTTTGAGCGACTCCCGTTCTCACGACGCAGAGGCGCCGCTGGATTACGATTTACAGGACACGAAGAAGATAACGGTTCGTGTTCCACGAGCCCTGATCGAAAGTGCCGATTCTGCCGCTGAACAGCAGGGCCACACGCGGAGCGAGTTCGTTCGCGATGGAATACAGCTGGCTATCAAGCTTCAAGACGTCGACGAGGCGTTCGACGATGTCCTCGCTCGAGCAGTGCAATCGCCGACCGAGACGGAATCCGAAGCCGTCCCATCGGAGACGGACACGGCCTCGGAGACCGATGTCGAGTTCCTCAAAGAGCGCATTCGAACGCTCGAGTCCCTCCTCGAGGATAGTATCGACAAGATTTGACCTCCCCACCTAGTTACGCGCGGAATTCTCTTGGTGACCGATCACTCCCGGCAGAGCCGCTCCCCAACGCCAGTCCGAGGCCGATCAGGCGCTACTGCACCGCCAATCATGTTAATTGTTCACATCTAACATCTGATTTAGCGATCCGACAGTGCACTATATTGGGGAGAGCCTCGTTAGTGCCAGCAATGGGTGATGCGGTGTTCGCGTTGGCAGGTCCATCCCCCAGACAGGCACTGGTCCCGTGGAGACACACACGCCCGTTTGTGCGGCATTCCCTGACGACTCCCGCATTCGCGTCCCCGCTCACAGTCCATGATTACTCTCCGAATCGACGAGATCCACATCAACGGCGGGCTACACCGAAACCGACGACGCTTCCAGCCCATCCTTGATCTGATTGCGGAGACCGACCCCTCGATTCTCGCGATCGAGTACGACCCGCCACGGTTCGAGCGGTTCGTTGACGCCGTCCTCGTGAATCGAATCCGCTGCGACCCAGCGGATGTCTTTCTCGCGATCTTTGCGAGCAAGGCCCTTGACATCCCGTTAGCCCTGATCGATACCGGCCACACTGCGGCTGCCCTCGCTGCCGAAGCACACTACCAACGCGAGATCGTTCCCGCGCGCATCGATGAGTCCGGACGCTTTCAGGAAGCGAACTCGCTGTCCACCATCCGCAGCGAGCTTCACAGACTCGAACGGCGCGCTCCTGACGCGTATCGCGCGCTCGTTCACGACCGCGATCAGCGGATGGCCGGTCATCTCCGTGCGCTGCACTACCGCGACGAACGGATCGTTGCCATCGTCGGCGAAAACCATACGGTTGGGCTACAGTCGTATTTGACGAACCCCGCTACGATCGCTGACTCTCACATCGAACCTCCACCGATCCGTGAGCCGCCTCGCGGTGCGTTCACACCGTGGGCCGTCCGCCACCTCTCATCCCATCCGTCGATGCCGGATGTGACTGCGAAAGCATGAATGAGCCACTCCGTGGTCCCCGTCGAGCAGCCGTGGTGGCAGCGTCGGATGAGACCAGCACACCGAGAGATGCTGAGCACCATCCTCGTTCTCTGTTATCAATCAAAATACAACGCGTCAAGGTGCTTCTGAACGGTGACAAGGTGTTTGCCCCGCTCGGTGAGGGCGATCAAATTCTGCTCTTGATCGTATGTGATCACGTTCTCCTCGACCAACTGCGGCACATGCGAGTGAGTGAGCGCCAAGTAGATTTTCTTCACCTCCGCTTCTGGGATCTCCGATATCGGTTCGCTTTTGCAGTCTCGCGCCACTTCTTCTGCCGCATCGGCCACTGCGAGCGGGACGTCGTGCTGATCGAGACAGCCGAGAAGCGCTTGTCGATAGACGTGACTCAACAACCGGTACACGACATCTTGAGGCAATTCTTTGTTTTCCATTCGAAACACGTGTCCGGATAGTGTTAGCACTTAACATGGAAAATGGACCCAACTTGCCGCGAGCAAGATTTTATATGAAGCTCGATGAGAGAAGAGTCGTCTTACTGCTCAGGTTGCGTCTCTGCGGTCAACGTTGAGAAGATGAGATTTTCGATCCCGCGTCGAAGGAGTTCGGAAACCGCTTGATGAGTTACGTCGAGTTCGTCCGCGAGTTCCGCAGTTGTGGTTTCTCTCGGAATGCGGAAGTAACCGTGTTCCGCAGCAGTCACGAGTGCGTCCCGTTGTGCCGGTGTGAGGTCCCGATACCCTTGGTGAGGTTGCTCCGGTTCGTACAGGCCCAACAGTTCGAAGGAGTAACTGCGGTCTAACAAATGCTCTCGGAACGCGTCGAACTGCTCACGATGGGTGAAGCGGAAGTCGAGTTCCCAGTTGCCCTCTCGGAGCCGTGCTTCGAGTATCGATCCCTCTTTATCGATGTAAGAGTTGATTCGCTGTTCGACTTCCTCGGCCCACTCAACGTGGTAGTACGCTTCATCATTGAACCTCACAGTCTCAATGATTGTCTCTACTGAGGGGTCCGATTGAAATGCGTCCTTCACAGCATCGAACTCCGGATGAGCAACCCACAGACACGGCATCACCCATTCTGTGCTGTGAGCGGCGATCCGCTCCGCTTCGATTTCGATTTCGGGGACAGCACTCGCCGAGTGTTCTAATGCGAGCGCCTCGGGAGGAATCGAGACGGACGCTATCAACATACCCTGAGTAGGGTCTTCTACAAGATAAAGCGGCAGTCTAGTTCAAGTCAAAGAAGATGAGAAAGTGATACCGGTGAACTACCCTACCCTACCGCTCGCCTGACGGCTCGCGCTTGAGAGGAGAGCTTCCTGTTTCCACGACGTTGTCAGACTCTTCGAGTCTGACAGCCCGCCAGACTACATCTGGCGAACGCGCTTTGCAGATACGGACGTATCCACAGGGAGCGCAGTCTCCACAGGCGGTGATTCGGAGTGTCCCACTCCTACGTTCTTGATACCGCGAGAAAGGATGTTCTATGCAGCATTCGCGTCCCTATCCGCCGTGAAACCACAAGCAGGTGACTGGGAAATTTGTCACCGAATTTGTCACCGATCGCGAAAAATAAACGAATACAGCATACAATCATCATCAGATATACGAGTCGATCTGCGAAGAGTAGTGACCGGTCAGTATAGGGAACTCGTGTATCGTTTCGCACTCCTCTCCGACGGCCTGAGTAGACGGTGACCAGCGAGTTGCCCACCTGGTTCGATTTTGGTAGGGATGGAACTGGCTGACAGTGCAGAAGCGGTGATCAATGAGCTTCCCTGCAGGGGCCTGCGCTCTCGTTATTTCCCAACGCTGGCTATACTGTTTGGAGTTCATTATGAGTGACACACCATCGAACACACGAACAGAGCGAGATACCGAATCCAACATGGGCGCCGAGACCGAGACCAAGCGTGATACCCTGAACACGGACGTAATGCAGTGGCTGAGCGCGCTCGTCGCGCTGGTCGGGCTGTGGCTCGTCGCCTCGCCGTTCATCTTCGAGGCCACGGAGGCGGCCGTATGGAATAACACTATGGTCGGGACGGCGATCTTCCTGCTCGCCGGTTACAACTTCTACCGACTGTCGAAAGATCGGCTGGCAAGCGTCGGAATCGCGGCGCTGGCCGCCCTACTCGGGCTGTGGGCGGTCATCTCGCCGTACGTCATCGAGATGGGAAGCGACCAACTGGCGGCGAGTACACTCTCTGCCGGACTGATTGTTGCGGTGCTCTCCATCTACAACGCCTACGCGAACAGGAAGACCGACGCGCCAGACCACGCCCGCGCTCGTGCCTAACTCAGCCAGCGATTCTCTTTTAGCGGTGGCGGTGAGGGTGCCAAACCCCCGTCCTCAACGAGCGACCGAAGGGAGCGAGTAGGACGGGGATACGGCACCCGCACGAGCATCAAACACGCAAGAGTCAGAATCTTTACAACCGAATACTTCGAACACATGGACAAGCCGTATGATGTACAGCCCCCGCTTCCGCCTGCTCCCCACCACGGAGCAACGCGAAGCGATGGACTGGACACGAAACATCGTGCGGCAAACCTACAACCACGCACTCCGCGAATTCAACCAGATACCCGAGGACACCGGGACGCTCCGCCAGCGTGTCTGGAGTGTGCGAGACACGCTTCCAGCGATGAAAGACTGGTGGCCCGACCTCAAACAAGTCTACTCCACCGTCCTCCAGAAAGCCGTCGAGCGCATCCGCGACAACATCCAGAACCTCGGAAAGCTCAAGGCCAAAGGCTACGACGTGGGGTCGTTGAACTGGAAGAAACCGCGAGAGTACAGGAGTTTCACGTACCGGCAATCGGGCTTCGAACTCGACAAGAAGAGTGGCCCAAACGGACGCGGACTCCTCATCCTCAAAAAACTCAAAGGCGAAACCCGCGAAATCCCAATTCGCCTTCATCGCGACCTTCCAGACCACGAGCAAATCAAAGAAGTCACGCTCAAGAAAGGACCCACGGGAGCGTGGTACGTCTCGTTCTGCATCAAAACAGAAGCTCTCGAGAAACCCGCTCCTGAGGACATCGGCTCCGACGACGCGGTGGGTCTCGACCTCGGCGTTCTCAACTTCGTCCATGACTCGGACGGACGCTCGGTTGGGCGACTCGACCTCTCGGCTGACCGCGAGCGCCTTGAACGCGAGCAACGCTCGCTTTCCCGCAAAGACTACGAGTCGAAAAACTGGGATAAACAACGCCGGAGGGTCGCAAAAGTCCACGCACGGATGTCGAACAAGAAGCGTGATTACAAGCACAAACTCGCGCACTTTTACACCACGGAGTACGACGCCGTGTTCGTCGAAGACCTGAACGTCAAGGGAATACTTGAATCGCCACAGAATGCGCGGAACAAGGCCGAGGTGGGCTGGCGAGACTTCATCACCATTCTCAACCACCACGGTGAGAAGAACGCCTGCCACGTCGAAGAAGTCGAACCCGAAGGAACGACGAAAGAATGCGCCTCGTGTGGTGTTTCAACGTGGAAACCCATCTGGGTACGCGAGCATTCCTGCCCGAGTTGTGGATTTGAACTTGACAGGGACTGGAACGCGTCGTTAAACGTTCTTTCCCGGGGACTGGACAAACTAGGAGTGGTTCACTCCGAAGACACGCCCGTGGAGACTGCGACCAATGTGGATTCCTTTGTGGTATCTGCAAGTCGCGTCGTTGAAGCGGGAAGCCCCGCCCTCAAGGAGCCTGCGTAGCAGGCGAGTAGGGCGGGGTAGTTCACGTTTCTCGAAACGTATCATAGCCCGAACGAGGTACGGAACAAGTAGCTCGCCCTGTGGCAGGGACACTTAACCGTTCCATCCGCAGGTCTAATGAACGGCTGGTTCACTGGCTTCAACGTGAAACAAATGAAGCCGCCATGCTGAACTCATCCTCTGTATCTCGCACGCATTTTCTAACAGCTACGTGATAGTTCGAGCGGGACGTGCAAGATACACGGCGCGATTGCAGCAAGTGGTGACTGCCATGTTAGCACCACGACCGAGGTGCGTCGCCACCATTGGGGCGGGCTAGGAAGCAGGCGTAGGATACGCCATTCGATCCTCCCCAGGCCCTCGAATGTAGAGTCGTCTGTCTCCCCCACGGTAGAAACGCTAAGCTCTTCGCCTCCCTATATCGCCTATGACTGCGGGAATTGACAACATTCAGTTCTTGGCCGCATCGGCCCACCGCGTCGGCGTCCTCGAAACGTTGCGCGACGGACCGACCGACCGTCAAGAGCTGTGTGAGGCCACCGGCGCCTCCTCGCCAACCGTCGGACGAGTGCTCGCCGACTTCGAAGAGCGTAAGTGGCTCGTTAGGGACGGCCCCACGTACGGACTGACCCCCCTCGGCGAGTACGTCGCCGACCAGTTTCTGGCTCTCCGGGACGCGATGGAGATCGAGGGGAAGCTCCGCGACGTCTGGCAGTGGCTGCCGGTCGAGATGCCGAGCTTCTCCGTCGACCTCTTCGCCGACGCGGTGGTCTCCTACCCCGGGCCAGGTTACCCCTACGAGCCCGTCGAGCGTCTCGGTCAACTCATCGCGTCGACCTCGTCGTTGCGCGGGTTCGACAACATCGTTTACAAGTCGAGCAACCTTGAGACGGCCTGCGGTGCGGTCCTCGAGGGAATGACGTTCGAGTACGTGTTCACGCCCGAGGCCTTGGAGGGGATGTTCGCCTGGAACCCAGACCGGATCGTGGAGGTCGCATCCTGCGAGAACGCGACCATCCTCGTCCACGACCACCTCCCCGATGGCGACCGCTGCGGCCTCGGCATTGTGGACGATCGGGCCGGCATCTGCTGCCACGACGCCGAGACTGGGGCGCTCGTGGCGGTCATCGACACCGACGCCCCGGAGGCCTGTGACTGGGCCGTCTCGGTCTTCGAGCAGGTTCGCGCAGAGGCGACCCCGATAGACCCCGCCGCCTTCGAATCCCGCGCGCCGTCATAACGCCACTGACGACGACCGCCATCAGACTGGCAAACCGATCAGCCAAGACCCTCTGAAGTAACAGACATCCGGCTTATCCGAGATTTCAGGGTATGAAATCCTGCACGCGGCATCATCATTCCCCTCCTGCACGTACGCTTACCGAGGAACGAACACATGATCGAACGACACGACACCGTCATCATCGGCGGCGGCCAGGCAGGACTGGCGACCGGGTACTACCTGCAGCAGCACGACCAGGACTTTGTCATCCTTGACGCGAGCGACCGTGTCGGCGACGCATGGCGGGCCCGCTGGGACTCCCTCCAGATGTTCACGCCCGCCAGTTATTCGAGCCTGCCGGGGATGGACTTTCCGGGCGCACCGTACGCCTTCCCCACAAAAGACGAGGTGGCCGATTACCTGGAGACCTACACCCAGCGGTTCGACCTGCCCGTCGAACTCGGCGTCCGCGTGGACGGGCTGGAACGGAGCGGCGATGACTTGCTCGTCACCGCGGGCGACCGACGGATTGAGACGGACAACGTCGTGGTGGCGATGGCGAGCTATCAGATCCCGAAGGTCCCAGATTTCGCGGCGGAGCTCTCCGACGACATCGTCCAGCTGCACACGAGCGACTACCGCAATCCCAATCAGCTCCAGGACGGGGACGTGCTCGTCGTCGGGGCGGGCAACTCCGGTGCCGAGATCGCCCTCGACGTCGCCTACGAGCACGAAACGTGGCTGTCGGGCCGGGACGTCGGCCACGTGCCGTTCCACATCGACTCGTGGGTCGGCCGTCACCTCGGGGTCCCGTTCGTAATGCGCGTGCTCTTCCACCGGATCTTCACAACGGGGACGCCGATCGGGCGCCGTATCCGCCCGAAGGTGCTCTCACAGGGCGGCCCGCTAGTGCGCACGAAGCCGAGTGACCTGGCCGCAGCCGGCGTCGAGCGGGTGCCTCGCATGACCGGCGTCCGCGACGGTCGCCCCGTTGTCGGGGACGATGACGTTCTCGACGTCGAGAACGTCATCTGGTGCACTGGCTTCCGCCCTGACTTTTCATGGATAGACCTCCCGATCTTCGACGGGAAGGAACAGCCCAAGGAGCCCGTCCACGTGCGCGGCGTCGTCCCGGACGAGCCAGGACTGTACTTCGTCGGCCTATTCTTCCTGTACGCGATGACGTCGGGGCTGTTCACCGGCGTCGGCAGGGATGCGGAGTATGTCGTCGACCACCTGACGTCGACGGCGCGGCAGCAGCCGCCTCGGCCGAGCTACACGGGATCGGTGGACGGACTTCCACAGCAGTCGTAGTCGAGTTCGGCGCCGGCACCGAGTCTGAGAAAGGCCAGTCTCGCAAACGTCGCCATCTCATGCGGTCTAACTCATCCTGACTTGGAGCCGGACCACCCGCGGTGACTGATACATCCTCTGAAGCTATGGGAGCCTGCTAAGCCTCGATGCGTGGTTTAGGAACCGGGATGGCAAAGGCCGATGCTGAATATGCACGTCCCAGTGCGGCCCTCTGAATGGCCTGAGTGCCAAGGAAGCAGCTTCGTGGGCCTGAGCCCGAGTGACATCCTCCCCGCCGTGAACAGTAGTTCCGAATGACGAAATCTGTGCATTGCTTATTTTCACATCACTTCGGGTGAATCGACTGGTCAGTACAGGTCAAGCAGGTAACGGAACGACATTTGATTTCACTAATGACTGTCAGGAGCGGTGTGCTGGATAGAGAAGATGAGTTCAGCAAATCAGTTCCGCTTGTTCAGGAACCTGTGCTGAGTTGGCCGATTGGTACGACTGCTTACGAAGTAGTGTGCAAGTCATAGAGGGTCGCAACTCCAATGAGAGCGACAAGAATACCGACTACACCGGTAACCCAATCGTTCGATACGAAGAAGGAACCTGCCAAGAGTACACCAATAACAATCGAGGCAGCCCCACCGAATTTTCGAACCCGGATACTGTCCATATGTTCATTTCTCTTGTTATTGTGTTAACTACTTTGATTGGAATGTATAATATTGTCTCCCGTTGGTCGAGGAGATTCGGTTCAGAATAGCCATCGATTCAGGCTATATTCGAGTTCTGTATTCCGCCCTGCTCTATCAACACAATCGATAGCTGAGAGAAGTAGCGGTGTTAGGTTCGCACACGTAGGTACCGAATCACCCAATTCAGTTTCAACCACATTTCTGAATAAAGAAGTTGCACTACCAACTACTGTTATCGACGCGTCCTCGGACATGAAGTGGAAATGTGGAAACCTGCCACCTAGTCTTGGGAAGCATCCAACTGACTCTCGTATTATGGGCGCATTAGACCCCATAGCGTTCGATATCGAGACCAGTGGATTAGAACCCGGGTCAGTCATCACCGTGGCCGGACTCGCGACCGACATGGGTGCATGTATCGTAGCGTGATGGAACGCAAGCAGATAACGATCCGAGAGGATCAGGTCGAATGGATCGACGAGAACCACATCAACCTATCCAGCCTCGTGAGAGGCTGTATCGACGAACGGATGGAATCCGACTCAGCCGATTAACGGCAACTACGTAGTCGAGTGACGCGATTCACGCCCGCCCTAAAGGGCGGGATTCTCTCGCTGTTTGAAGATAGACGACCACTCCGTGCGGGAGTGACGAGCTGTCGCGATTGGGTGAGTTGGTATGCAGAGGGAGTTGTTCGTTGGCCGATTCCACTGCTGCCACTACTTCCAGCGGCTACTCCATTCTGGGTTGTGTACATACGATTTCGTATCCCTTACAGAACCGTAACGCAGTAGCGGCCACGGTTTGCCGGACAAACCAACATCTATCGCTTCGGTTGCACAGCCCGCATGTTCCAAGGATGTCGCTCAGCGGTCGGCAGTGATAGGCGGCGCCACCTAGGTGGCCGCAATCACGGATGAGAGATAGGTGGTGATCACGAGACCCCCGATCATCACGCCGGCGGCCAACGATAGCAACATCACTCCCCCGCTGAGGACGAGTCCGGCCAGCCCGAGAGCCGCCGGCCGCGCGCCCGGATGGGCGGTCGGCTCCGGATCGGTCGGTGGTGCGGTCGGGTCGGCGGCTCCATCGAGCGCCGGCTCGGCTTCGGCTGTGGCGTGCTCGAGGATCCCCGTCGGGTAGACAAGGCCTCGTGTGCGGTCGTACTCGAGTACGCCGGCGCGGTCGAGCCGCGGCAGGTGGGTGCGATACAGCGCGGTGTAGATGCGCCGATACTGCGCGGTCGACAGTGCCTCGACCGGCGTCCCGGACTCGGCGGCCGCGACGTTGCGCGCGAGGGCGCCGATCCGAACCGGGTCCTCCCGCTCTGAGAGATACTGTTCCACGAACCGTTCCAGCCGGTGACTGTGAACCGCCGACTCACCGCGTTCAGCGCCTTCATCACCGTCGTCGGTTAGTTGCCGTGCTTGAAATTCTGATTGAAGAGACATTTGTTATCAGATACTACAATTTCCGACTGTTATAAAATTTCACACTGTTATCAGCGGAATAAGATCGATTGACAGGGGAGAGTGTAGCAGCCACGTCACCCCTGTCAGACGAAAAGACGAACGACGTGTAGGTAGTCAACTACCCCACCCTACTTCGCTCACCCTGACGGGTTCGCTCGTGGAGGGTGGGGCTTGTCCATGAACTCGGCCTCAAACCCTTCCGGGTGGGCGGTAAATCCGCCACTTGGCGTCACTGTTCCAGACTTTAGGGCAAGCTGACTGTTGCCCGTCCGCCGAGACGACTGTTGGCCCCGACGGACATACCGCATCCCGATGTTCTTCGCCGCGTTGTAATCCGCGTTCGCCTTCGACTCGCACTTCACACAGTGGAAGTCGTTGCGTGCCGGGCGATTCTCGTCTGCCGTGAATCCACATTCGGCGCACCGTTTCGACGTGTACGCTGGACCGACTTGCTTCACCGAAACCCCCACCGCTTCGGCCTTGTACTCCACCTGTTCGTACAGCGTTCGGAACGCCCACTTGTGACCCCACGACGCGCCTGTGCGATCGCGGATATCGGTCAGGTCCTCGAACGCGATTACGTCGCACTCATATCGGAGTGCTTCATCTACAATCGCGTTCGAGGCTCTATGTAGCACGTCGCGAACGTAACGGAGTTCGCGCCCACTCGACTCTCCGCGCTACTGCTTCAGTTGAAGAAGCCAAAGTCAGGGGTCGTCGATTCACCCGTGGGAAGGATCGTGGGCACCTCGCGGTTTCGGTAGTCGTCGTTCGGGAAGTTGTCTTGCTCCTCCCAGAACTCTCGTCTCTCTTCTTGCCGCGACTCCGTCTCTTCCTCCTCGCCTTCGTCCGCGATCACGTCGAGGCAACCGGCGAGGGCCGATGTGGCGGTTCCTATGCCCATTCCTAGCAATAAACGTCGCGTGAAATTCATACAAAGATATGTTTCTATTATAGTTATATTATTGATCAGTTTTTGATCTGTCAGTATGGATCGCAGTTTCTCTCACGTGTGGGCCGGCTATTCGTCACTGGTCGCCGAATATGAGAGTGTACTGCTCAGGACTCCTGCTTTGCAGGAGCTACCCTCCCCCCGGATTCACACCGGAAAGATATCGACCATCCACCCTCATCGCTTTTCGCCGTGTCCTCCTGTGAGAGTATGTATCCAGTATAGCCGTGTCATCTGGTGCCTAGTCGGCACCCAACGGACAGCGGTCAAACGCGACTTCCCTGACACGCTGTGTTCCTCGGTAGTTTCAGCGGCCAGCATCATCACCGGGCTGTGATCCGAACGCGTACGCCGTCCCCGTTCCGTCGGCACAGAACACGTACCCGTCTCCCGGAGCCGGCCACTGCTGCTGTGGGCTCACCCGCGTCATGTCGTGGTACCACAACAACTCTCCGGACTCGAGGTCGTTCGCCGTGAGCGCCCCGTGATCACCGACCCCGTAAATAACGGTATCAGCGATGGCGATCCCGCCTTTGTACCGTTGGATGCCTGAATTCGTTGCCTCGTAGACGCGGTCGCCTGTTTCCACTTCGGCGCCGACAATCTGGCCACTCCCGTTGCCGGCATAGACGACACCGTCGGCAACCGCGGGCGAGGTTTCGACCCAGCGATCGGTTTCGTGTGTCCAGTCGAGGCTCCCGTCAGCCGCGTCAACGGCGTGAATGGTGCTGTTTCGGCCGCCGAAAAACACCTTGCCATTCGCGATCGTCGGAGCGAACTTTGCGGTGGCACCGATCTCGTAAACCCATTGCTGGGCGCCGGACTCCGCATCGAACGCGATGAGCTGGCCGTCACCGGGCGTCCCCTCGGTGTGGAACACGGTGACACAGACAAGTCCGTCGCCGACCGCGGGCTCGTGACGGGCTCGATACTCACCCGGGGTCTGGGCTCGCCACCGTTCCATGCCAGAAAAATCGAACGCGGCGACTGTATCCCGTCCGCGGGCGTAGAGAAGATCATCCGCAACTGTCACCCCGTAGGTTTCGAACGACTGGTGCCACGCGATCTCGCCAGTGTCCGCGTTGAGCGCCGCGAGTGCGGAGTCGTTACCCGCGAAAACCAAGCCATCCGCGTACGCCGGTGTCGGGCGAAACCCGGTAAACGGTGATTCCCAGAGCACGTCGCCAGTCTGGGGCTTGAGTGCCGTGACGCCGTTGACGATCACCTTCCCGTCTGCGAGGATCGGTCCGCCCGCTTCGCCCCCGACTCCGTAGTTGTGGGTCCACTGGAGCTCTTTCTCGGTGACTCCAGCTCCCGATATCACCCCGGTGTTCGCCGCATCGTTCCCGAACTGCGGCCAGGTCCCTATGACTGCAGGGGGCTCACTGTCGTCTTCCTCGGCCTCGCTGTCATTTGTATCGCCACCGTCTTCTTCAGTCTCGCTGTCATTTGCATCAGGTGGCTCCGTGTCTTCGCTTCCATCAGATTCAGCTGTCTCCGAGGGCTCGTCTGTCTCCTCCCCTGTAGCTGCAGAATTGGTGTCCTGAGTGGCGATCTCCTCAAGTCTCAGACAGCCTCCTGTCAGCAAGACACCACCACTCCCTAAGAGCGTTCGTCGTCGCATGCTTTGTCGATCTCATTCGTATCACTTCATAGTACTGTATCTATCTCTAACTTGAATCGCCGTTCGCCGAACGACGATCCGTCTCCGGGACGGGTACAGGAGTACGACATAACGAATATCACTCGCGTGTCTCGGTCGAGACCCTTCGTATCTCCGCCCGGACACGTTCCGGATCGTTGAGATGTTCGAACTCAATAAACCCGAGGCTCCGATTCGTCCCGGCAGTGAGCAGTCGAATCGTCCCGAAGCCGAGCAGCGCTTGGATACGGCCCTGAGAGTACTCGTGGCCGCGAAGTTTCCGGACGGGTATCTCACGCGACTGCGTCCGGTAGAGGAGATCGTACTCACGGTGAAACGCATCGTCGCGTATCGTATACTGCGTGCGCGCCAGCACAAGGATTTTGATCAGTAGGCGGAGGGTGCTGATCGCCACGAGGATCGCAACCGCGCTCATGACGATAGTCGCGAGTTCCTCTCCGCCGATGAGCTCCGGTGCCACCCATAGGAGTCCAACGGTGACGAATCCGGACCCCAAGACCAGTCCGAGCACGATGAGTACCGGCCGTACGGTCGGCATCGTTTGATACCGGACCGTCTCCCGGTCGGCCGCCGAGTTGTGCTCGGCCGACCGCCCAGCTGCTGGTGGCTGACTATCGTTCAATTCCTCCGTACGCGTCTCCGTTTCGGTCGCTGCAGTCTGTTGGTGAGAGTTGGGTGTCATGGGTTATCCGAGAATCACAGTAACAACAATGAGGCCGAGTACGTACAGCACGGGTGCGAGGATAACGCATCCGACGGCGACCGCCGCCTCGAACCGAGTCGCCTGATGCGCGACCCGCGCCCCCAGATACAGCACGTACAGATAGTAGACCGCGGCAAGCAGCAAGAGGACGAGCAGCCCCTGGCCGATCGCCGTGAGCTGGCTCAGGTCGACGGGGGCGGGTCGGCCACCCGGCAGTCCGAGTTCCGCACCGGTGAGATCGATCACGGCGTAGATGAATTCCGCCTGGAGATAGATCAGGAAGTCATCAGCAACCCGGATCGCCGGTGTGGTGGCCATGACCCAGACAACGGTGAAGATGATTGCGAGGTAGATTCCGGTACTGTAACTCACTGTCCGGAGCGACCGTACGACCCCCGCGGAGCTTCCGGTCAGAAACACACCCAGGTGAAAGGTCCCAAACGTCAGGGCGGTCGCCACAAACAGGAACGCGCTGTTCTGAGCGAGTGCCATCGTCACCTGCCACGCAGCATCAGGCGCCCTAAGAAGGGGGGCGACGATCGTTGTGAAGGTGGCGGGCGCAGGACCCGTCTCGGTGATCCCGATGCCGGCCAACGTCAGGGGCAGGGCATAGAGCACGAGGTTCGCGAAATAAAAGGTCGAGAGCCGGATGCTTGCGATTATCGCCGACCTGACTCCCGGAACTCTCTCGGCAGCCCGCGTCGAAACGAGACCCCGTGGCCGGAAGATGACGTCAACCGGCCACCGAAGGAGTCCACTGTCCGTCACATCCCGACCAACGAAATCATCAGATAAATATTCACTGTTTCTTACTATTCCGAGATCAAAGTGATGATTGGCAGCATGCTGGTGGCGAGAGCCAGCATCCAACTGGACAAGGAAGCGTCTAGCCGGGAGGTGATCCGGACTAAAAATGGAGGTATCGCGTGAACCAGTTCGCTATGCTCGAGACGTCCGCCGGTCGGTCGCGCCGGACTAATTGACTATCGCAACCCTTGGGCCGATTCTGAAACGGGATGGACTCGGTAACGTCGTGGGAATCACGCGCCGGGCGGAGTGCAGTGGTTTCAATTACCGGGCCTGTCGCTCAGACCCCGCCCTGAAGGGCGAGGCTTTCGCTAACTTTCGTCACCAGGCCGAGCAGTTCCAGACTTTTGCCGGCGCATCAGGGAATCTCGTACCGGGCGACCTCGGCGGCGCCGCAGGCCGGACAGCACTCGGTCTCGTGGTCGACGGTGGTGCCACAGCGGCGGCACTCGCGGATCACCCGGTGTGTATCGCGACCCACCACCCGCTTCAGGCGGGCGAGCAGCGTGGCGGTCATACCGGATGCACCACCTCCCTGCAGTCGGGACAGTCGGCCCAGACTGCTGGCTGGCCGTTGACGTCGTACTCGACCAGCACGTCGACAGCGGTGATCGTCGCAGCGCAGGCGGGGCAAGTCCCGAGTCGGGAGGGAGACTGGCGTGACATAATCGGTGTCATGTGAGGGGAACGGCGAGGAGTGGGTGACACTGGTGTCGTGCGGTCAGCGGTGAACGGGTGTCACCCGCTATCAACCACGCAGGACTGGCTGAGATAAATAAGTCTTCCAACCAGAGTGAAACTGAAACCGCACGACCGGGCGGTGATCGACACCGGCGCCGGTCACCCGCCGGACGGGAGTACGGTGGCGTCCCGGCGGCCGCGTCGCGGACAGCGTGTCGTCGAACGAGCCGCCCTGCCACGAACGGAGTGCAACCACGGCAGTGAAACGGAGCCCGACCGGGGCGAGCGCTGGATACGCGGCGCCTAGCCCGGTTAGTGGGGCCACGTCGGGCAGCGCAGCGGGCGCCATAGTTTCCGGCGGTGTTGTCCACGGTGGCATCGCCGCCCTCGAGGGGCGAAGCCGTGAGGCCCGGTCAGGAGGAGGTCGTTTATCGTGGGCTTACACGGCCGAGACTCTCGCCCGACCAATAGCCGACAACGGCGATGTCTTCCTGCCGTTTCCGACGCGTGTTGATCGCCCGAATGCGAATAAATTAAGACTCGACTATACGCGTTAATAATATACGCTGCGCCGTCGAGCGACAGGGCATGCCTCGGTCGTCTCCCTCCTCCGACGATTCATCCGCCCGTGACGCCGAGCCAGCCGACTCGGACGCTGGCGACGCCCCGTACAGAGCAGTGTCCACGACGCGGCGGCGATATCTCGCACTCGCAGGCGTCGGTCTCTCCGCAACCACTGCTGGGTGTGCCTCGACGGAGTCCGACGGCTCACCAACGGGATCTGGAATTCCGGAGTCGGCCGATGACACGTCCTCCGACCCAGAGATCGCCGAGCGTGGCACGGCGAGCAACGACGACGATAGGGAGTCCGACGACGATACGGAACCGGATGACGATGCTGACCCGGAGTCCATCGACGACCTCCCGCTGTTCGACGCGCACACGCACATCGTTCCGACGGAAGCGCGGGGTCGCGACCCGCTTTCGACCGACGAACTCGTCGACTGGATGGATGCCACCGGCATCGATCGTGCGGTCGTCCTCCCGTTCGAGTATCCCGAGAGCTATCCGGTCCAGGCACCGACCTCGTTGGTGCTCGAGGAGGTCGCGGCGTATCCCGACCGCCTCGTTCCCTTCTGCGCGGTCGATCCGCGAAACGTCGACGGCGAGGACGCCGCTGCACTCCTCGAGCGCTACATCGACCGCGGCGCCCGCGGATTCGGCGAGCTCAAAATCGAGCTGGCCGTCGACGACGCCCGCCTCGAGCCGCTCTACGAGCTCTGTGCGTCCTACGAGTTACCGATCCTCTTTCATACCGACCAGCAGTCGATGCGGGACGAGGTCGGCCTCCCGCGACTCGAGAGCGTGCTCGCCTCGTATCCCGAGGTCGATTTCATCGCGCACGCCCACGGGTGGTGGTCGCACATGGCCGCAGACGTCGCGCCGCGAGATCTCGGCACCATCCCGGAAGGGTCGATCGAGGCACCTGGCCGCATCTGGGAGCTGCTTGGGAGGTACGACAACATCTACGGCGACCTCTCCACGCTGGGAGGCTGGAACGCGCTGACCCGCGACCACGAGTACGGGCAGGCGTTGCTCGAGTCGCACCACGACCAGCTCGTGTTCGGGAGTGACTACCTCTTTCCCGGCCAGCAGGTGCCACTCGTCGCCCTGTTCGAACGGTTCGAGCTCGAGCTCGATGCGTGGGCGAATATCCGGTCTCGAAACATCGAGAACCTGCTTCGCTGAACCGACGGTTGGGGCAAAGACATTCACAGAGCGACGCTATCGTCCTGTTCGATACCACATCGTTCGACACCATGGAGAGAACAGGCGAGGGGTTCGGCAAGTCCGACGGCGCTGCACTCAAACAGGTCACGCTCAAGAAGGAGCCGACGGGCGAGTGGTTCGCCACGTTCGGCGTTGAAATCGAACGAGAGCCGCCAGAGAAACCCGACCGGCCGAAGAACGCCGTCGGGATCGACGTGGGTATCCTCAAGTACGCCCACGACACTGACGGCCACGCAATCGAATCGGTCGACCTTTCGGACGAACGCGATCGCCTCGAGCGAGAGCAACGGAAACTCTCACGCAAAGAGCACGGCTCGAACAACTACGAGAAGCAACAGCGAGTCGCCGCCAAACGTCACGCCGACCTGAAGCGGAAGCGCCGGGACTTCTTGCATAAACTCTCGAACTACTACGCACGAGAGTACGACCTCGTGGCTGTCGAAGATCTCGATGCGAAGGGGCTGGTCGAACTCGACGGCAACTCTCGAAACCGCGCCGGAGCGGCGTGGGGAACGTTCCTGCGAATGTTTGAATAAGAGTGCGAACGCGAAGGGACGCACTTCGTGGCTGTCGATCCAGCCGGAACGACCAAAGAGTGTGCGGCCTGTGGTGTCTCGACCGACAAACCGCTGTGGGTCCGCGAACGCTCGTGTCCGTCGTGCGGGTTCACGGCGGACAGGGATTGGAACGCGGCCTGGAACATTCTTTCTCGCGGGATCAAGCAAGTAGGAGCGGGACGCTCCGAATCAACGTCCTCAGAATCGTTCTGCGATTCTGATGTCGAGGCGAATCTCCGATTCGCCGACCATTGGAGAGCTTTGCTCTCCAAGAGGCTGCGAAAATCGCTTCGCGATTTTCGAACGCCTGTGGAGACTGCGCTCCCTACGGGAACCACTTCGATTCCTGCACAGCGCGTTCGCCAGATGTAGTCTGGCGGGCTGTCAGACTCTTCGAGTCTGACAACGTCCTCGAAGCAGGAAGCCCCACCCTCAAGGAGCGAGCCGCCAGGCGAGCGGTAGGGTGGGTAGTTCACCTATCGACTCTCACGGCCGCTTGCTGGCCGTCGGTCTAGATGCCAAGCCACTCGTCGTTCCGGACCTCATACCCGTTCGTCCGGCAGAACTTCGCCGCTTGCCGGCGTACCGCCCGGGAACCCGGGAGTTTTTCTTTGTCGCTGATTTGCTCAACGATCCAGTCGCTGATGGCTTGGATTCCCTCATCGTCGTCATCGGCGTCGATTGCTTTGAGTTCCCGAAACGTTTTCTCGTAGCCTTTGCGCTGTGACTCACGGAGATCCGTGTTTGGGAGGGTTCCGGTGGCTTCTACGACTCGTTTCATAGCCGCAGCGACTGTCGGCCGCTGTACTCGCATTCGGACGGCAAACGGGGAGTCGAACGTCTCCGCGTCTGTCTCCGGAACGAATTCCTCGACAGTGTAGCTCCCGTCGTCTGCTTCGACTTTGCGGTCGCCGATCACCGCGACGACCTCCGACCCCGTTGCCGGGAATTCCAGCGATTCGAGTTCCGAATCGAAATCGGCGAGCTCTCCCGAGTCAACCGGCGGCTCTGTTTCGTCCCCTCGTTCCAGTTCCGCGGCAACGTCGCGCTCTCGCTGGCGTCTGTCGGCGTCGCGTGCTTGCTTCTCTCGGCCGCGCTTGTCGTCTGCCATCTCTGAATATAGCCTCTGCAGCCCGATAGTCCTGTGGTTGACGTGGGGGTACCTCTAGACGTAGTAGGCCGACTTCGAGATCTCTTGCAGAGTAGTGCGCTGCTATCTCTCGACTGACGGACTGACGAGATGACTCGTACTCACGACAGTCACGCGCGACTCGTCATTCGATGTGTGGAAGCGCGCGAAACTGATAACTGCCGAAAGCACCGAACCGTCGGCCCCCGGAGAAGGATCTTATCCCGCTATAGAACGAAGTACAAGTATGGAACGATATGAGGCTTCCTTCGAGATAGATTCGAGAACCAATTCGTACGCCGCTAGACGCGTCTTGGAGCAAGCATATGACGCGATCCGAGAAGAGTCACAGAGCATCCGAGACGGCTCGAAAGACACGAGCGCGTTACTTCAAGAGTTCAAGATGCTTCGAGATGCGGCGGAAAAACCGACGCCGGGGAAGTTGGTGATCACCTACGAACAATACGACGACGGGTTCGATGACTGATAATGGGACTCGGATAATCGATTCAGCTGCACTCTTCCTGAGAGGACGTAGGCGTGCTGAACACAGTTATGCGAGCTACATAGTGCGACTGTGGCACGAACCGAGGGGTGATCAACCCAGAGGGCTGAATGCTCAGCACAGGTCCTGTAGATAGTCTCTTCACTAGTGACGAAGCGCTTAAACTGGATCGTCTGAATCGTGTACGTTCGCCATCCGCGTAGCTTCAGTAGCGTACTGATTTTGCAACGTTTCATCGTTGACTGGGTCAAGGTCGTCTGGGTCAACATCAACCGCAGCGGTTGTAAGACGCGTTTCGGAGAGGCCCGTAATGGCGTGCTCCTTCATCGTGTACCGTTCACCGTCAGTTGTCGCATACACCAGTACAATGAGGTTCGACTTGTCTTCAGCAAACGTCCGTTCAACCAACCAGACTTGAACTGGGGCTGTATCCTCCGTCATAGCCGATCATACGGGCGATACGAGGTTAGTTGTTTGCAACTAGTACCGAGACACGCTTCTGACCGGTGGATCGATCAGTACGCAGGTTCTCTTTCGGGTAAATCAGGATTGGTGACGTGAAATAAAGCGAGTCGCCATGCTGCATCCATCCTCTAGGCCTTGTTTAGATGCTTGAATTCATCGGCTGTACCCTCGTCGACGATCTCCGTTCCGGCGTTGACCAGTTCCTCGAGCGTACGGAGATCATCTTCGTCGTACCCGACCTTCTCGAAGACGATGAGATTGTACTGGAATAAGACCGGGTTCGACTTCCAAGGCGCTTCGTGAACCGCCTCGGGGTCAAGTGGTTCGAGACGCCAAAGGCGTCTCGTCATCACGGAAATCGAAGATTTCCGAACGACCCCGTGGCACTCGGCCTGCTCCGCCTGTAGAATCTGGTCGTCCTGTTCGCGATGCTGTTCAATATGCAGGCCAGCACAGAGTGTGAGATCCAGATTCGCGAGGAAGGGCACACGGAGACTGTACAGCGACTTTCGGCTCAACACTCGAAGTCGGTCGTGGGCACGACGATCGTCACCGGATCCGTGCCGCCCGTCGCGTAGACGGCGTGCTCGGTCGCGATCGTCCCCTGATAGGCTGCGCGATCGATCGAGAGCGGCGAAGACGGATACCGCTGGGCGCCGACGGTTTGCCAGGAGGCTTGCATCACGGTCGGACACCGCAGCTCGCCGCCGCCGTGGAGCCAGCCGTAGGCGGGTTGGGGGGAGGCTCCAGCCTGGTGGTAATTGCTCGCAACCCGGGTAATGTGATCGTCGCTGGTCCACTCCTCAAGGCTGTGGGTCGCAAAGGTCGCGCTTGCGAACTCCTCGCTCGTGGTCGTTCCCTGGTAGGCGAGTGCCTCGAGGCCGGCAAAGGCCAGCGGGAGCGAGGCCAGCGCACACAGACAGAGCACCAGCGGGAGCCCGACGGTGACGGTCTTCCGCCGAGTCGGCGTATCCACCCGGCGGGCGAGCGCGAGGATCGCCAGGCCGGCACAGACGACGGTCGCGAGGTGGACGAACGTCTGGCCTCGACGAGCGAAGAGTGCGTAGACGGGGTCGACACCGGCAGTGATCGCGAAGCCGGTCCACGCCAGCGGGGCGGCGAGCAACGCCAGGACGACCGCTCGGTCGCCCACAAGGCCGGTTCCCAGTGGGAGTCCCCAGATCGCTAGGGCGGCCAACACCGTCAACGGTGCCATATACATGAGGAGTTGAGGCGGTGTCGCCGCGGTGGCGGGAAAGAGTTCCCAGACGGCGTTCGCGCCGAGAATTGCAAAGCCTCCCCCCATAGTGCCGCCAATAGCGAGCCGGAGGGGGCGAGCGGGGGCTCGAGCCAGCCACACGGCGCCGACAGCCATGACGATCACCCAGGCGGCGAACAGCCCCGGCTTCGACGCGAGTTCATCGGAAAACGGCGGCCGCGTCAGCGCGTAGTAGCCAAGCACGTAGAGCCAGAACGGCACGAGCACGACGAGGCCGGGGCCGAGTGCGCGCCGCCAATCGCGCGCGACGGCCAGGACGACGACGCCGGTCAGCGTCAGTGCCGCCATGAACGTGCTCAGATGGTGGGTGATCGGGAGGGCGACGAGCAGTATGATCGTGGCGATTCCCCACGCCGGTCGTCGCGTGCGACAGAACTGGTGGGCGCCGATCACGACGAGGGCGACGAAGAGGATTCCCAGCACTTCGTAGCTCACCGTCACGGTGCGGCGCAGGTAGAGCCCCTCGAGGGCGAGCGTCAGCCCGGCCGCCAGCGCCGCGAGCGTGACGGCGGACTCGTGGCTCCGAGAACTGGCGAGGCGCCAGACCAGCACGACGGCGATCACGGGCGGGAGCGCGCCAACGAGGGCGATGATCGGCTGGGCGAGCCAGAGCGGCCCGATGTTGGTGATAACGGCGACGAGTGACAGGAGTGTCGGGAGAACATAGCCGTGGGGTCCAATCGCCTCGAGTGGCAGGCTGCCGGCCGCGATCGCGTTGCGCGCTTGGGCGGCAAAGTTGAACCCGTCGGGATTGAACGGATACGGCGTCCACACCAGCGGTGCGAGCCGAACGGCAACCGCGACTGCGACGACGATCACTGCCGCCTTGCCGAGTCGCCGTCGGTCCATTACCGTTGTGACTGGGTATCGGTGACAAGTTAATGATTCCGACTTTCACGGTGAAACTTCTGTGCGGTCGGGGCGACGAGCGGTACGCGACGCCCGTCACTGCATGTCTGTCTGCCTTTTCCTAGCGACTGCCATGTGACTCCCCTCCGACACGCGGAGTAACCTCTCATTCTCGCCTTCACGACCCTCGGATCCAGCTAGAATTCTTGCCTCATCGAATAAGTTATATATAGAACTGTATATTGGGAAATTAAATGCTCCTCGGAAGTAATCCAATAGCTGATATAATCCAGACAAAGTGTTCATGGAATGTTACTTTTACTTGTTCCGTCAGCTATTTACCGGACCTAAGAGAAGGTTTGTTTGACTTGAAGATCAGCGGATCAATATATTCACACTGATAAATAATGGGAATTCGATCACGATTCGGCGTGAGAGCTGAGGGGGAAACGAATCGCACGCACGAGTCCGTCCGGACGCGTCGGATGTCGAGCCGACCAGACCACGCCAAGAGCGGTGGTGACAGCGATGAGTGAGCAGCGTTACGAGGCGCCAGAGACCGTCGTCGAGGCGGCCCGGATCTGCGTCGTCGGCCTGGGCTATGTCGGGTTGCCGCTCGCCCACGCGTTCGATGCGGCGGGCCACGACGTCCACGGGGTCGACATCGATCCTGAGAAGGTCGCGACGCTCGAGGCTGGCACGGATCCGACCGGCGACATCGGCGACGACGCGATCGCCGACAGCGAGATCGAGTTTACGACCGAGAGTTCGGTGATTGCGGAGGCGGAGTACGTCGTCGTCGCCGTGCCGACGCCAGTTGATGACCTCGAAAAACCCGATCTCGGCCTCGTCGAGAGCGCCGGCCGGACAATCGGCGAACAGTTGGAACCGGGGACCACGGTAGTCCTCGAGTCGACCGTCTATCCGGGTGCGACTCGCGAGGTCTTTGTTCCTGCGCTCGAGGAGGCGTCAGGCCTCGAAGCGGGCGTCGAGTTCGGCGTCGGCTACTCGCCCGAGCGGATGGTGCCCGGCGACGAGGAGCACGGCCTCGCGAACGTCGTCAAGATCGTGAGTGCGCTGACCGACGAGACCCTGACGGAGATCGTCGACCTTTACGAGTCGGTCGTCGACGCCGGCCTCCACGAGGCGCCGACGGTCGAGACCGCCGAGGCGGCGAAGTGCGTCGAGAACACCCAGCGCGATCTGAACATCGCACTCGTCAACGAACTCGCCATCGCCTGCGACCACCTGGAGCTGGATACGGAAGCGGTACTCGAGGCCGCGGGCACCAAGTGGAACTTCCACGACTACCGACCCGGCCTCGTCGGCGGCCACTGCATTCCCGTCGATCCGTTCTACCTGATTCACGAGAGCGAGCAGAAGGGGTTCGATCCCGAGCTGATCCGGAAGGCCCGCGAGGTCAACGAGTACGTTCCGACCCACGTTGCCGAGCAGACGATCAAGGCGCTCAACGAGAGCGAGAAGATCCTCAAACACAGCCGCGTGCTCGTCCTCGGGCTGGCGTACAAGCCCGACGTCGACGATATTCGAACCTCTGCCATTGGGGGCGTTATCGACGACCTCCAGGAGTACGGCATTGAGGTCGTCGGCTTCGATCCACACGCTGACGACGCGGCGATGCGCGACGAGTTCGGGATCGACGTCCAGGAGGAACTCGACGTGGCGGGCTTCGACGGGCTCGTCGTCGGCACCCCGCACAGCGAGTTCCACGGGCTGCCGTTCGGTGATCTCGCCCACGAAATGGCCGCCGACCCCGTTTGTGTGGATATCGACGGCACCTTCGAGGAAGCGGCAACTGAACACGACTTCACGTATCGGAGGCTCTAATGTATCGGGATCACACGATCGGCGTCGTCATCCCGGCGTACAACGAGAAAGGGTTTATCGGCGATGTCATCCGCGAGATGCCGGAGTACGTCGACGCGATGTACGTCGTCGACGACCAGTCGACCGACGGGACATGGGACGAGATTCTCGAGGCCGCACAGGACGACAGCGGCGTGACTGACGAACAGATCGTTCGAACCGACACCCAGGCTGACGAGGGAACGGCCATGCAACACACCGAGCGACAGATTCGGACCGACGGCGGGTCACTGCTTACCCAGCGCGCCGAAGTCCACGATGCCGTCGGTCGGGTTTTCCCCATCAAGCACCGCGAAAATATGGGTGCCGGCGGCGCGATCAAGACAGGATATTTGGCGGCACTCGAGGACGAAGTCGACATCACGGCGACCGTTGACGGCGACGGCCAGATGGACCTCTCCCAGATGACGCGCCTGTTGGATCCGATCGTCGAGGACGAGGCCGACTACGCGAAGGCGAATCGGTTGTTGTACAAGGAGTACCGTCAGGGGATGCCGCCGTTTCGGTTCTTCGGGAACTCGATCCTGACGTTCCTGACGAAGATTGCGTCGGGCTACTGGAAGACGATGGATCCCCAGAACGGTTATACGGCGATTTCGCACTACGCGCTGGACAACGTCGGCATCGGGGCAATGTACGAGTACTACGGCTACTGTAACGACATCCTCGTGAAACTCAATGCGAAGGGGATGCGCGTCGCCGACGTCGCGATGCCCGCAGTGTACGGCGACGAGGAGTCGAGCATCGACTACTCGACGTACATCCGGAAGGTCTCGGGGATGCTCCTGAAGAACTTCCTCTGGCGGCTGAAGGTGAAGTATCTCGTCCTGGATTTCCACCCGCTCGCGCTGTTTTACTTCTTCGGCGCCGGAACGACCGCGGTCGGCATCTTGGGTGGCTTGTGGGCGATCTACACGAACATCGTCTACGGGAACCAGCTCTTCGTTCGAGCGTCGGCGAGTATGATGCTGTTCACGATGGGCAGTATGTTCTTGATGTTCGCCATGCTGTTCGACATGCAGGTCAACAAAGACAGCGAGGTACAGATCCACGAGTAACTCGCATCCCGACACTTGAACGCGAGAAATATAATTTCGGAAGTAAATAATCAGAGGAAATAGAACTCGGATATGTCGAATACAGAATTAAAGCAAGGCGAGGAAGCACAGAGAGGGGAACATAACGGGTTAGGGGAGAACCGCGTCTCCGATCCCTCTACGATAATCTTCACGATTCAACATCCGGCTCACGTCCATCTCTTTCGAAACAGCATACGAACGTTGTCTGAACAGGGACACGAGGTACATACACTCGCCAGAGAGAAAGAAATCAATATCGACCTTTTGGATCAGTATGGAATCGACTACGAATTGCTAGCAGACGAGCCAAAACGATCGTGGGAACTTCCACTGGTTCAACTCAAGTATGAATATGGAATCATTCGGAAAGCACGGGAAGTCGATCCGGATGTCCTCGTGGCAATGGGTGAGCCGTCAATCACGCACGCAGCGAAGCTTACGGATTCGACGAGCCTCGTGTTCACGGATACCGAACACGCGACGCTGCAGAACACGCTCGCGTTTCCGTTCGCGGATCGGATCTATACACCGGAGTGTTACCAAGACGAGATCGGCGAGAAACAGGTTCGGTACCCTGGCTATCACGAACTAGCGTATCTCCATCCCGATCGATTCGAACCGGATCCATCGATCCTAGAAGAAGCGGGCTTAGAGCGTGACGAACAGTTCGTCGTCCTCCGGTTGGTCTCGTGGGACGCGATGCACGACGTCGGTGACAGTGGGTTCGAAGACATCACTGACGTTGTTCATGCACTCGAAGACACGGGTACGACCGTTTGCATTACGTCCGAAGCGGAGCTTCCGGACACGATCGAGGACCGACGAGCATCGATCTCGCCCGATCGGATTCACGATCTGATGGCATTTTCGGATCTCTATGTGGGTGAGAGTGCGACGATGGCGACAGAGAGTGCGGTACTCGGGACGCCAGCGGTGTTTGTCTCCTCGAGCCGACGAGGGTACACCGACGAGCTCGAGGACGAATATGGACTAGTCTTCAACTACTCCGGCGAGAACCGCCACGAGCAGGGTCTGGAACAAGCGCTGGAGATTCTCGAGACGGATGATACTGAACAATGGAACCAACGACACGCAGCTATGCTCGAAGATAAGGTCGACGTCACGGAATTTATTATGGAGACGGTTCGGGAAAACGTCCAGTAACGTTTAACGAGACCTCCAAGTCCGGTAGCCGTGTTGCCTCGTATAGACGGGCCGTCAGCGTCGTTGGATCCGGGTTGTTACGACTGAGGCGATTTGTCTCGGGATCGTATGTGCGTTCGAGTTGTCTCTTCAGCCAATTTTTTTGCCGGTCACGACTTTCTTCCCCATAGAACATCTCGAGCGGGAACGGGACTTCGAATTCCGATGGGTTATAAGTGCACCAAATTTATTTCATTTGACCTTTAGTATATTTCCATATATAAATACATAATATAATTGTCTCGACGGCCTCTGTTGATCAGAACGGATGATTCGGATCGCTCTCGTAGAGGAATGCAAGCGCATACAGATTGAACGCATGGTATCCAGCAAACTTGTGAAGATGTGTTTCACCGGAAAGTGGTGCGCAACAGACCGGTGCAAATCGGCCGTTCAAAAGCGTATTGATAGCGGTTGCCAGTGTGATACGTCCACTCGCGAGTAGATAAGACAGACATTTGTAGTTCTTCTCACTGAATTTTTGACGTATGACGAGGAAGACCTTATCGACGAGGTCATCCGCGAGATGCTAGGCTTGAGGAGAATATTGATACGACTGAGTTTATTATCTACTCTATTAAAGATTATAGACATATGTATTTTTATAATTTGGATTACAATTATAGAAGCCGGAAATTACATATCCTCTATCGCTATTAATACCTTTATGACACACTCGTTCGTTTCGGTTGTTATCCCTGTCTATAATGATGGAGACCGGCTACAAAAGACACTTTCAGCGCTTGAAAACCAGACTTATCCTGACTCTCAGTACGAGACTATTGTCATAGATAACGGATCCACTGATAATACAGCCACTATAATCAATGAATTTTCAGTCAGATCATCGGAAATAACAGCTATTCAGAGCCCATACGCTGCCCGAAACCGCGGAATCCAAATGGCAAATGGTGATATTATCGCTCTTTTGGATGCGACATGTGTACCCATCAGTAGCTGGATAGAGTCAGCAATCAATTGTATGGAAGAAAATAACGCAGATCTTATAGCAGGTGATATTCAATTTGAGCTGGGAGAGGATCCAAGTCCAGCAGAACTGTACGACTCAATAGCTCACGTTCAAGTTGAGCGTAACGTCCGTGAGCGGGGTGTAGCTACAACCGGGAACCTAATCGTTAGAAAGGATCTCTTTGATGAGGACCACCTTGGAAAATTTCCTGTCGTCCGATCAAGTGCGGATGTAGAGTGGACGGGTAATGCAACAGAGGCAGGCTATACTTTAGGTTATTGCCCTGATGCGATCAGTACGTATCCCCCAAAAGACTTTCCAGGCCTAATGCGTAAGGCATACCGGGTCGGAAAAGGGAAACCCAAAGCATGGGCGCGAAATGGAAGTCATCCGCTACTTGCAGCCGCTTCTGGTGTGAGAAGCCTCCCTAGTAAAGTTTTCCAAACAATTACTGCTACAAATGATGATGGCCATACAAATAAGAATAATCAACAATCAATGCCGAAAATAGTGTTTGCAGTCGGCATACTTGCATTTGGTGTACAACTATGTGGATCTACTAAAGCTATCATAGAATATCTCGTGAATTGAACTTTTTTAGAAGTGAAAGACGACATATAGACTCGGCGAATCGTTCCACTATACTGGAAGTTCGTGGAAACGCGGATCCGAACTGGGCACCCTTTTCGCTTATCGCTCTTACGCAAAGCTACGGAAACAGCAGAGGGCAAAGCAATCGATAAGTGCGAAGATCGACGCATCGATTTTGTTCAACGACCGGACGCGGCGAAGGTATGAGCGGCCTGTTCCAAGCTTCGCTTGGAACAGGCCGCGGAACTTCCGCAGCCACGGGTGCAAGAGTGACGACAGACACTTAACCTAGTTAATGTGGACGCCGTCCGGCGAAACATACCGTCTTCATGGATGACCGTCCGGTGGTCGTAGTCCATCCAGCGATACGCCTGAAGCGCATCGGTCCAGACCACTCCCAGCCGCTGGGAGAGGTCTTCAGCTTCCTGAATTACCGGACCAAGGTCATCCTCGTAGCGGATTCCTTTCTTTGCGCGAATGACAGTGAGATCGTCGCGGCAGGCCGCGACGAGCATCAGTTGATCACCGTGACGTCCCTGTCATCATGTGCGTCCCCGAGACGACCCGCCGCGACCCCATCCGGGCCGCGGCGGGTCGTGGCCTTTGTATCCCGAGCATACTTTCCTACTCTCATCGATTTGTAAGGCGTCACTGTGTAGCTGTTTGGGGTGATTCTATATCACGAATCTACGACACCAGACGGGATCAGCGGGCTTCCACGTTCTCATCGTCCGATTTCCGCACCGAGGGCACGGTGTGTGCTTCTGAATCTATTTGAGGCGCCGCTCGACACCCTCGTCAAGCGGCTCGGTCCGAAGCTCTAAGATACCACGGCCGATTAGTTTTCGAAGCATTCCGCCGAAGGTTGGCTGGGTTTTGGACATCTCCACTATATACGTCGGTGGGGTGCACTGAATTTTCCGTAGCTTTGCGTAAGAGCGAGATGTTCTAAGGTCGTAGTGATCGATCGTGATTCACATATATCCCAACGCTTTGAGTTGGGATTTTGTATCTTTTATATCGTTTTGCGTTTCAACTGGCGGATCGGCAACAATATTTCGCCGTCTCTTGTACGGAATTTCTAGCCATGGGACTTCAACTAATTCGTTGATATAAGTTTTTAGAGGATGACCATAGGTTTTTACAGGGATTGGCCGATCACGTTCTCCCACTACATTCCCGTGATCAGATGTAACCACAACTTTTCCATCAATATCCTCGAGCAGTAATTCAACGAATTCTAAGACGACATCTAAATTTTCGTAATACGCTTCAAGCACGGCGGCACGTGAGAGTTCTGAATCGTTGAAGCGTAAACGACTCCATATTGGACGTTCTTCTTTATTTCTGATATCTTCATCTGGGATGTATCCGCGATGTGATATCGACTTCCCTTTCTCTCCGATAAACGGATAGTGTGGCTGCATATAATGACCAATAATCCTCTTCTGAGGGTACTTTTCATGCGCTTTTCTTATCTCAGAATTCATTGTCTCTGGTGTGACTGTTTGCAGATCCTTATCCCATCCTGTCTCATAGACAGGTATATGCGCATGGAATGTTTCATCAGGAAGTTCTGAGGTGAACGGGTTAGACGATACATAGACAATATCATGGAATTGATTGCCAGCAAAGTTCTCTTTAAGGAATTCTTGCGAACCACTCCCTAGTGATCGGTATTTCGACAATTTCCCAGGTAGATTGTTTTTCCTCTGAAACATATCAAACCGGCAGGCGTCCAGAATTAGAATAGTGTCCCATTCTTTATCAACCATACGTAGACCATCGCGATCTTTTATACGGCTGTTGATGGCAACGTTGGTTAAATGACCGATCTGTCGGAGATATCCAATTGTCTGTGTTGGATTCAATATTATATCCTTGACAGCTTTCTGTAGCTCAGTTCTCGATGGCATCTTCATACTATTGAACTATCAAAGGGAGTCATATAATCTCCGGTCTGCCTTATTGAGTCCTAAACTGAATATCGCTGCGGTATAGACGCCGATACTTATAGCTCCCGCAATGAACATTGTAACAACTGGTGGTGTAGGGAATATCTTTGGTAAGAGTAGCATAGCTGATGCACAAGGTAGAGAGGCTATTATTGGCTTCAGAAATGACTGCGATATAGGGATCATTCCCTCGAGATACCACACTTCACCAGCTCGTGCGATATTCAATACTACAAGAACCACAGCACTCGCATATGCTGCCCCAATAAGACCAAATTGGAGTATAAATAAGTAGTTGAGTATGATGTTGAGAATAGCTGCTACCCACTGGTTAAGGAATACAATATATTGGTGATCAGTCATCATGAGAAGATATCCACTTGGTCCCACTGATGAGTCAATGAGTTTTGCGGTTGATAGTATAATAAGGATTGTTCCACCAGCAATGAACTCTCTGCCAAATAGGGACAATAATTCTTTATGATAAATAATTGCCCCAAGTGTTAGTGGAATTGAACACGTAAATGACCACCGTGAAGTTACAGTAAAAATCTCGTTCAATTCATCAAGATCGTTATTAAAATAGAGCCTTGAAGCAATAGGGGGGAATAATTGCCCAATTGCGGAAACAGGCAGAGTTATAAACGACGCTAATAGCACCGCAATATTATAAGTTCCTACGCTGGCTGCAGAGAAAAATATACCCACCATAAGAATATCAGTTCGTGTGTAAAAAAATTGTCCCATATCCTTGGCCGACAACGGGACTGAGTAGGTGTAATACTCCTGTATATCTACGTTGTCCGTTGACCAGGACGGGTTGATCTCAAGATGTCGCGAGGAGAGATAGAAACCATATAGGAGTGTTAGCACACTTGCAATGACAACAGTTATAGTCGTTTCGAGGACCTGTAATCCCAGTAAGAACGAAATAACAGCAGCAGCCAGTGTTAGCCCATGCCAAGCAATCTTACGTATTAGAACGTCGTATTTGGCTAACTCAAGGGCTCGAAATGTGTTTGAGGTTACTTGCATTATTGTATCAAAGACTAGAATAATAGCAAAAAGTCGAAGGACATCAATGAAAATCGGATCATCAATCGTATAACTAGCAATAGTTGGTGCCATAGCAATGACTATACTAGCTGTCACAACACTTCCTGAAAACGAAGTAACATATGCAAGGGTTAGTGTATCTTCTTGGGTAGTAGGGGTGTCTGTCTGTGCAGGCAAATATTTCATCAACGATTTATTTGAACCTAAGTTTGAAATGCGACGAGCTAGCAGAAGACCTGTTTGAGCAAATGAAAAGATGCCGTAGCCCGATGCACCTAGCAACCGTGTCAGGAGCACCTGTGCGATGAATCCAAAAGCATTGGAAATTATATATCCTACAGAGAAAAATGATGCTCCCTGAAAGACAGAGCCTAGAGACTGTGTGACCTTTTTTGATTCAGAGTCGGTTTCAGACACGTATGGAAACGGCCGTGCTTCAATTATTTAATTCCGGTGTAAACAGTTACAGAGGGATAGGACGATTCATCTATGTGAAATATATTATAAATTAGGTGTACTTAGTATAGATCGTATTATTACCAGAGTTATAGATATTCGATTGTTTATGAAAGTTATCCCAAACTCTTGCTTCTGAGGAATAGCGTGAATTGTGTCTTATAGACTCAGCAACCTCTTTATCATCAGTGGTGTAGACCTTTAACGGCCTCTCATTTAACTCACCGTAACGAACAAGAGATAGTGCATTAGTGTCATCTGTGATTAAAGAACTATTCTGTGAGTTGACTTGTATTAGCCTCTCTTGTCCAGTAAACTGGGAGAACTCAAGATACCGTGCCACAACATAGTCTGAATGGATTGACTGGTTACTATATGTGCCAGAGTGGTTGATTGCACTCGTTTCTTCAGAAGTAAGATAGCCAGTATGCGTATCCGTTTTCACGGCAGGATCGTTACTCACGAGGTCCGTTGAAACCCCTCCAAACATGGAGAATGCTACAAGCATGACAACAATACCAGACAAGATAAGATTCTGTGATGGTTGGTATAACCAGACAACACTTACTGCTGTTGCAATTGATATGAACATTATTGTATAGAGTCCCCAACGCTCAAAATTAAATTCGCCTCCAAGTTGCTCAAGTATGAGTGTTGGCCCAGGTGCGGTAATTGCAATAGATAGTAGCCCAATTGTCACGAATACTTTCAATAGTGGATTCATATCATTGTCAATATCACTAGAGTAAACTACTAGAGACGATAATACAATGAATAATACAATCGGTGAAAAATGGGCATAATTTATATATCGGGCTACTATGTCAATTTCTCGAACAGCAGTTTCGCTTGCAGCCGGTGCACTGGAGAAGGCACCGAGAAAGGTTAGTACGAGCACTTCAATAATATCTGGTGACCGATACATCCAGTATACTAATAAGAAGATGCCTGAGATGAATAATATTCGTTTAGGCACAGGTATCGATTTTTCCCCTTTAAGGGAAAATAATGAGCTGATACAATAATATCCAATAATAATAACTGATATAAATGGTGCGGAAGCGGCATGATATGGTATCGTTGAAAAAATTGTAACAAATAGGAGAATACTAATATTTTTATTTGGATTATTAATAAATAGCCAAAATATGACAATAAGAAGTAAGCCTACTACACTGCGTGAGATACTGTAGGTTCCATAATCTATAAAATATGTACTATAGGGTGTAAAAAGTGCAGCTACTAAGGCTATTTCTCGTGTTGAAATACGCCGCGTAATGGAGTAAATCAGAGGTGGAATGACAGCATAAAGTAAACCATTAGTTACTAACATTATCTGATGAGGTGTCAAGCCTACTGGTACAACATTATAGATCATGGCATTTAGGATGTGCCAGAATGCAAATGCACTATAAACCTCTCCGAAACGGCCGAAAGCCTCATCCAGTGATTTTCCCTGAAGTAATTCGCTGATCCACCAAGCATGTGGAATCGTGTCTGTCCCACCAACAAAAAAGTGAGGTAAAAGGGAAATGCTCCAGATAATTATGGCAGATAGTAGCGATATTTGTGCTAGAATGAGTGGTACGGAACTATTACTGTGAAAAATTTGACCGAAAATAGTTATTCCTGATAGGGTTAATAATAGATAGATTAGAATATTCTGCCTACCAGCCCATGATGTTAATAAAATAGCACAACTTAGAGAGATGAAAAATGCAGATAAAAGGACACGTTTATCAATGAGCCCTTTTATACTACCACTCTTTGTATTTATATTGTAATTGTAGAGAACTGGTGCTATAATCATTGGAACTGCCAGATAGGTTCCAAGAATGGCGTACTCTGTTAGGTCTAATATTGCGGCTACAACAACACCAAGAACACCGACTACGGGAATGCCATAAAAAAGACTGATACCTATTACGCGATGGTAGATTGATACAGATCCCATGTGGTTAAGTTCTGAATAGACATTTATATATATGCCTTATTCGATCTTTGAACCGGATAGCTGAGAGCATTAGTAAGAATCAACCCCAAATAGATTCTGGCTACTCAATAACACTTGAAGGTAGCAAGAAACTGACGTTAGTGTACCAGACAGAGTTGTGTATACCTTAGGACTGATCATCTGGTTCATAACTACAGACGAAGTATCGATCCCTATTCTCAGCAATATACTCATAAATAGGTTCTCCAACCCATACGACTGGTGCCAGCCCCATTATCCAAACTACTGGAGCAAAAATACGGAATTGACGAAGTAATTCGCGGAACGCCCAGTATCCCCCATAGTTAGCACCGTCGTTAAAGACATACATTCTTTCATCAAGTTGTATTTCTTCTTGATCAGTATACTCTTCTGGAGCAGTTGTTTGAGTGTAAAATAGTAAGTTATCATTTATATCTAATATTTTGAAAATATAGAGGCTGCGGGCGCACATATAGCAATGCTCATCGTATACAATGTCGAGTTTTCGGTCTGAAACGATTCGTGCATAACCCTTATCCCATGCTAAGAAGAGTGAGAGGAAAATCATTTGATCGAAAAAGAAAGGACCTAAAGCAAGCCCAATAATGCCATGCATTCCGAACAACCCTATAACAAAGGGAGTTATGGATAGACCAAGAAAGATTGCTACCAAAAAGCCAGCTTCCAGCAGAATTGTCGAGATAGCAGAAAGAGCAGAAATGAGTGGAAATGTCGTGATAACCTCGCCAATAGGACGAGCTAAGCTATCAATTTCATTCCTGTAAGTGATAAAACGAATGGTCGTATCCGGTTGGATCCAGTTCCAGAGCGGTCCACCTATAATTTTCCCTATTCCACTTCCAAAATATATAATGGCTACAATAAGAAGAGAAGATTTCAGAATTGTCATTGGATAACTACCTTTGTTTGAAGTTTGCAGATGGTTATTGAGTTCAGAAAGAGACTGATCAGATGTTTGTCGAATACCATCAATAGTAAGAGGATCTGTTTCTGCATACAGACCAAATATGCTAATGAATAATACAGCTATAAACAGCGATTCGGTTCCGCCGCTAGCATTATATACAAACCGATGAGCACCCAGATATGCAAGGCTGAACGCAAATAAAAACGATACAATCCGTAGACGATAACCAATAATGAATAAACAGGCTATCAAAACTGTGGTCCAGACTATGAACGGCAATAATTCTAGTAGAAACGTAGAGCGTAGTAGACCATATCGATTTACAGGAACACTTGGCCACTCTGTCAACACTTTCCAATTCAATGAAGTAACCTTCCAAATGATATATGTTCCAATAATAATTCGAAATACAGCTAGGTTAATTGGGGATGGACGTTGATCATGTGACCAGTAATTTACTGTCAGCGATCGGGTCTTTGACCAAAATCCGATCATAGTTGCCCCTCACAACTCACATGTTCTGTCGCATCAAACGTATAGAGGCGATGATCTGATCTCTCAACCACTTTTGTTCCATCTTCTGAGGTTTTAATCATGATTTCATAAACCCGAAGTTCCGTAAATTCAGATACAGATTCCACATCATTGACTGTCCAATGTTTTTCAAATTTGTGGGTGGGAAAAGACAGATGGGATCCTTGATGGTTTCCTGATAATATCTGATTTCGATATGAATTTGCTTGATTAATAAAGAAACAACTTAGTTCAACTGTTTCTCCAGAACCGTAATCATAGACCATATTTTTTGCTTCTTGTCGAATATGTACGTTTAAAAATGGAGGGACCGCGCGGCTATCAAGATATAGCTCTGTATCATTCTCATCAGCCACGTACATCATATGAAAAGTTTCTGTTTGTTGCTCAGGTTGACTAAATTTCTGCATATGTATAAAGGGAAGCATTTCTATTGCTAAGACGGAGCTTAGAAAAACAACACAGATTAAACCAATAGTGAAATATTTTCTTACTCTCTTATTATCTGAAAATACATAGGCAATAGCAAGACTAACAAAAAACGATATAAAAATGCCTCCGGCGAGATAAGATATGAAGACACCTGACCAAAGTAATGACCAATCCATGGAAGGGAGATTTGTCGACATATACAAATATGTTTCTATCGATATTGTTTTATTAAGTCAGAGAGGTGAGCAAGTCATAGTGAGTGTTATCTATGACGCTCATGAATTATCTCGGAGACACATTAGACGTAAGTTTTTCTAACCACTATGTGAGATCGGCCTTCGCCGCGTCAGTCTCACTTAGCAGAACCTGTTGCGTCCGTTCATACCACCGAAGCTGTTTTCGTGCAGTTTTCCGTTCCTCGTACTCCGTAGATCCGTTTTCGAACCGATCGGCGACGTCCTTCGGCGTATCTGCATCGCACCGATCTTGGTATGCCTGAATCTGAGCACCCCGCTCTCGGATACGGTCCTCGAGGCCGTCGAGCGATGACTCCTGTACGAGATCACACACGATCTCCCATTCGAACGCGGCCGCGTTTCGCTTGTACGTCAGTGGATCTCCGTCGTATTCGATGGCAACACCGAGGTTGACGAACGTCTGGAGATACTCGCGGACCAACGGCAGGTTCACATCCGGTTCGATCAGTCAGAGCAACGGCAGTAATTGGCTCCTCCCCCTGGATGAGTGCGTCGAGGAGTTGCTCTTCGCCAGTATCCTGGTTGGCTATACTTTTTTCTCCTGATAGGATTTCATCCGGACATCGTCCCATTTCTACCACCGTTATTCACGAAACCCTACAATTCCCCCTAACATCATTGAACGTCATAATATCTTACTATATACCCACTCGCTTTGCTGTACATTCGCTCTTCTCGTCGAAACGAAGTGGTAGCAGCACGACGAACTGACTCTCAGTGACCACTGATCAATCCACTTCGGATGGGACTGAAAGGGGCGACGCGCTCGAGGTGAGAAGGGTCAACGAGACACAGTGCGCCTCGTTTTACGAGGGTCCTGAACAAACCGTCGACTGGTATCGTACCCAGTAGACCGTTTTCACCAAAATGACTCTGATCACTACTTTCGCGGAAGTGCCATTGTGAACGATCCTCGAATTTCGTCCAGTACTGGCTCGAGTCATTCGACGTCCCCAGATTCGAGTGCGTACTCGAGCTCATCGAGACTACAGCTGATCTCCCGTTGGAGATCCTCAAATACGGTTTCGAGTCGTTGCCGTCTCGCCCGTTTACGCTTCCATCGGCGGATCGTTCGGCTGCTGATTTCGACGTTGCTGGACAGATTGCCTGATACTGGATCTTCCCGTCTCGTCACATAGTTCATCCACTCGAGTTGTGTGACTATTGTTCGAATACGTACGTTTAGAACTCGAATTCGCGCGAGAGCGAATGAAGAGATCACTCTTGCTCTTTCGACGAAAGAAGGGCTAAGAGAATTAGACGCGTGCTGTGACTGATCTCAGTCAGCAGTCGCTGGCACTTCCGCCTCTTGCAACCGTTCCTCCGCTTCGTCGCGATCCTCGGGATAGCCGACGTCGATCCGCCAGCCGTCGAGCCCAATCGCGTCGATCGTCCGCCCGCTCTGGATTAGCAGGTCGATCGCCTCGCTGATCTCGTACTCGTTGCGATCGGAGGGCTGGACGAGGTGACACGCGTGGAAGATCGCGGGCGTGAACGTGTAGAAGCCGGTCATGACGAGATTGGACGGTGGATCGTCGGGTTTCTCGACGACGTCCGTGATCTCGCCGTACTTGTTCGTATCGCAGACCCCGTAGCGCGACGCTTCCTCCCACGGCACTTCCTCGACGAGGAACGCCGCATCCGCTCGCTCTTCCTGCTGGCGGCGAACGACGTCCTCGAGGTTCGCCTGGAAGATATTGTCCCCGAGAATCAGCATGAAGTCGTCGTCGATGTGGTCCTCGACAGTCAGCAACGCGTGGGCGAGCCCCTGCTGCTCGCGCTGGTGGGCGTACGTGATCGGTACGCCGCGATACTCGTCGCCGTAGTGGTCGATGATCTTCTCCTTCAGGTAGCCGACAACCACGACGAACTCGTCCGCGCCGAGTTCGACGAGCTGATCGAGACAGTGGGTGAGGATCGGTTCCTCGTCGACCTCCACCATCCCCTTCGGTTTGTCTTCCGTCAGCGGGCGAAGCCGCGTGCCTTCTCCCGCGGCGAGTACGACAGCTTGCATTGACACCGATTAATGACTCTCCGATCACAATAACGTTCTGGTTCATGGTAATCTCCGCTCACAGTATCAGAACGCTCTTGCATATCGGCTCGGGCAATCCATCTAATGGATATCTCTGTCATCGGCAGCGGCTACGTGGGGACGACGATCGCAGCCTGTTTTGCAGAGCTGGGCCACGACGTCACAGCGATCGACATCGACGAGGAGATCGTTGCAACGCTCAACGAGGGCCGGGCACCGATCGACGAGCCCGGTCTCGGGGAGTTGCTCGAAACGCACGTCGGCGATCGGCTCGAGGCCACCACGTCCTACGACGCCGTGCCTGAATCAGACGTCACGTTCCTGGCAATCGGCACCCCGTCGAACGAAGACGGTAGCATCGATCTCACTGCCTTGGAAGGAGCCGCCGAAGCAACTGGCGAGGCCCTCGCCGACAAATCCGATCGCCACCTCGTCGTCATCAAGAGTACGGTGACGCCGACGAGCATCGCAAACACCCTCGAGCCCGCCGTCAAACGAGGCGCCGACGGAAACGAGAACGTCGAGGTCGGAATGAATCCCGAGTTCCTCCGCGAGGGAAGTGCAGTCTCCGATTTCATGCATCCGGACAAACTCGTCTATGGAACGAACTCCGAGTGGGCGACGGAGCGACTGCACGCTATCTATGAGCCGCTGCTCGAGGACCACGACGCCGATATCGTCGAAACTGACCCACAGACCGCATCGATGATCAAGTACGCCAATAACGCCTTTCTCGCCTCCAAAATCAGTCTCGTCAACGACCTTGGGAACATCTGTAAGGAGTTTGGTCTCGACGCCTACGAGGTGATGGAAGCGATCGGCCTCGACGACCGAATCTCCGAACAGTTCCTCCGCAGCGGCGTCGGCTGGGGCGGTTCCTGCTTCCCGAAGGACGTCAACGCCATCATCGCGGCGGCGCGCGAGGAAGGCTACGAGCCGGCACTCCTCGAGGCTACTGTCGAAATCAACGACCGCCAGCCCGAACGAATGCTCACCCTCCTTACAGACTACGTCGATCTCGAGGATGCCCGCGTCGCAGTCCTCGGCCTCTCGTTCAAACCGCAGACGGACGACATCCGGAACTCTCGAGCGATCCCGACTATCGAAGGTCTCCAAGAACGTGGGGCTGAAGTCGTCGCATACGACCCGGTCGCGATCGAGCCGATGCAAGAGCGGTTCCCCGAGATCGAGTACGCGGAGTCGGCGGCTGATGCCCTAACCGATGCCAATGGAGTAGTAGTCGTAACGGACTGGGACGAGTTCGCGGCACTGGATGAGGAGTTCGATACGATGGCCGCCCCTATCGTCGTCGACGGCCGCCGAATCATCCAGCGTCGAGACGGCATCACGTACGAAGGCCTGACCTGGTGACTACTCGGACGTGAGACCGGCCTCCATCACGCCAGTCTCACTCAGTCGGACCTGCCGTGCTCGTTCGTACCGCCGAAGCTGTTTCCGTGCAGTTTTCCATTCTTCGTACTCCGCAGATCCCTTCTCGAGCCGATCGGCGACATCCTTCGGCGTGTCCGCATCGTACCGATCCTGATACGCCTGAATCTGAGCACCTAGCTCTCGGATACGCTCCTCGAGGACGTCGAGCGAGGACTCCCGCGCAAGATCACACACGATCTCCCATTCGAACGCGGCCTCGTTTCGCTCGTACGTCGATGGATTCCCGTCGTATTCGATGGCGACACCGAGGCTCACGAACGACTGGAGATACTCGCGGACGACGGCAGGGTCACATTCAGTTCGATCGGCAAGAGAAGCGGCAGTAATCGGGTCATCCGCCCGAGTGAGTACATCGAGGAGTTGGTCTTCGACAGCACCCTGGGTGGACATATTATTTTCGCCTGATAGATCGTTATCCGGGCGTCGCTCCATTACTACCACCGTTATTCACGAAACCCCATAGTTCTTCTCAATAGTATAGACACTCACGCAAATTTACTAAATGTCCGTTCGCTTTGCCGTGCATTCACTCTTTTCGTCGAAGGAAAGTGGTGACAGAACCAGCACAACGAACTGGCTCTCGGTGACGACCGATCAATCCACCGCGGATGGAACTGAAAGGGACGGCACGCTCGAGGTGCGAGGGGTCAGCGAGATGCATAGTGTCTCGCTTTACGAGGGTCTCGAGCAAGCTGTCGACTGGTATCGCACTCAGTAGCCCGTTTTACCAAAAGCGGCTCCCGATCACTGTTCTCGTGACGAAGCCGTTGTGAGCGACTCGCGCATTTCGTCGAGTACTGGCTCGAGTCGTTCAACGTCCTCGGATTCGAGCGCGTACTCGAGTTCGCTTGGCTCGGACCGAAGCAGTCGGATCTATCGGGCCCGTCTTGAGTCTCTTCACAGAGTTTATGAAGTGAGGAGACACCGCTCCTCACGGGCTGATATTCATACCCCAAGTAGAATATTTTTTGCCTGTTTCTCTAGTTACCTTGGGAGTTCCCTATCCATTTTTGTCTCCTTTCGATGGAGGGGTGGATGGTGTGGGTGATGGATACACATACCAATCCACAGAATAAAGACGATGCTGACGCGGGTGAACAGCCGATCTATCGGCGGGCAGTGATGGCTGCTGCGGGAGCCGTTGGAAGCATGGTGGCGCTCTCGCCGGTGAGCGCTGATGAGCACGAGCGCACGGTCGAACCGGGCGAGACAATCGAGACGCCAACCTGTCGCGAGCGTGTATATGATCACATCGAATGCGAGGCACGAACCCGTCCGTGGGCAACAGGTGCAATCACGGCGATCGGTTGTCCCGACTGTGACACTGGCTTCCAGCTTAGTGTTGAGGCTAGTGATGGTATCTCACGCGATCCGTGCGAGGAGTCAGGGAGCAATACGGCTACCGAGTACGTCGAGCCTGGAGAGCGCGTAACGCTCTGGTTTGACGGGCACATCACGTCACTGACAACGAGTCAGTCGAACGCTCGTATCGCAATCAATCAGAACAACTGTACCCGTCCAGCGGATTGACGCCGAAGACAGCGGCCGATAAGGACGAAATCCTCGGTATTCTTTCCTATCTGACGATGATGCTGAAGGCGATCTGCTATCACTACCATCGATGCGGAGCGTTCCCGTCTTGAGGGGAAGATCCTTGTACGATATGAGTATAAGTCCCTAGTCCAACGTACACCGTTCTCGTTGTCGTTTCCGGGAGCGATATCCGCCAGTGTTCCGTGGAGTCACGATGACCAGTATCGGCCTCTCCGGAAACTCTGCCTGATGCCACTGCTTTGCGTGTGGAGTTGTTCGGGAAAGAGACAGAGTCATCTCACGGACGATCAACGCGTCCCTCAACTCTCGAAGCATCGTCTGGCCCTCCGCAAGACGACCGAGCGGAAGAACGGCCTCTAGCACGCACACCGAACGCCAGGGCCTGTTGCCGACCGACGTCGAGATCCCTGGCGAGTCATCTACTGGTTTACCGGAGACGGCTGCCAGCCACGGCTGCAGCTGACCACGAGGACGAAACACCGCTCGAGAGAGCCCACACGCTTCCGACCAATCCACGAACCATCCGCGTGCGGTTGCTCGAACGGGTCGCGTAGTCGTGTGGGTTGCTTCCTCGATCGGTTGTCGTCGGTCTGGACGCGAGACGACGTTCAGTGGTCGGCCGAGGACACCAGCTGTCACTGGAGACTCTCATTCGACCGATTGGTGACTATGAACCCGCTTATCCTCGATCGAGGTGGACAGATTCCGAAAAATGGCTCATCAATCCGGTCCGGAACCGGATCCTACTCGACGGTCACACTTTTTGCCAAGTTCCGCGGCTTGTCGATCGACCGTCCCAGCCGATTTGCAACCCAGTAGGAGACCAACTGCAACTGGACGTTCGCCAACACCGGCGTCAGTTGCGGGTGGCTCGAGGGGACCTTTGGGACGTGATCGGCGTACCGCCCCACCTCGTCGGGCGCGTCGGTCACCGCGACGACCGGTGCCTCGCGGGCCTCGACTTCCTTGACGTTGCCCAGCGTCTTTTCCAGGCTCGACCCCTCCGTCAACAGCGCAAACACCGGTGTGTCCGCACTCACCAGCGCCAGCGGACCGTGTTTCAACTCGCCGGCCGCAAAGCCCTCGGCGTGCTTGTACGTGATCTCCTTCATCTTCAGCGCGCCCTCGAGGGCGACCGGCGCAGCGTCCCCCCGGCCGATGAAGAAGTACGCGTCCGCGTCGACGTAGGTGTCGGCCACGTCGTGCGCCTGCGACGAGTCGAGCACCTTCTGGACCCGATCCGGCAGTTCGCGCAGCGCCTCCAAAAAGGCCGGACTAGTATCACCGGTGAGCGCCCCCACAACGAGCGCCAGCGCGACCTGCTGGCTCGCGAACGTCTTCGTCGCGGCGACGCCGATCTCGGGGCCGGCCCGGATGTAACAGACGTGATCGCACTCGCGAGCGGCCGAACTCCCTACCGTGTTCGTCAGCGCGAGCGTCGTCGCGCCGGAGTTCCATTCGCGCCGCGGGCCAGTCGGCGAACTTCGCTGTCTCCGCGGCCCGGTCGACCTCAGCGAGCGTCTCCACCCCGTACCGGTCCTGGTATGTCTGGATCACCTGGAGCAAGCGCTCCAGTTCGGCATCGAGTTCCGCGAGCGAGTGTGCGTCGGCGAGGGTAGCCGCCGGCTGGGGCTCGTCGGCGGCCTCGAGCGCGTCGTACAACCGCTCTCTCATGTCACCGTCGAACGGGTTCGTAGGCGCGGCCTCCTCCACACTGGATCCCTTGTGCCACTGACCCACAGAGAGAGAGAGTACGTTTCGTGTGCTTTTAGTGTTCAGATGAGCCGAAAGGGTCGAGAGCGCGTGATATCCAGAACGGTCTCTTGATCGGCAAAGCATACGAATCAGACGAAAGGTGGTTTTAAGTAACACTACTGAGTGGTCGTCAGCAAGGAATGTCGGGACCGTTTAGCGACATCACGGACACGATCTTCGCCGAGAAGTCCGTGCTGAGCGAGAGCTATCAACCTGCAGAGATCCTCGAGCGCGACGAAGAGATCACCGAATTCAGTCACGCGCTCCAGGACGTCCTATTCGGCCGGGAGCCGGAGAACGTCTTTCTCTACGGGAAGGCGGGACTCGGGAAAACAGCGGTGACGACATACATGATGACCGAGTTGCAAGCGGAGGTCGAAACCCGAGACGAAGCCGACGAACTCCACGTCCACGAGATCAACTGCAACGGCAAGACGCTGTTCATGGTCGTGCGGCGGCTCGTCAACGAGTTGCTGACGGCGAATGCGAGTCCGTTTCCAAAGCGCGGGCTCGGCACGGGCGATGCCTTCGACGAACTCTACCGACAGCTCGATCGCCACGAGGGCACGCATCTGCTCGTCTTCGACGAGATCGACCACCTGGACGAGGTCGATACGCTCCTGTACGAACTGCCTCGAGCCCGCTCCAACGGCCACATCACGGACGCGCTCGTCGGCGTGGTCGGCATCAGTAACAACTACACGTTTCGGCAGTCGCTGTCGGCGAAAGTCAAGGACACGCTCATGGAGACAGAGATCTCGTTCAGTCCGTACGACGCCGGCGAACTGCGGACGATCCTCGAGGATCGAGCCGATCGCGCGTTCGTCAGCGGGGCCTGTGACGACTCGACCATCGCGAAAGCCGCCGCACTCTCGGCCCAGGATATGGGAAACGCGCGCCAGGCGATCGATCTCCTGCGTGTCGGAGCCGAAGTCGCCGAACGAGCGGGAGACGACGTCGTCACCGACGAGCACATCGAGGACGCACGGACGCTCGTGCAACGCGGACGACTCCAGGACAAGATCCGCGATCAGACCGAACACGCCCAGTACATCCTGGAGACGATCGCGAAACTGGAACGGCAGGGAGCCGTTCCGGTTCGATCGAAGACGGTTCAGGAGAGATACGAACAGGTCGCGACCGCCTACGGCGCGTCACCGCTCACGACGCTGAAGAGTATCCAGGACCACCTCTCGGATCTGCACATGCTCGGGTTTTTGATCAGACACGAGCGGAATAAGGGACTCAGTGGCGGACAGTACTACGAGTACGAACTCGATCTCGATCCGATGATCGTCCTCGAAACGAGAGACGAAATCGGGCGGACGTTCGAATAGAAACACACGAAATCCACTCTCCGACTGGGCATCGACTGTCTCCCTCTCGCTGTCTGAGAGAGCACACGAAATCTACTCTCACACCGAGAGGCCGTCGAGTGGGACTGCGTCCACATCACTACGAGTGATACTCGTAGCTTCCGTCGTGATCGCCGCAGCGCCGACAGGTACCGTCGTCTCGTTTCTCGACCTCGATCGAGCGTATCGACCAGTCGTATCCGCACGTCGTTGGGTCGTCGAACGCCACAGGTTCACCGTCACGGGCTTCGGCGGCGAGTTCCGAAAACTCCAGTCTGGAACTCACGGCTCTGAACCTTCCGTTGGCGGGCTGAATGCCCGTGTTGTGAGTTCGCTCAGACAGAGCTGTTGGCTGCGTGGCGTGGGGAACGCGATCGTCCCGAGCCGACCACCGACAAGAACCTCCGTCGTGCCGAGGGTCGGCGAGCGAATCCGATTGGGCACACAGCCACGACAGAACAACCGCGGGACGTCCCACCGTGTTGAATCGGCACAGCGATACGCGTACGCGAACACGATGTCGGTCTCGTGCAGCGCCGTCCCACAGCCGATGCAGAGGACGGTATCGGGTTCGGGCCCGACGGGATAGCCTTGCAAGATCTGTGCTGGCGTCGCGACGACAGCCGGGCCGTTCTCGAGTGTTTCGCTCAGTTCAGTGAGATGCCGATAGACATCGTTAGTGGGCATTGCCACCATCCTCCTTGCTGCGCGCTACTGTGAAACACGTGAAGCAGGGAAGCCCATCCGACCGCGGACCATCACACCAGTCATGATCGAATAGTTGCTGGACAATACGTTTTTCACCGATAAGTGACGTAGCGTACATTGCTTCTCACACCTCGAGAAGCGCAGGCGGTGTCTCCAGCACCGTCTGATTCTGCTCAGAAATCCTGCGCTCCTACGGTTACTACTCTAGCGTCCAGGCCCATATAGTTTGCTTCTCAAACTTGAGTTAGGAGTTTATATTGAGAGCTCCCGTGGGATGCCAGAATGACAATCAAATAGTAACAAGTATGTAATGCAAGTATGGAAAGCAAGCAGTATGGCTCTATCCGATAGCGACTTACGCGATGTCGATCGAGATTTACTGGAATATCTACTCGAGGGTCGTATAACACCAGTCTACGCGCGCGAACGAATGGCCGATGAAGGCCAGAGAGATGTAACAAGTACATATCTTGGCCAACGGCTTCAACGGCTCGAGGAACATGGTCACGTGCGTAATCTCTATGATACGGGATTATACGAACTCATCAACGATCCACGCGAGACCGAAAGTAAGTGACGTAGCAAAGGCACCCAACTGATAGCGACGACGGCCGACGTCGCCACCCGCGGAGCCCTACGTGCTGGAGGGGCCCATCACGGCGTAGCGCAGGGCGTCGAGACAGTGATCCCGCGCGCCCGGCGCGCCGACGTCGTCCTCGGTGTAGCTGAAGAACTCCCGGATCAGGGGCCGACAGCGCTCCGAGACCAACAGCCCGACCGCCGGCTCGTCGGTGTCGTCCGACTCGTCGGCGTCGTCAGGCTCATCGTCCCGCCTGAATCGCTTCGAGCGAGCCCGTGGGGGAGCGGGATGGCCCATGAACGGCCGCCGCACCGTTTGCTTTTTCGGCGTCGGCGCGACGGAGAGGTTGCCGTCGGGCTCGAGGCGCTTGCGCACCTCGGCGATCCCGGCGTCGATATCCTTCGTTGCCTTCTCGACGCGGTAGCCCGCCCGCTCGAGTCGGTCGATATGGGCGGGGTCGTGATCGCAGTAGATCGTCCCCGTCGGCCGGCCCTCGAGCCAGTCGCGCACGTCCTCGGTGTGGCTCTCGGTCTCGTAGAACACGTCGAGGACGACGAGCTGATCGAGCGGCGTTTTGCCGAGTTCGAGGACCACGCTCGGATTGTTCCAGCCGACGTCGTGGCCGTAGATCCGCCAGCTGTCGTCGATACGGGTGACGGCCTCGGCGTGGGGGATGACGTGGGTCTCGCGGCTGAACGTCGCGTACACCAGTCCCGTGGCGGCGGCAAAGCCGCCGTGGAGCGCCTGCTCCTCACGCTGGGTGTCGCTGTACTGCCGCTTGAACCGCTCAAGGACGTCGTCTTCGAGATACGGGTTGTCGAGCGTCGAGGCCCGTACCAGTTCAATCTCGAGGTCGAGCGGCTTGCCGGTCGCGTCCTGGCGCTTTTCGAGGATCTCATAGGCGTCGTTAAAGCCGTTGCCCGTCAGCGTCCAACACCGGACCTTCGACCCGGCGACGCCGCGGAGCCGCGAGCCCTCCATCTCGAGAAGCCGGTGGAGGTCAGCCTGGTACTGGCTGGGTTCGTCGAGCCAGATCCCGCCGAACTCCGCGCCGGCGTATCGATCCCATTTGTCGGCCGAGCCGAGGACGATCACCGTCCCGTTCGTGAGCGTGAGTTCCCGGTCGGCCTTGATGTAGTCAGCGACCAGCGGGCTCCGCTCGGGGTCAGTGGCCGTGTTGTCGCCCGGGAGCTGGGCGAACAGCTTTGTGAACGTCGAGCCCGTAGCTTCCGTGAACGTCTTTCCCATCGCCAGGAAGCGGCTCCCGGGGGTGGTCAGCGCCTGGGCGAGCAGCCACCGCGCACCCAGCACGCTCTTGCCGGTGCCGTAGCCGCCGAGGAAGCCGACGATGTCGGCGTTGCCGCTGTTGAGCGCGGTGAGACACTCGCGCTGGGCGGGCCAGATGTCGTAGTAGAGCGTCTCCGTCTCCGGATCGTACTCGATCCCCGTCGGCCGCTCGTCGGGGGCAGCCTCGCGCCACTCGACGGTGAGGTTCGACGGCGCGTCAGCGGGTTGTTCGCGTTTGAGCGCTTCAAGGAGGCGTTTGATCTCGCGTTTGGTGGGGGTGGTCATTGGACATCACCGCCATCGTCGGCTTTCAGAAGGTCGATCTCCGCGGCCATCTCGTCGAGGTCCTCGTCTTTGAGCAGCTTGCGGTACTGGCCGGCGAGGTAGCCGAGCGCGCGGATCCACTTGATCTGGAGCTCCTGTGCGTCCGGGCTCTCGGCCTCGGTGGTCTCGATTCGGTCGTGAGTGAGCTCGATCGTGTCGGCGAGGCGGTCGAGTACGTCGTCGCGGTCGGTGCGGTCGGGGGAGGGGTCTTCGCTCATGTGTCAGCGGGGCCGCCAACGGTGAGCCGTACGACAGGCCAACGATGAACGCCTGTTTCAGTCAGCGTGACTCGTCCGGACGGCATACCAAATTTTTATGGGCGAAAGTATATATACTTGTTCCGGGAGTTTTAAATCGGGGTGGTTATTATCGCGGCTACACCTGTAGAAGGTGCCTCAGTGGTCGATATTTTCCATTGCCTTGCGATCGAAATGATTGCATCGAGACCCCGCTAGTGGTCGACCTGAACGTCGTCCATCCACGTCGGTTCGAACGTCGTCGCGATCTGTTTCTGCCGGCCCTCACGGCCCTTGGAGTCGATCCAAGTCTCGACCAGCCCCATCGTCTCGAGGTTGCGGACGACCTCGCGGATCGCGCGCTGGCCGAGCCGGTAGCGGTCGCTGACCGCCTCACTCTGGAGCAGCTCGTAGATCCGGTCGGTCGTCACCGGCTGGTCGACCGTACCGGTCCGTCGGTTCCGCCGGGCCGTGATCGCGACGAGCACGCCGATGTGAGAGGCCGGCAGCCGGTGCGCTTTCTCGAGGAACGCCGCCTTGTCGGTCGTCTCGAGGTTGGCGTCGATACAGTCCGCGGTAACCTGGTCGAGTCCGCGCTCGCTCGCGGCCTCCCCGGCCTGGCGAAACAGCGTCAGCGTCTTCCGGGCGTCACCCCACCGCCGCGCCGCCTCGCGGATGCCGTAGTCGAACACGTCCTCGGGAAGCACCCCGTCGCGGAACGCTCGCTCGAGGCGGGGCACGAGGATCGCGTCCAGTTCGGCCTCGCCGTAGGGCGGGAAGAACACCGCCTCGTCGCTCATCGCGCTCTCGACGCGGCTGTCGAGGCGGAGGTCGACCTCCAATAGTTCGTTGCTCACCAGCCAGACCGACAGTGAGATGTCGCGGGCGAGTTTGCCCTCGCCGCGGAGCAGCCGGTAGAAGAACTCGCTGGGCTCGTAGTTCGTATCCTGCTGGACGTGGTCGATCTCGTCGAGCAACAGCACGGTCCAGTCGGGGTAGGCCTCGAGCGCATTCCAGATTCCTTCGAAGACGCCATCCAGTCCCTCGTAAGCGCCTTTCTTTGCGCCGGTGAGCTCGAACAGGATTTCGTTGGCGGCGCTAAACAGCGTCCGACACTCCTTCAGGTTGACGTACTCGGCGGCGACCCGGTCGTGTCGCGTGGCGAACTCCCGGCAGACTCGTCTCGTGGTGAGGGTCTTGCCGGTGCCCGGCGGCCCGTAGATCGAGACCGTCGGCGAGAGGTAGCCGTCGTGGACGCCGTTGAGGATCGTGGCGAGCTCGCGTTCCTGGGCCTTGCGCGCGTGGATCTCCTTGGGGTCGGCGAGCGGGTCGAGTGCGCCCTTGTCCTTGAACAGGCTATCGTCGGGCGCGGTGGCGGCGAAGAGGTCGTCGTACTTGCTCATACGATCGCGATTGCCAGTGGTAGTCGCGTGCTAGTAATGAACGTTCCGCACATCGAGCGGTCACACACGACTTCGATAGGATCTCAGTCGTAGTCACTTCGACAGTACCTCATTCCGGCCGTGCTCATCGCTCCCAGCCGGTCGTGATGCCGACGTCGCGAAGCATGTAAGCCCAGCGTCGGGCTTCTGAACGGGCGGCTGGCGATGAGCAGCTCACGTAAATCCTGCTGTCGGTGATGAGGGTCGTCTGCGTCGCGTTTCTGCCTCCTGACTAGCTGGAGCGGTCCCGGGCCCTCCGCGAGTAGCATCCGAGGGCCGCGGCGGACATGCTCCAGCAGAACTACGAGTGTGTATGTGTGCATCAGCTGCGTATGTGTATAGGTAATATACCTGGATTGAAGACGATCTCAGGTAGCCTACTGAAACAACCGAAAGAGGGTCCACAGAGTCGGCGTCGGATCCCGTTCGGTTGGGGGCGTTTCACGTCCTCGGCGGGTCGCTGCTGGCCGTAGCGATTAACACTGTCGTAGGTGTCGTCGCCGTCAGCTTGCGCGCGCCTCGATCGCGAGGACTCTCTCCGTATCAGCCCTCTGGATTGCGAGGGCAGTATCAGCCCTCTGGAGAACGTTGCGAGGAATCGACACTGTGCGACTCGGCAACTCGGTCTGACCGGCAGACCCACGGACTCGGTGTGTTGTTTCGCGGTGCTGGATCTCCAGCTGTCTCCACGCTTTCGCCGTCGACCGACAGAATCGTTATGAGGACTCGTGTTGAACTGTCGACACTCTCGTCGGAGTCCGAAACCGGCGGGATATGGATACTATGACGACAACCGAAACCGTACTGGACCACCACCTCGAGGCGTTCGAGACCCAGGACCTCGAGGCGGTCATGGAAGACTACACAGACGAATCGATTATCGTCACCAATATGGGTACGTTCCGGGGGCTCGAAGAGATTAAAGGATTGTTCCAGGGCCTTTTCGACGAGTTCGATGATCCAGACGCGTCGATCACCATGAACGAACAGCTTGTCGAGGACGAGTTCGGCTACATCGTCTGGCAGGCCGAGACGCCGGAAAGCGAGTACGAGTTCGCGACGGACACCTTCCACATTCCCGACAATGTGATCGCCTTCCAGAGCTTCGCGGGGATGATCACGCCGAAGGAGTGACAGACGTCCGTCGACCGGGCCGAAGCACGTTGTGCCGCTCATTTTTCGGCGACTCAGCCGGTATCCACACCGACCTGCGCACTGCGGTTATGGCGCAATTATCCAGCTGTAGGTTAGTTGTCGGCCCAGCCACCACCGGCTGATGGCATCGAACCTGAGTATTTTCATGCCGTCTTCCTCCGATCGACAGCTGCCCAATCGCGCCCTCTCGCGGAGGCCGATCCGAAGACATCGACCTCACCTGACGACCTTGTCCAGGCGAAACTAGGTCGGCACGGCGTACGACGTCGACACCGGAACGAGCGACACATCACCGAGCTCGCAGAGACCATCGTTGAGGTCACCGATTCAGATTCAGAATTCACCTATATCGAGGGACGGGACGGCGACATTCGACACAGCGAGGCCGACATCAGCGCAGTCCGGGCCGACCTCAGGTACGAGCCCACAGTGTCGCTCCACGGCGGATTCACGCGAACCGTCGCGTGGCTTCGCGAACAGTAGCTGACTACGAGAAACCACACTGCTTCCAGCGTGGTGTGAGTTCTACTCTCCCTGCACCCCAGTTTCCCCGGAGAACGGTTTAGAGCAGACGAAATGTACTCTCTGCAGCTACCGGTGGCAGCGGCTGAGGCGGCACACAAAAGGCTGAACGAAGCAACCGACTACACTGACAGCGTTCCACGTACGCCAGAAGCACTCGAGCTCTCACTGTACTGCCCTTGCCGCCCGCAAACAGACCGAGCGCAAGAACGGCCTCTCGGACACCGAACGGCGCGTCCTGCTCCCGACCGACGCCGAGATTCCTGTCGAGTCATCTACTGGCTCACCGGAGACGGCTGGCGTCCACAGTTAAGGGTGACCCCGGGGAGAAACCATCCGCTCGAGAGTGCATGAACTCTTCCAAGGATCCACACCACACTCCAGTGCGACTGTCCGTACGGCTCGCGTACTCGTGGTTCTCTTCCTCGATCGGTCGTCGTCGGTCCGGATGCGAGACGCCCCACGCTGGGTCGCCCGAGGACACCAGTTGTCACCGGAGGACGCGTTCCGTCGGTCTCCTGTTGGCGAGGTAGCCGACGGAGGGACGCGTGGCACCCACGAGATCGCGGTGCCCAACGCTGTTCGCCCACGCGACGCCCGCGGACGAAGCGGACCCTCAACAGACGGTACCGGTTCCTACCGCGACGTAGATCACTTCGGACGGGTGGCTGACGCGGCCGTCAGCGGCCGGACGACCCTGCGAGCACGGTCCGGTGGGCGCCCTCTGGGCCCACTCCGGCGACACTCCGAAAAAACGCTTTGGGCGTCTCGACCCGTGATCGCCATCAGTCCGCTATCGGCGGTGCCGTGTCCGGCGGTTGCCGGTGGGCCGTTGCCTGTTCGAACGAGTACCCTAACTCGAGCAGCGTCGGCTCGTCGAACGGCCGTCCGAGGAGTTCTATGCCGACCGGCAATCCGTCGTCGGTGAATCCAGCGGGAATGGAGACCGCACTACAGAGCGACTGCGAGGCGATGATCGTATTCGTTGCGAACGTCATCGTCTCATACTTCCCGTCCCGGATTTCGCTTTCCGTCGGGGGAACGACTTGCACGTTGGGATAGACGATCGCATCGAGATCGTGTTTCGCGAATACGTTCAGAATCTCTTGCTGGAACGTTTGCTGTGCGTTTCGCCGCTTCCAGTATTCCAGATCGTCCGAAAGATCGGTTGGACCCTCTTCAGCGAATCCGACAAATAAATCCAACAGGTCGTGATACTGACCGCTTTCGTAGAGGTCCTCGACGGAATCAACTGGCCCATCGCGGTCGCCGAGGAACTCGTTGAGATCACGCTTCGACTGCAAAATGTAGAGCATCGTCTCTTCGAGATACTCCTCTAACCGCGGAATCTCGACCGGATCGATAAGTGTCGCTCCCGTGTTCTCCATCGTCGTCAGCGCTCGTTCGATGACATCGTTGACCGGCGCAGCGGCGGGGTTCTCATCATCACCGAACCCATCCCGAAGCACCCCGATTCGCGCGTCGTTCAACCCGTCTGTGAGGAGGGCGTTCGTATATGAGCCGTGAACGGTGGCTAGCTCTGTCTGTCCGGTGAGTGCATCACGTTCGTCGTAGCCGACGAGGACATCGAGTAGTTTGGCCGCATCACGAACCGTTCGTGTCATTGGGCCAGCCGTATCTTGCTGTGAGACCAGCGGACTCATCCCGGTTCGGCTGATCAAGCCAGGCGTCACACGGACTCCAACGAGGTTATCGAACGACGCAGGAACGCGAATCGAGCCGCCGCAGTCGGTCCCAATACCGACGGTGCCCAGGTTCGCCGCAACGGCCGCTCCGGTTCCACTGCTCGACCCACCTGGGTCCCGCGTCAAGTCGTACGGATTTTTCGTCCGACCACTGACCGAGGAAAATCCGAACCATGACGTGGCCCAGTCCGGCAGAGTAGTCTTCGCCAGAATAATCGCCCCTGCGTCGCGCAACCGCTGGGTTACTTCCGCATCTGTCTCGGGGAGATACTCGTCGAACGCTTCCGACCCGTACGTCGTTGGAATATCCGTCGTTTCGACGTGATCTTTGACGAGCACGGGGATTCCGTGGAGTGGTCCGACGAACGTACCTGATTCGGCGAACATTTGGTCAAGCTTGGCCGCTCGTTCCGACGCGGTCTCATTGACCGTCACGATTGAATTGAGCTCGGGACCGTCACGATCGTAGGCATCGATACGTTCGAGATACCGGTCAACGAGTTCCTCGCTGGTAAGCGTTCCAGCTTCGAACGCTCGATGGAGTTGGTTGATCGTCGCTTCTTCGATTGTACGGTTTTTGGTCCCCATGTTCTATATCTTCCATGGAATAGAGCATAGCTCTGCGGGGGTCCCAAAGACGTTGGCGCGCCTCAACTACGGTCTTTCCTGAGTGTCTATCAGTCGTCGACACACGCTGCACAGACGAGATACTCCTCTGACCCCAGTATCGTGTCTCCACACTCACGACAGATCGACGTCTCCGCGATGTCTCGCTCCGTGACAGAACCGTCATCGGTCTCCTCCCACGCCGCAAACGGGTTGATCTTCTCGCCGGTCTGCTCTTCGAACAGATACGTCTGCTGGCGCTGCACAGCCACCGACGCAGAGTGCCCAAACGCCCACATCCAGCCTACAACGACACAGCTCAGTCCGATCAACAGCACGACATCGAACCCACTAGTGTTCTGTCAATCGTCAATTGATGGGTAGAGTCGGTACAGTTTGGCGCGAGCGTCTTCGGTCGTGAATTGCCACTCGATCTGAGAATTCTTCTCATTTCGAGCACTCACCCATGCAGCGACCTCCGCCCGGAGTGTCGCTGCATCCGAAATTCGGCAGTCAAGACACTGGCGAGTGAGCACGTTGATTTCGACTTCGGCCATATTGAGCCAGCTGCCGTGAACCGGAGTGAAAGGCTCTGGTGAATCGCCAGACGGCGTCGAGTTGATCTGCCAGAGCTAGGGAGTTGAAGCGGGAAACGGCGGATGATTCATGTCCAAAATCTCCCGCTTCACCGGGAAAGTCGTGACGTTGGCTAACAGTAGATAGTAGCACGGTTTCTTTATTCAGAATCTCGTCTGAAACTCGCGTTGCGTACAGGCGAACGCGATACCACTATGAATTGCTCTTATGTCTTTCTCAGTATGGCGTACGGAATATAGAACTATTATTATCACAAAGAGTTTAAATTTGAAATGTGTTGATGGTAACTATGTGGTCACGCCGACGTGTCCTCCAAGTAGGAAGCCTCTCTACCCTCATTGGCTTATCTGGCTGTACAGCACTACCATTTGTCGGGACAATAGGATTCAATCTTCGTAATTACATGGAAGAACCACACGACGCACGTGTCAAAATTCAACTCTACGGACAAACGGTGTTTGAACAGGCATATCAATTGCCGACTGCAAGCGGAGATGACCCGTACGTACAGACGGAGACTGCTGCTGTCACGAATGTCCCAACTGGTGTGACCTATACTGTCTCCCTGTTCCTTGATGGGACGGAAGTGCAAACCACCGAGGCGACTATGGATTGTACTGACCGTGAAGAACAGATAGATGAAGAAATCGACATCAACATCGGGTTTGGGTCTGGTGATGCAGTGATGATAGCTGATACGCAGTGTTAAGTACGCATCTCTACGTAACGAATCGACCGATTCAGGTTCACGGTCCAAACTGAATAAAGAAACCGTACTACCAACTACTGCTAAAAATGCTGTTGGTGGCCGAGGCGAATCCGCCGCCCCGCAGGGTGGCGGATTCGCCGACTACGCCGTCGTTTCGTTGCATTGTCTACGGATTTACTTGGAGAAATCTTACCGCGAAGCGCTCGATCTCTTGAGCGAGATGCCACAAATACTGGCGGAGATCGGCCTTGAGAAGGCCGGTCTCCCTGATCACTCGACGCTAGTGAAAGCGTTTGACAGGATCAAGATGGCAGTCTTGCGAGTGCTGCTGCGCCTGTCGGCGCAACTGCACGAGCCAAACAGATAGTTATTTAATTAATTTTCATTATATTCCATATCATCACGAGTGTGCGAGGAGACCTTCTTTTGGAATAGCACCGATGCGAAAACCAGCCTCCGACTGGTGTACGCTGTTCCTGACAGTATTTCGGTAGAAGGTTCAAACGTGAATGTTCAACTATGGTGAATAGAAGGCGCGAATGTAGCTCCGCTCATATCTTCGGTTTGAGGACGCGCCACAGGATGCGAGGGGAGAATAGTGTCGTCGGGGGCCGTTCCATCATGAGCACTTTGACGAACGCTTCTCGGAGTACTCGGTCGTCGTGGGCCCCACGCAACAGGTGGGAGATGTACCTGTTGGTCAGATCGGTGCCACGAGGCTTCGGGCCCTCGGTTTGCGGGAATGCGAAGTCCCCGCCGACGGACAACGTCCAGGCGACGTCGATGATGTCTTTGGCCCGATCGAAAAAGCGGAGGGCAAGATCCTCGCGGCTCCCGTCCGCGAGCGCGTGATGCAGCACCAACGCCTCCAAGGCCGCCACCGACATCCCCTGTCCGTAGATTGGATTGAAACTGGCGAGTGCATCACCCACGACGAGCAGACCCTCCGGAAACCGCTCTAGATCCTCGTAGCGCCGGCGGATACTGGTCGGAAACGGGTAATGCGCGATCTCCTCGGAGAGCCACGTCCGCGTGTCGAGAAGCCGTTCGAAATGCGGGACAGAAAGGTCCGCTGCGAACTCGATCAGTCCTTCCTCATCCGTCGGCGGATGATTGCCGTGCAGGCCAAACAAGGTCACGAGCCGTCCACCGTCTTCAACCGGAAACGTCGAACCGCCACGGCTGAGTTCGGACGATGGGGCCGCCAGGACCATCTGCCGGTCATTGACGGGTCGTTCGATGTGCGCCGTACTGTAGGCCATATCGACGCGGACTTCGTCGGTTTCCGGCGGGTCATAGTCGTGCGCCCGCAGCCACGTCGGTGTCCTAGACGTCCGACCGGTCGCATCGACGACTAGATCGGCACCCAGTTCCTCCGAGTGGCCATCCGCTGCATTGACAGCGACTCCTGTCACGGTCGTGGCGGATTCATCGACGAGGTAATCGGTCCACTGACATCGCGATCGGAGCATGACGGCGTCGAGGTCGGCAACGCGTCGTCGAACTACTTGTTCGAAGAGTGGTCGGGTGGCAAAATACAACGGGAACTGTCGAGTTCCGTTGGCGAGGAAATCGCCCTCTTGATGGTGCATCACGTCGCGCGAGCCGTCGAGTATCACCCCGCCGCTCCTGGCGAGCGCTTCACCGAATCCGGGAAAGAGATCCTCGAGGGTTGCACGCCCCGCTTCAAGCAGCAGATGAACGTGTCGGCCCTGGGGAACGCCCCGGCGAGCGAGCGGTTCGACCGGGGTTGGATCCCGCTCGATTACGGTTACCTCTCGATACCTGTCCGCGAGGATCCGGGCTGTGAGGAGACCGGCCATACTTCCCCCTATCACGACCGCCTCCCCCTCCGTGGGTGGGTTCCGAGTGGGATGATATCTCCGAACCGTCGCTAATGTCATGTTAGCTTCCCTAGTAGCGACAGAGTGTGTTAAGTATTACCACACACCTTTTCAGCACGGTTCTATCACTGTTATCCATATTTGCCAGATTTCTCGACGGTACGTTCACAGATCATTTGATCCAATACATCGTTGAGCCGAGCGGTGGGCTAGCCCGAAGCAGTGGCGTTCCGCTCAGCGGAGCGAATCAGGGAAGGTCCGAACCGTGACGAGGCGACCGGCCGACGCTGGCGAGGTGCTGGTCCCGCTCTCAACCGTGTAATAATGGTTGTGGTGAGGCGTCGGTGCTGGGCCTGTGTGCGTGGGGCGACCGACGAGGTGATCAACTACCGGTCGCGTTTCGGTTCGCGGCCGAGTACGCTCGCGACCGACTCGACGCGATCCTCGGCCCCCTGTTCGCGACTCCGGTACTCGTCGAGTTCGAGCGAGGTGATGATTCGGTCGCTCTCGACCGCACCGTGTGCCGCCTGCACGGCCTCGAACACCTCGTTGACGTCGTCGGCTTCAATCACGGTGTCCGTCGCGGTCAGTTCGTACGAGACGTCGAACTCGTCGAGGGCGTCGATGGCCTGTGCGATGTCGTCGGAGAGGCTCCCGTCGCGGACGGGAAGAACCTCGAATCTGGCGATGACTGTCATAGTATGTCTCTCGAGTTACATTTCAGTGGGCAAGCGCGCTCACCCACTGCCAGAGGTGGGCTACGCTAACACTCAGCATAGTCCTTCGGGATGCAGTTGAGAGTCCAATCAGTCCTGCGCGCTTCTTACGGGTCACACGAAAATCAGGAATGAAGCCCTGATCCGAAGCTGTTCTCCACGAGTGCAGCTTCGTATGGAATTCGGACTCGGAGCAGGGTGCAGTGCTTCTACGAACCCGGGTCGTGATACGGAGGAAACAGTATTAAACGCACCCGCTGTTGGCAAAAATCTCATCGTCGACTGCGCTCGTACAGCCGGTCTCACAGTGCTGGCAGCGACGAATTCGAGCTCTTGCATCCGTAGCCAGTGAGTGCGGGTGATCGCCCGCCAGCACCCGTCTGGCGCCTCTCGCTGTTCGCCGAATCCTTCTGATCAGGAAGGGGAGCGTTCGATCCAGTCCGTTCCCGTTGTGGTTGCCAACTGCTCCAGAAACCGTTTCATGAGGGAGGTCCCAGTCGCCGACTGTGGCGCGTCGAGAACCTCGATCGTCACCTGTTCGGCAGTTTCTAGGTCGCCTTCCTCGACCTCGATATTGAGAACCGCATGTTGGTGGATAACGAGCAGCCGCTCCGTATCGACGATGAGATGATCGTCCCCCAGTACCTCGAGTGCCGTACGGAAATCAACGGGTGGGGTTAGGTGATAAGCCGTCGCCGACTCCTCATTCCTCATTACTGGGAACCACGGGGCGGCCGTATAAGAATCTCTGGCCTCGAGTACTGTCGTTGCCAGTCTCATACTCGACCGGGCGAAGCGCTCGATACGAGGAGAGGAGTGGTGGCAGGCCATCCGAACGAGTCGCGTACTCGTTGGTCTTTTTTTCGATCGGTCGTCGTCGGTCCGGATGCGAGACGGCTCACCTTGGTTCGTCTGAGGACACTAGCTGTCACTGGAGGATTATCGGTGTGGAGACGCCATCGGCGTCCTGTCTGGTCGGATCCGTTCCCCCCTGTGGTTTCTTGTAGGCCCCGACTGTACGCTTCCATGCAGTGTGTCACCGCTACTCAGATCCGGCTGAAACAGAGGATACCGCCGACGAACCAGCTGAGGACACTGTCGATGAGGACCGTCCGGCGCGGATACCTGACAGCCGCTTCATCGACCGGCCGGTACGGGTGCTGAAGCAGGTGACGGCCCGCCTCGAGTGATGCGCCTGGCACGATTTGTGACCGCTGTGAGACGTCTCCGCGTACCCGCCCGATAATGAGTCCGTTCATCCACCTCGTCGCCGACTATGGGAAATCCGATCCTGCCTTTTCGGAGGTCGTGCATCGGCTGCTGGCTGAAGACCCGGACGCCCACGTCCAAACGACTGCGGTCCCACCGCTGTCGACGGTTGCGACGGGCTTCTGGATCGAACAACTGGGGCTCCATAACCCCGCGTTTGAGGACCTGTTCATCTACTCGAATACCGCTCCCAGAACGGAAGCCGCTGCCCCACAGCGAGCGGATGAAGGCGGACAACTCTATTATCTCACGCTGGAGACCGGCGTGCCCGTCGTCGCGGTCGACGCCGGATACAACCTGTCGTTCGTTCGAGACAGCATCCACGAGTTCCGGGAGATCGAGACGCCAGCGACCGGCACACAGTTTCGGTCCCGGGATCACTTCCCGAAACGGGTCGCCGAACTTGCCAACGGGAACATGGACGCGCTCGGGGCATCCCGATCTCTCGAAGAGATACCGCCAAAGCCGGAGTCGGCGGTTTGTCACGTTGATGGGTACGGCAACATCAAGACCTCGATCAGAGCGTCTGAATTCGATTTGGACACCGACGCCGTCACAGTCGAACTCACCGCCACCACTACCGAGGTCTCTGTCAGAGACACCGTTGCTGAGGTTGAGGAAGGTACTGTCGGACTGGTTCCCGGCTCGGCAGGCGGCGACGATCCGTACATGGAACTCTTCCTGCGAGGGGGTTCCGCAGCGGCGGAGTTCGATCAGCCACAGCCAGGGGACGACATCACGGTGACATCCTCCTCGCCGTAAACGGCGAGGCTTCCCACACATGGGGTATACCAGTTAGTCGTCGCTGGCAGAAGGTTTCGACTCTTGAAACTCCGTGAGCGTCATCTGCGCTGGTACGCTCTTCTCACGGTGAGTCGTGGCGGTGTCACAACCGCTCCCATCCCGAAGCGAGTCATCGCGTTCCGTCTTGTCAAGCGGGACGCTCTCTCCCCACGGGTCAATCCGCCGTGCGATGTTCGCGGAAGCGTTGATGTCGGCCTGAAACGTCGAAACGTGGCAGTCGTCGTGCGGACACCGGAACTCAGCTTCGTTGACAAGTCTGCAACCACTGACACCCTCCCGACGCCGATGAACAGGCTCTTTATCCCCCACGACACTACCGAGTACCCATGCCGATCGAAACCGGCGACTCGGTCACGATTGAGTACACGGCCCGGTTCGACGACGGCCTCGTGTTCGATACGACATGCAAAGAAGTCGCCGAGGAGACGGGGCTGGCCGAACGTCTGCCCGACCGCGAGTACGAACCGCTCACCGTCGAGGTTGGCGACGACGAGCTCATCGAGGGGGTCAACAACGCGCTCGTCGGGATGGCAGCAGGTGACGAGACGACGATCACGGTCCCACCGGAGAACGCATACGGCGAACGATCCGACGACCGAGTCGTCGAACACCATACCTTCGAGTTCGAGCAGATACTCGAGTCGGAAGGCCGGTCCCTCGAAATGGGGATGCAGATCGAGTCCAAGGAGGGAAACGTCGGCGAAGTTACACATATCGATCCGGAGATTCTCCGAATCGACTTCAATCACCAGCTGGCGGGCGAAACGCTCGAGTTCGAACTCCAGGTCCTCGAGGTCGACTGAGTCTCGGCTTCCAGGTGGAGAGGGTCCCGAAGCTGATCCTTCCGCTCGGCCCGCGCCGGCAGGATCACCCAGAGCGCGAACAGCGGGATGGGAACCCGAAGCCGTACTGCCAGGCGACCAGGACGAACCCCGCGGCAGGGCATCACCGCGTTGTCGACATCGCCTGCGGCCAGTGTCACGCCCGTTGTGGTCTCGAACTGGTCGGAGAAGACCCGAATCCAGAAACGTAAACCGAGAGACGCCGTACAGCGCGGTCGCCGCAAACAGGACGAGCGTCACTCGAAACGGATCGAGACGACGACCGTCAGCGACAGCTCCTCAGTCGGCTCGGAGCACGCCATCGGGCGAGGGGGTGAGCCGGTCTGCACCGTCGTCGGTGACGACGAGCGTGTCGGAGTGGCGAAGCCCGAGCCCGTCGTCTTCGAAGTAGAGCCCCGGTTCGATGCTGATCACCATCCCCGGCTCGAGCGTCCCCTCGGTCCGGGCGTTCAACGCCGGTCCCTCGTGGATGGTGATCCCCTCGCCGTGACCGGTCCGGTGGACGAGTTGGTCGCCGTACCCCGCCGCCCGCAACTCGGCGGCGGCGAACTCGTCGATCTCGTGGGTTCCGACGCCGGGGACGACGCGATCCATGGTCTCGTTGCGGACCTCGACGAGCGTCGCCATCGCCTCCTCGACGTGGGCTGGCACGTCACCGACGAGCACCGTGCGTTCTTCCTCGCAGACGTAGCCCTGAATCGAGGGCAGTGCGATCCCGACGACGCTGTCGCCGGACTCGATACGCCGGGCCGTCGAGAGGCTGTGGGGCTCGAGTGCGTGCTCGCCGGTCAGAACGCTGGCGAAGCCATACTGCCCGAGTTCGTTCGCCGTCCCGATATCGTACTCCGAGAACGCTTCGAGATACGTGTCGTAGTACGCTCGCTGGACGTCGGCGAGCACCTCGAGTTCAGTAACCCCCTGCTCGACGCCCTCGAGATAGGCCTCCATGCCGGCCGTCGCCAGCTTCCGGGACCGGCGGATCATCTCGAGTTCCCACGGCGTCTTCACCGCTCGGAGATCGAGAAACACGTCCGTCGTGTCCTCGAGCGTGACGTCACTGGCCGCCTCGAACCCGGCAACCCAGCCCGGCTTCGCCGCCGCCCTATCGTAGCCCAGCACCTCGACGTCGGTTTCGGCGACGGCGGTCGCGAGCACGTCGAACGGATCGTCGGTGTCCTCGTATACGAGCGCGCGATCGGTCCAGGCGGTCCGCGTCACCTTCGTGCGTTCGATCTCCGGCGTGAGCACGAGGCTCGTCTCGGCGGTCACGAGCGCGACGACCGGGCGCGAGTACATGCCCGCGTAGCCGCCGCTGAGATAGTACGAGTTCGCCGGCGAAAAGGCGAGCAGTCCGTCGACGTCGAGCGTCGCAAGCTCGTCGCGAATCCGGGGCAGGCGATCCGCATCAATGAATTTCGACTCCGGATCGGGGAAGATCTCTCGCATCACGGTCATACACGAATATCTTGTGAAAGAGAGTTCCCATACGCGCGGTAATTTACCGGTAGGCGCCTACTTTAACAGACCAGCTCTGTTGAAATCCTTAGTGAGTTACAGATTCAGTCGGTCGCTTGAGTAGATGCAGACCCTCCCAAAATCTCGGTTACTTCGATTTGTCGAGGAAGCATTTCAGTTAGCGCAACGTGCTGTGGCTCGTTACTCCTCGAAGTTCTCGAAACAACGCTACACGCTCCATCAACACATCGTTCTCCTGTGTCTCAAAATTCGGAAGAACACGACGTATCGAACACTCCTCGACGAACTCATCGAGATGCCTCGCATTCGGAACGCTATTAACCTCACCGAACTCCCTGCTCCGTCAACGCTGTGCAAGGCGTTCGATAGGCTAGATATGGCTGTCTGGCGAGTGCTGCTCAATCTCTCTGTGTCATTGCTCCCGACTAACGGTATTGCAGGGATCGACGCCTCGGGCTTCGACCGATGTTACGCCTCGAAGCACTACACGAAACGGACAAAATTGACGATTCAGCAACTGAAAGTCACCTTCTTAGTCGATACGAGAGTAAACGCGATCCTCGATCTCCACGTTACAACGACCCGCAAGCACGATACACAGATCGCACCTTCACTCATCAACCGCAACACAGCTGAAGTCGAAGTTCTGCTCGGTGACAAGGGATACGACGATCACCAGATTCGAGCGATGGCCCGCGAAAACGGGATTCGTTCACTCATCAAACACCGTGAGTTCTCATCACTTCAGAAAGCGTGGAACACTCGGCTGAATGCCGACCTCTACGCCCAACGGAACCAGAGCGAGACGGTGAACTCTCGGCTCAAGCGAAAATACGGTGCGTTCGTCCGTTCACGACGCTGGTGGAAGCAGTTTCGTGAACTCGCCCTTGCGTGTATCGTCCATAATCTTGACCGAGCTATCTGACGATCAGTACAGGGGAGGCAGTTTCCGGGGCTACACTCTATCTGTCTGTGTACTGTTGAAGCGGCCTCCTCAAGTGAGTGGTCACTCCGATTACCAGAAAACACTTACCAGTTATGTATATTCAGTACCATATGTTCCCACCCCGGCTATGGATCGGTGCAAGGAGAACGCAGTTCCCCTGACCCTGTTCTTCATTACGGCGATCGCTATCTTCATCGTTCCCCCGATCGCTCTGAGGGATTTGGGGGCAATTAACGGGGTCCCCATCGTGATCGTGATTGTTTTAACGACCGTGTTTCCGTACGCGTGCGTCGTCGCGGTGGGGACACTTCCACTTCTGTGCGCCAATATTGCGAGTTTCGCGGCACCTGATGCGGACGCCGACGCCCTCCATTCGTTCTCGTGGGACGCAACCCTACGACACCTGGTGGCTGGATTCTCATACGTGGTAGGAGCGGCCACAGTTAGCGCCATCGGAATTGGCGTTCAGATAACGCTAGAGGACCGGATGATACTAGAGGCCTTCCAGCCGTCGTTCCTGATCGGAAGCGTGATCGTCGGGGTGGCGTTCATCGGCGCCCAGTTGTGGCGATACGACAGGCCTCTGCGCACGGTCCCGCTCCGCACGATCCTCGGGACGCTGGTACTCGGAGGTCTGCTGGCTCTGTCCATAGTCGCCGCCTTCTGGGCGTTCAACGATCCGCCATTCTACGTCTAAGCGTACCTGATAGACACGCTATCGTTCAGTTCGCACGTGTAGTGAGCAGTAGTTTCATGGGATTAATTGTCTATAGAAGAGGATTTCAACAGAGCCGTTCGGACAGTTCCGAGAACTCGTTCTGAAAGCGGCTGTGAGGAATGTCGAGCCTGCTCTCTAACTCCGGTCAGTACAGGTGCGAATTGAGCGATTTCACAGCGTTGGGTGGCAATTACGTCGTTGCCGCAACGGCGAGTTGTGAAAAGTTTTCGAAGACTCGGTCGGCAGTAACATCCTCAAACGAGAACCGTGCTGCTTGCCATCCGAAGTCGGTAACGAGGTCATCTCGGTGTGAGGCTGTAATCTCTGGGTGGAACTGAACAGTCCAGAGTGGTGCCGTCCGGTGGCGAGTCCCGAACACGCGAGCGTGATCAGCTGAGGCGATGACCTCCATGTTCTTCCCCGGTTCTGTCACGACATCGCTGTGGAGGGAGACGACGACCGGATCGACGCCGTCGAACAGCGGATCGTCGGCCAGAGATGCTTCAACGAGTGCCGCAGTCGTTCCTTTCTTCTCGACGGTGCCACCGAGTGCCGAATTGGCCACTTGATGGCCGAAACAGACGCCGAGGGTCGGAATTTCTTGATCGACGAGGTCGCGGACGAGAGCCTTCTGATCGCCGATCCACGGACGGCTATCGGCCTCATAGACGGCAGCCGTGCTCCCGGTCAAAACGACGGCGTCTGCCTCGTCGAGAGAGACGCGTTCGCCCGCGACGAAATCGATCTTCTCGGCGGTAGGAAACCGCGCCGCCACCGCGTCACAGTGATACGCACATTCTGGATCTACCTCGTTGTGGACCACATACAAGTCCAACGAATCCGTATTAACAATGGTCACGTGTTCCAGTCTTCCTGTTCGAGAGACCTTAGATTTTCTACTTGATACTTACCGGTCACTCGTTACGACTATCCAGCCTGTTACCTCGCTCTTCTGCTTTGCCCAATCAGTAATACATGACGAACGCATAGCAATAGTTAATAAATTATCAATATTACAGACGGATAGTGATGAACACCCAGCCCTCCAATAATGGCCTGCTCGGCATGGTAGTGTACCTCCTATTCCTGCTCGATACGGTAGTCGTTGGACCACTTGAAGCAATTCTCGGTCTAGGCCTCTATTGTTCAGAGGTGTCAGCCGTACGGGTGCTAGAGTGCTCGTGGAAAAGTGGTAGATTCAGGCGGTACAGTTATTGAGGCGGCGTCTTATCCCTATGAGTGTTGTCAGGAGAAGAATTCGGAATACAGGGGGTATCTTTCGCATGTAGTGGGGACAGCACCGACGATAACTGTCCTACAGAGAGAACGAGCGCCGTAGAATCTTGCTGCTACTCTCTGCTGTTTCGTTGGGCAACGTATTCGCGCGTTTCTCCTTGCAATACGTACTCCGTTTGCTGAAGGTCTGTAATCGACCCCGAACCGGTGACGAACATTGCTGTCTGCAGCTCGGCGATCAGATCTTCAACCCGTTCAATGACAGCGTCGGGCCCGTCAGTGGCCGGTTTCAGGAACGGTTTTGCCAACCCGCCGGCGAGTGCACCTATCGCGATCGCTTTTGCCACGTCCAATCCCGTCCGCACACCGCCACTCGCAACCACGCAATTGTGTTCGGCGGCACACTCGATCGTGCTTGCAGCGGTTGGAATTCCCCACTCTCGGAACAGGGTGCCGATGCGTTTCTGTCGCGGGGCGTTCGCCGCAGCTGCACGGTAGGCTTCGATTCCGGACCACGTCGTGCCGCCTTTTCCAGCGACATCGATCGCGTCAACCCCTGCCTCGGATAGCTTTCGGGCAGTCTCTCCAGAAATTCCGTTGCCTGTTTCCTTGACGATGATGGGCACCGAGAGATCCTCAGCTACTCGTTCGATAGCAGCCAGACAGTTCCGTCCATCAACGTCGCCCTCAGGTTGAACGGCTTCTTGGAGGAAGTTCAAGTGGACTGCAAGCGCGTCTGCCTCGATCATCTCAACTGCGTGCTCGACCATTTCGATGTCGTACTCCCGAAGCTGTGCAGCGCCGAGATTTCCGTAAATGAACGCATCGGGCGCGGCATCACGGACGACAGTATACGATTCGAGGACGCTGTCATCGTCAAGTTCGAGGCCGGCCCGCTGACTCCCCACCCCCATAGCAATGTCCGTCTCACCGGCAGCGCGGGCCAGTGCCCGATTAATTTCCGTGGTATTGTCATGCCCACCAGTCATGCTCTCGATGAAGATTGGGGCGGATAACTCGTGTCCCAGAAATTCGATGGACGGATCAATAGCGTCGTAATTGAGTTCCGGAAGCGCGTTATGGACGAGTTGTACGTCTTCGAAGCCCGTTCCTGTGGTTTCAACGTCTCGGTCCTGAACGATCCGAATGTGATCGTCTTTTCGATCTTCAGTCTCCGACGAGCGCTGCTCCGTCATTATTCTACCTTGCAAAAGAAGTGGGAAAACAGTACTGTTGTATTGATTCGACTCTGTCCAAGGTATCCCTGAAATGAAGATGTGTTCGTGCCTGCTACGCAGGCCAACTGACCACCTGATTCACAGCGTCATTAGCGAAAGAAAACCGTTCTCGTCCTGCGTCTAAACAAGGCCGAGAGGGTGTATTTAGCAGAGCGGCATCTACAGATGATACCTTTATCGCCTGTTTTCACGTTAATCGGATGAATGAGCGAGAATCATACGGACGAAACGACCGGTACGCTTGTTGTTGGAACGTTTCTCACGCTCGATGGCGTGATGCAGGCACCGGGTGGTCCTGACGAGGACCGTGACGGCGGTTTCGAACATGGCGGTTGGTCGGTCAACTACTGGGATGAGCAGATGGGCGAAATCATAGATGGCCAGTTCGCCGAGGTCGATGCGCTGCTGCTCGGCAGGAAGACGTACGAGATCTTCGCCGCGCACTGGCCTCACGTTGATGCGGAGGACGATCCCATGGCGACGAGGATGAACAGTATGCCCAAGTACGTCGCTTCCAGAACTCTCGACGCGGTGGAGTGGAATAACTCGACGCTCCTCTCGGACGACGTCGCGGAGGCCGTCGAGGACCTCAAGAAGGAGCGCAGGGACGTGATTATGACGCAGGGGAGCCACGACCTGATCCAGACGCTGCTCGCACACGACCTCGTCGACGAGTTCTGGGTCTGGATCTTTCCCCTGGTCGTGGGGGACGGGAAGCGGTTGTTCGGGGGCGGCACGATTCCCGCGGCCCTCGAACTGACGAATGCCGAGACGTCGAGCACGGGAGTTCAAATGCTCCGATATGAACGAGCGGGGGAGATTGAGTACGGCTCGTTCGCATTGGACGATATGACGGAGTGAGAGTGGTACGGTCGCAGATATAATCATCAGCGAATTTTTGCCCGTAGGCCGTGCAAGATACGCGCCTTATATCTCGCAAACCTTACTCAATCTATCCAACAGCTGCCAGAAAACGCGTGCGAGATATAGAGAATGGATGACAAAAAGCAACTAAAAAAGAAGAGACACGCCTACGAGCGCGCAAAACGCGAGTACGAGAAGTATAAGCAGAAGTGTAAGAACGCGTCCTGATTCGGTCGAACAACCGACCCTGGGTCGCATTCGACCGCGCTGACCGTGGCGTCGTCTCGAAAAGTTCTTTATTTCTAATTATATCGATTTCATGAACCAAATATAATTTTTGGATTAAAACTCTATTGGTGATGATGCTGAGGATAGACCACCGCCCGAGAAACAAGCAATTTTCCCACAATAAGCGATTTGGCGTAGTAACACTCGTCCCCGAGAAAGGCTTAATATACTATCCATAGAACATGTATTGTAATATCTACTGAAAATCACGTCTCAACCCCACCAGATCCAGAGGAGACGTTCAACGATTTACTCACGTATGCCGAACTCCTCACGACCCCACAGCTTGCTCGCCTCTATATCTATATTCTGCAGCATGGGCCGGTCACAATCGACGAAATCAAGGACGGGCTCGAGATGGCCCACTCGACGACCTACAAGTACATCGGGCAACTCGAGGAAATGAACATCGTTACTCGAAACGAAGACGAAACTCCAACAACGGTCGCCGCAACGCCACTCCAGCTCGAAATCGACGGTGCCGATGGTGAGTTCCTCGCGACGCCAGCCGTAATCGATGCTATTGGGCGACAGCTCGAGAACGACGATATCCGCGTCTTCGTTGACCGACAGGGAGTCGCCAAATTAGCCGCAGCCGTTCACTATACTCGCCGCATTATGGCCGGTGAACTCTCCCAACGGACCGCCGCAAACAAACTCGACGTTCACCCAGTAGAGGGGATGACTGTCTTCGCTGCGCTACAGGACGTCATTGAGGACGCAGCGGCGTACGATCCGTATCTCGACCTCGCTAAGTGTTGGCTGAAGAATCGATTCCGAACGACAGCGTCGTCATCATTGACAGCAGTGTGCTGTTCGCGATGGGTGGTCCCTCAAACGAGAAGTACCAAGCATTCGAACGCTATGTCCAGCGCCAGAATCTGACGGTATACGTGCCCCAGCAGGTAGCTGAGGAATTAGGCGAAAGTCCAGACGCATACGTCTATCAGCGTGATCGATTGAAGGCTGCACAGGATGCTGGGTGGCTGCAACCCGGCGAGATAGACTTCACTCTGGCTACGGTCTCCGATGTTGTCGACAAAACCAGACGTCGAATGCTTACACTCTCTGCAGTTGGGATTGGAGATCGAGCAACAGTGGTCGAGGGACGGGCGCTACTACAGGCTCTCGTAGAATAACTGGTCTTCCTGCCTCAGTAGTCACCGCAGCCGTTCTCACATGCCGGGGTGCAATCTACTGGATGCTAGTCGCGACTGGTGGGGTTTCGGTGTTTGGTGTCCGGGCGATTCAATAGCCGTTTGTGACTAAACGATCCCGAGACAAGACCGCTATTTGACTTGTCTGCCCTACTCATTTGTATCTTCCATTATTATGGAATACTGATGGGACCACTCGAAATCAGCGGCCGAATATTGGCTGGACTCCTTCTCATCGGATTGAACGCATTTTTCGTTGCCACCGAATTCGGCCTCACCCGCGCTCGGCAGTATCCCAAGTCGGAATTCGATACTCCCTCACTCGAACTCGCCTGGGAGATGACCGAGGATCTTGAGTTCTATCTCACATCGTGTCAGATCTGGATCTCTGGAACGAGTATCGCACTGGGAATCGTCGCCGAACCAGGCTTAGCAGCGTTATTCGAGCCGCTGTTCGAAAATACAGCACTTGCATCAGTCGGTGCTGGCTCAATACTTGGGTTCCTCCTCATTAATCTGATCCATCTTACCCATGGCGAGCAGACACCGACATACCTCGGTGTCGAGCGGTCGAAGCAGGTCTGCAAGTACGGCGCACGACCGCTGTACTGGTTTGCCAAGGTGCTCACCCCGGCGATTTGGTTCGGCGACTGGGTTGCAAAAAAGACCCTTGGCCTGTTCGGCATTGAGATGACAGGCGCCTGGCTCGAGACCGAACAGGACGTTATCGAGTCTCGAGCCGACCTCCGAAATCAACTCGGCTCGGTCCTTAACGAAGGAAACCTTTCAGACGAACGTCGCAAAGAAGTGATGAATGCCTTCCAGATCGGCGAGCAGTCGATTAGTGAGTTGATGGTTCCGCCCGAGGAGTTTGTCGTACTGTCAACCGAAGACGATCCTGAAGAGAACTTTCGAAAGATGGAGGATCGCCCGCTGACCCGCTATCCACTGGTCGGCGAGGAACTGACCGATTTCCAGGGAATCATATATACACCGGTTCTTGTCAGACATCGTGAGAAGGTGGCCGATGGGAACATCGACTTCGCCGAACTGGCAGCGCCACCAATGACGCTCTCTCCGGATGTAGATGTTAGTGACGCAATTGATCGGTTCCAGATGGAAGACCAGGAACTCGCGCTCGTGATCGAAGACGGCGACGTCGTCGGACTCGTGACCGTGACAGACCTGCTCGAAGCGGTCATGGGAGATGTTGAAGATCCGCTTGATCAGGAGAAACCCAGCTCACTCAACGAATAATCTGTTGTGTTGAATAGGGGGTACGGCGTCAGGGTAGGTGTGCTACACCCTCGGATTAGAGGGTGAAGGACAATATCTCAGAAATTAATCTTCATTTTCCATCAGGTCAGATAAGTACACTATCTACAGCTACTAAACGAACCTGCCTACACTACACGAATTCCGGACTTTCGACCGTAACGGTCTAGCCGTTTTAATAAGAATAATAACTAATTTTATCCTGATGACAATCACAGAAACGGTTTTGTCGGATTAATCAATGTCTTTGAGTGGTATGAATCGGCGAACCATCCTCAAGACAGTTGGTGGGATCGCGGGAGCAGGTACGTTCGGCCCGAGTATCGTGAGCGCAGCCGAGCCGTGGCCACGGGAGGAGACGCAGCTGTGGTACACCCACACGGAACTGCTGACCGAACTCGACCATCTCAACCGGCATGCGACCGTCGACCTCGAACCGATCGGCGAGAGCATCGAAGGGCGCGAACTCGTCGTCGCGACGGTCGGCAACGGCGACACGGATGTTTTCATCGTGACGGAACAGCACGGCAGCGAGCCCCACCCGACGAACGCGATGCTCGAGGAACTGCGACACCTGTCGACGGCCGGCGGATACGCCTCGAAGGTCCGCGAGGAACTGACGGTGCACCTGCTGCCGATGCTCAACCCCGACGGCGCGATGCGCAACCAGCGCGAGAACGTCGACGGGTACGATCCCAACCGTCACCACGACTACGAGCCCGGCTCGGACGATAACCCTTCGCCGGAAGCACAGGCGATGATCGACTACGTGACGGATATCGAGCCGCTGTGGGTGGCCGACCTCCATATCCAGGGTGGGCCCTGGCCCGACGAGAAGGACAACCCGGGTGATTACATCACGTCGTCGAACTTCTGGTCGAGCAACCCGAACGTGGAGCCAGCCGTCGTCGACCGCGCCAAGCAGCTCAACGTCGCGATGTGGGACCGCGTCGAGGAGTTCGCGAACGCCAAGCTCTCGGTCTTCCCCGGTGGGACGGGGGCTAATATCGCCCGCAACGCCTACGGGCTTCGGGGGTACAGCACCGTGCTGAACGAGCTGGGCGCCAGTCACGCCTACGAGGGACTGAACGGACAGTTCATCCGACAGTGCCGCAAGGAGAATCAGGTTCTTCTCGAGGAGACCGCCGACGGGACGGCGTTCGATCGCGACCCCGACCGAGTCGAGGAAATCCCGGTGCGTCCGGACTGGGACGAGATGGGCGATTGGCCCTGGGAGCAACGCACAGCGTAATCCGGAGCCGGTCAAGATCAGTGGTCTCACGGGCCTCGAGACGCTCACCTGGTTGCGTTGCCCGATACTGCCCGGAAGCGTGACTCGAGCGCGCAATGTGGAGTCGGGAAAGAAAGCGTGATGGCAGTCCAGACAGTTCCTCCATAAGATACTTCCAGTACAGTTGTCGGAACGGATCGGTTAGTCGTGGGTCTCGTCCGTGAGCAGTCGTCGGCCGGAGCTCGTAGACGACTCTTAGTGGGTCGTCCGGAGACACCAACTGTCTCTGGAGGGAATTCGCAGTGACCGATTTTCTTCCACCGGCTTGCCTGCCGACTATCGGCGAACCGTGGGCCCGAGAATCCGGGCGGGCGGCGAGACGACTCACGGCCGGCCGACAGCGATCGACTGGCGGATCGCATATCTGAGTTCGCGGACATCCGGCCGGCCATCGGAGAGCCAGACGAGCCCCGCCAACACGACGATGCCGAGACTGACGAAGTCCGCCCCGACCGGCTCGAGCGCAACGATGGAGGGATAGGCGTCCAGCAGGATGTCGGCAGTCTGGCCGAGGACACCCCCGGCTCGCCGGCCCCGTCGGCGCCACCACCCTCGCCCGTTGTCTCCCTCGAAGACTCGTATGTGACGAGCGGTCAGAGGATACTTGCCGGGCTCACCGAGCCGCTCACGGAGATGGCATCGGTCGCCAGATGCGAGACACCCCGCCGGTGCTGTCCCGGTGCGCCACCGCGCGTAGCCGGCGTACAGCAGGTACGCAACCGCGGCGTGCTCCCACGGGCCGGCCGGGTCTTCATCGTGGCGCAGTACTCGCCACGCTTCGTCGAGGAACTCGTCAGTCAGTTCTCCCCCTCAATACCGACCGATGCATCGAGGATGTCGAGGAGCAGTCGTTGAATCCGACTGTAGCGCTCGGCCGTCGTGATCATCTCGACGACCTCGTCGTTCAGAAACCGGTTCCCGGAGCGATTTAATCGCGATTCGGTCCCGTTGCTCTCTCCCCTATACTTTCTATATCTCCCAATAGTTAAAATTAGATATCAATTTCAATATCTATGAATATTATAAATGTTCAAATAAATTTCTTACGTCTCGAATATTGGAATGGCGAATAATATCAGCGAGGTCGCTCGACGACGATTCCTGCAGGGAACTGGCGCGGCCGTGACCACGACGGCGATCGGATCGACCGCAGCCGCGAGCGACACGAAGGAAGACGAGCTGACGAACGAAGCAAAACCAAGGAAGACCAACCGAACCGAAGGGCCAGAGCTCATCGCCCACCGGGGGTTCGCCGGGAAGTATCCCGAGAACACGACAGTGGCGGCGAAGGGGTCGGCGCGAGACGGCGCGGATATGATCGAGATCGACGTCGTCCCGTGTGCCGACGGCAAGGTTGTCGTCTTCCACGACGACGGCCTGAGCGAGCGCGACGGTGGTGACAAAGGCCTCACCGACGTCGGCGGGCTCGTCTGGGAAACCGACTGCGAGTCGGTCCTGAACGCCGAGGTGCTGAACTCGGGTACGACGGTTCCTACGCTGCGCGAGGTCCTGGAGGCCATTCCGGCCTCGGTCGGCGTGAACATCGAACTGAAGAATCCGGGCTCGAGCGACCTGCGGTTCGCCGAGAACCTCCACGGCAACGAACTGGCGACCCAGGAGGAGATCTGGCGGCCGTTCGTCCAGAACACGCTCGCCATCGCGGACGACTATCAGAACGAGATCCTCGTCTCGTCGTTCTACAAGGCTGCCCTCTCGACAACCCGCGAGACGGACCCCTCGATACCGATCGCGTTCCTGTTCTGGGACGACATCGAAGCCGGACTCGAGATCACCCGCGAGTACGACGCCGAGGCGCTTCACCCGCCGTACAATCTCGTCCAAGGGTCGCCGTTCTTCGAGGACGATTATGCGGGTGGGGAGGGGCCGTACGCCGACATCGATCTCGTTGAGGTCGCCCACGAGGAGGGCCGTGAGGTGAACGTCTGGACGATCCAGACGTGGTATCAGGCGACGCAACTGGCCGATGCGGGCGTCGATGGCCTCATCGCCGACTACCCGGATCTACTCTTCAGGCAGCCCCAGTAGCTCCGCGTATTCACTGTGGTTCGGGGGGAGATTGTACTCCCGTATATTTACCAGCGGATGTTGAGCGCGGGGAATACGCAGGTAATCCGTGCCTCTGGCCGCTTGTTCCCCCTAATCGGCCTTCCGTCTTATTTCGCTGCAGATTCCCCGCTGCTCGACCTCTCGAGGCACCGCCTCGCCGTTCACAAAAAGAGCGAACGGAAGAACGGCCACTTATACACCGAACGGCGGGTTCTGCTCCCGACCGACGCCGAACTCCCCGGCGAGTCATCTACCGGCACCCCGGAGACGGCTGACGTCCACGGCTGAGGCTGACCACGGCACAAGACATTGCTCGAGAAAGCCCACACTCTCACGGACGATCCACGAGACACTGGAAGCATGGTTGTACAAACGGGTCACGTAGCCGTGGTCCTTGCCTCGATCGGTCGTCGGTCCAGACTCGAGACCACTCACAGCGGTTCATCCGAAGACACCAGTTGTTACTGATGGGTGTACTCCTCGACCGAATCGTCCGGTCACGACTCACGGAATGTAGGTGGAGAGTTCTCTCAGTAGAACCGCAAATCTATCGCGAGTCTGTAGTGGAGCCTCAACGGGCCATCACAGCGATTGCCCAGCGAAGCACACACGTAAGTTCGCGGACGCCTGGGCGCCCATCATGGACCCAGACGAGGCCCGCCATCCCAACGATCCCGAGCCGGACGAGAACCTCGCCGGTTGGCTCGAGCGCGACCAGCGACGGATAGGCGCCGAGCAGTATGTCGCCGGTTTGGGCGGCCGCCGTGCTGTCGCTCGCAGCGGCATCCGTCGCCGACTCGTAGCTGACGAGCGGCCAGAGCACGGTCGCAGGACTCGTCGACCCACCCGGATACAGGGAAACGGCATCGGTCGCCAGATGCGAGAGCGAGCCGATTGTGAACGCGACTCCGAGCGGAGTCGCCTCGTGACGGCGGGCAACGGCAAGCACCACGAGCGCGAGCGGGACGGCGACGAATACCGAATGGGCGAGCGAGCGCCCGCTCGGGATGAGGGCAAACTGCCAGGCCAGCGGTTTGTCGAGTAGGTCGGGCAGCTGGGAGGCAAAGAGCACGACGAGCACCGCCCATCCCGCCGGTGCTGTCCCGGTGCGCCACCGTGTGTAGCCGGCGTACAGCAGGTACGCGACCGCGGCGTGCTCCCACGGGTACACGGCATGTCGTTGCCCGTCGTTGTATATGGGCGCTTCGTGTCGTGGCTCGGGCGAGACGTGCCGCGTGACCACCGTCGACCGGCGGAACTGGCTGAGACCAGAACTCTCTGTTACCGCCCGTATATTTTCAGGCCGAGCACCGTCGGAGCAGCCGCCGAGCCGCTCAGTCGAGTGTGCCGTTGACAGATCGACCGCTGTCACCCGAGCGTGATGCCGGTGATCGATCTGCAACGACACCTAGCGATCCGTAGAGTCCGATATCGTCTCCGAGCGGTGTGAGCCGGATCGCAGGCCGATCGACGAAGAGGAACTCGTCGAGCGAGCTGTCGATCCCCTCGAGGAGCCACTCGGAGTTGTTGAGGGCCACCCCACCGCCGAGGGTAATGAGCCCCGGGTTGAACGCGTTACAGATCGCCGCGATCCCGACGGCGTTGTACCGGCCGACCTGTTCCAAGCACGCCTGGGCGAACCGGTCGCCCCTGTCGGCCGCGTCGAAGACGGCCGGCGCTGCGAGGTTGTCGCCGGCCGCAAGCGTCTGTCGGAACTCACTGTCGCGGGTCGAGTCGGCCCAGTCCTCGTCGGTACTGAAGCGATGGCACACGTAGTCCGGGATGCCACGCCCGGAGCAAAACGCTTCCCACGCACCGGTGACGCCGGTACTCTCGAGGTCGCTGTCGGGGGCGACGGGAATGAGGCCGAACTCGCCGGCCTGAGCGCTGTCACCACGGAGAAGATGTCCCCGGTCGACGACGCCGCCGCCGATCCCCGTGCCGATGGTGAGGTGAATCACACAGTCGTGGTCCTCCCGCGCGCCGAAGTGCCACTCCCCGAGCGCTGACGCGGTACAGTCGTTCTCGAGGTAGATCGGCAGATCATACTGTCGTTGGAGCGGCGCTCTGATATCGACGTGATCAATGACGTCACCGTCAGGCGTATCGAGCTTCCGGATTTTCCCGGTTTCGGCGTCGATCAGCCCCGGGGCCGAGATCGAGACCGCATCGAGTGCAGCCGTGGCCTGTAAGTCATCGATCGCCGCCCCGAGTTGCGCCGCGAGCTGTCGTGGCTGTGTCGATTCGACGACGATGTCAGTCAGAAAATCGCCGGCAGGAGTAGCGGCAGTGTAGCGAAAGTTCGTGCTGCCGATACTGACAAGTCCGATAAAATCCATACTGGAAACACTGCTGTCCCGTATTTAGGAATTGCTCTCGATCGCTGTCCGGTGTACCGTCTCGACCGAAGAGGAACCCTATTGCCGGTGCACTGGCAAACCTCCGTCGGCAGTCCAAGCCCTGCAACGTGCTGCCGAGAGGACCGTCACTTCTGAAGGTGCATCTCCTTGAGAGGGATCATCTTTGTCGATTTTGCAGTCAGTGCGTGAGGTCACACACTGAGTGATGGACGCCGGGTTTCAAAATTTGTAGAGCGTTGAACTCGGCAGCTATGTACTCGTCATGAGCATCGCACCGGCTGCGCCGGTTATTTTGGTTCCTACGAAACCGCACCCGTAAGCGTCCAGCACTCGATCACCGCCGCTCTGGTACGCTACGCTATCACTGGCGACGTGCCTTCGAATCCCGCACAGTGGCCCGCGGCTAAGCCGCGTACGTGCCCACTGTGTGTGACACCCGTTCAGTTCAAACCGCTACAGGCTGCACGACCACCGGCTCACCGAATCACGACAACTGTCGTCTTGCCGCTCGCAGCCACGATTTCAGGATAACACCGACGAAATCACGACGTAGCCGACGTACAGGAGGAGGGCCAGCACGGCGATCGACACTACCGTACTCACGACCCACGTCACGAGCCCGAAGACGATCGCGACGAACTCGAGGAGGAGCCACAGTGCGACGAGGCCGATCACGCCGAGCCCGACGATGCGCAGCATACCTGTCATACGTACAATGTTTGAGCGAACCATTATGAGTGTTTGTGCCGGCCCCTGTCGAACCGGCCCTACCCCTACTGAGTCCGGTGTACGATCCCTCTCGCCGAATCGGTCTCTGAGCAGCGGTCGCTGGCCGGCGCTCTGTAGTGCCATCCTTGCAGCCGGCATCTGGGACGCGCGGTACCGACGATACCGACGATATCCGCCGCTCGAAGCGATCACACTACCCGAAACCAAAAGCAGACCCTGTCTGCTACTGGATCCTATTCGACGGTCACGCTCTCCGCCATATTTCGTGGTTTGTCGATCGACCGGCCCAGCCGGTTTGTGACCGGTCCGAGCCCAGCTGCAACTGGACGGTCGCCAGCACCGGCGTCAGCTGCGGATGGGTCGTGGGCACCTCGAGGACGTGGTCGGCGTACCGGCCGCCTCGGGTGCGTCGGTCACTGCGACGACCGATATATCCCGGAGCGATCCGAGAGACGGACTGATCGCCGGTGTTCACCCAGTTACCGCTTGGGCTGGGAGTCGGTCGCCGGCCGCTCGCGGATCGCTACGCCGATCGGTCCCGTCCGTATGCTTATTGCCATACGTTACCAAGGAGAACACATGAAACGGCGACGCTTCCTCGCGACATCCGCAACCGTCACCGCGATCGGGCTCGCTGGCTGTGGGGGGCCAGACGACGAGGACGGCGGCGATGACGATGGTGGCGGGTACGCGCTCACTGAACCGGCGTCCGGGGAAGCACCGGCACACGCCGCAACGACGCGGTGACAGCACCGTCCCGAGTCCGCTCGAGTGCGCCGGACGTCGACCGGTCTGGAGACTCAGCCGGCCGACGAGGTCAGTGAATTCGGTTCCGACTCCTGCCGATTGATCGGTGCAGTTCAGGAGCTACCCGCCGTCACAATCAGCGTTGAACGACCGTGGCGCGCGTTCGATCATCCTCGCTTCAGCCCGGCCGTCGCTCACCGTACGGAACCGGCTCGGAGTCCACTTCGACGAGGTCGGCATCGTCAGCGCGATCGGTCCACGGGAGGTCGGAACCGCGACTCTCGTTTCCGTCCTTCTCGATCACCGACCGCTTCAGGATCTCAGTTTCGACGACCCGGTCGGCCGGCGCGACTGCCCCGCCGTCAAGGGGCCGGACTCGTCCGATCGGGATTTCGGTTCGGGTGTAGAGGTGACGGCTGCCGTCGACCGACCGCGGCGGCCGAACGGATGCGCGGCCGACCCGCAGAGGTTTATTCGGTGACGGAAAAGGAAGCGTATGTCCGACCCCGACGGTGGGTGGATCGCGCTCTTTTCCGGCGGCAAGGACTCCTCGTGGGCGCTCCACCGGGCGCTGGAGACCGGCCGTGACGTCCGCAGACTCGTAACCGTCCATCCGCCGGCGGACTCCCATCGGTACTACGCGCCCGCGACGCCGGTAAGTCGGCTGGCCGCACAAAGCATCGGGCTCCCTGTCGTCGACGTCGGACTCCCCGCCGTCGACATCGAGCCTCCCGACATCGGCGGGGACATCGCGGCTGCCTCGAGTGCGAAGGGCGACGCGGCACTCGAACCCCTCGAGTCCGCGCTCCGGACGCTGGACGCCGAACTCGAGGGCGGCGTGGGCGGTGTCGTCGCCGGCACCGTCGGGAGCGAGTCCCAAGCCGCTCGACTCCGGTCGATGTGCGACCGCCTCGAGTGTGACTTCTTCGCGCCGCTGTGGCGGGCGGACCCGCGTGGGCTCGCGGCGACGATGATCGAGGCCGGCCTCGAGATCGTCGTCGTCGAGGTGGCGGCGCCCGGATTCGACGAGTCATGGCTCGGCCGCCGTCTGGATCGCGACGCCCTGGCTGATCTGGAGGAACTCCACCGCGAGTACGGCGTCCACCGCCTGGGCGAGGGCGGGGAGTTCGAAACGATCGTCACCGACGGTCCGCACATGTCGCGTCCCGTCGCCCTCGAGTTCGAGCGGGAGTGGTACGGCACCTGGGGACGGGTGCGGGTCACCGACGCCCGGCTCGACACACCCGGGGCAGCGGAAGCGCGCCGCTGATTGCGTCGGTCGTCGACACCTGTAGCGCGAACTGTGCGGCCGGCGGGCTGTCGACGGCGCTGGGGCGACCACGTGCTCAGGGATCTGGGAGTTCAACCCACTCTGTTCCCGTCGCGGTCTCCAGGCGCTCTAGAAACCGTTCCGTGAGGGTGGTCCCAGCTTCCGCCGATTGTGGTAGCGCGTCGAGGACTTCGATCGAAACCCGTTCGGCAGTCTTCAAGTCACCCTCGTCCACCTCGATATTGAGAACCGCGCTTCTGAAGATGACGAGCATCCGCTCCGTATCAACGATGAGATGATCGAATTCCAGCAGGTCGAGTGCCGCACGGAAATCAACCGGGGACGTCAGGTGATAGGCCGCCGCTGGCTCCTCATCCCGCATTACTGATGAACTCGCGGTGGTGGTATAAGAGTGTCCGGGTGCCCCTCGATCACCGTCGCCGCCAGTATCACGTCCCGACAGGGGACGGAGTCGATATGCCGGCCTTTCGTTCGAGAGTAGCGGGAGAAAGTATCAACATTCCCACACACCACGTCGAGGTGGTCGTTGTCGATTTGCACGCCCGCTGCGCCGATCGCTTCGAGAGCTGTCGAGCGAGGTTACGCGGCACGAACTCATCGCTCGGATTGCGCGAATGCCCGTCGATCGCCGCTGACTGGTCCGGCGTCCATAGCTCCGCCGGATGAAAGGGGGTCGACTGGGCGTGATTTCCCGGACCACATCGCTGCGGTTACAGATAGCCGAACAGCGGCATTGCGAGGCCAACGATCCATCCCAGCAGGCCGATGCCGAAGAGCACGGCGCCTTCGCCGTCGCTGCGGGCGGCACCCGCCGCGAGCAATCCGAGCGCGATCATCAATCCGAGTCGGTGGAGCAGCAACTGGATCGGGAGCGTCGTGATCCCGATCCCGACGAAATCCAGGACGAACCCGAGACCGAGCCCGACGACGGTGAACGCGAACGCAGACTGGGGCGCCAGCGGTTCTCCGAGCCAGTTCACGACGCGTTGCAGCCGAAGCAACCGGCTCGCCCGTTCGAGCGGCTGGGTGAGCACGGTCGCCGTCACCGGTAAGCCGACCGCCAGTATCGGGTAGAGCACGACGATGAACGCCTGCGGCGAGATCCACGGTACCGCTGCCTCCGCGGCGAGGCCGGCGCTCCGAACGCCGAGAACCAGTCCCGCGAGCGCCCCGACGAGGATGAACCCGCGGCTGTTCAGATACATCCACTTGAGCAGGTGCCGGGTCCCGCGCACGAGCCCCCGCGCGGTTTCGCCACCGAACAATCCGAGCAGGCCGAGTGTACTCCAGGCCACGATGGGGGTAACGGTCGCCAACTCGACGGCTGAGAGCCAGCCGTCGTTCCAGCCTCCGTGCGTGCCGTGATACTCGCGTCGGACTTCCTCGACGTAGGGCTCGTCGAGAAACTCCGCCTCGAGCGTGTTTTGCGACTTCTGGATGTCAGTTACCGAATGTCGAAGCCGGAACCAGTCGAAGTACTCCTGGTGCACCTGGAGCGCCGTCCAGTCATCGTGTTCCGTCGTGTACGCGCGGATGTGGTACCGGCTCCCGAGGTACGTTCCCGTGTGGAGTTGGTAGCTCTCCTCGATCCAGACGCCCTCGCCGCCGTGCGGTTCGGTGTCAACGTAGGTGTACCGCGTCGAGCCGTGGGCGTCGTCCCACCGGATCGGATCCTCCGCGTCCTCGTAGGCTTCCGGTTCGTCCTCCGCTTCGGGATCGATTTCCTCCCACTCGAGGTCTTCGTGGGCGGCGAGCGTCCGCTGGACGCGCTCGTCGGAACCGTGGATGAGGAGGTTGATCGCGAGCGTCCGTTCGTCGGTCGATCGGTCGCGGCTGGTGTACGGCCAGACGTAGCTGCCGTTTTCCTCGGGTTGTATCAGCCGGTCGCGATCGGGCGTCTCGGGCTCGGTCGGCTCGGTCGTCGGATCGATCACTCCGCCGGCCACCAGATAGCTGGCGGCGAGGACGAGCAGCCCGAAGAGCAAGAGACGGCGGCGATTCATCGGCGTGCCCGGCTCATTCCTGTCGCTCCGTCCCCGGCTTCATGGACGGTGCCGTTCTCGGGACGCGCTCACTGTTGTGTCCCCGCCGGGCGAATACGAGGCTGCCGGTCCAGCCGATCACTGCTGCGTATCATTCGTCGTGGTATGCTTGACTGTAACTCGGATCGAATAATCAAGCACGTGCTTGCAATGCACGGCGAACCGAGCTATTGTGAAAATGCTCCAGTACTCCTCGGGAGGTTGCAGATGAGACGTACTGAATCGTCGCCGTTTGGATGGTCTTGGAGGGAATCGCGCCGATCCACCCGATTATTTTGTTGGACGGATGATTTTTCACACACCGAGACAAGAACGACCCATGAGCGACGATGACGACCTCGCGGCGGAGGTACGACAGCTCCGATCGGAGGTCGAAGCCCTCCAGGATCGCGTTGCTACGTTGGAGGAGGCGACCGAAACCGGGCCGGCGGCTGAGACCCCTCGTTCTGATAACGAGAGGTCGCGTGTCGACTCCGACACCGCTCCGTCGTCGGAGGAGGCGGTCGCTCCGAGTGCGGATCGTGAGAGCGTTCGAACTCGGGATTGGGAACGCGATCTCGGAGTGAAGTGGTTGGGGCTGATTGGCGGCCTAGCGCTGGTCGTCGGCGTCGTCTTCTTCGTCCGTTTGACTATCGAAGCCGGACTGCTCGGCCCCCGCGGGCGCGTGATGGTCGGCACCGTCGGCGGGTTAGCGCTTGCCGGCGGCGGCCGATTCGCTGCAGAGAGACAGGGCTACGTCCGATGGGGGCGCATTGCGGCTGGTATCGGCCTCGCAATCGCGTACTTCAGCCTCTACGCGGCGTACGGCTTCGAGGCGTACCGGACCGCTATCGGGACGCCGTTATGGATCGTCCTGTTGGCGTTGACTGTACTCGTCGCCGGTACTGCCATCCTGTCGGTCCGGGACCGTGCCCCGGTCGTCGCCGGCGAAGCGTTCCTGCTGGGCTACGTAACCGCCTATCTCGGCCTCGACACTGGAACGTTTGTCGTGACGCCCGCCTACGCATTACTCCTTGCAGCCGGACTCGTTGTCATTGCCAGAGTTCGGCCGTGGAGCCGGCTCGTCGCTACCAGCGTGCTACCCACTTACGGCGTCATCTGGGCGTGGATCGTCGATCTCGATCCAACAGCTCCCCTCGTCGCTGGCGTCGTCGTCGCTGCCTTCGGGATTTACCTCGTTGGCGGGTACGAACTCCGAGCGAGCGAGTTGGATGACCGGTGGCATCGACTTCAGGTCCGATCGTGTACCGTACTCAATGCTGGGACTGCCGCACTCTTGTTCGAGCTGACGGCTCGAGAATGGTTCCCGGATATCTCTATCGAGGGGGTCGCAGTCGGTACCGTCGGGCTTGCCCTCATCGGCGTCTACGCGTTCACCGCCCGGCGACCAGTTCAACGAGACGAGACGGCTGGAACGCTCGCAGCTGTCCTGGTAGCGAGTAGCGTCGTCATAGCAGCCGGAACGTTTACGGCAACAGTTGGTCTTCTTGCGGTGGTCTGCAGCGCGGTTGCTATCGCTTCGCTCGTCGATGCCGAAGCGTTCCGAACCGGTGCCCACATCGTCGCCGTCGGGACCGTCCTCAAGATCCTTATCGTGGATGCCAGGGTACTTCCCGCGGTCGACCCCGCAGATCCGCTGACGGTCGCAACTGGCAGAGCAACCGCGTTCGCGTTGGGAATCGTCGTTTTCTACGGACTCGCGTGGTGGTTCCGGAAGGAACGTATCACGCCGTCGGGCACCGAAAAGGAACTCACGCTGGCTACTCCGTACGCGTGGGCCGGCACAGGGCTCACGATCGTCGTTCTGGGATTGGAGCTCTCTGATGCCGGTGTATCGGTTGCTTGGGCGGTCTTCGGGCTCGTCCTCGTTGGAGTCGGCCTCGTCACTGACGGTCGTGACCTTCGACTTCAGGGTGTCGCTGCCTTCGGTCTCGTGACCGCGAAGGTATTTCTGTACGACACCCGGGATTTAGATATGCTTGCTCGAACGCTCTCGTTCCTCGTCCTCGGGGGGATTCTTTTGGTCGCCTCGTACGCGTATGCTCGCTGGCAAGGCGAGGATCCGCTACATCGCCTCACCAGGGATTAAAATCCGATCAGAACAGCTGTACGTCCAGGAATCGGCCTATAGTGGGTTTCAGAAAGACGTCTCGGTAGAGTAGCGTGCTTAGGTATGCTCGTACGGCGGGATTTCGGCTTCGATGACGTCACCGAGCAACTTGAGTTCGCGGCCGAGAAGGATGACGAAGTCGTCGAACGTGACGATTCCGGCGAGGTTCCCATCCGCATCGGTAGCTGGTATTCGTCGCACGTTCGATTCTTCCATGGTCCGGAGCACGTCGAAGATCCCGCTGTCCGTCTCGACCGTCACGAGGTCCTCGCTCATCACGTCTGCAGCGGTCACCGACGTCGGATCCTCCCCTCGAACGACCACGTTGATCGTGATATCGCGATCCGTCACGATCCCCTGTGGGCGGTCGCCGTCGACGATCACGACACTGCCGACGTTCTCCTCATCCATCAGCTGTGCGACGTCGGCAAGAGGGGAATCTGAGGACGCACTCACTACCTGTTCACGGACGATTGACTTGACTTCAGGCATACACGGTCACCATTTCGTCGCCGCACTTGGTGATCTTCGGCGACAAGAACGACTTCGCGCAACAAAGGGATAAAACCCTCTCGCCGTTAGGTTACAGAAATTCAAGGAGAAAGCCCACGACTACAGTCGCGGGAGTAGTCACCACGGAAGCAACGCCCGCAGCCCGCTCCCCATGGCACCGCCAACGAGACCGTCGATGGCGGTAAGCGACGAGAACGCGAGCACGATTAGTACGACACTGGGCAATCCGAGACCCGATAATAGTGGGCTGACGGGTCCGAGCGAGCTTAGCACCAGCAACGGTGGTTCGTTGTACAAGCCGAGTGTCACACCCATCAACGCCGTGATCGTTCCTGCGATGCCGCCCACAACCGCGCTCGCGATCACCGCGTGAACGATACCGGACGCGATCCGGCCGACGGCGTACGCTGCGACGAATCCGGCGACGGTTCCGCCGCCGATCCGACCGAGCAGCGGCACCATCAACGCGTTGAGGTTGACGAGAGCCCCGACGACGACGGCCGCGAGGATGATCCACTTGTCGATCGCTTCGAGCGAGAACTCTGCCTCCGTAAAATCATACGACTCGTATTCGTGCATGTCTGTAGTCTCCGTCTGAAAGAAATCCCGCGTCGATCGTGCGGATCTGTATCACGATCCCAGATCGCCGGTCTCGCCGACCGTTTCGTCGGTGGTTTCTTCGGTCTCGTTGAGTGTGTCGTCGACCGATTCTTCGGCATCATCGACCGCTTCGGCAGCCGTCTCCTCCGTATCAGTGTTCGTTTCGTCTACCGACTCTTCGGCGTCATCGTCCGTTTCTTCGGTGTCGTTGACTACCTCTTCGGTGATTCTTCCGGTATCATCGACCGTTTCTTCGACCGTCTCTTCAGCGTCGTCGACAGACTCCTCGGCGTCGTCGGCCGTTTCGCTGACTGCCTCTTCGGTATCATCGACCGCTTCATCGGCAGTTTCTTCGGTTTCGTCAAGGGTATCGTCGATCGCTTCCTCGCTGTCATCGACCGACTCTTCGGTGTCGTTAACTACTCCTTCGGCGGTTCTCTCGGTATTATCGACCGTTTCTTCGACCGTATCTTCAGTGTCGTCGACGGTGTCACCGGCCGACTCTTCTGTCTCATCGACTACGTCGTCGGCTGACTCTTCGATGTCATCGATCCCTTCATCGGCGGTTTCTTCGGTCTCATTGATCGTTTCGTCGACGGTTTCTTCGGTTTCGCTGACGGTGTCGTCGACCGTTTCGTTAGCGATCTCTTCGGTCTCGTTGAGGGTATCGCCAACCGTCTCTTCGGTGTCATCGACCGTTTCTTCGGTCGCCTTTTCAGTGTCGTCGACGGTGTCACCGGTCGACACTTCTGTCTCATCGACTACGTCGTCGGTGGCTCCTTCGGTTTCGTTACGGGCGTCGTCGACTAACTCTTCGGCGTCATCGCCCGTTTCTTCGACCGATTCTTCGGTTTCGTCGACCGTTCCATCGGTAGTCTCATTAATACTATCCGATACGCCGCTCGAGTTCTCGTCACCGTCGTCACCCTCGTCGATATCGTAGCCGCCGGCGCTGGGGATCTCGCTATCCGGACCGACTTCGACGTGATATCCGTTCGCCGAGAGCCCGTACGTCGTGATAGCGTCGGCGTTGACGACGACGTTCGTCTGATCGCTGTCGAAGCACTCGCCGCGGTCCGCGAGCTGGTTGAGTCCTTCGTTCTGGCGGTCGATGTGTAGCACTATCGTCGCTTCCGGCTGCGTCTGCTCGAGTTCGACTCGCCTGTCCTCGTCGAGGTAGACGGTGATATCGTCGTAGCTGGCGTTCTGGACGATCACCTGGTTGGTGTCCGCCGTGAGCTGCTGGGCGCAGACGGTGCCGCCCTCGATCGTACCGAACTCGGCCGTGACGAGGTCACGGTCGGATTCCTGCGCGAGTGCTGGCATTGTGCCGATCCCCGCGACGCTGCTGGCGAGGACGACCAGCGCCGCGATGACGACTGTGCGCGTTCGACTCATGTGCCGGTCCAGTCCGTCGCTCGACCCCGGTCTACTCGTTTCACTCGTCGACACCTCCCTGTTTACGGATCTCGGCACCGCCGCGCAACCGCACGGCCGTTTTACTGACGATTCGGCGGGTGCTTTCGCGCAGTCGCGCGACCGCTCTGTCGACTTTGCTGGGTTCCGACGCAGCTTCCTCGTCGCCGGGCTGCCACGCGATACAGAGGTTTCCACCGAGGATCCCGAGCAACATCCCGACGAGCAACCCGCCGAGCGACCCGAACAGCGAGAAGATCGACAGGACGACGCCGACGACGCCGATCATCTCGGCATACTTCGGCTGGTACAGCGCGAACACGCCCGTCACGAAGACGAACACGCCGAACATCGCGCCGATGGCGAGAAAGCCCGCCATATCTCCGCCGATGAAGATGATGTCGGGCAAGATCTGCATCGGTACCCAGGTGATGATAATTCCGGCCAGGCACAGCAGGATACCGCCCAGGAACGGACGCTGGAAGCGCCAGTCGTTGAATCGTTCCCGTCGGCTCCCGGAGCTGTTTTCGGTGGCCATCAGTGATCACTCCTCGTAGGACACGTTGACGTCGAGACCGGGGAGAGTGATCTCGTTAGAGGCCAGATACACCATCTCGATCTCTGCGTCCTCTTGTACCATGCCGGGACCTTCACCTTCGATGTCGGTCAGTTGTCCCTTTTCGGGCTCGGCGTTCTCACCGGCCGTCTGTTGGAACTGCTCGTTCGGATCGTCGCTCTGCTGGGCGTTGATGACCTGTCCGTTGAACGTCGCCTCCTCTGCGCTCTGTCCGGTCATCTTGAGGTACTGTTCATCGGCCTCGACCGTCTCGTCGGCGGTGAACTCGATCACCATGGAGCCGCTGAGCCCGGGTAGTGCGTCGACGGGCTGTTCTCTCGTCAGCACCATTTCGTCGATTTCGACGCCTCGCTGTTCGACGACGACGACCGGCGTCGTGCCCTCGTTACTCTCCCCCGCCCCCGGGTAGAGGAGGAACTCCTCGGATCTGATCTCCTCGGCTTCGACGGTGAAGCCGCCAGCGCCGGCAAGCGGTGCGGCGTACGCGGTCCCTGACGACACGACGATGAGGCCGACTAACGCGACCATCAGAAACGATGCGCCCGTTCCCGTCAGTAATCGCTTCGTATTGTACATCGTATCACTCCTACCGAGGGTTATTCTCACAGACTCGACCTCTTCCGGCCGTGGCGGTACAACTCCGTTTCCGACTCGGTTGGTGAACTGAGTTATCTCTCATGTCACAGGTACACACCTACCACGGTTTTGCATGATCTTTCCTCCTTGAATACGGGGTTGTTTTTATACAAACCAGTTATATTAAATATATTTGATTAGTGTACTTCGAGTTACTTTCTCTATTTTTGTCAGTAGTGTGGAGATCTGTACCGGCACGACTCACCGTCCGCGACATAAACCGTCGTGGATACGCGGAAGAACAACTATCGTGATTGAACCGTGCGTATGGGAGCATGCAATCGAAATCGTTCGCCGAGGACGAAATTGTCGACTTCTACAACGACACCGCGTGGGAGTACCGCTTCTTCTGGAGCGATCTCAACCTTCATTACGGGTTCTACGACGACGAGCATTCGACCCATCAGGAAGCCATGGAGAACTCGAATAAGGTCTATGCCGACAAGCTCGACGTCGACGAGACGGACACGGTCCTAGACATCGGGACCGGACGCGGCGGGCTCCCGACTCACATCGCGGCCGAATACGGCGCCGACGTCCACGGAATCGACATCGACCACCGTCACGTAGCGGAAGCGAGAGACAACGCGCGCAAACGCGGCGTTTCGAAGCACACCGAGTTCGACGTCGGCGACTACCACGATATCCCGTATCCCGACGAGACGTTCGACGCGGTCTCGGGGATCGAAACGGTCTGTCACTCCGAACGGAAAGGCCGCGTCCTCGAGGAGATCCACCGCGTTCTCAAACCCGGCGGTCGCCTCATGATCGCCGACGGATATATGAGTCGGACAGAACTGACGGATCCCGAAGCGGAGAAGATGCGAACGGTCCTCGACGGCTGGGCCGTCCCGGAGCTCGCCCACATCAGTGAGTTTCGAGAGATGCTCGAGACCCTCGGATTCACGGACGTGACGTTCGACGACCACTACGATCGGATCGTTCCGTCCTCCCGCCGCCAGTGGTGGCTTTCGTTCGGCGTCACGCCCCTTCTCAAGATCGCGTCTACGCTCGGGATCAAGAACGAGTCGTCGGTCGACCAGGGGATAACGCTCTACCACCAGCGCGACATCATCGAGCGCGGAATTGCCGTCCACGGCGACTTCACCGCCGAACTCCCGGAATGAGGGCGGCAATACGAGAGACGGTGCCGAGTATCAGCGCCGACCGAAGCGTTGTCGTTTCCGTTCCAGGTAGGGGGATCTATTTTTCGTTTCCTTCCGTAGTGGATGTGACAAACGTTACCGAGAAGTACGTTCACAACGATGAGACCGTCGTAAGATGAGATACGCAAAATGTATTATCATTCCTGACGGCGAGGGATTGCATCCGGTCGATCGGCAGATTGCGGAGAATCCCGACGTCACGCGGGAACTCCTGCACAATGTCAACCTGCTCGCGAACGAATCGATCGTTACACTCTATCAACTCTCGGGCGACAGAGACGCGCTCGAGTCGATCCTGGACGAATCGGCGATGGTCTACAAGTACCAGCTCTCGGGTGCCGGCGACGAGATTCACGCGTACATCCACATCAAGGCCGACGAACGGCTCGTTCAGCTGTTGAGCGTGATCCGGAAGTTCGAGTTCATCTTCGATACGCCGCTCGAGTACACACGACGGGGCGGACTCCGCGTGACGGTGATCGGCGATGTCGGGAGCTTCCAGAAGGCCCTCCCCGACGTTCCTGACGGGATCCGACTCAAACTCCTCAAGACGGGTACTTACGAGCCGAACACGGACCGCCTGTTCTCCCAGCTCACGGAGCGACAACAGGAAATCCTCCGGACTGCCGTCGATCTGGGATACTACGACGTACCCCGAAATGTGACTCACGAAGAGATCGGCGCGGACCTCGGCTGTACCGGCGGAACGGTCGGCGGCCATCTGCGAAAGATCGAGGCGAAGATTCTCACGCAGATCGTTCCGTGACGATCGATCGCGTCTACGCGTACGAACGGAGGCTGCGATAGACCAGCGGCGATCGGAAGATTACGTGTCTCGCAGGTATACCTCGAGTTCTGGGACGGCTACCGGGAGGTACCGATTCTGTCCGACGACCCGAATCGTCGACCGCGATCGGTTAGAAGCTGAAGAGGTCGACGCCGCCGGTGACGCCGACGACTTGGCCCGTGATGTAGGTAGCCTGTTCGGAACAGAGGTACGCGATCAGGTTCGCGACGTCTTCTTCCCGTCCGAGCCGTCGCATCGGTGTCGCCTTGGCGATCCGGGCGAAGTGTTCGTCGACCTGCTCTAGCTGTTCGATCGGCAGATCCGCGAGCGCCCCGACGACGATACTCGGTGTGACGACGTTACTCGTGATGCCGTGTTGGGCGCCCTCGAGGGCGATCGTCTTGCCGAACCCGATCAGGGCTGCCTTCGTCGCGCTGTACGACAGCTGTCCGAAGCCGCCTTGCCAGCCGGCCATCGACGACATATTGATGATCCGACCCCACTCGCGTTCTTTCATGCCGGGGTAGACCGCGCGAGTGACGTTGTAGGTGCCCGTCAGGTTGACCTGCAGGTCGCGATCCCAGACCTCGTCCTCGAAGTCTTCGATCTTGTCGCGAGCGTCGACCAGCCCGGCGTTATTGATCAAGATGTCGATACCATCGACGTCCTCCTCGACGGCCGATACCGTCTCCGCGACCGCGTCGCGATCGGTCAGATCGCACTCGATTGCGTAGCCCGTCCCGCCCGCGTCCTCGATGTCGCCGACGACCGTCTCCGCGGCGTCGACGTCGACGTCGAGTGCGACGATCTCGGCACCTTCCTCGGCGAGTACCTCGCAGTCGACGCTTCCGATACGACCGCCCGCCCCCGTGACGAGCGCGGTCTTGTCGTCAAGTCCGAAGTTCATACCTCGAGCAATAGCGGCGACGAGGAAGGCGATTGCTCGCCGAATCGCAGGCTGTTTATCACGTTTCTCGTCACGATCCGACGGCCCCGTCGACCGCCGCTCGTCCGGGACCGACTCGTCGGCGCTCCGTCGGGCCCAGGCCGTCGAAATCGTCCTTCAACCCCCTCGGATACCAGTGAGTACGCTTTAGCGAACCAGTGGTAGTAACGTGAACGAATGTCAAACGAGACGCTCTGGTCGACGGAGTACGAACGGTTCGGAATCCCCGAAACGCTCGAGCCGTATCCGGATGAACCGGTCCATCACCTCCTGTACGACGCCGCGGACGAACACCCGGACCGGGGGATCGTCCAGTTAGGGGAGCGATTCACCTATCCCGGCCTCCGCGAGGACGTCGAGCGGCTGGCGACCGCACTGTGCGAGCGCGGCGTGGAGAAGGGAAGCCGGGTCGCGACGATCCTCCCGACGTCCGCGCAGTTCGTCGTCGCCACGAACGCCATCTCGCGGGCCGGCGGCGTCCACATCCCGAACGACTTTCTCGACGCCGAAAACGATCTGGTCTACCGCCTCGAGCAGGGCGATCCCGAGGTGCTGATCGGACACGACGAACACCGGGAGCTCATCCTCTCGTTACGGGACGAACTGGCCCTCGAGAACGTGATCCTCACGTCGCTTTCCGACTACTCGGACGATCCGCCGGCCGACCGCGAGGAGATACCCGGCGTCGAGTGGATAACGGACGTCATCGCGACGACGAAGCCCGATCCGCCGGTCCTCGAGTTCGACGTCGAGTCGGACGTCCACACGCTGTTGTTCACCGGGGGCACGACCGGGCTGCCGAAAGGCTGTCGACTCACGCACCGGAACCTCGTCGCGAACGCGCTCCAGGGCGTCGCCGCGCAGTCGCGGATGGCCCAGATGATGCGCGGGAGCGAGGCCGCGGTGATGGCGCTGCCGATGTACCACGCGTACGGCTACTCGATTACGAATACCCTGCTCGAACTCGCTCTCGACGTGCTGATCGTCCCCGACGCGCGCGACACCTCGCACGTGAGCGATCTGGTCGAGCGCCACGAACCGCTCATCATGCTCGGGGTGCCGACCCAGTTCATGGAACTCGTCGACGAGACGTTCGAGTCGGAAGTCATCGGGATCTCCGGCTCCGCACCGCTCGCCAACGAGACGAAGTCCGAGTTCGCGCGCGAGGCCGGCGGCGTCTCCCAGGGGTACGGGCTCTCGGAGATGTCGCCGATCACTCACTTCGACATCCACGGTCTCCACGACCTCCTCGCCGGTGGAGGGACCGACGACGGGCTGGACCATCCGACCGTCGGGATCCCGGTTCCCGACACGGACGTGAGACTCCGCGACGTCGATACCGGCGAGGAGATTCCGCTCGAGCGCGCCGCCGAGGAGGGACTCGAGGGCGAGATGTTGGTCGACGGCCCCCAGCGGATGAAAGGCTACCTCGACGAGGAAAAAGATCCCTTCGACGACGAGGGATACGTCGCGACCGGCGACGTCGCGAAAATCGATTCCAAGGGGCGGTTTTACGTCGTCGATCGCGTCAAGAACATGATCAACGTGTCGGGGCTGAAGGTGTACTCCGAAGAGGTTGACGAGGTCTTGCACGCCCTCGAGGGCGTCAAGCGGCCCGCAACGATCGGCGTCCCCGATCCCGAGCGACCGGGCAGCGAGCGGGTCCGGATCTACATCGAAGCGGATCCGAACGCGGACGTCGAGCTGACCGAACGGGAGGTGACCGACCACCTCGAGGGGAAGGTGCCGAAACAGGCGATCCCCTCGGAAGTGGTGTTCGTCGAGCGGATCCCGCTGACCGACATCGGAAAGACAGACAAGAAGTCGCTGCGGGACCGGGCGACGGCCGGTACGGACGCCGGGTGACGCGCCCGAGATCGCCGGCCGGAATATAAAGCTCCGCTTATTCCACGGATCAAACTGTTCGACGTGTATCCGGTATCCACTGACGGCGGGATTCACCCACCGGGTGAGCCCGAACCGACAGTCATGACGGACGACGAACTCATTCAGGACATCGACGAATCGCTCGACAAATCCGACGACGAACTCGAGGACGAACTGCCGGCGCTGCTCGAGCAGATGGAGGGACGCACCGAGGAACTCGTTCGCGAGTATCCCGAGACGTTCGGTCGCGTCGTCCAGCGCATGGAGACGATGGACATCGCGTCGTTCGTCTCCGACAACCCCGAGACCGCCGACCAGTTCCAGGAACTGCTCTGGGCCGGTATGAACGTCCTCGTCGAGGAGTCGCCGGACGTGCAGGAGAACATCGACGACGACATCACCGTCAACTTCGAGGCCGAGGACTGCCCGATGGAGGGCCATCTCGAAGTCGATAGCGAGGAGCAGACGATGCACGGCGGGTCGGGCCGGCTCGACGACGCAATGCTCGAGATCACCGGCCCGGCGGACACGCTGGTCGGTCTCATCGTCGGCAGCGTCGACCCGATCCAGGGGTTCATGCAGCAGAAATACCAGATGGACGGACCGGTCCACAAGGGAACTCGCCTCGCACCGATCATGAACTCGCTGTCCGAGAAAGTTCCCGCGGAGTCATAGGATGCGTCTGACCGACGACCAGACGGCGTTTCGCGACGATCTCCGGGACTACCTCGACGCCGAGATCGAACCGATCGTCGACGAGAAGGACCGCAACGGGCCGATGACGCGCGACGACCTGGTCGGCTACCTCGACGACCTGCAGGAACTCGGAATCGGCTTCACTCCGGATACGGTCCACCGGTACTTCGGCGACGTCTGGCGGTTCGTTATCGCCTCCGAGGAGATCAGCCGCGTGTGGCCGAGCCTGAACGTCGCCCTGCAGATGTCGTTCCCGGCGCTGTTCGTCCGGTTCGCCGCCGACGAGACGCAGCAGGCGATGCTGCCGAAACTCGAGGAGAACCGGTGTATCGGCTGCCTCGCGGTGACCGAACCCGAGGGGGGCTCCGACACGGCCCACCCGAACACCGTCGCGCGTAAGGACGGCGAGGAGTTCGTGCTGAACGGCGAGAAGGTCTGGGTCGGCAACGCACAGATCGCCGACGTCGCGCTCGTCATCGCCCGCGACGCGTCCGAGGGGGCGCAAGATATGTTCCTCGTCGATCGCGCGAACGCCTCCTTCGAGACCGAGGAGATGAACAAGTTGGGCTGGAAGGGCGTCCCGAACGGGCGGATGATCTTCGACGACGTCCGGATCCCGGTCGAGAACCGGTTTTCGACCATCTTCGGCGACGCCATCGCCGACGGCCACGGCATCTCGGAGATCGTGCCGTTTCCCGAGAGCGTCAGCCAGCTCTTCTTCGAGCACAAACCGCTCAACGTCATGTTCTCGTTCATGCGAACGGGGATGGCGTTCATGGCCGTCGGGATCATGCAGGCCGCGTTCGACGACGCGCTGGCCTACGCCCAGGAGCGCGAAACGTTCGGCGAGCCGATCGGTCAGCACCAGCTGGTCCAGGAGAAACTCTACGACGTCCGGGCGGCGATCGAGGCCTCGCGGGGGCTCTCGCGCAGTGCCGCGGAAGCCCTCGTCGACGGTGATCCCGACGCGCGGCTGCTCTCGTCGCTCGCGAAGGGATACGCCTGCGAGCGCTCGATCGAGGCGACGAGCGACGCACTGCAGGTGCTCGGCGCCGCCGGGCTCGACCTCGAGAATCGCATGGAACGGTACTACCGCGACGCGCGGGTGATGACGATCCCGGACGGGACGACCGAGATCCAGAAGCTCATCGTCGGGAAGGAACTGACCGACATGAGCGCCTACTGACTCATCGGCTCGCTCGAAGCTCGTTTTCCCTCGCGGACGACGTGCCGGCGTGCTGGTGCACGAAACCCGACGGTATCGCGGTGTATCCGCTCGAATTACGACGCAGCTCCAATAAATAACCGCGGATACGCGGAACAACACTGAGGCACGTTACCGGTAAACGATACAGATGATCGATCATGGCAGACGCCGATACCACCACCGGCGCCGACGGCAGTTCCAGCACAGAGGCCGACAAGTCACCGTTTCGCGCCGCGGTGACACCCCTCTCCGGAAAAGTCAACGCTCTCGAGGTCGACGTTCGGGAGATCGAAGCCGCCCTCGCGGGTGGACTCGCCGGCGGGTTTCAGGCGGCGTTGGTACTCCAGTTACACGATACCGACGCCATCAGGCAAATCGGTGCGGTCTTCGGCGCTCCGACGCTCGACGGCGGCTGGATCACGATGCTCGTTCTGGGTGCGCTGTTCGCGCTGCCGTTTAGCGCGTTCATCTCGAGTTCGATCGACTCGTTCGTCCAGAAGGTGATGATGCTCTCGAGTCGTAACGACTATCTCCGGAAACTCCTCGTGCCGCTACTCCAGCGGTCCGCGCTCACGACGACTACCCTCGGCCTCGGCAACGGGTACGGGGTCGCCGTGGGCGTACTCTTTTCCCTGTTCCTGATGCCCGCGTGGCTGACGTTCGTGATGGGTGTGCCGATGCCCGTCCCTAACCTTACGGGCGATGGCCTCTTCGGCGTCCTCGCGTGGACGCTGTACGGCGGGACGCTCGGACTGGTGTACGGACTGATCCTCGAGTACTAGCGGCCTCCCGTTCGCGCGAAGCACTGTAGTGAACGACTCGTCTCGTCGGCAGCACGACAGACCGCGGCGCGTCCAGTGACTGTGCTTGCTCGAGACGACGACGACAGCCAGCGGAGCAGGCAGTAACCCCGAGCGAACACCGCCGAAATCGGCGACGAGTCGTCGCCCGCCGGTTGACAGCCCGCCCTCCGGAACCGAATTCAGAAGATGAACCGGGACTCGACGTCGGCGGAGATTTCCGCCAGATCGACCGCCGCGTCGGAGTACTGCAGGATCTTCTGCATGTCGCCGTCGAGTTCTAACTCGCCGGACATGAGCATGTTGATGACGTCGCCCTCGCCGCGGACGAGCTTCGTCCACTTCTCGTACTCGCCGGCGAGACGGAACCCGTACTCCCGCTCGTCGAGATCGGTGATCGTGGCAATCGTTCGACAGTCGCCGTCGTAGAGATCCAGATACGCGTAGATGGTGCCGTCGTCGGCCATGTTCTCCTCGAGCTGTGCGATCAGCTCGTCGAGGAGGTCAGGTAGTTCCGCTCGGAGTTCCGGCCAGATTCGATCGGGGAGCTCCGCCATCGTCGTCTCCAGCAGCTCCGCGGCGAGTCGGTCCTGGTGCGATCCCTCGCGGTCCTCGACGCGCTCCCGGACCGCCGGCGGGGCGTCCTCGAGGAGCGCTTCGATCCGGTCGTCGGAAAGCGCCGAGAGTTCGTCGTCGGTTGCGTCGGCGATCTCCGGCGGGAGGTCGGTGAGCGTACTGGTCTCGATCGGGACGTCTTCGATCTGGAAGATGAACGAGCCGTCGAAGTCGACACCCCAGCCGGCCGAGCTCTCGGCGTACTCGTCGCTCTCGTTGATCGCCGCTCGATACTCCTCGAGCCACGGTTCGGTCGGGAAATACTGTTCGATCGGTCGGAGTTGGTGCGTACTCATGGGTGGTGATCGGATCGCTGTCGACCCGATATAACTCTGTGCTCATTGTGAACACCCGTTGCGATTTCTCCGGTCATCCGAGGGTGTTTATGGCGGTCTACCGCGTTAAAGAACCTCGAATCCCTGCGAGAACGCCCATGCTCCAGTCGCTGATTATCCCGGTGTACGGTCGACGTGAACGACGATCCGGATCCGCCGATCTTTCCGAGTCAGGCGTGGCTCGCGGAGACGAAGACGAGATCAACGACGACGAAGCGTATCGGATCGCGAGCGACGGCTAGGGCGTCGGATTCGACGGCGACTTCGTCTTCGAGATGACTCGGATTCCCACCGACGAGATGGGTTTTCGCACGATGCCGAGGTACCTGCAGGACGAATTCGACACGTACGTCATCGAGGACGACGAGACGGGGTCCACCGGTTACGCGTATCTCGGACTCGAAGGCGGCAAGTGGACGGGCGCACGGCGCCTCGAAGGCCCCGAAGAGGCCGAGTACGGCTTCCTACTCTTCGCGACCGCGGAGACGGGGAAGTCGCTGCCGGAAGGTGAACTCGAAATCATCGACGGCCCGACGGACGGCGACTTCGAACTCGACGGCGATATGCAGACGATTCTGCGGTGCTCCGACTCCGCCGTTCGACTGACGGCACCGTCCTCGTCGATCGACGCGGAGTTCGCGGGCGAGTGGCCCGAGATCATCGAAGCCGAGTGATTCGATATCCGCTGTCCCACCCGGTATTTTCCGTGGATTGCGGCGAGCGACCGCCCGCGTGATCGCTTCGACCGATCGCCCGCCGCGTAATTCGATCACAAATACCGCCTCGTATCCGGGGACGAACGCTAAAGCCGCCGAACCCGGTCGTTCGACGTATGACAGACTGGTTTCCGTCCGGAGAGTGGCTCGAGGAGTACCGCGCCAACCTCAACGAGGACGACGCCTACGCCGCCGAGAGCGACGGCTGGGGCGTGGATTTCAACGGGGACTTCCTCTTCGTCCTGACGCGACTGCCCCTCGAGGAGACGACCTTCGAGGACCTCCCCGACGAGTTGACCGCCGACCTGTACGACCGGCTCGACGCGCTTCCCGACGACGAGTTCGATCGCCTGCGGGAGACGGCGACGCCGGCCTTCGACGAGCGACTCGAGTCCGTCGAGGGCGACGACGGGCCGGAACGGTTCCGGCGGGCGCTCGCGGACGTGGCCCTCGCCGACGTACCGAACGTCGTCTGGCCGGAGCTCGAGGAGCTGATCCGGGGTGATCTCGACTCGCTGCTCGAACAGCTGGAGACGTACGTCGACGGTGCGACGGTCCACGCCTACCTCGAACTGGAAGACGGCACCTGTCGGCGGGCGGACCTCGTCGAAGATCCGGCGGCGTGCGATCCGGGGTTCGAACTCGAGGCACCCTACGAGACGTGGACGGACCTCGTCGAGGGCGCCGACGTCATCGAATCGGTGATGTCCAACGAGATGGGACTCGAGGGGAGCGTGACGCGCGTTCTCCACTACGGGGACGCCGCGGCGGCGATGGGCGACGTCGCCGGCGAAACTGACGCGAGGTACCTGTTCTGAGACCGCGTCGCGACGAGACGGCGGCCGCCTTAACTTCAATAACCGGTTATCCGAGCGGATAGTCTCATTGCTAGAACCGGTTAATTATTCCTGTGCCACAAGTTACCACAACACCCGGATTTCGGGCGGAACGGATCGATACCTCGAGCAAGTGGTACGACCTCTTTCAGAAGGGGGTCGAACTCGGGACGTGGAACGTCGAGAAATTGTTCGAGGAAGTCGGCTTCGAGGAGGACCGCGAGATCTGGGAGTCGCTCGACCCCGTCGAGCAAAAACAGATTCGGTACCTCGTGTCGGGCTTTCTCGACGGCGAGTTCGCGGTCGGAGAGGACGCGAGCCATCACCTCCAGCGCATCGTGGGTGCGCCGTGTTTCGACGACAACGAGGAGATGGAGATGTACATGACGATGTTCACGCTGACCGAGCACAAACACACGCAGTTCCTCGACGTCTACACGCACGAGGTGATGGGTGAACAGGACGTGTTCGCGGATCTGAATCCGAAGCGGGGCGGCGCACGGATCCCGATCGTGCAGGCGACCGGTCTCGGCGAAATCTTCGACCGGCAGGGCCAGTTGACCGCGCGAGCCGCCCACTCGCAGGATCCCGTCGACATCGCCGAGGCGCTGACGGTGTACCACATGATCGTCGAGGGACTGCTCGCCCGCGGCGGCTTCTACTCGATCAACAAGCTCTCGCGGAACGCCCCGCTGCCGCTGTTGAATCACGGGTTCAAGTTCATCAGCACCGACGAGGGACGGCACATGACCCACGGCGTCGAGGCGCTGGGCGAGCTCATCGAGAAGGAACGCGCCGGCGAACCCGAGTTCCAGGGCGTCAGCCGGGCCATCGAGAACGTGCTCTACGAGAACGTGCCATCGGTCGCGGACTTCGGCTACATGTTCACGGACGCCGTCGACGACCCCCTCGAGATCAGCTTCGACGACCTCCTGATGCGGGTGGGCCACCTCATCGACGGCCAGTTCAACGAAGCGCTCGACCTCGACATCGACCACCGCAAGGTCGTCGGCCTCGTCGCCGACCGTCATCAGGAGTGCCTCGAGAAGGATATCGACGAGGAGGTCCGAGAGTACCGGGAGGTCTATCAGCGCAAACGCGACGTCGCGGCCGACGGAGGCCGATAACATGACGGATGTCACTGAACTCGAGGAGCTATCGCGCGGTGCCGAGTTCACCGCGTCGGAGGAAGACGTGATCGAGGCGATCGAGGAGGCCGCCGACGAACTCGACCAGAGCTTCGAGGAGGTTCGGGAGAACGTCGCCTACATCATGGATTCGACGTTCGAAGACGAGGGCGTCAGCACGTCGTTCAACGAGAGTATCAGCGGAACCAGCCTAGAGCACGACGAGGTCGGCACCGGTGACCCGCGACTGGAGGCGCTGGATCTGTACAAACTCCGTCAGCGAATATAGATGTACGACGTCACGCTCCACTTCGAGGAGAGGACGGAGACCGTCGCGGTCGCGCCGGACGAGTACGTTCTGAACGCGGCCGAGCGCGCCGGTCTCGAGATTCCTCACTCCTGTCGTAACGGGATGTGTACGTCGTGTGCCGGCGAGTTGCTCGAGGGCGAACTCGACGGGAGCGAGGGGACGGCGCTCTCACCGCAGCAGGAGGACGACGGCTACGTGTTGTTGTGCTGTTCGTACCCGCGAACGGACTGCGAGATTCGGGTCGGCGAACGCGTCCAGGACGACCTGCTCGGGCTCGGCGCGCTCTGAGCCGGGGTCGCCGACGGGTTCGGTCAGGTCCGTTCGTTTTCGCTCGAGCGGGTAGTATCGACGAGTTCGTTCCTACCGTGGCTCGACGCGGAGCGGATCCTCTCGGGAGTTCCGATCAGCGGTAAATAGCTCGTGGTCCCGGAACGGGCGTGCCTCTTTCCGACGCTGTTCGTAGACGGTTTCCGCCCATTCGCGAGCCTCCGGGGAAGCCGTGTCGATCACGGCTTCGAGCTGGGCTGTTTCGGGATCGTGACCACAGATGCCGATACAGTCGTCCATGACGTTGAGTCCGCACCGGTTGTCGTCCGGAAGGGAATCGTGAAGCAGGACGGTGCAGTTGTCACACTCGAACGCTCGAGCGGTGAGATCGGGGTTCCAGTCCACGATCGCCCGGAGGACCGGACGGGAGTAGATGTACTCCATCTCCATTCCGTCGATCACGCGCCGACAGAACACCTCGAGGTTGCCCGACTTGTAGATCGTCGTTCCGAGCCCTCGAATGGAATCCGTCGACTCGAGCAGGTGCGTAACCCGTTCGACGGGCTCGTAAGGGTAGTTCGGTCCGGGATACGAGACGACGGCGTCCTCGAAGTACTCGACCGCGAACCCCTCCATCGCTCGGGGAAGCCACTGCCAGACCTCGCGGAGCGTTTCACCCGTTCGCATTCCCTCGCGCAGGTCCAGGAACCGAGCGGTAACGTACTCGCCCAGCGGCGTGAGTTCGTAGGCTGGACCGCTGCGGACGATCCAGGAGCGGTCCTCGAGGTCGCGGACGACGCGTCCGATCGTGGGGTCGGACGCCCCGGTCGCCGCGCGTAGATCGCGCCGATCGTGCCGTCCGTCGAACAGCGCTTCCAGCGCCCCGACGCGGTGTTCCGACCGCGCCAGAAACTGGATGTCCCGAATCGCGGAATCCATGTGAGTTGTTCGCATAGGCGGTATAATACTCTTCGTGCGAGGTGCGAATATCGGAGCGAGACGGCGAAACGACGTCCGCCCTCAGCAGTAGTTCACCCAGAATTTGTGCCCGGCAGGACAGTGGACGACGCTGTGGTCTCCGAACGCTGCGACGGACGGGCTCGCCGTCGGTTCGACCTCGTTATCCGGCACCGATACCGCCACGCGTTCGTCGCACTGTGGACACGCGACCGCCGTACCCTGCTCCGGATCCGTCGGCACCGACGTGGATCGTCCCATTAGGCACTCTCGTCCAGTTTCTCTGCCATGTGTTCGAGGACCGCAGCGTGTTCGTCCTGCGGGCTGAACATGACGATCTCGGAGTCGTCGTTCGCTCGAACCGTGTGGCCCGGCGGCCAGTAGAACAGCTCGCCGGCCTCGGTTACGTCCTCGCTTCCGTTCGTGTAGCTGGCGGTGAGCGTTCCCTCCAGGACGTATCCCCAGTGAGGGCACTGACAGCGATCGTCCTCGAGTCCCTCCAGGAGCGGCGTGATATCCGTCCCCGAAGCTAGCGTGAAGTATTCGCCGCTGAGCTCTCCGTACTGGCTCGCGTCCCCGAACCCCATCTGCTGGCGCGCGATAGCGTCCGGCGTGTCGATCCTGACTGTCACATCCCGTTTGGCTTGTCTCATTTCGTTCACCTGCGCTGGGAGACGAACCCGCCTGCTGCGCGTGAACGCCGCATCCGAGTCCGGCACGACAGGGGGCGGCCGGTAGCGGTTCGCCCGTCGAACCGGCCGTCTGCGGCGATTGCCTCCCGTACTACGACGGTCGGTCCCGAAGAAAGTGTACTTATCTAGTGAATATTTTCACTGGGTGACGTTCGTGACAGTTTTCGTGATGGATTCGGTTGAACGATAGCGAATCTCTTCCGATCACACCGGCGAGGTGCGGTCGGGCAGCGTTTAAAGATAACCGCGTTTCCGAGGGGTCACGCTAACGATTGCCGGGGATGATGGCACCGCTACAGGCTATGCGTGCCAATTCCACACGGGTGAAAGGGAGCTCGGATCGAATTGCGGGCTCGCGCGAGTCGACGGCCGGCGCCCGCGGCGAGACGGTCGTTCGGCCGCCGGGGTCGGATCCGCTCACCGACCGCAACCGGGATCGGACGGGGGGACGCTGATCCATGCAGGAGGCGTTCTACGAGGGAGACCGCTACGACGTCGGCGACGACATCCTCGAGCGCCATCGGTCGACGGCCGACGCGGTCCTCTCGCGGGATCGGTACGGACATCTGATCGACGGCGACTGGGTCGACGGCGTCGACGGCGAGGAAGGCGTCGCGATCGACGCGACGACGGGCGAGCCGCTCGCGACGGTCCGGATCGGCACCCCGGAGGACGTCGACCGGGCCGTCGAGGCCGCGAGGAAGGCGTTCGACGGAAGCTGGGGGCAACTCTCTCCCAAGCAACGCGCCGAACGCCTCGAGGAGATCGCCGATCGGATCGAAGAACGAAAGACGGAGATCGCGAAGATCGACGGCCTCGAGGCGGGGAAGCCGAACGTCCACGCCCTGTTCGTCGACTGCGAAGTGCTGATCGAGCAGTTCCGACACTTCGCCGCACTCGCGCGGTCGGTCGACGAGGGTCGCGTCGTACCGACGAGCGACGAGAAACGCGTCTTTACGAGCCACGAGCCCTACGGCGTCGTCGGTACTATCTCCGCGTGGAACTTCCCCGCGATGTTCGTCGCGTGGAAACTCGGCCCGGCGCTGGCTGCCGGGAACACCGTCGTCTTCAAACCGTCCGAACGAGCCGCGCTGTCGACGCTCGAGATCGCGCGTCTCTGTGACCGGGTCCTCCCGCCGGGGACGATCAACGTCGTCACGGGCTTCGGTGAGGAGGTCGGTGCGGCGATGACCGCCCACGAAGGAATCGACAAGTTGACCCTGACCGGGTCGTACGCGTCGGGCGTCGCTACCCTCGAGAACGCCGCCCGGACGATTACGCCGACGTCGCTCGAACTCGGCGGGAAAAGCCCGAACATCGTCTTCCCGGACGCCGACCTCGAGAAGGCGATCGAGGGGACGCTCGTAAGCATCTTCTTCAACTCCGGTCAGCAGTGTACCGCCGGCTCGCGACTGTACCTCCACGAAGCGGTTCGAGACGAGTTCCTCGATCGACTCCGGGACGCGGTCGCGGACCTCGAGGTCGGCGATCCGCTCGGTCCGACGACCGACGTCGGGCCGATGATCGACCACACGCACGCGGCGACCGTTCGTGACTACGTCGATACTGCTGTCGCCGACGGCGCCACGCTGTTCGCCGGCGGCGAGAGCGAGGCGATCGACGACGACCTCGAAGGTGCGCCGTTCGTCCAGCCGACGGTGCTGACCGACGTGGACGACGATGCGACCGTTGGCCGTGAGGAAGTGTTCGGGCCCGTACTGTCCGTCTTCGAGTGGAGCGATCGCGAGGAAGTCCTCCGCCGCGCGAACGACACGACCTACGGGCTCGCCGCGGGCGTCTGGACCGAAGACCTCGGAACGGCCCACGAGTTCGCCGCAGACCTCGAGGCCGGAACGGTCTGGATCAACACCTACAACGACCTGTTCGATCCGGCGCCCCACGGCGGGTACAAGGAGAGCGGCATGGGTCGCGAACTCGCCGAGGAGGCGCTCGAGGACTACTCGCAGGTGAAGACGGTCAAGGTGAACCTCGGCGGGGTGCCGAAGTTCGGCTGAGCGGCCGCGCGGACGAAGCCGGTCCGTTTCGACCGACCGACAGCGACAACACCCCAATTATTTATAATTATTAATAATTAACTTTATGGTCGAAGACGTCGTGCGAAACGGTGTGAAAGCAGTAGTCTTCCAGGGCGTGAACGAACCGCTCGAGGTACGGGAGGTCGACCGACCGGAGTGCGAGGACCACGGCGTCGTCGTCGAAACGGAGGCCTGCGGGGTCTGTCGAAGCGACTGGCACGCCTGGCAAGGTGACTGGGACTGGATCGGGTTGATCCCGACGCAGGGGCTGATCTTCGGGCACGAACCCGTCGGCCGCGTCGTCGACGTCGGCGACGACGTCGAGCGCTTCGACGAAGGCGACCTCGTAACGAACCCGTTCAACTTGAGCGACGGGACGTGTCCGTACTGTCGGGCGGGACGGGCGAACATCTGCGAGAAATCGGTGCCGATGGGATTCGTCTCGTTCCAGCAGGGCGCGTTCGCCGAGGAGTATCCCGTCCGGAACGCCGACCAGAACCTCGTGTCCGTTCCCGAGTCGGTCGATCCGGCCGAGGTCGCGGGTCTCGGCTGTCGGTTCGCGACCGCGTTTCACGGAGTCGTCCACCGTGTGGACGTCACCCCCGGCGACTGGGTCGCAGTCCACGGCTGTGGCGGCGTCGGTCTCTCCGCAGTCCACATCGCTAGCGTGCTCGGTGCCAACGTCATCGCCGTCGACGTCGTCCCCGACAAACTCGAACTGGCCCGGGAACTGGGTGCCGTCGAGACGGTCCACGTCGCCGACGTCGACGACGTATCGCAAGCCGTCAAATCGCACACTGACATGAGCCGCGGCGTCGACGTCTCGATCGATGCGCTCGGAATTGCAGAGACGGTCCGCAATTCGGTCGATTCGCTCAGCAAGGGCGGCCAACACCTTCAGATCGGGATGACTACCTCCGAGGAGGGCGGCGAAGTGTCCATCCCGGTCGACACGATGGTCACCGACGAACGCGAGTTCTACGGCTCCTACGGCATGCCACCGAACGAGTACGACGAAATCTTCCGGATGATGGACGGCGGAACGCTCGAACCGGGAAAGATCGTTACAGAGACCTGCTCACTCGAGGAAGTTCCCGACGTGCTGGATCGTCTCGGCGAGTACGACACGATGGGAATCCCGGTCTGTACCGAGTTCTGAACTTCCACGACACGCGCAGTCAACGGGGAACGTCCAGCCGATTCAGAGGACTTGTTACCGGAGTCTCGTCCGACGATGTCTGAATGCTCCGGTACAGGTGCTCGAGGTGATCCAGTGTGCGACGAACATCGTACCGTTCGACGGCCGCTCTGGCGTCGCGATCCGTTCGGAGGCACGTCTCGATGGCGTCGGCCATTCTTTCGATATCGCCGTACTCGAAGCGTTCGCCGTTGGCGGAAGCGATCGTTCGGTCGAAGGGCGCGACGTCGGCCGCGGCAACGGGTGTGCCACAGGCGTTAGCCTCGAGCGTGGACAGTCCGAGCGTATCGGCGGTCGAGGCGGTTACGAACGTATCGATCGAGGAGTAAAAGATCGGTAACTCTTTTCGAGGGAGGAACTCCCGGAGTTCAACGTTGTTCGGCGCGTTCCGTTCGAGACAGTCGCGGTATGGACCCTCGCCGACGATGACAAACTCGTACTCCGGTAACTCCTCGGCAACCTCGAGGATATCGCTGACGTTTTTCTCCATACTGAGGCGACCGCTGTAACCGATTACGGGCTGATCGACGGCGGAATACCAGTCCTCATCAGTCGCCTGGAAGAATTCCATGTCGATTCCCACCGGGAGCGGGACGTGGTTGACATCACGTTCGATCCGCTCCGTCGAGGCAGTCACGATGTCGAAACGTTCGAGGAACGCGTTCTCCAGGGGGACGTACAGTTTCGCGATTGCGTTGGCAACCGACTCGAGTCTGACACTCTGGTGGAAGTACTCCTCGAGAGGCGTGTGGTGGGTGTAAATCGTCGGCAGACCGTGTTTCCGAGCGTAGTAGCGCCCGAGGATACTGACCGGTGCGGGACCGTGACAGTGGACGATGTCGAGTTCGGGGAGCGTCGACGGCCGCCTGAAGAGTGGAATTCGGTAGCCGGCGTAGAAGGGGTTGGGAAGCGATCTGACCGGGATCTCGCGACCACCGGGTTCGTAGTCGCCATCCGGGTAGACGACGTACACTTCGTACCCCTTCCGTTCTAACTTCTCTCGCCAGAGCTTGATCGTGTACGTTACACCGTCGATCTCGGGGAAGTAACTGTCTGTAAAGAATCCAATTTTCATTCAGACCACCTCCTCGTACAGGGACTGGTACTGGTTCGCAACCGCCTCGAGCGAGAACCGTTCGCTCCGGTCGGCCGCGTTCGATCCGAGTCGACGCCGGAGTTTTGGGTTCTCGAGCCGTTCGAGGGCATCTTCGAACGCGTCGACTCTCGACTCCAATCTCGGCCCCGACCCCGATTCTGACTCCGGTCCCGACACCTTCAGGCAGTCCTCGCCGTCCTCGAGCCACGAGAACGTCTCGATGTCGCGGACGAGAACCGGTTTGCCCGCGGTCATCGCTTCCAGCAGTGCGATCCCTTCGTTCTCCTCGTACGTCGGGAAGCAAAAGATATCGCCCGCCGCGTACGCACCGCGAATGTCGTCGATGTAGCCAGTGAACGTGCAGTTCTCTGGTGACTCTTCGATCAACCGTGTGGTCGCTCGGCCCTTCAACGAGAGGTTCAGCGGACCGAACCACGCGAAGTCCAGGTCGGGCAGCCGGCGAGCCAGCTCGACGAACGTCTCGAGTCCCTTGCGTTTGATGGCGTGGCCGACGAGAAAGACGACGGGAGGTTCAAGATTGTATCGCTCGCGGTACTCCGACTCGAGGGACTCGAACCCTTCGAGTTTCTCGCAATCGACACCGTTCGAGATGACGGTCGTCGGCGTGTCCGTGTAGGTTTCGATCAGCCGTCGGTTGTGCTCCGAGGGGCAGACCAGGGCGTCGGCCAGCCCGTATGCCCACTCGAGGTACGGTTTCAGCGGTTTGGCGAGAGCGTTAGTAAAGCGGAAGCTATCCCCGAAGTCTTCGGCTGTAACGTGCGTGTGGGCGACGATTGGTATGTCACGCGATTGCGCCTGATTCGCACACCAGATCGACCGAGGTCCCATAAGGTTGCAGTGGAATACGTCGGCATCGAGGGTTGGATCAGTTGTGTACTGCAGGTCCAGTCGATCCAGTATCTTCCGCTGATGGGCGACCGACTCGTGGATGCCGCCGGTGACGTACTCCTTGAACTCGAAGTAGTGGTTGATCTTCATTCCGGACATTCTGAGTCACCCTTGATCGGTCGAAACCGCCAGTGTGGACCGACGACTGTTGCGCTCGGTCGGTCACGGCGGTCGGTTACTCGACTTCGAGCCACGGTACCTCCATGAGCGGCGGGATGTGCGTCTCGATGTGGTGTTCCCAGACGCCTTCCTCGCCGAAGGCTTCCCCGTGGTCGGCGGTCACGACGACCCGCCCGTTCAGTTTCGGGATCAGGTCGGCGATGCTCTCGAGTACGATTCGAAGGTTCTCCTCGTACAGTTCGAGGGCCGCCTTCCGGGTGCCGTTCCTGACGAGATCAGCGGGATCGAGTTCGAGCCAGAGACCTGCTTTTTGCGCGAGTTCGCTGCTCTCGAGTTTGCGCTCCACTTTCGGACGGACGGTGTCTCCGAGGGACGAGAGCGCGCCGTCCCCGCAGTCGGCCGCCTCTTCGTCTTCTACCTGTCTCCGAATGCCTCTCTGTATTTGCTTGAGTTTCTGTCCCTTCCCGCGAGAGAGATAGGGCGCGTGCGGCTGCATGTAGTGGAGCACCGTCCGATCAGCTCGTTCGACAGCCTCAGAATGCGACCGGAACGCTTCCTCGAGACTCTCCGGCGGTACCGTTCCGAGCTCGTCATCCCAACCGGTCTTCCAGACGTCGAAAACGTCGCTGAGGTGGTCAGCGGCCGACCACTCGTAGTCACAGCTGGCCCCCCACTTGAGTTCGTTTAGTGGGATACCCAAATCGTTGATAAAAGGGTTTCCCGAGAAGTACGCGATGTCGTGGTCACCATCGAACGTCCGATAGGCCCACTCCGGCGTCGACGAACCGGCACTCCGGCATTTTTCTAGCGTCCCGTCTAGATACTCGCCGTAAACCTCACTGAACACGTCGTACCGACACGCGTCCAGCACGAAGCAATAGTCCCATTCTGCCTCGAGGAAGCGCTGATCCTCCATCGCTTACTAGCTTCTTTCATGTTGATCTACATATTCTTGTTGGTATTTGGACAGTTACTGTAACAGTCATATAGTGTGAAATGTCTCTTCTGCGATAGCAAATCGAAATCGATCGATCCAGGCGACATATCACTCGAGATAGCCGAGTTCGCGCAGTCGGTCGCGAGTCTCCTGGTCGGCCTTGGACAGCGCGTCGACATCGTCGGGATCCGTCTCGTTCGGGTCGTCCCACGCGCTACCGACGGCGTTCTCGAAGCGAGCGAGCGCCCGTTCGGTCGCGTCGACGATCCCGTCGTCCGTTGCGTCGACCGGCGTTTCCTCATCTGGATCCTCGTCGAGGCGGTAGGCCTCGTCAGGGATACGGTCCGCACGGACGTACTTCGCGTCGGTGCTGCGAGCGGCGCGCAGCCGCGAGTAGGCCCGGTGGTCGTCGGGGAGGTCGATACCGGCCTCGGTCGCCTTCTCTTCTAAGTGGTGGAGTTCGATGACTGGCTGGGCGTACTCGACGAACGCGTAGTCACCGTTGTCGTCACCCTTGAGAACGGCGCGCTGGCCGGGATCCATCTTGGAGGCGCTCCCGAACGCCCGGTATTCACTCGAGAGCAGCGAGCGCGTCGAATCACGAGCGGTCGCGTCGCCGGCGACGTCCGTCTCGACGGCACCAGGGTCGACGTCTAACGCGTCGAGGACCGTGTGATAACAATCGAGCAACTCGACGAGATCGTCACGTCGGTCGGCCTCGAGATCGGGGTGTTTCACCAGGAGCGGGACGTTGATGAGTTCGTCGTAGAGGGCGAACTCGTGACCGTAAAGGTCGTGTTCGCCGTGGAGTTCGCCGTGGTCGGCCGCAACGACGACGGTCGTCTCCTCCCACTGGCCGGTTTCGCGCAGCCACGCGAACAGTCGGCCGAGTTCAGCGTCCATGTGGGCAATTTCGGCGTCGTAGAGTCCCCGGATGGCCTCCCACTCCTCGTCGCTGATGTCTCGAGCACCCGAATTATACTCCTTAGAGTTCTGGCAGATGTCGTCGGGATCGACGCCCGAGGCAAACTTCTCGCGGTACTTTTCGGGTGGGTAGTAGGGCAAGTGGGCGTCCATCAGGTTGACGAACGCGAACCACCCTTGGTCGCTCTCGCTGTCGTCGATGAAGGACTGCGTTCGATCGATAACCGACGGCGTCTTCGAATCAGCACCCTCGCTGCTGGCGAGTTTTTCGTGGGCCATCGCGCCGATTCTGACGAGCTTCGACGCCAGTTCGCGGAGATAACCGTTGTCGTTGACGGCCTGCCAGGCAGTTGCTAGCGGCCCTGAGAGGACGTCACCGGGGAGGACCTCGAAGAACGAATCCTGCTCGTCGAACCCGTCGGTGAGACCGGTGTAGGGAGTGATCCAGGCGTTCGAGGAGTAACACGCCGTGTCGTAGCCCGCCACCGACAGAATCGACGCGAGCGTCGTGTCGTCGTCGTCGAGGTAGGGACTCTCCTGGTCAGCTCCGTGCTGGCTCGGATAACGTCCCGTAAACAGCGAGGCGTGAACCGGCAAGGTCCACGGGGCGGGTGCGACAGCCGACTCGAAGACTGTCGCTTCCTCGGCGAACGCGGAGAGTTCCGGCGTCGTCTCCCGCTCGTAGCCGTACGGACCGAGCCGGTCCTTCCGAACCGTATCCAGCACGACGAAGAGAACGTTCGACTGACGGGTTCGATCCATTACCGGTAACGACGAGCCCCGTCTCGATAAAACGATTGAAGGGTGAATCACCGACGAAATTCGTCAGTTCTCCTGCCGGCAGCAATCAGTCGTTTCAAGTTCGCTAGCGAGCCATATCAGCCATGGACGAGCGAAATCGGCGCGCATTTCTTCTCGGAGGGTTCGGGGCCATCACCGTCTTTGCCGTTCTGTTCTTCGTCGTCGGGGCGGATCGCGTCATCGACTCGCTCCTGTCCGCGGAGCCGTCCCTGGTCGTCGTGACGTTCGCGCTCGCGCTGTGCTGGCTGGCCGCCTGGAGTCTGATGCTCCGGACCGTCCTTACCGCGCTCGGCGTCGACGTTCCGATCTCCACGGCGTTTTTCGTCTACGCCGGCGCCGTCTTCGCCAACAACGTCACCCCCTTTGGCCAGGCCGGCGGAGAGCCGGTTGCTGCGGCACTCATCTCGAAGGTCTCCGATTCTCGCTACGAGACCGGCCTCGCCGGCATCGCGAGCGTCGACGTCCTCAACGTCATCCCCTCCGTCTCGCTCGTCCTCGTTGGCGTCGGCTACTACGCGACCACTACCGCCGTCAGTGAACGCCTCGAGACCGCCGTCGGCTCGGCGCTCGCACTGATCGGCGGGATCGTCCTCGGTCTCGCGCTCGTTTGGCGGCACCGGCAGACGGTAATCGACCGCCTCCCGGCCATCGTTGCACCCCGCGTCGGCCGATTCGCCGGGTCCGACCCCGCTACGCTCGAGGGGGATCTCGCGGACCGGATCCGACGATTCTTCGGGAACATCGAGCGCGTCGCGACTGACCGGTGGCGTCTCGCCGCCGCCGTCGGGCTCTCGCTGGCCGGCTGGCTCTTCCAGACGGCCGCACTCGCGGCGGCGTTCGCCGCCCTCGGGTACAGCGTCCCACCGTACGTCCTGTTATTCGTGATTCCACTGGCCAACCTCGCCGGTGCAGCCCCGCTCCCGGGCGGGCTCGGCGGGGTCGAAGCCGCGTTCGTCACGCTGCTCGTGCCGACGACCGGCATCGAGGCGTCGGCCGTCACGGCGGCCGTCCTCATCTTTCGGGGCGCGATCTACTGGATGCCCGTCCTGATCGGCGGCGTGTCGGTGTCGGCGTTCGGCGTCCGGACGCTTCGGTGACCGCTCGATCGCCGAGTCGACCGATCGGTTAATCCCCGTCCGGCACGGATAGTCGACCGTCTACTCGACATGTATCGGGGAGGTCACGCCGGATTCAACGCGTTGCTGTACGCCCCGTTCGTCCCGCTGGTGAGCCGCTACTGGTCGCTCGAGATAGCGCTGGTGGGTGCAGTGATCGCCGTCGGTATCGCAAACCTGCCGGATATCGATCAGTTTCTGCCGCGGCTCCCTCACCGCGGACCGACGCACACGGTCTGGTTCGCCGCCCTCGTCGGACTGCTCGCCGGCGGCGGAACCGCGCTTGCCGCCCGCTCGACCCCGCAGGCGTTCCAGTTCGGCTTCGTCGTCGGAACCTGTAGCGTCCTCGCCCACCTCGCGGGCGACGTGGTGACACCGATGGGGATCAGCCCCTTCGCCCCCCTCTCGCGATTCCACGTCACGCTCGACTGGTTCAAATCCAGGAACAGCCGGATCAATCGAGTCGTTCTACTCGTCGGCCTGTCGGCGCTGATCGCGTCGCTGCTCGTTACGATCGGACCGCCGACGGCGTTCGTCCACCCGAGCTAATCGACATTCGGAAGAGTCCACGTCACGCCCCTCGTGGCTGCTTCCCGGATCGAAATCGTGACGAGACGACCGCCTCGATCGATAGCGCCTCGAGGGGTCCGTCACCGAATCGAGGGCAGGGCGTCCGTCCGCCACGCGAGGAGTCCGATCGACGCCGCCCAGAGCAGGACCGTCGCGGTCGCTCCGTGAACCGCGATCCCACCGCTCCACGTCGTCTCGAGCGGGAAGAGCCAGTCGATCCCGGCGGGCGAGAGCGAGTCGATTACGAGATGCGAGCCGATCGCCAGTCCGGCGGCCAGCGCGTCCGTCCGGTTGCGGGAGAGCGCGTAGGCGGCGAGGACGATCGCCAGGGCGAACAGAGGCGTGTGGGTGAGTCCGCGGTGGACGAACGGCCACCCCCACTCCGCGGGAAAGCAAAAGTCCGCGTCCGGAAGGAGGCCGAGAACGACCCCGATTCGCGGATCGGCGTCCGTAAATACTCGAACGAGGACACAGGCGACGATCGCGTGCGTGCTGAACGCTCCCGCGAGAAACAGGATTCGGAACGCGTCCATCGAACCACCTACGGCCGGCGTCACCATAGCTCGTGCCCGTCACGTGCGGTCGACGCCGGGATCGGGAACCGTGTTCCGAACCTGAAAGTACGTCGATACTGGCGAAGCGAATATTACGGTCCAAACCAACAATACGAAATTAGGGACTGACAATGGAACTCGTACTGGTACCGCTACAACTCGACGAGACACCGACGTGGCTCGAGTCGTTGTTCACGTCGGAACTCGCGTTCGTAGTGTTGCTCGGAATCTGTATCCTCGAGGGTGCGATGATGTTACGATTCATGCCGAGCGAACTCGTCGTTCCGAGCGCGCTCGTGCTGATCGGCTCGTCGATCCCCGAGACGGTCGTAATCGTCGCTATCGCAGTCGTCGGGACGACGATCGGACAGGCCATCCTGTTCTATCTCGTCCGCCGTGCTGGACGGGAGTACGTCATTCAGAAGCGATGGTTCCCGCTCACGGAATCGCGACTCGAGCGATTCGACGGCTGGTTCGACCGCTGGGGTCCCATCGCCGTCGCCGGGAGCAATACGATGTTGTTCGTCAGGGGACTACTCACTGTTCCTGCCGGGCTTTCGGAGATGAACGGGCGCTCGTTCGTCGCGCTGTCAGTGATCGGTTCGCTGTCCTTCCAATCGATCCTCGCCGCCCTCTACCTCCTCGGTGGCCATCTCCTCGTCTTCGGGCACTATCACCTCGTTTAAATCAGCCGTCCCGTCGATAGAACGGGAGCCGGAACCGGATTCCGGCGTCGCGAAGTTGCCACCTGATCTCTAACCCGACCCACGTCAATCCGGAGAGGAGCGCGACGCCGATAGCGGCGAGCTCGGTCGATCCCACCCAGATCGGCGATATAAAGAGGAGACCGTTGTAAATTCGGTGGGGGAGGTGCTCCTCGAGGAGGTCACCGAGATGCTCGAGCGGATTGAGTTCGAACCCGTCGCCACCGCCGCCGCCGTCGCCGTCATCGTCATCGTCGTCGGCCGTGCGGGACTCGAGCCCGAGCTCAGCCGCGCTCTGGCCACCCTCGCTCTCTTCGCCGGTTTCGAGGCGTTCAGCATCGTAGGGGAGCGTCGACCCGACCTCCCACACGATGTCGCCCGATGCGTTGACCTCAATCACACGGTTACCGTGGGAGTCGACGATGAGCGTGTTCCCGTTGGGAAGCCGGTCAGCATCACGAGGCCACTGAATCCGATCGTCCGCCCACTGCCAGGTCCGGTTCCACTCACCATCCTCGCGCTGGAACTCCTGGACCCGCCCGTTCTCGGAGTCGGCGACGACGACGGCTGGCCCGCCCCGAGATTCGGCGATATAGTCGGGGTTGTGCTGTTCGTACTGGGTGTCGTAGTCGTTCTCGCTCCCGAGCGTCCAGTCGTCGATCAGTCCCTCCTCCGGATCGAGGAAGACGACCTGATCCTGATTCCGAAGGCTGGCCATGATTCGTCCCTCGTTCTCACCTTCCTCGATGTACTCGACGTCGTTGATGTGCGCCCAGTCTTCCGGATACGGGCCAGCTTCCTCGACGGGGAAATCGCTCTGGGCATCCCAGAGCCAGTCGACGACCTCCGTTTCGGTGTTCACGACGAACACCTGATCCGCGACGATATCGGCGATGGCTACGCGCGTTTCGTTGATGCGGGTCGCATCGTGCCACTCGCCGGCGGTCTCCTTGTAGTCGTAGCGTTCGTAGAGTACTTCGGTTTCGCCGGTCTCGAGGTCGACTCGCTCGAGGACGTTCAGCGAACATGGTGGATCGCTGCACGTCGGCCCCTCGGTATAGATCGTGTCCGTTGCGGTGTACTCAACGGTCAGCGGGTCATCTTCGGTCGGATCGACGTCGAAATATTTCGTTCGCGTATTGTTATAGTACATGACCTCGCCGTCGGGCGTGTAAGCGGTAATCGTCCCTGCACGCCCCGATTCGGTGATGACCGTGTGATTCTCCGTCTCCTGTGCGTTTGGAACGTCCGCTTCCGACGCAGTCGAGAGACCGTCTTCTGTCGCTGCACTAGCGAGTACGGCCGCTAAAAGGAGGAGTAGGGCGATGAACGCGATCCGAAGTCGATTCCGTGAGAGCACCGATCGGACGTCTGCAAGCGTTGGAACCGAACGATTGCTCACAGTTCGGTCACCCTCGAGTATTGAACTGGCATCTGGGCCCTATCGGTTCCTGTTTCCCGAGCAAGATATTAGTGCTTTTTCTATATTGTCAACTATAACTAGTCGGGTGGATCGACGAAAACGGTAGTGTTTACGTTGAGCATCGTGACGGATTGTGAAAGCTTGGAACCGCGATTCTACGGTCGATAGTCTCGTGTGATTGAAATAGTTCAGTAGCGAGAGGTTCGGCGCGTTACTTCTCTGAGGATACGTTCGACAGGTCCCAATTTCCTGCTTTCACGACCGATAGCAATCAAACTCCTCTAATTCCCGAACTGTATTCGAAGGCGATAGCTCAGCAAGATGAAGGCGAATACCGAGCTCCCTCAGTCGATGCAGTATCCGCTCTCGCTCCACAAAACTCAACTCGATCCAGTCTACACCCGCTGAGAAGGTCGATTTTTGGCACGAACACCACAAAATACGTCTTCGACGATGTCAGAGTTCGGAAGGCCCGTCACAACCAGATCCGTACTCTCGGCGACTTGAGCGGCCGACATCGCGCCTTTACCGCCGATCTCGTCGAGGATCGGGACCGTCTAATCGGGGTAGGCCCCGAGCGAACCGTCGACTGGGTTCGCGAGCAGTAGCTGGTCCCGACTCTGAGCGACCCGTTCGAACGCAGAAAGCGGTTCAGTTCAGGACGGATCCTACTCGACAGTTACGCTCTTCGCCAGATTGCGCGGTTTGTCGATCGGCCGGCCGAGCCGATTGGCGACCCAGTAGGAGACCAGTTGCAACTGGACGTTCGCCAATACCGGCGTCAGCTGCGGATGCGTCGAGGGGACCTCGAGGACGTGATCCGCATACCGCTCAACGGTACCCGGCGCGTCGGTCACCGCGACGACGGGCGCCTCGCGAGCTTCGACCTCTTTGACGTTGCCCAGCGTCTTCTTCAGGCGTGAGCCCTCGGTCAGGAGCGCAAAGACGGGCGTGTCCTGACTCACGAGCGCCAGTGGCCCGTGCTTCAACTCGCCGGCGGCGAACCCCTCGGCGTGCTTGTACGTAATCTCCTTCATCTTCAGCGCACCTTCGAAGGCGACCGGCGCGGTGTACTCCCGGCCAATGAAGAAGAAGGCGTCGGCGTCGACGTACGCGTCGGCGACCTCACGGGCGTGCGAGTCGTCGAGGATCGACTGCACTTGGTCCGGCAGTCCGCGCAGCGCCTCGAGGAACGCCGGGGTGGCGTCGCCGGTCAACGCGCCTGCGACAAGCGCCAATGCGACCTGCTGGCTCGCGAACGTCTTCGTTGCGGCGACGCCGATCTCGGGCCCGGCCCGGATGTAGCAGACGCGATCACACTCGCGGGCGGCCGAACTCCCCACAGTGTTGGTCAGCGCAAGCGTCGTTCCTCCTGACCTGTTAGCCTCTCGCAAGGCACGCATCGTGTCCGCGGTCTCGCCGCTCTGGGTGACGCCGATGACGAGTGTGTCCTCGTCGATCGGCACCGCGTCGGCACGATACTCGCTGGCGAGGAACGACTGCGTTGGCACGCCGCGCTCGCGCAGCAAGCGGGCGCCGTAGCGCGCGGCGTAGGAGGAGGTGCCGCAGGCGACGAGCTGGACCATCCCCGCGGGCTCGAGTTCAGCCACCTCCTCGAGCGTAATTGCACCCTCGAACTCCGCGACGCGGCCGCGAAGACACTGGCGGATCGCCCGCGGCTGCTCGTGGATCTCCTTTTTCATGTAGTGGTCGTAGCCGCTTTTGGCCGCGTCCTCGGGATCCCACGCGATCCGTTCGACCGACGTCTCGACGACGGTCCCCGCTTCGTCGGTCACCGTGACACCGTCGGGTGCAATCGTCGCGAATTCGCCGTCCTCGAGGTAGATCACTTCGTCAGTGTACTCGATGAATGCGGGGACGTCGCTCGCCAGGTAGTGGCCGTCGTCGCCGACCCCGAGCACCAGCGGCGACTCGCGACGGGCGGCGTAGACGGTCTCGCTTCCCTGAAACACCGCTGCGACAGCGTAACTGCCGTCCAGCTGCGCGACCGCCTCTCGGAACGCGCTCTCGCGGTCGGCGCCCGTCTCGAGGGCCTCCTCGATCAGGTGCGGGATGACTTCGGTGTCGGTGTCACTCGCGAAGTCGTGGCCTCGCGCCGCGAGCTCGTCGCGCAGCGTCCGGTAGTTTTCGATGATCCCGTTGTGGACGACCGCGACTCGGCCGTCCTCGTCGGTGTGGGGATGGGCGTTGGCGTCCGACGGCGGTCCGTGGGTACTCCAGCGGGTATGGCCGAGACCGGCCGCACTACTGACGCTGCCGTCGGGCAGTGCCGCCTCGAGCGCTTCTACCGCGCCCTCGCGCTTGTGGACGTCGAGTTTGCTGTCGGCCAGCGCGACGCCCGCCGAGTCGTAGCCCCGATACTCGAGCCCCTCGAGGCCAGTGAGCAAGACATCGACCGTCGATCGGTCGTCGCCCGTATAACCGATAATCCCACACATTACGCCGTCACCCGAGCCGCACCTGACCGCGTTCCCCCGCTGACGGTTGTTCCCCAGACAGTCTCCACAATCAACATACCAACAGTAACAGGAGCGGTACTGTTTAGTTATTCTGGTTATTACTTTTGGAACTGACTTCGTGTATTATTATCTGAATTTCGTGTTAGGTAGTAGAACTGATGGAACGGTATCCAAGCCGCTCAGTCGCGCGGTGAGACTTTCGAACGATCCGTCAGCGGGCCGAGAGTCGGACGATCACGCCGTCGTGATACGGTTCTTGCTGTCTCCTGTTCGGATCGGCACGCTGACAAACGAATGCGCAGTCAGACAGACGGCTCGGATTCGGTCAGCCGAATCTGCCGCTCTGTCGCGCTCGTTTGTAGCGCCGGAGTTCGCACGGGAGCCACCCGTTACGCGTCCGGCGACCGCCGCCACAGGGAGGCGTGGGGAGCGCGGTGATCCGTTAGCCGTCGAACTGGTCCCTACCCGCGATCAGGCCCCTCGATCGCGGCGCAACAGCGCGACCAGAAACTCCGCGTGACACCACGCCAGCGGCTCCGCGAAGGAAATTACCTCCCGCTCTTCGAGTGCGGCTGCCATCTCGTCGTAGGCTCGTTGCATGTGCCCGAGTTCCTCGACGATGCGATCCTGTGGGACGTCCCGAAGCACGTCGTCGTCGAACTCCTTCTCGTAGTCGAGTCCGGTATCCCACTCCTGCTCGACGAACTGCTCGAAGCGTTCGCGCGTCGAGAGGTGCTCTGGGATGTAGCCACGCTCGTCGGCGTGGCGCGTCACCGTCGCCAGCACCGCGTCGCCACGCTCGCGCTCCGCCTGGTCGAAACGGAACTGCGCGTGCCAGGCTGTGTACTGCATCCACGGACCGTTACCACCGTGCTGGTGGACGTCGAAATCACGGTAGAAGCCTCGGAACCGTTGGATCCCACCCAGTCGCGGGTCCTCGAGGGAACTCGCCGCCCGGGTGGCCGCGCGTGCGGCGTGCTCGCCGAACAGATCTTCGAGTCCGAAGTAGTACGGCGCGAACAGCGTGATGTCGGGGCGCTCGTCGCGTTCTCCGTCGGGGGAGTACCGCCGCGGGACGGGCATCCCCTCGACGGCGAAGCTGCGTTCGACCCCGCCTTCAAGCAGCGTCCGGAACGAGTCGATTCGGTCGCGAACGGCCGTGACGCCATCGAGGTCGACTGTGTCCGACTCGAGCCGGTCGAGCGCGTCGGCCGCCCGTCTCGAGGCGGCGAGCGCGGCGCAGTTGACCCAGAGCGTGTACCCCGATTCGATGCGCCCTTCGTGGATACTGGAGGTGCTCTCGAGGAGATGGGCGTTGGCATCGTAGCATTCGTCTCGGAGCACAGCGACGGCGGCGCCGATCCGGTCGACGAGCGTCTCGAGAAACGGTTCGTCGAGCGGGCCACCGGCGCTACGCCCTGATAGATCGCCACACTCGGCCATCGCCTGAATCGCGTGCGAAAGCACGCGGATGCCGTGGGCGACGTTGTCCTCTTGTACATAGATCGAGGTATCGGTGCCGTCGAGCGCGTAACGCTGATACCACCAGCCGTCTGACTGGACGGCGGCGAAAAAGCGGGCGGCTGCGACGATGTGGTCCCGACACGCCTCTGGCTGGACGCCGGTTTCGATCGCGGCGAGCCAGGCGCGCGTAATCGAGGCCACGTCGCGCGGGTAAACGTACGGGTACCTGTTGTCGGGGAGACTGGCGAGCGGCACCGCGCCGTCGATCTCGGCGTCGAAGGTCAGTTCGTCGAGCACCTCGAGGTGGAACGATGGCTCGGCCATCGGCGCCTCGACGTGGTCCGCTACGATTCCGTCATCGGTGGAATGGTCTGTATACCTCATTCAAAGAGTAGCTGTATTACGTTGGTCGTGTCTCGACACGTTCGGCGCCGATACCGCGGGTTTTGATCGCGTCGCCGGTCGCCGGCTCGAACAGGTAGACGTCTTCCGCGGCGACTGCGACCTCGACGTCAGTTCCCGGATCGGGGTAGACCGCCGGGGGAACGCGCGCGGTCAGCGTTCGGTTTCGATCGCCCGCTTCCAGGTAGACGAAGTTATCGTTGCCCTGGTACTCCGAGACGGTCACCGTCGCCTCGAACCGGCACACCGTCTCCGTGTCGTGGGGTGGATCCCCGACGTGGAGGTCCTCCGGACGCAGGCCGAGTCGCACGTCGGTATCGAGGAGATTGCGGTCGACGGCGTCGGTCGGGAGCCGGGCAAACGAGATGGTATCGCGCTCGACGACGTACTCGTCGCCGCGCTCCCTGACGACGGCGTCGAAGACGTTCATCGCCGGACTGCCGAGGAACGTGCCGACGAACTCGTTGGCCGGATGATCGTAGGCGACCTCCGGGGGAGCGACCTGCTGGAGGACGCCGTCGTTCATGATCGCGAGCCGATCGGCCATCGTCATCGCCTCGGTCTGGTCGTGCGTGACGTACACCGCTGTCACGTCCAGTTCCTCCTGGATCCGCTGGAGTTCGGTCCGCATGTGCGATCGCAGTTTGGCGTCCAGGTTCGACAGCGGTTCGTCGAGTAAGAACACCGACGGCTCACGGACGATCGCCCGGCCGAGCGCGACGCGCTGTTTCTGGCCGCCGCTCATCGCTTCCGGTTTGTCCTCGAGCAGGTCCTCGATGCCGAGCAACTCCGCGGTCTCGGTCACCCGCCGGTCGCGCTCGTCAGCGTTCAGGTCGGTCGAGTGTTTCAGGCCGTAACCGAGGTTTCCGCGGGCGGTCATGCGCTTGTACAGCGCGTAACTCTGGAACACCATCGCGATATCTCGCTCGCTCGGTGCCAGATGGTGGACCGTTCGGTCGCCGATCGTGACCTCGCCGTCGGTAATCGTCTCGAGGCCGGCGATCATGCGCAGCGTCGTCGACTTCCCGCAGCCGGAGGGACCGACCAGCACGAGAAACTCGCCGTCCTGGACGGTCAGCGTGAGGTCGTCAACGGCGGTTACTGACCCGTCCGTATCGTCGTAGACTTTCGTAACGTCGTGTACTGTGAGTTCTGCCATTGCTAATCACCGCTCGTTGTTCGCGACGATCGCATCGGTCCCCGCGAGCCGGTTCGGTCGGTCGTCGGAGCCATCACGATCGAATTGTCGGTACACCGTACTGCGTAGGGCACGTCGTGGCACCGAACCGTCGCGTGGACGGCCTCGAATCGGTCCGGGAGCGCCGGCTGAGCGACGGGGGCCCCGTCACGAACGCCGATCCCGAGTGCTGCCCGAACGAAGCCGAACGCGCTCCCCGCGCTCCAGGCGGCCGGTTCGCAGGAATCCGGATGGTGTACGCGGCCGGTCTCGAGCGTGGGGGCGTCGAGGCCGACCATCAACTCCGGAAAACCCCATCGGTCGGGATCGGTCGTGGCGCTGGCTTCCAGCGCGTCGAGTCCGCGGCCGACGAGCGTGGCGACGGCGTCGTCACGACCGTAGCGGGCGAACCCCATCGCTGCGAAGCTCGTATCGTGAGGCCAGACGCTGCCCCGGTGGTACGAGAGCGGATCGAACGCGTCGTGCGATTCCGCGAACGTCCGAATGCCGGCGTCGGTGAGCATGTCGGGCTCGAGCAGCCGATCGATCACGGCATCTGCACGGTCGTCCGGCGCGATACCGGCCCACAGCGCGTGGCCCTGATTCGAAGCGACGCTCTCGACGACACCGTCGTCGTCGAGCGCCAGCGCGTAACACCGCTCGTCGGGCAGCCAGAACGCCTCGTCGAACCGATCGCGGACGTCGTCGGCGCGTGCGGCAAACCGATCGTGCAGGATGTCGTCGCCACGACTGGCGGCCAATTCAGCGACGTCGCACAACGCCCGATAGGCGTACCCTTGTACCTCCGCCAGTGCGATCGGCGGCGTGGCAGGGGTGCCGTCGGGACGCGCGAGCGCCCGCGAGCTGTCTTTCCAGCCGAGGTGAGCGAGCCCGTGCTCGTGATCGTGCGGGTCGTATCGAAGCAGGCCGTCGGGCCCGCTCGCCTCGCAGATCCACTCGGCGGCGTCGACCGCGGCGGCATAGAGACCGTCGGTCACGGCGTCCGCACCGGCCCACTCGCCGTAGGCGGCGACGAGGGCCGCGTACAGCGGGGTCGCGTCGACCGTCCCGTAGTACGGTGCGCGAATCGATTTTCCGACGGCAGGTCGGTCGCCGTGGCGGGTCTCGTGCGGGATCTTCCCCGGCTCCTCGAGGGTTGTGGCGTCGGTCGTCGTCCCCTGCTGACCGGCAAAATACTCGATGGTTCGCCGGGTGAGCTGCGGCACGAACGGCAGCGTCTGAAACGCGACCAGCAGCGCGTCCCGGCCGAACGGGGCCAGAAAGCGCGGGGCGCCGGCGGCCGGCACGCCATCGGGAAGCATCAGTGCGGTCAGCGTGTCAGCGGCAGCGTCGAACAGCGGTGATGACGGCTGGGTCGACACGCCGGGCGCCGCCCGTCCGTCGGACGGGGCACGCGCCGGGGCGAACGTTGCCGAGGCGGTGATCGTGGCGGTGTCTCCGGGTGGAACCGGAAGCGTCGCGGTGATCGTCGTCCCGACATCGTCGGCGGTGCTCGTCGCGACCGCCGCCGCGTCCGTCACGTCGATCGTCGCACGTCGCGTCGTCTCGTCGGGACAGTCGGCTGTCAGTGTGGCCCCGTCGGGTCGCTCGCGAACGTCGAGCGTCCGGTCGACGGGCTCGCGTGGGGCGAAAAAGCCGGGACACTCGAACACGTGGCGAAACGAGGACCGGGCGGTCACCTCGACATCGACCGTGCGGCGGTCAGTGGTGTAGTTCTCGACGGTCGTCGTCAGCGTGACGCCACTCGCGTCGGGAACGAGTCGTTTCTCGAGCAGCAACGGGCGGGCGTCGCCTCGACCGTCACCGACCGCGCCGCTGGCCAGAACGGTCGTCACGCCGTCGGGCCCCGCTCGACGGGCGATTCGATCCCAGCCGGTCGTCGGCTCATCCCGGTCCGTCGGTCGAACAGCGAACTCGCGGAGATACTGGACATCGCTCGTGTAGATGCCGTTTTCGCCGTGGCTGTCTCGGACGTCGCCGAACTCGTCGACGACGGCGACGACGCCGTCCGCGATGGCGAGCGCACAGTCGTCGGGGATCACCGATCGATCACCTCGCCGTGTTCGTCGAAGCGATGGATCGCCGCCGCCGGAAACCGCAACGTCGCGGTCGTCCCGGGGTCGACGTGAGTCGGTCGCTGGCGAAGTCGCGCCGTCACGGACTCGCCGCCACAGTCGAACTCGATCTCGTAGGCGTTGCCAAGCGGTTCGACGACGATCGCGTCGCCTTCGAGTTCGACTGTCCGTGTGCCGGCTGGCCGGTCGCCTCCGTCAGGACGCTGCTCCTCGGCGGACGCGTGTTCGTTTCGGGACCCGCCGTTTGCGACACCGGTCTCCTCGACGACGCTGACGTCTTCGGGACGGATCCCGATCGTCGTCGCGTCGGCTAGTGCCGGCTCGTCGGCCGCGAGGTGGTCAGGAGCGAGGAAATTCATCGGCGGCTCGCCGAGGAAGCCCGCGACGAACTCGTTCGTCGGATTCTCGTAGACTTCCTTCGGGGTGCCGACCTGCTGGAGTTCGCCGCCGTCCATCACCGCGATACGATCGGCGAGACTCATCGCCTCCTCCTGGTCGTGCGTCACGTACACGGTCGTCGTCCCCAGTTGCTGCTGGAGGCGACGCAGTTCCGAGCGCGTCTGGACGCGGAGTTTGGCGTCGAGATTCGACAGCGGCTCGTCCATGAGGAACGCGCGCGGCTCGCGGACGATCGTCCGGCCGAGTGCGACGCGCTGGCGCTGCCCGCCGGAGAGCTGGCCCGGCTTCTGCTCGAGCAAGTCGTCGATCTCGAGCAGCTCGGCCGTCCGCTGCACGCGCTCGTCGACGTTGTCGACGTCCATCTTGGCCAGCGGGAACTCGAGGTTCCCCCGGATCGACTTGTGGGGGTACAGCGCGTAGCTCTGGAACACCATCGAGAGTTCTCGTTGCTGGGGAAGCGTCTCGGTGACGTCCTCGCCGCCGATCTCGATGCGCCCATCGGAGGGCATCTCGAGGCCGGCGATCATGCGCAGCGTCGTCGACTTCCCGCAGCCGGAGGGCCCCAGGAGGACGAGGAACTCGCCGTCCCGAATCGTCAATTCGAGGTCGTCGACCGCAACGAGATCGCCGAAGCGTTTCGTGACGCCGTCGAGTCGGATCTCGGCGTTCGCGTCGGAACTCAACGCGTCGGTCGCAGCGTCGGTGGTCGTATTTCCGGACATGTTAGCCCTCCACCGCGCCGAAGGTCAGCCCCTCGACCATGAATTTTTCTAGATACATGAACATCACGATCAGCGGAACGCTCGTCAGCAGCGAGGCTGCCATGATCTCGCCCCAGACCTGGTGGAAGCCCGACGCGAGTGCCTCGATTCCGATCGGCAGCGTGTAGACGCCCTGGGACTCGAGGAAGATACTGGCGAACAGGTACTCGTTCCACGCGATCATGAAGGTGAAGAAGAACACCGCCACGATCGCCGGGGCCGACAGCGGCAGCGTGATTTTGAAGATCACCTCGAGGCGCGAGTAGCCGTCCATGATCGCCGCTTCTTCGATCTCCTCGGGGATCGACCGGAAGTAGTTGCCGAGCATGTACAGCGAGACCGGCAGCGTCTGCACGAGGTAGGTGATAAAGAGGCTCCACAGCGAGTCGACGAAGCCGAGCCAGACGATCACCTGGAACATCGGGACCACGAGGAGGATCCCCGAGAACATGTAGACCATGAGCACGCCTCGAGAGAAGATCCCGCGCCCCGCATAGTCCAGTCGCGCGAAACTGTAAGCGCCGAACGTGGCGACGAGCACCGAGGCGCCGGCAGTAATCGTGGCGACGATAAAGCTGTTCTTGAAGTAGGTGAGGAACGGGAACGTCTCGGGGCCGAACACCGTCCGGTAGTGCGTCAGCGTGATCTCGTCGGGGAGTAGCGTCGGCGGCAGCGAGTAGAGATTCGCCTCGGGCGTCAGACTCGCCACGGTCATGTAGTAGAACGGAAACAGCGTGACGAACAGCGACAGGCCCAGCGCGATGTAGAAGACCAGTCGCTCGAACAGGGAGGTTTCGATCGTCTGCTCGCCGAGTCCGAGCGCGTTCTTGAACGAATCGACCGTGTGTCGGTAAGTGGATTTCGTACTCATCGTATCACCAGTCCAGTATCCAGGCGACGTACACGAGGACGAAGCCGATCAGTGCCAGAAACAGCACCATCGAGACCGCCGCCGCCTGTCCGTGTTGGTAGTTCGCGAACGCGACCTTGTACGCGTATATCGGCAGGGTGTCGACCTGTCGAGTGAGCAGCCAGATATCGGCGAACTTGTTGAAGTTCCAGATCCAGCGCAGCAGAAACACTGTCGCGAGGATGTACTTGAGTTCAGCGAGGGTAATATCCTTGAACTGGGCGAACCGCGAGGCGCCGTCGATCTTCGCCGCCTCGTACATGTCGCTCGGAATCGCCTGTACGCGAGCGATCAGCATCAGGAACGCGAACGGGAAGTAACGCCAGGCGTCCACGAAGATCACCGACCACAGCGCGGTTCGGTCGTTGCTCAACAGGTCAACGTCGCCGCCGTACAGTCCGAGCACGTCGGCCCCCACGTACGGGATGATCCCGTACAGCGGATCGAGCATGAACCGCCAGACGAACGCGATCGAGATCAGCGGTGCGACGTACGGCAACAGAACGAGTCCGCGCGCGAAGCGCCGGCCGCGGAATTTACGGTTGAACAACAGTGCTGCGCCGAGACCGCCGAGCGTGGCCAGCGTCGTGCTGAAAAACGTGAACACGACGGTCGTCCGCAGCGCCGACCAGAACTCGCCGCTCTGGGCCAGGTCCTGGTAGTGCTGGAGCCCGATCCATTCGGGGGATTCGGCCGGCGAGAGCGGCACGGCGGTAAAGCTCAGGTACACGTTGTACAACACCGGATAGAGAATAACCGCCGCGATCAGCAGGAGCGAGGGAGCGATCAGCGCGTAGCCGAGTAACGCCTCTTTCTCTTCGAGCGTTCGTTCGCCGCTACGGGTGAGTGAAACCATGGTTGAGTACAGACTCGCTGAGCTAGTTGATCGCGTCGCGCATCTTTTCGGCCTGCTCTTCGGCGACGGTTTCGGGATCGTCGCCGTTGGAAACGCGGCGAACTGCTTCGGCGACGAGGAACCGACTCGTGATCTCGCTGAATTCGGGGAACATCTGCCCGTCGACGTAGCCGAACCGTTCCATGGTCTCGAACGCCCCGGAAATGTTCTCGATCGTCTCCTCGTCCCATTCCTGAAGGACGTCGTTCTCCCGGTACGCCTCGCTCTGAGAGGTCTCGCGTAGCACGGGGTTCATTCCGCCTGGCGCCATGTGGAGCCACTCGATGTACTCGTCGTCGGTCATGAGGAACTCGGCGAAGTCTGTGGCGACGTCGCGGTCCTCGTCGCTCGCAGTATTCAGCAAGTTGAGCGTGATGAGCGCCCCGAAGGAACTTTCACGTTCGTTCTCCAGGAAAGAGCTGAACCCGACGTTGTCGGCGTCGATGCTGTCGCTGTCGCCGATATCTCCCATGACGTACGACGAGTACTCGATAAGGTGGCTCTGGTGGTTCATGAACGTGTTATTCGCGTCCTCCCAGATGTTGTTGCCCGGCGGGCTGTACTCCGAGAGCGAGCCGTAGAATTCCAGCGCCTCGACCATCTCGTCGCTGTCGAACACGATCTCACCGTTTGCGTCGAACACCCGCGCACCGTTCGATCGGGCAAACGGCGTGAAACACTGCCGTGCGTACGCGGTTTCGTCGGATCCGACGACGATGCCGTACTCGTCGTTATCCGGATCGTGGAGTGCCTCCGCAGCCTCGAGGAGACTGTCCCAGTCGGTCGGATCGTCGAGCCCGAGCTCGTCGAAACGATCCTGGCGGTACCAGAAGCCCTGTACCCACCCGTGCATCGGAACGGCGTAGTGATCTCCGTCGGGTGCCGCAGTGAGGTTCAACGCGCCCTCGAAGAATTCGTCTTCACCGAGACGGTCGATGACGTCTTCGGCCGCGTCTGACGAGAGCAAGTCTTCCTCACCGAGCGTCTGCATCGGATCGAGCGGCACTTCGGCGATCGACGGGAGCCGATCGGACGCTTGCGAAGAGGAAATCTGCGACGGAACGTCGTCCTCTTCGACCGCAATCAGTTCCAGGTCGCCCTCGTGTTCCTCTTCGAACCGGTCGAGGAGTCCGTTGATGACCTGCTGACGGTCCTCTTCGACCTGTGTCGACCAGAATCGGTTACCGGCGTCGTCGCCGCCGCCGCCCATACAGCCGGCGGCACCGGTGAGAAGCGCCGTCGCTCCGACCGACCGGAGAACGGTACGACGGGTAGTTTCGGACGTTCTACGTGACATTGTGTATCAACCACATGAAATAGAAATATTTAAAAGTTTTGTATCCATTTTTCACTCCAGTGAAGAACAAATACGCCAGACGAATTGAAACGATCGTGGCGGGAGTGAGCCGCTGTTCGAGACAGCGACGACCGCTTTGGCGTCTCCCCGGGGACAGCGATGACAAACGTATACGGACCACGACGAGTTCGTCCTAATCATGGATCGGACAACCCTTCGCGCCGGATTGATGGACGCCGGCTTGACGCAGTACGAGGCCGACGCCTATCTCGCACTTCTCGAACGAGGGAAGGCGCCTGCGGTACGGATCGCCGAAGACACGGCGATTCCGAAGTCGCGCGTGTACGATGTCCTCCGGGATCTCGAAGAAGAGGGTTACGTCGAAACCTACGAGCAGGACTCGCTACACGCGAGGGCGCGCGATCCCTCCGATGTTCTGACGGAGCTCCAGCAGCGCGCCGAGCGATTGCTCCAGACCGCAGACGAGATCGAGGATCGATGGGAACAGCCCGGACTCGACGACCACAAGATCACGATCGTCAAGCGCTTCGAGTCGGTACTCGATCAGTTCCGCGAGGTCGCGGGTGCTGCGGATAACCAAATTCAACTCGCCGCATCACCCGGGCAGATCGAGGAGATTCGGCCCGTGCTTCGGGATGCGATCGATCGCGACGTCTTCGTCAAACTGTGTGTTACGACGGGGCCAGGCGACGAACACCTCGTCGAAGAGATGGAGTTTGCCGACATCGCAACGGAGGTCCGCCACCGCCATCTCCCCGCCCCGTTCACCGCCCTGATCGACCGTCGGTGGACGTGTTTTTCGTCGCAAACCCGCGTGAACGACCGCTACGGCATCCTTGTCGACGATCTAACCCTGACGTACGTCTTTCACTGGTATTTCCAGAGCGCACTCTGGGTGACCTGGGAGCTCGTCTACGCCGACAGTACGAACGGGAGCAAACGCGAGTACGTCAACGTCCGGGAGTGTATCTGTGATGTTGCACCGCTCGTTACTGACGGCGTCGAGATTCCGGTAACGGTTCGCGGCTTCGACGTCCGAAGCGGTGACGACGTCACGCTTTCGGGCCGTATCGTCGACATCATCTCCGCCGGAACACCCACCAGAGACGACGGATCACTGACTCTCACACACCTTGCAGGCCAGGCGACGCTCGTCGTCGAATCTGACGGGACGGAGTACGGAATCGGCGGGCGCGGCGCGACACTCGAGGATATCGAGGCGACCAGAATCGTCACCGAGACAACGAGAGTGGCCGAGCGAACTGACTAACAATGCAATACGGACTCAACCAGTGCGGATTTCCAAGCGAGAACATCGAACAGACCTGTGCGATCGTCGCCGACGCCGGCTACGACGGCATCGAACCGAACGTCGAAAAGGACGGGCCGCTGACGACCGACAGCGGTCGGCGAGAGCTCCGCGAGACGGTCGAACGGTTCGATCTCGCCGTCCCGGCTCTCTCGACGATCAGCCACTGGGAGTATCCGCTGTCGAGCGGAAACGACGAATTGCGGGAGACGGGCCTCCGGATCGGTCGCGACATGATCGACGCCGCAGTCGCGCTCGACGCGAGTGCGGTCCTGATCGTTCCGGCCGCCATCGACGCCGGGACGCGCTACGAGGAGGCGTATCGGCGAGCCGTCGAGTCCGTCCGAGAACTCGCACGCTATGCGGACGGACGCGGCGTCACCGTCGCGATCGAGAACGTCCAGAACAACTTTCTTCCCTCGCCGGAGGAGTTCCTCGCGTTTCTCGAAGATGTCGACCAGGCCGGCCCCGTCGAGGCGTACTTCGACATCGGCAATGCGTTCCGCTCGGGGCTGCCGAGCCGGTGGCTGCGAACCCTGGACGAGCGAATCGCGAAGCTCCACGTCAAAGACTGGCTCCGGGACGCCCATCGGCCGACGTACCCGCCACAGGGCGACGTCGACTGGACGCACGTCGTCGACGCGTTCAGTGCCGTGGATTACGACGGCTGGATTACCGCTGAAGTGCCGCCGTACGCATCGTTCGGCGAGCGGATGCCGCCGCAGGTTCTGGAGAACATGCGCTTTCTCTTCGAAGAGGCCGCGGGAGGTGAGGCGCGGTGACTCGGGCCATCGTCGTCGGCCCGCTGTTCGAAGACGTCTGGCCGTTCGCGGCCGACGACCTCCACGAACTGTGGCGCGAGCGGGGACCGGTCGAATTCGTTCGCACGGCTGAGACGCCGGAAACCCTTGCTGGCGTTCTCGATGACCCCGCCGATCTCACCGAACTCGTCTCGCTTGGCGTCCCCATTACCGAGGACTGCATCGATCAGCTCCGGAACCTGGAGGCGGCGTTCGTGATGACGACCTCGATGTACGAGGTCGACGCGGAGGTCCACGCCGCGCTGGCGGAGCGGGGCGTCGCGGTTCACGACCACACCGACGAGGGGTTCTGGGCGCAGTCCGTTGCGGAGTTCGGAGTCGGTCTCACGATAGACGCGCTACGGAAAATCCCCCAGAAGCACGCGCGAATGGTCGACGATCACGACCCCTGGGACCTCGAGCAACTAGCTAACGAGGTCCCCGGCGCTCGTGGCCACCAATTCGCCGACGATCCGGCGTTTACGAACGGGACCGTGTCGGGGTCCCGGGTGCGCATCGCTGGCGTCGGTAACATCGGGAGCACCTACGCGAGCATCGTCGACTTCCTCGGCGCGAACGTCGCGGCGTACGATCCGTACGCCGACGAACCGTGCTTCCATCGCTCGGGGGCGCGACGGGTTCGGTCGCTCGACGCGCTCGTCGAAGATGCGGAAGTGTTCGTACCGGCAGTGCCACTGACGGATGCAACCGAGGGGCTGGTCACTGCTGAACACGTCCGCGCGCTGCCGAAGGGGTGCGTCGTCGTCCTGATCACTCGGGCCGGCGTGATCGATATGGATGCGGTTCGAGCACGCGTACTCGACGACGAAATCGCGCTCGCGGCCGACGTCTGGGACGAGGAACCACTTCCGCTCGAGGACCCGTTACTCGATCGTCACAACGTGGTCCACACTCCCCATATCGCCGGTCGGACGCGCGACGCGAACAGAGCGTGGGCCGAGCGACTCGACGCTCACTTCCGGTCGGCCGGGTAAATCGATCGCACTTGCAGGCTGGAGCCGGCCTCTGGACGACCGTGCTCGAGTCACCGTGGCGTGACTTCGTGGCGGCTCCACTCGCGGGGGAAGCCGCGGAGTAGCACTACGCACCGTGAATGAGTTCCGTCCGGACGTTCCCCAGCACGTCCGATCGGTCGGACAGCCCGCCTGATCGCCCTCTTACGATCTCCGGACGGAGTGCTCGAAACCACGTGAGTGAAAACAACCCATCACTTACCCGTTTGGCGGCCAGATAGTAGAGCTGAATGCCACCAGCAGAGCTCCAGCACTCACAGTCGGACATCACTGAAGGCCGCTCGGCCATCCACTGTGAGGAGTGTCAGTCTGCCCACCAATCTGCGGGCCAGCAGGCTATTTCATTTCTCCTACTGGATCAACTCACGATTCCCGCGATCGGTTGTGACGACCATCTCGAGCAGTTCACCTCGATCTGCGGGTTGACAACCAAAGAGACAGCTGATCTCCTGGATCACCACCCCGCCGGTGGGATCTGTTGTCCCGGCTGTCGCCTCGCACCGAACAGTTCAGCTCACCCTATGATACCGATCCGAGACGGGGCGATCGTCGTCATGGCCTGTCCGGATCACCGGTCAGAGATCGTTCAGCGGTTCCACACGGGACGCCAAACACGCGACTATCTGACAGCCAGTCTCAGTACTCCCACGAGCTCATCACTGTGACCCTGGGACGGGAACGTCGGTCGAGATTCGTGGATCACCAGACGCGATACGAATTGCCGGGCCGTTCTGCAACGGCACCTCGTTGACTCGATTACGTTGGGCGACCGCCGTGTCCAGTGACATCAGTATCCGAGCTCGAACGTCCAGTTCGCGACGAGCGCGAGGAACGGAAGCAAGAACAGACCGGCGAGGATGAGAAACGCCGTTCCCCAACCGAACAGGTCAGCGAGCAGGCCGACCCCAACCGAGCCGGCGGAGCCGACGACGGTATAGACCGTTCGAACGAGCCCGAAGCCGGCACCTCGTTCAGTGTCACCGAACTGATCGAGAAAGCGCGGGTCGAGCGCCGCAAAGAAGCTCGAGCCCAGGCCAGCCGACAGCACGGCGACACCGACCGTGACGAGGCCCGGTCCAACGACCATTCCGAAGAGTCCGATCGCTCCCGCGACCATCGCCGCGCCGATCGCGAGATCCCGTCCGTATCGGTCGGAGAGTTCGCCGAGCAGGAACTGGCCGACGGTTCGCACGACGAAAAACGCCGAAAAGGCTGCGCCGGCGAGCGTCGCCGAGTAGCGGTGGTAGTCGATCAGAAACGTCGGGAGAAACGTGAGCAACCCCTGGACGATGAACGTTCCGAGCATGGCGATCGCGAGCGTAAAGGCGACCGCCGGCCGCGAGACGAGTTCGCGGAGCGCGGCGAGTTCGAACCGCTCGCGCATCGGCTGACTGGGCCGTCGCGGCTCCGTCGGGCGCACCCGCCAGGCGAACAGTGCGAAGACGGGGATCCCGACGATGAGGGTGAGCGCGACCGCCGGCCGCCAGCCGAACCGGGTGCCGACCCAGGCTGCCGCGACGGGTGCGACCAGTCCCGCGAGCGGGCCGCCGATCGAGTGGATACCCACCGCGCGTCCGAGTTCGTCGTACGTTCGCGACAGCAGCGTCGTCGCGACGGCGTAGTGGAGCCCGGCGACCGATCCAAGAAGGATGGCGAAGAGAACGAACACGGGGAACGCCGGTGCGAACGCCAGCAACAGGCTCGCAATCGCCGTTCCGCCGACGGCAACGAGAATGATCGGCTTCTCTCCGTACCGGTCGCCGAGAACGCCGCTCGGGAACTGTGAGAGGCCGTACGCGAGCCACATCCCCGAGAGGGCGAGTCCGATCTGCGTGTTCGAGACGTCGAAGTCGTCGGCAATGAACGGAATAACCGGGCTAATCGCCATTCGGGCAAAGTAGGTCACGAAGAACGCGAGCAGACAGAGCAAGAGAACTGTCGTTCGGTACCGCCAGCGCATTGATGGGGTCGTCCACTACGTTCGCAGAGGCGCGTATAAGTGTAGTGATACCACCTGCGGGAACCGACGTACAACCCGGAGACTCGGGTCTCGATCCGACTCAACAGCCACTATCGACCGACGAAATCGGGGTCGCCGTCGCCGAAGAACGCCTCGAGCCCTCGTTCGTAGTCTTCCGTCCGCGTCGCTTCCGCGATGGCATCCGCCTCGGCGGCCAATTGTGACTCGAGGCTCCGCTCGTAGCTGTCGGTCAACAGACGGGCCGCAGTACCGAGCGCGCGGGTCGGACCGGCCGCGAGGTCGGCGGCGACCTCGCCGAGTCGATCGTCGAACTCGTCCGCGGGTGCGACTTCGTTCGCGAGTCCCATCGCGACGGCCTGCTCTGGGGTGATCGGCTCGTCTCGGAGCACGATCTCCTTCGCGGTTCGAAGGCCGACGAGTCGCGGCAGGAAGAACGTCGACCCGCCGTCACCGGTCAGTCCGATCCCGGGATACGCGAACTTCAGGGTCGCGTCCTCGCCGAGCACGACCAGGTCCGGCATGAGCGCGAGACTGAACCCGATGCCGGCAGCGATACCGTTGATACCGCCGAGTACCGGCGTCTCCGTCCGGTGAAAGTGGACGATCGCTTCGTGGGCCCGGCCGGCCAGCTCTCGGAGCAGGGGTGCGTCCGATTCGTCGCCCGCAAACTGGGAGAGATCGGCACCAGCACCGAAGAACTCGCCGGCGTGCGTCAACACGATGCACCGGACGGCCGGATCGTCCCCCATCGTCGTCGCCACCGACACCAGCTCGTCGGCCATCTCGAGGGTGAGCGCGTTCCGCCCGGCAGCGCTATCGAGTGTTACCGTCGCAATGCCGTTATCGACCTCGACGGTCAGGTTTTCGTAGTCGTTCATCCGAATCGGCGGTTCGCGACTCGGATTGTTAACTATTGGTATGACTCGTCGGCTATAGTGCCAACTGAAACGGTTTCCACATCGGTCGCACTGTCCGCGGTTCTCGCTCGCTTCGCTCGCTCCGAACCGCGCTCCTGTCGTGCGATCGGGTGTGCACTGACTTTCAGCGGCTACTATAGTATCCGACCAGCGTGACGAGCGTGCCGACCCTCCAGCAGCGGTCACCGCACACCAGCAGGCATCCGTTCGATGCATCTATACTTCCCGTTGTTCAACGGTACCACGGTATACTATGACTCGGAGCTTCGGCGTCAGAACAGGTGTAACTGCTTACGGAATACACCCCGAGAGGACGGGACGCGTTCGCGGCGGTCGGGGTCGCCACACGCAAAGGCGTCGATCGTTCGGCCGTAGACGCCGACGAATTGTCCTCGAGGAGCTCGTCGGGCGGGTTCCGGAAACCCGAACGCCTCGGACGCCCCACGACGTCCGGATCGCTCGCGTCGTCACCACCGTCGACGCGTCCGCTGAACGAGCGGGCACGATCCGATCGTAACTAGCCATGCCGCACACGACTGAAATTACCGTCGACTGGGGCGATACCGACGCGGGAGGACTGATCTACTATCCGCGATTCTTTCACTTCGTAATCATCGGACTGAACGACTACTTCAGGCTCGCTACCGACGACGAACACCCGATGGAGACGTACCGGAGAGACGGCTACGTTCTCCCCGCCGTCGAGGCATCAGCATCGTTTTACTCGCCACTTCGCGCCGGCGATGAGGCCGTCATCGAGACGCGGGTCGTCGCCAGCGGGACGACCTCGTTGACGATCGCGTTCGCGATCACGCGAGCCACGAGCGAGGAGTGCGTCGCCGACGGCGAGGTGTCGTTCGTCTTCGTCGACGAGACGTTCGAGGCGACGCCGCTGCCCGACGCGATTCACGAGTGTATTCGTGAACGTGGGGACGGGTAATGCGACGAAATCAGATAACACGGGTAATCTATCGATAAATACGGAGCGTGTCGCCGGCGAAGAGGCAAACGTCACGACCTGTGCCGACGAACCGCGTGCGCGGTCCGGGAGGCGACGACGTAGCCGACGACCGTAAAGCCGATCGCCAGGAGCACGTTCCCGACGAGCAGCCGCACGAGCACGTCGGCGCCGGCATCGATCGCGATATCGTGGTGACTGATCCCCGGAATCGGGCCGAGCAAGTGCGTCCCGATGAGAAAGCTTGCCACGTAGACGCCGCCTTTCACCACCGGGTTCAGGACCGCGATTGCGGCGACGAACGCGGATTTGTTGGCCCACTCGAACCGGTGTCCGGCCCACGCAAGCACCGGAAGACCAGCTCCGAGGGTTGGGAGCGTGGTGACGAAGATCCCGAGCGCAAAGCTGCCCGCGATAAACCGGGGCGGGTGATCCTCGGCGAACGCCGCCCGGAGTGCATCCCGAACGCGTGTCAGGGGGCTCCTGAATCGGCTGGTGTCCATTGGCTGTCCCCTGGAACTGTCCGAGGGTGAACTTCCCCACCGAGAGACAAAGATCCACGCACCGATCGTGCTGGGTCCGACCACTCTATAGTAGCCGCTGATAGTCAGTGCACACCCGATCGCACGGCTGTCGTGTGATCGGTGTGTAAATCGTTTCAGTTGGTACTATAGTCAGCACCGCGCGCTCGCTGGCGCGGAACAGCGGTCGGACCCTCGCGCTCACGCTCCTTTAGTAACCACGTCCGTTCTGTTGTGACTGCTTCAACGGACATAGACGGGGCTTACTGCGTACGGATCGCTCTCGAGGTGGGGCACCGATACCGAATCGCCTATCGCCCGAACCGGATCATAATACTATTTTGACGGATGAGGAGTGGTGCTGTAGCTCCCCTCTGTATGGGCGGCCAACTGAGGGTAACTGATCAGTTACAATAGCATAGCTGAGCGTTCGTTGTGCCACGATCGTATGATCAGCCATCAGTCGTGGGCGGAGAGACGCCCAAACCCGGTCGAACACGAGATCGCCGACGCGACTGTGCTGCGAAGCGTCCGCCTCGAGGGAGGGGGTTGCGGTTCTCGCTCGAGAGTTCGACGCGGAGTTCGACGTCGAGCACGTAACGAACGCGACGGAGACGGCTCGTAGCGCGTCGTGACACCTCTCGTATTGATCAGCGAACGCAGTGGCCCGTTCAGTTCACGCCAGAGATGAGGGTGCCATGACAACGCGCGATCCGAAAACGGACGATAGTACTTTCGGAAATCGGTTTACCCGGTGGCGCGGCCTCCTCACGGTTGCGCTGGCCAGCGTCCGCACGCGGGCGAAGACGTCCGCGAAGGGACAGACGCTCGCCACGATCTGCATCGTCGCGCTAACAGTCGCGAACCTCCTGCTGGTCACGGGTATCGCGCTCGCGCTCGCCGACGACCCCGTCGATCACGACGCCGATCTCCGAGTCGTCCCCGGTGACGGCGACATCCACTCCTCGGTCACCGGCGTCGAGGGGTCCCGACTGGGTGAGAGTCACGACCGGGCCGCGACGATCGCCGAGCGCGACGGGGTCACCCACGCCACGCCGGTGCTCGCCGAACCGCTCCGAGTCGCGAATCCCGACAGTGACCGCAGTGAGTATATTCTCGTCGTCGGAATCGTTCCCGGATCGGAGTCGACGTCGGTCGCCGGCCTGCCGACCGACGCGCTCGAGCCCGGCGATCCGCACCACGCTGACGGCACCTACGACGGCTCACCGACGGGCGAGATCGTTCTCTCGACGGCCGCCGCCGACTCGCTCGAGGCCGACGCGGACGACTCGCTCACGCTCGAGAGCGAGGCCGGCGATCTCGAGACACAGTACACCGTCACCGCCGTCGAAGACGCCGAACGCGGCGAGACCGAGTCCCCGGTTGCGCTCGTCCATTTGAGCGAACTGCAATCGCTCACCGGCGCTGACGAGGGCGGGCTCGCCGACCGGGTGCTCGTCTGGGGCGAGGACGACGCCGCCCAGGCGGGGGCCGCCGCCGCGTACCCGAACGCGGCGGCGGAGACGGACGGGACCGCTGATATCCGCGCGCTGTTCGGTGACCGACTCGCGCTCGCGACGAGCGCGCTCGCGTTGGTAGTCGCGCTCAGCATCTGTTCGCTGCTGGTCGCAACTACTGCCGGCCTGGCGGTCGAGGCGGACCGGCAGACGCTCGCGACGCTCGCTGCGGTCGGCTTTCCGACCGGAAGCCGACTGGTCGTCGTCGCGGTGACGACGCTGACGACGGCGGGACTCGGGGCGCTGCTGGGTCTGGTTCTCGGTGTCGCCGGGATCGCGGCGACCAACGCCGCTGCGACGGCGACCGTCGCCCCCGAGGCGGTCGCGACCGTCCACCCGCTGTTCGTTCCGTACGCGTTCGGGGTCGCGCTGCTGTCGACGCTGGTGGCGCTGCCGTACCCGCTCGCGCTCGCGGCTCGAACGGACATCCTCGCGGAGGTGAGTCGATGAATTCTCGAGGAGCAGTCACGCGAGCCCGTGCCGTCGTCGGCCTCGCGCTCGCACAGCTTCGGCACTCGCCCGGACGGACCGCGCTTGCAGTGTTCGGCGTCGTGCTGGCCGTGCTCTCCGTCACGCTGCTCGCGGGTCTCGGGATCGGCGTGATCGAAACGGGCCAGGAAAAGTTCGACGAGTCCGGCCGTGATATCTGGATCACCGGGGGCCCCGGCGGGGACGCGTCAGCCGGGGCCGAGAACGAGGTCGTCGATGCGCAAGCCGTCGCAGCCGACGTCCGCGAGCGCGACGACGTCGGCGACGTCTCGACGATCGCGATGCACGACGTCTACGTCGGCCCGGACCCCGAAGCCACCGAGCCGGTCACCGCCGTCGGCATCCAGGGCACCCACACCCACTTCGAGTTCGAGGCGGGCGGGGGATTCGACGGCACCGCGTACGCGGACGAGGATCTCGAGTCCGAAGACGTCCCGTCGAACGTCGTCGTCCTCGATCCAGCCGTCGCCGACCAGCACGACGTCGGTGTCGGCGATACCGTCTACATCGGGGCGAGTCCTCACCACGCGGAGCCCTACACCGTCGTCGGCGTCGGTTCGTACTATTCGGAGTACCTCGGGACGGAGACGGTGACGGTCCAGATCGAGGACTTGCAGTCGACAACCGGAACCGCCGGCTCGAGCCGGGCGTCGTTCATCACGGTCAACCTCGCAGACGACGCCGACCGCGAGGCCGTCGCGGACGAGCTGCAGGCCGACTATCCGGCCTACGATATCCGCACCAGTGACGATCAGTTTGCGTCGATGCTCACCGATCAGCTGCTCGTGGTCGCCAGCGGGATGGCACTCGTCGGGCTCGCAATCGTCGGCGGCGTCGCGCTGACGGCGAACCTGTTCGTGCTGGTCGCCTACCAGCAACGCGAGACGCTCGCGGCGCTGCGCGCGCTCGGACTCTCCCGCGGCCTGCTCGCCGGCATCATCGGCGTCCAGGGCGCGCTCATCGGCCTCCTCGGCGGGGCACTCGGGCTCGCCGTGACGCCCGCGCTCGCATACGGGCTGAACCACCTCTCGACGGCCGTCATCGGGTTCGAACGGCTCGTCCGGACGACCCACGAAGTGTACGTCCTCGGACTCGCCGTCGCGCTCGTCGTCGGCACGGCAGTCGCGGTCATCACCGGCTGGCATGCGAGCCGCTCCGCGGTGCTTGCGTCACTCGAGTCGTGACGGCCGCCTGATCGCAGCCGTGAGTGAAACCTCGTTCGACTGAGGGTGGTCTCTACTCCCGGGGACCCGGTGCTCACCGTGCTGATCGGCGCGTCGCTTCTCACCGCCTCGTTCCGTCTCTCGTAGGAAAAAACCGAACCGCTGCCCGGCTCAGAACGGGAACAGCGAGTCCGCCTCGAGGTCGCGCTCGAGCAACTCGATCTCGTGGCCGTCCTGGTCGCGCGTGAACGCGTACATGTTGTCGTTGCTCTCGGGATCGCGGTAGTCGTCGGCCTCGCGCTCCATGAGCTGGTCCCAGTCCTCCTCGAGGTCGTCCATTCGAACGCAGACGTGACCCCAGGCGTCGCCCATCTCGTAGCTGCGGCCGTCGTAGTTGTAGGTGAGTTCGACCGACATGGCCTCGTCGGCGGCGTCCGCGGGTTCGACGAAGTAGTTCGCGAAGGAGTCGGACTCCCAGCGGCTAACCTCGTCGTACTCGAACTTCCGGGTCCAGAAGCCGAGCGCCTCGTCGGCGTCCTCGACGCGGATCATGGTGTGGTCGAGCGACCACAGTGCGCCCTGATCAGGATCGCGCTTGACGATCTCGATCTCGTGGCCGTCGGGGTCCTTGACGAACGCGTAGCGGCCGCCGCAGGACTCGGGGTCGCGGTAGTCCTCGACGCCCTCGTCCATCAGCTGCTGGTAGCGCTCCTCGAGTTCGCCCTCGGGCACTCGCACCGCAACGTGCCCCCAGGCGTCGCCGACCTCGAGGTCGTCCTCGCCCTCGTTGTGGGTGAGCTCGAGCATCGCGCCCTCCTCGTGCATCTCCTCGGGACCGAGGTAGACGATGGTGAAGCCGTCGCCCTCGTGGCGATCCTTCTCCTCGTACTCGAGGTGGGTCTGGTACCAGTCGAGCGATTCCTCCAGGTCTCCGACGCGAAGCATCGTGTGATCGAGGGTTCCGTCCATACGTGAGAAAACGGTGGCCCGGCGCAAAAGCTTGTGGAAGCCGGCCGATTCGTCGAGCGCCCGCGCCAGTTCCGCCACGCTCCGTTCGGGACGAAACGGCCGTCGCTTACCTGGTGTCGTCCGTCGGTTCGTCGCCGAGATCGCTCGAGCCCGCACCCGAATCCGATTCTGCCGCTGATTCACCGGACTCGGACGCGGCGGTCGATTCCACGGCGGGTTTCACCGGGCCGTCCGTGTTCTCCTGTTCGGCGTTCACCGCCACCGGTTCGATCCCCTTGCGCCGGGCGTCGAACTCGGAGAGCGCGTAGACGAGGCCGACCAGGGTGAGCGCGCCGACCGGCAGAAGGATCAGCGGCGTGATCCGGAAGACGCCCCACACGAGCAGCAGTGCGATCGTCACGATGCCGACCGTGACCGCGTAGTAGAGCTGCGTCCTGACGTGATCGATGAGGTCTGCACCGGTAAACGTCGAGGACAGCACCGACGTGTCCGAGATGGGGGAGGTGTGGTCGCCGAAGATAGCTCCGGAGAAGATCGTACCGACGACCGCGGCGACCATCGTGTGGTCGTTCGTGAGCCCCCAGGCGACCGGGATCACGATCGGCGTCAGGATCGCCATCGTCCCCCAGGAGGTCCCGGTCGAGAACGCGATGAACGCCGCCGTCAGCAGGACGACCGCCGGTAGCACCGACGCGGGGAGCTGATCGCCCACGAAGTCGGCGACGTAGTCGCCCGTCTCGAGGGCCGAGACGACCTCGCCGATCCCCCACGCGAGCACGAGGATGGAGACGGCGGTGAGCATGATGCCGAAGCCGTCGATCGTCGTATCCGTCGCCTCGCCGAAGTCGAAGATGTCGTAGACCTTCCCGAGGATGAACCCCGAGACGACCATCGCGAACGAGCCGTAGATCAGCGCCGTCGCGTAGTCGGCCTCCGTGACCGTCTCGAACAGAGTCGCCCCGGGCTCGTAGCCCGTCAACAGGGCCGCGCCCAGCGTGACGACGATGAGCACGGCGACCGGTACGAAGAAGTTCACCAGTCGGGGGTTCGCAGCCGATGGAGCGCCGAGATCGGCCTCGACGTCCTGCATCGGCTGGGCGTCCCCGCGGTAGACCTTTCCGGTGCGCCAGGAGCGGTGCTCGGCGTCGAGCATCTCGCCGTAGTCCCGTCGGGTGGCGACGATGATCGCCACCATCACGATGGCGAGGATGGCGTACATGTTGTACGGGATGGAGTTGAGGAAGACCTCGAACGCCGAGGGATGCTCCTCCAGTCCGAGGTCGTTGTAGGCGTCGGCGATGAGACCGAGCTGAAACGCGACCCACGACGAGATCGCGAGCGTCGCCACCGGCGCCGCGGTCGAGTCGACGATGTACGACAGCTTCTCGCGGGAGATCCGGAGCTGGTCGGAGACGTCTTTCATCGCGCTCCCGACGATGGCCGTGTTGGCGTAGTCGTCGAAGAACATCAGGATACCGAGCAGCCAGGCGGCCGCTCCCGCCCCGCGCGGGGTCTCGATCTTCGAGAGCGCCCAGTCCCGGACGGCGTAGGAGCCGCCGAGGTTCCAGATCATGGCGACGCCCGAGCCGAGCAACAGGGTGAACAGCAGGATCTGTGCGTGAAAGCCCTCGTCGGCGATGATCGCCGCCACGATCCAGTCGAACGTCGTAACCAGGCCGAAGCCGGACGCAGCGACGTCGCCGAGCCAGCCCGTCGGATCCGCGAGCGGATCGGGGCCGCCGGCGTACAGGATGCCCCCGGACCAGATACCGAGGAACAGCGACAGCACTGCTTTTCGTGTAATGATCGCCAGGGCGATCGCTAGCAACGGTGGCAGAAGCGAGAGTACACCGAACTCGGACATGTGCTACTGTTCGATACAGCTCAGTATAAATACTGTCGTGTTCGGAAACTGTTCCGGAACGGAGGCAACCCCGAACGACCCCGTCACCGACGGGTGGTGGTCACCCGTCACGGCGTCTGTCAGGACGGTCCCGGTGGAGACGGTCGGTCGAAGATCCGGTCTCGAGAACTCGTCCAGCGAGGTCGCTACCGCCGCAGGATCAGCTTCAGCACGTCCTCGTCCTCGAGCACGTGATCCTTTCCGACCTGCTGTTCGTCGTGGGTCGCGCTGGGGCCGCTGACGCGGGCGAAGCGGAACCGCTCTTCCATCTCGCCGCCGAGTTTCTCGACCGCCTCGCCGATGGTCGTTCCGGACTCGACGACGAGCGGTTCCTCCCAGTCGATCCCTCGGCCCGGCTTGTCCATGTAGACCCGGATCAGGTCCAGGTTATCCCAGATTCGGTCCTTGAGCGCCTCGAGCCCCTTCTCCTTCTCGGCGCTGATGAACGTGACGTCCTCGGGGTCGAGGTCGCGCTCGCGGAGCTGGTCGTCGACCTTCTCCTTGTAATCGGTGTCGATGAGGTCGACCTTGTTCACGCAGGTGATCGACGGGATGTACTCGCGGTTCTCCATCAGTCCGTCGATCAACCGGTCGATAGTGACGGTTTCCTGCAGGTTCAGATCGGCGTTGACGTACCCCTGGTCGCGAAGCACGTCGGAAATCGTCTCCTCGTCTAACTCCTGCTCCGTGCTCGAGGTGATCTTGATGCCGTCTTTGATTTTCGGCCGCACCGTCACCCGAGGCGGTTCCCGGTCGACGCGGATGTTGATGTCGTACAGCTCCTCCTGCAAGCGGTCGTACTGGTCGATCTCGAACACCGACAGCATGAAGATGATCAGGTCGGCGTTCCTGACCACTGCGAGCACCTGTTGACCGTCGCCTTTCCCCGATGCTGCGCCTTCGATCAGCCCAGGTACGTCCAACAGCTGGATGTTCGCCCCCCGGTGACTGAGCATGCCGGGGTTGACGTCCAGCGTCGTGAACTCGTAGGAGCCCGTCTCGCTCTCGGCGTTGGTCAGCGAGTTCAGCAGTGACGACTTGCCGACGCTGGGAAATCCGACCAGCGCGACGGTCGCGTCGCCGTGTTTCTCGACGGAGTAGCCGGTTCCGCCGCCCGACGAACTCTGGTTTTCGAGTTTCTCCTTCTTCTCCGCGAGCTTGGACTTCAGCCGACCGATGTGCGCCTCGGTTGACTTGTTGTAGGGCGTATTGGCGATTTCCTCCTCGATCTCGTCGATCTCGTCCTCGAGCCCCATTTGTCTGTATTCAACCGGTCGCACCGAAAAACACTTTCCATGCGGCCCCGCAGCCCGCCCCGTCGCGGTGGCTGTCGCCGACTCGGAAGTGCTATACGGACCCGCGAACGGAACCGGATGATACCACTCGGTTCCGATACCAATGATGGTTAGAATTCGACACGCATATACCGCGCGCGAAAGATCGTTCGAATATACGAATGCCGGAACCGTCGCAGCTGCGCGATAGCACGCAGATCGTGCTCCCCCGCGAAACCGTCGAGGGGCTCGAGCCGCAGCTCGACGATCGGTTTACCGTGACCGTCTTTCCGGAGGACGAGGACCACTACCGAATCATCGGGAGCCCGGTCGAGATCAAGGAGGCCAGCGAGTTCCTCGCTCGTCGCGGGATCAACGTTCCCTGATTCGCTGTCGCAGCTCTTCTCGTGTTCGCCGTTCGACGTCACAACTCACGACGAGCGGTGCAGAAACCGACGGCTAAAGTGAATTCGGATCCTCTGCTGCGATCATCATGCGAAATTACCGAATCACGAGCGTCTGGGGGATCCCGATTCAGCTCAACATCTCCCTGGTGGTGTTCCTCCCGGTTCTCGTCTGGTTGATCGCTGCGAGCGGTCAGATCGACGTGTACGCCGCGATCATCGACGATCTCTCGCCGGCGGGACTCGACGTCGACGTGCTACAGGAGGGAGCGAACCCGTGGCTGATCGGGACCGCGGCCGCGATCGGTCTATTCTTCAGCGTCGCCGTTCACGAACTCGGCCACGCGTACGTGGCTCGCCGGTACGGAATCGGTATCCGATCGATCACGCTCTGGATCTTCGGCGGACTCGCGTCGCTCGAGTCGATGCCCCGCGAGTGGAACCGAGAGTTCTGGATCGCTATCGCGGGACCGATCACGAGCGTGCTGCTCGGCGTCGCCTTCGTCGGCCTGTTACAGGTGATTCCCGCCGGACTCCCGGTCGTGCTGTTCGTCGTCGGCTGGCTCGCCGTCATCAACGTCGTCCTCGCGATCTTCAACATGCTCCCGGCCTTCCCGATGGACGGCGGCCGCATCCTCAGGGCCCTGCTCGCTCGCTCGCGGTCGTACGCCGAGGCGACGCGAACGGCCGCGCGCGTCGGGACGTTCTTCGCGTTGCTGTTCGCAGTCGTCGGCGTCCTCTCGTGGAACCCGGTACTGATTCTCATCGCGCTGTTCGTCTACGGAACGGCGACGACCGAGTCGCGGACGACGATGCTCGACGAACTTCTCACGGGCGTAACCGCAGCGAACGTGATGGACGCGTCGGTTCGAACCGTCGGCGCCAACGACACCGTCGCCGACTTCACCGACCGGATGCTCCGCGACCGACGGAGCGAGTACGTCGTTCTCGACGACGGCGAGATCGCCGGTCTCGTGACGCTCTCGAGTCTGAAACGGGTCGACCGCGACGGTCACGAGTCGACCACCGTCCGATCGGTCATGAGCACCGACGTCCCGACCGTCGAACCGACGATGCCCGCCTTCGACGTGCTTGTGGCGATGCGGGACGGGCCGCTGGTCGTCGTCGTCGAGGACGGAGACCCCATCGGAACGGTCTCCCGCGGCGACCTCGGCAGGGTCATGGAACTCCGGAAACGGCTCGGAACGGACCAGCCGACGGATCGGGTCCCGATGTGAAGCGGCCGCTACCGTTCGGGATGTGTCGGCGCGTCGAATCCGCCTCGAACCAGCGGTTTCGCGATGTGTCGGCGCGCACAGGGAGGGACCTCGTACCAGCCCTCCTCGAGGTCGCGCTCGAGCGGGACGGTCGCCTTCTCCGCGGCGCTCGTTCCGCAGTCTCGACACCGATAGCCCTGGTTCCGGCCGGCGCTCTTCATCGTCCGCCCGCAGTCGGGACAGGTCGGCGTGACGCGCTCGGTCGTCACGAGGTCACGGATCGCTAGCTTCTCGAGTTTGAGCGTCCCCCGCGACACCTCGCCGCAGGCGGTGATCCGGTCGCCGACGCGAACGGCGCGCACGCGGTTGCGGAACCGCTTCGTCGGCTCGAAGGCGGCGCACTCGAGCGGCGGCCCCTCGCCCTCGAGCGTCACGAAGACGTGGCCGCCCCGCCTGGTCTCGGGATCGCTCGCGACTCGGCCGTCGACGCGGTAGGCGTGGCCGTCCCGAACGGTTTCGAGCGTTCCGTCCCGGAGGTGGACGTCGGTTCCCTGGTTCGTCACGAATAGCTGGCTCGAGACGACGGGTTCGCTCTCGATGCGGTCCGCGACGGCCCGGACGGCGTCCGCGTCGTCGCCCCTGATCCCGTACAGGATCGGACCGGGCGTGTGCGGCACGCAGACGGAATCGTCCTCGCCGCGGTCGACGGTGTCCCAGACCGTCGGATACGCCCAGTTCGCCGCGGCGAAGACGCTGTCGCGGTCGATGTCGCGCGGCGTCCCCCACCGTTCGGGTTCGCGGTAGGAGATGTGCTCGGCGGTCCAGTCCTCGAGGGCGCGCCAGGCGCCGATCGCGGCCAGGGCGCCGATCCGGCCGCGACCGTTGCCGGCGTGCCACGCGCGGTAGCCGTGACGGTCGATCAGCGTCGTCGCGTCGGCGCGCTCGAGGTGCGTCCGGATCGCGCGGCGGGCGAACGCGCGGACGTCGTCCGGTGCGTCGTCGGGCCCGTGATCGGCGACGACCAGTCCCGGATGCGTCCGGTCGTCGGCCGTCTCCGCGAGGGACTCGAGGCGCTCGCGAGCGACGGCGAACGCGCGGTCCGGGTCGCAGTCGGTGTGGATCGCCAGCGCGGCGTTGCCGCGAGTCTTGTACTCGACCGCGGGGTTGAGTCGGACGAGCAGCAGCCGCGAGACGGACGCTCCCGTCCGTCGTAGCCGCTCGGCGATCTCTCCGGCGACGTAGGTCGTACACATCCCGCGCTCGCGGGAGTCGGTATCGTCGAGGCCGACGACGGTCATCGTCGGTGGTTGCCGGGCGAGCGAGTAACCGCTTTCGGGACGAGCGTCCGGGCAAAGCCAGCTATAAAAGTATACTGGCGGTAACAGATCGAATCGCCACCCTGCACCCGGACGAGGCGGGGACAACGCTCATATAGCTGGAATCACTTACGTATCCGTATGTCCCGATCCGCACTGGTCGGCAACGTCACCGCGATGCTGGAGGACGCGGGGTTCGTGGTCAGCGACCGGTGTGCGATTCGACCGAAGAGCTTCGATATCGCTGCACGCCGCAACGAGGATCTGTTGCTCGTGAAGATCCTCGGCAACATCGACGCGTTCAACGAGGAGACCGGCCACGAGATGCGTCGCCTCGGAACCTACCTCCAGGCGACCCCGCTCGTTATCGGACTCCGCAGCCGCGACGAGGACCTCAAACCCGATGTCGTCTACTTCCGACACGGCGTCCCCGTCTTCAGCCCCGACACGGCGTACAACCTGTTCATCGAGGACGTCCCGCCGCTGATCTACGCCGCGCCCGGCGGCCTCTACGTCAACATCGACGGCGACCTGCTCGCCGACGAGCGCGAGGACCGCGACCTGAGCCTCGGTCAGCTCGCGAGTCAGCTCGGCGTCTCGCGGCGGACCGTCTCGAAGTACGAGGACGGGATGAACGCCTCCGTCGAGGTCGCGATGGCGCTTCAGGAACTCTTCGACGCGCCGCTGACGAGCCCCGTCGACGTCCTCGAGGGCGCCGACGACGTCCACGAGAGCGAGTCGACGCCCGACGATCCGGCGGCCGATCCGACCGACGAACGAGTCGTCGCCGTGTTCACCCGGGCCGGTTACCGGGTTCACCCGACCGCTCGGTCGCCGTTCAAAGCGGTCAGCGAGGACGAGGACGACAGCGGCGTCGTTCTCACCGGTCACTCCGAGTTCACGAAGGCCGCCGAGAAGCGCGCCCGGATCATGAGCTCGATCGGCCACGTGACGCGAACCCAGTCGGTCTACATCGTCGACCGCGCGAAACGCGACGCCGTCAACGGCACCGCACTCGTCGAGCGCGACGAACTCGAGGAACTCCGCGACGCGGACGACCTTCGGGCGGTCATCCGGGAACGCGCGGAACACGAAGAGGCAGCCTGATTCTCTCCGGCGGTTCGACGGTAGTCGGCGGCGACACTCCTGTGAAAAAGGGAGACGCAGGAATCGTCAGGAGCCGTCGCTCAGCGGTCCGAACAGCGTCGTCGTTCGTTGCGGTAGAACTCGAGAGGATTGGGAGTGAAAACGAATCGCGACGCGAAACGCGCTACGGTCGAACGATCAGGCGTACGTTTCCTCGAGATACGTGACGATATCCTCGCTCTCGTGCATCCCCTCGACGCCCTCGGCCTCGTCGGTGATCACCGGAACGCCGGTCTGGCCGCTGACGCGCTCGACCTCGGTGCGGTCCCCGTGGGAGCGGGGCACCTCGATCACGTCGTAATCGACCTCGAGATCGTCGAGTTTCGTGCGGACTTTCGCACAGTACGGACAGCCGGGGAGTTCGTACAGCGTGATGTCAGCCATAGCGGCCAGTAACGGATAGACGGCCAAGAGGTCTCCGGTAGGATACCGAATTGCCGCAACCGCGGGCGGAGTCAGAACGTAACGGTCCCCGCCTCGACCGAGAAGTAGACGACGAAGTAGACGATGAACGCGAGCGCCAGTACCCACTGGCCGGGCGAGACGTCCCGGCGTTCGCCCGTCGCGGCCTTGAGCAGCGGGTAGCTGATGATCCCGGCGGCGAGACCGTTCGCGATCGACGTCGTCAGCGGCATGATCGTGATCGTCAGCCCGGCGCTGATCGCCCAGGCGGGATCCTGCCAGTCGATGTCGGTGACGCCCTGCAGCATGATGATCCCGACGACGATCAGCGCCAGGTAGGTGGCGTACTGGGGAATCGCCTGCATGAGCGGGACGACGAGCAACGCGAGCGCGAACATCCCGCCGACGACGAGCGCCGTAAAGCCGGTCCGTCCGCCCTCCTCGAGGCCGGCCGATGACTCGATGAACGTCGTCACCGTCGAGGTTCCGATCATCGCGCCGACCGTCGTCCCGACCGCGTCGGCCATCAGGGGCTTCTCGATGTTCGGCAAGTCACCCCGTTCGTCGAGGAAGCCGCCGATCTGGGAGACGCCGATGAGCGTCCCCGCGGTGTCGAAGAAGTCGACGAAGAAGAACGTGAACACGACCAGCGCGAAGACGAGCGGATCGTCGGTGATCATTCCCAGTCCGTCGACGAATCCCCAGAACAGCGGGGTGAAGTCGTACTGGACGGACGTGAGCATCGAGACGATCCCCTCGTTCGTGACGTTGTCGTAGGACCCTTCGGGTGTGAGTACGCCGGGGGAAACGAGTCCCGCGAGCGTGAGGCCCCACCCGGCGGCGGCCGTCGTCAGGATGCCGATGATGATCGAGCCGCGCAGGCCGCGGGCGTACAGCAACAGCGTCAGGACGAGACCCGCAAGCGAGAGCGCGGCGACCGGGCTCTGGAGCACGTTGCCGAGCGTGACGAGCGTCGCGTCGTACGGGACGACGAGTTCGATCTCCTGCAGTCCGAGAAAGAGCAGAAAAATACCGATACCCGCTCCGACGGAGAACTTGACGGGCTCCGGGAACAGTTCGATGACGTACCGTCGCGCGCCGACGGCGGTGAGCGCGATGAAGATGAGTCCTTCGACGAAGACGGCCGCGAGCGCGAGTTGCCACGGAACGCCGAGGATGACGACGACGGTGAACGTGAAGAACGCGTTCAGTCCCATCCCCGGCGCCAGTCCGAACGGGCGATTCGCGTAGAGCGCCATCACGAGGATCGCGGCGATCGACGCGAGAATCGTCACGACGGCGATCATCTGGAAGATCTCGCCCTCGCTGTAGACCGTTCCGTTGATCAGCGCCTCTCCCTGGAACTCCCCCGTCTCGTGGTTCCAGAGGATCGCCTGGCTCAGGATTGCCGGGTTGACCACGACGATGTACGCCATCGCCAGGAACGTCGTTACCCCGGCGATGATCTCTGTCTGTAAGTCGGTATCGTGCTCGTCGAATCCGAAGTAGTCTCCAATGCTGTCGGAAGCCCCCATATTGGATGTACGAGCATAACCAGACTGCTTAGTTAAAGGTTCCCGTCTCGGATCGAGGCATCTTGAGCACGTTCGTGGATACACCTCGAGCGATTCGGTCACGGACGAGAGACGCCGAACGACGCGCCTGACGGATCCGTTCGCGGATCCTCGAGACGGACGGCGTCGAACGAACGTATTTGTCCCCCGAGCGCATACCTGGGAAGCATGAGGTTTGTCATCGTGGGTTACGGCCGAGTCGGATCGCGGACGGCGCGTATCCTGACCGAAGAGGGACACGACGCCGTCGTCGTCGAGAAGGATCCCGACCGGATCGACCGCGCCCAGACCGACGGGTTCGAGACGGTCCAGGGAGATGGCGCCGACGAGGAGGTGCTTCTCGAAGCGAGGATCGACGCTGCGGACGCGATCGGTGCGTTCACGCCGGACCTCAACGCCAACTTCGCGGCCTGTATGGTCGGCAACCACCACGACTGCCGGACCGTGTTACGGATCGACGAGGACTACCGCGAGGACATCTACAACAAGTACGCCGAGGACGTCGACGAGATCATCTATCCCGAACGGCTGGGCGCGGCGGGCGCGAAGACGGCCATGCTCGGCGGCGACTTCAACGTCGTCGCCGACCTCGCCACGAACCTCCAGTTGACCGTCCTCGAGATTCGCGAGGGATCGCCCGCGGTCGGAAAGCGGATGAGCGAACTCGAGTTACCCGAATCCGCGCGGATCTACGCGCACGGTCGTGCTCGCGAGTCGCTGACGATTCCGCTTCCGGGAACCGAACTGGACGTCGGCGACGAGGTCGCCATCATCACCGAAACGGATAGCGTCGACGACGTTCGGGCGTCGCTGTTACCCGCGTCCGCCTGATCGGTGAGAAAGGGGGATGGAGCAGGTGGCGCACGGGCGCGACCGGAGTGGGGGATGGGTATCGTCCAGTTCGCGCCCAGTAGTTCCATCGACGGTGTTCGTGATAAAACCGCGTCAGACGGCCGGATGACGCGAGTCAGACCAGTTTAGCCGTCGTCCTCGAGTCGGAAAACGAGAACGTTCTGGTGGACCATCGAGGGGACGAACGAGAACGGGTAGCCGTAGACGTGGAGATCCTTCGTCGGGTCGTACCAGACCAGGTTCGCCGCGAGCGTCAGCGGCGCGGTCGACTCGATCGCCTGCGCGAGATCCGCCGAGAGGAACTCGTAGGACTGGTCTCGGTACATGTCGCCGATGAAGACGACCACGTGGCCGTCCGGCGTGACCGCGTCGGCGAACCGGTCGAACTTCTCGGCCATGTCGGCGAGCCACTCGGCTTTCGTCCCGGTCTCACCGTCGTCGGTATTGCCCGCGGCTTCGTCTCCGTCCGCAGTCTCGTTTTCGTCCGCAACCTCGCCCGCGTCGAACGCGCCCAGTTTGCTCTCGCGCGTCTCGCGCTCGTTTCGCGTCTGCTCGAGTTCGTCCATGTGCCAGTACGGGACGTCCGTCAACAGGAGGTCGACGCTGTCGTCGGGGACGTCCTCGATCAGGTCGGCACAGTCGCCGCGGCGAAGTTCCTGCTCGGCGAGCGGCGGCTCCTCGCGGGCCTGCCGTTCCTCGTTCTCGCACTCGAGGACTTCCCCGTAGAGCTCGACCCAGCGCTCGTTGCGCTCGAACCCGATCGCCTCGCGGAGTCCGGTCCCCTCGTGTTCGCAGAAGCTGGCGCCGAGCAAGGTGCCGCCGACGCCGGCGAAGGGATCGAGGACGGTGTCGTCGGCCGTGCTGAATCGACCGATCAGCTCCGCACAGAGCCGCGGCGGCTTCTGTCCCCCGTGTTCGCTCCGCAGACCGTGCTGGACGTCCGGCGGGTAGCTCTCCGCGATGACGGACTTGGTGGCGTACTTCCACTCCTTGCCGGTGAGGTCGTTGATCCGGTTTCGCTCGTCGTAGATCCCTCGCCCCTCGACGTACCGCTGGTGGTCGGCGAGCTGGTCGGTGTCGATCACGTCGCCGTCCTCGACCGGCAGGGATTCGTCTCGAGCGCGCTCGGCGTCGAATTCGCCGTCGTCGTCCGTGAAGAGCCGACTCTGACGGTGGCTGTCCCCGTCGTCCATATGTCGTGTGCGAGTGCTCTCACCCGGCGTACTTAAAATCGCGTTCCTCGATCGAGGCGCGGACGGCGAGCCGTTACCCGGTGTAGGAGCTCTCGCCGACGATCTCGAGGAACTCGCCGCGGCCGGTCGCAGTCGCGCTGTCGAACTCGGTCACCCGAACGCGGACGCGCTTTTCGACCGTCTCCGGACCCGCACCGTTGACGACCAGGTGGGTGTCACCGATGTAGACGTGTCCTTCGTTGTTACTGTTCGACTCTGCGACGAAGACGTCGAAGACGTCGCCCTCGGTGAGCGACGGACTCGTGTCGCGGAACTGCCATCCTTTGAAGTACTTTTTCAGGAAGCTCATATTCGTGCCACCTCTTCACTTTCGCGGTCGATGATGTACTCGCGGCCGAAGCCGGTGAGTGCCGCCACCACGAAGACGGCGACCAGCAGCCACCCCTGGAAGACGAACGGGACGACGTCGATCGGCGTCACGAGCATATCGGTGCTGAACCAATCGTACTGTCCGGGGAGGTCCTGCATCGCCGTATAACCGGCGAGGACGCCGCCGGACCACGGGAAGATGTAGCCCAGAGCAGCCGTCTGGGCGTCCAGGATGTTCGCCCGCCGGTAGCCGTTCAGGTTGAACCGTTCGCCGATCTTCGAGATGTACGGTCCGATCGCGACCTCCGCGGCCGTGTTGATCGTGATGACGGCGTTGATCAGCGCCGCGGAGCCGACCATCGTGAGTTCGGCGTTGCGAACGTTCGTCGCGAGGTTCTCGATCGACCAGTCGAGAATCGCCTGGAACGCGCCGCCGCGGATCATGATCTGTGCCGCGGCGATGATCAGCAGGACGAGAATCGCCAGCTCGAAGAAGCCGGCCGCGCCGTTGATCAGGCTCCCGCCGACGCTGACCGCGTCGGGATCCTCGACGATCGTCAGAATCGGGAGGAACTCGAGCGGCTCCGCCACTGGCGCGTCCTCGGGTGCGTTGAACATGACGATATCGCCGAACGACATCAGCCCCAGGACGAGGCTGAACGCTGCTGCGACGACGATTCCCCACGAGATCGCCTCGACGATGTGGCGCCCGGCGATCGCTGCGCCGATCACGACCCCCATCGAAACGAGGTGGATCAGGCCGACGGGTTCGCTCTCGGCGACCAGGATCTGTTGGGCGTCGCCGCCGATCTCGAGGCCGCCCATGAACTGCCCGGCAACGATGTAGCCGACGAACGCGATGATCGCAGCGACGATCACGTACTTGAATCGCGAGGCGACGACGCCACCGATGTCGGAGTCCTGCGTAACCGCACTAACGATCGTCGTGTCGCTGACGGGTGCGAGGTTATCGCCGAAGATCGCCCCCGAGAGGATCGCGCCGAACAGCAGGACGGGATTCGCTCCGAGCAGGATCCCCGCGGGGAAGAACAGGGTGACGAACGCGATCGCCGCGCCGTATCCCGTCCCGATCCCGGTCGTAAACAGCGCTGCGAGGACGAACGTGATCGCCGGGAACAGCGTCGCACCGATCCCGCCGACGTCGGCCAGCCAGACGAGACCGTCGACGAATCCGCCGTCCTGTAGGATCTCGGCGAACATCCCGGCCCAGATCCAGGCGACGATCGCCGTCACCGCGACAGGCTGGGTCATCCCCTCGAAGATCGTGTTCGCGTAGGTTTTCCAGTTTCCGCGAACGAAGAACATCCCGAGGATCAGTCCGACCAGGATACCGACGACCAGTCCGCCCGTATCTGAGATCCGCCAGAGGGCGGTCTGGGCGATCGCCCAGACGATGAAGAACCCGATCGGGATCGCGCTCATGCCTCGACCGCCGTAGAACGTTATTCGCGGCTCGTCGTCAGTTCCCTGGGTGAACGACTCACTCGGATCCGACTCACCTGGCTCGCCGTTGTCAGTACTCATCGTAGCACACGACAGTAATACTCGAATTATACCGGATAAATGTTACCGAACGTCGACTGAGGATCTAACGGCGGTCTAACATGTGGTTTCTTCGCCCTACTCGAGCCGCTTGCGCGCCGCCACCACGTCGCAGCCGCGCTCTCGAACCGGATTTTTACGCCGGTCGGCCGAAGGTATGAGGCGTGTCGCCGCTCGTCGGTTCGGTCGCGCTTCTCGTCGCCACCGTACTCGGCCTGCGGGTCGGCGTTCTGGGCGTCGCCGCGCTCGTCCAGTCGATGACCGTCGATCTGGCCGTAATTCCCGGGCTGGCGTGGCCGGCAGTACTGACCGCCGCTGTGACGGTGTTGCTCGCGACCGGTCGACGGGTGACCCGACTCGAGAGCGCGCTCCTGATCGCGCTCACGGCGGCGTACTGGCTCGTGAACGCGGTCGGCTGACGGGACCCGCGGCCGGTAACACTGGGGTTAGGAACGAGCCTTTCACCGTCCGGCGCGTACGATCGGGTATGAACACGCTCGTCGACGGCGAGTGGCGGACAGACGCGTACGAGACGACCGGCGACGACGGTTCGTTCGAACGTCAGGAGACGACGTTCCGAGACTGGGTCCGCGACGATCCCGACGCGGAGTTCCGGCCCGAGGCCGGCCGCTACCACCTCTACGTTTCTTACGCCTGCCCGTGGGCCCACCGAACGCTCGTGACGCGCGCGCTGAAGGGACTCGAGGACGCGATCTCCGTCTCGGTCGTCGATCCGTACCGCGACGAGGACGGCTGGCAGTTCACGCCCGACAAGGAGGACTGTACGCGAGATCACGTTCACGGCGCCGACTACCTGCGCGAACTGTACGTTCGGGCCGACCCCGACGTCACCGCCCGCGTCACCGTGCCGGTTCTCTGGGACAAGCGCGAGGACACGATCGTCAACAACGAGTCGAAAGAGATCATGCGGATGCTCGACACCGAGTTCGATTCGGTCGCCTCGCGGGACGTCGATCTCTATCCCGAAGGGTACCGGGAGGAGGTCGACCGGATCATCGACGAAATCTACGAGCCGATCAACAACGGCGTTTACCGGGCCGGATTCGCGACCAGTCAGGGGCCGTACGACGAGGCGGTCGACGACCTCTTTGCGGCGCTCGACCACTGGGACGACGTTCTGGGCGACCAGCGCTACCTCGCCGGCGATCGGCTCACGGAGGCCGACGTCGCGATGTTCACGACGCTCGTCCGGTTCGACAACGTCTATCACACGCACTTCATATGTAACGTCCAGTACGTCCGGGAGTACGAGCACCTGTGGCCGTACCTTCGGGATCTTTTCCAGACGCCCGGTGTCGCACGGACGGTAAACGTGGACCACATCAAGGAGCACTACTACACGACCCATCCGGACGTGAACCCGCACCGGATTATCGCCCGCGGACCCGACCCGGCGTTCGACGCGTCCCACGACCGAGACGAACTCCCGGGGTCGCCGCCCTCGGGACTCGAGGCGGCGAGTGCGGGCGACTGATCAGGAGTCACCCGGCCGACGACCGGACTCGCGGCGCCACCGCTCGAAGCTGTGTTCCTCTTCGTCGACGAAGAAGGCCCGCCAGACGAGCCAGCCGATCACGAACAGCGGCAACACCGGGAGAAGAACGATCACGACGAGCGCCGCGGCGATGTACCCGAAAAGGGACATCTGGCTGTTCGGACCGTAGCCCGTCGACTCGGACACCCTTGTTGACATGTGCGAGGGTAGCACCGTCCCGATATTCCGTCTTTCGATCTCGAGAACGCCCGCCCGCTCTCAGGGCGCCTCGAGTCCGTTCCGTCCCTCCTCGTCGTCCGCGAGGACCTCGGCGGCGTCGTCCCGCGGCTGGTAGCCGAGTTCGAGCATCGTCTCCGAGAGCGAGAGGAACCGCTCGGCGTTCCGAGAGATGCCGTGGGCGGTCAGCGGTGTCGTTCGGAGCGACCCCGTCGCGGCCGCGCGGATGACCCGCCGGCAGTCGCCGGGGCTGAGCCACATCGCCCGGGCGTAGCGCTCGCCGGCACCGTCGCGGTCGGCGACCTCGCCCCGCAGTTCGTCGCGCGTGAGCAGCCAGCCGATCCGGAGGTTGACCACGTCGAGACCGTGACGCTTCGCGTAGTAGTGGCCCATCGCCTCGCCGAACACCTTGCTGACGCCGTAGTAGGTGTCGGGTGCCGGGGGATCGTCGGGCCGCACGACGTCGGGGGCCCCGTTCGTCGACTCCGGCCGCGTCGGCGAGACGGTGTTAGCCATGTTGACGGCGTGGTTCGAACTCGAGAAGACGACCCGCTCGAGGCCGTTCTCGGCGGCGGCCGCGAAGGCGTTGTAGACCCCTTCGACGTTCGGCCCCGAGACCGCATCCCACTCGGCCCGGGGGTCCGGGTTGGCCGCCAGGTGGATCAGCACGTCCTGGCCCTCGAGCGCGTCGACGAACGCCTCGCGCTCGGTGATCTCGATGGGCGTGGTCTCGAGATCCTCGGACTCGCTGTGAGAGAACAGCGTGAGATCGTCGTCCGGGAACGCCTCGATCGCCTGCCTGCCGACGTTGCCGGAGGCGCCGGTGATTGCGATCTTGGTCATAGAGAAGCGTCACCGTCCGGGTGGAAATAGGTCTGGCCGGCGCGTTCCGGGATCGTATCGGCCGAAGAGTGGGGGCACGGTTTTTGGCCATTTCGGTCGTCCGTTCCGTATCCGCTCCGGTCTCGGCCGGCACTCTCGAGCGCGCGATCGAAAACGGACAACGAGTACCGGAGTCCGATGGCGACGGCCGAACCGCTCGAGGCCGACCGCGACGCGTTCGTCGTGGAATTTTCCTCGGGTTCGAACTCCGGCCGACGACGT